>CAZRML010000036.1:0-165308 GCA_964601205.1 uncultured Actinomycetota bacterium | reverse complement strand
GACATGGGAATCGGTACGGTCTATCAGGAAATGGCGCTTTGCCACAATCTGACCGTGGCGGAGAATATGTTTATAGGTCGCGGCCAATACACTTTCGTTCAATGGAAGCAGATGAACGAAAAGGCGGCACAAATGCTCGACTCCCTCGGTATTCCAGCGAGCCCGACCCAGGAACTTTCAAGCTGTTCGCTGGCGGTCCAGCAGATGATTGCGATTGCCCGCGCGGTCGATATGGACTGCAAGATTCTCATTCTTGATGAACCGACGTCTTCACTTGACGAAGATGAGGTGAAAAAAATCTTCGACCTCATGCTCGAACTTAAGTCCAGGGGTGTGGGGATCATCTTCATTACCCACTTTATTGATCAGGTATACAAGATCAGCGACAAGATTACGGTGCTTCGCAATGGAGCGTTGATCGGCGAATACCAGGCATCTGCGCTTCCCCAAATCGAGCTTATCTCGAAGATGATGGGGAAGGCACTGAGTGATGTCTCTAAGATAAAAAAACATGAGCCGCTTAAATCTGACAGCAGTGTGCCGGTATACGAGGCTACGGCACTTTCGAGTGCCGCCGGGGTAAGGCCATTCGATTTCATTATACAAAAAGGCGAGGTAAATGGGTTTGCCGGGCTGATCGGCTCCGGGCGCAGCGAAAGTGCTCGCGCAATCTTCGCCGCAGACAAGGTGACGGGCGGTGAAGTCAAAATGAAAGGTAAGAAAGTGAAGATCAAATCGCCCCTAAACGCCATGAAACAGGGAATCGGCTATCTACCAGAGGACCGCAAAGGCGACGGAATCATTGACGAGCTTTCGGTTCGCGACAACATTATTCTAGCCTTGCAGGTCATGAAAAGCTTTTTTAGGCCTCTTTCGAGGAAACAGGCTGAGGAATTTTCTAACCAGTATATACAGAAACTGAGCATTAAAACACCGTCCATCGACACGCCAATCGCATCTCTTTCTGGCGGCAATCAGCAGAAGGTCATTCTAGCGCGCTGGCTACTTACGCACCCCATATACCTGATCCTCGATGAACCCACACGGGGAATCGATGTCGGAACCAAGGTGGATATTCAAAAACTTGTGCTCGAGCTCGCTGAAGAGGGAATGAGCCTGACATTCATATCTTCAGAAATTGACGAAATGCTTCGAACCTGCTCTCGAATGATCGTTATGAAGGACCGTGAAATTGTCGGAGAACTCAGTGGAATGGATGTGACGGAACACGATGTTATGCACATGATAGCCCGGGGAGGTGGATAAATATGCAAAGGTCAGAAATACACTTAAGATTAAAAGCATACTTATATAACTTATCTAATCTATTCCTTCCCCTCTCTGTTCTGGTGCTCCTCATTGTGATTAATCTGATAAGGGGAGCCGATTACTTCAGCTTTACCATGGTAAAGGGGGCACTTTACGGGAACATACCGAATATCCTGTTTGGCGCCTCGGAGCTGGTTATTCTGTCAATAGGTATGACCCTGGTTACTGCGGCCTCACAGGGGCAGGACATAGGCATAGGTGCGGCCGCCACCATTACTTCCGCAGTATTTGTCTGGTTCGTCTTAAATGCTGGTGAGGCCACCTTGTTGACCATAGTAGCGGCTTTCCTCTTAAGCTGCGTGGCCGGGTTAGTCATCGGCGTATTCAACGGCACCCTGGTCTCCATATTCAGGGTTCAGCCGATGGTTGCGACCCTTATACTGTTTATGGGGGGCAGGTCCATCGCTTTTATGATTGACGGCAAATTGTCTCCCATACTGGCGAACGATATATCGAATCAAATCGGCACCGTAATACCGGGAGTGCCAATACAGACTCCAATAATCCTGACCGTCGTCTTCATTGCGATCGTTGCAGTGGTACTAAAGACCACGAATCTCAGGCTCTATATTGAGTCTGTGGGAATCAACCCAAGTGCTGCGCGTCTGAACGGTATCAACCCGAAAAAGATTATATTCCTGACCTTTTTGATTATGGGAATCTGTACCGCGGTCGCAGGTTTCATCGCAGTTAACAAGGCGGGGCGCCATGACAGTGTCAATCTGCTCAAGTTTATCATGATGGACGCGATTCTCGCCGTAGCAATAGGCGGAAACAAGCTCTCCGGCGGAAAGTTCAGCATCACCGGTTCTATTATCGGCGCGTACACTATAGAGATTCTGAATAGGACCCTGCTCAGGCTGGAGATAGAAACCGAGACGATTAAGGCCTTCAAGGCAGTATTCATTATCATTCTCATGGTAGTTGGATCGCCTGTGGTTAGGGTTTTTGCCGGGAAAGTCATAAACAGGATTCGAACCGGGAGATTTAGAAGCGTACTAAAGAGAAGTGCAACACAATCTGTGAAGGAGGAGTAGGATAGAATCTATGAATGAAACCAAACCAAAAACAAGACTATCGAATTCGAATCTTCTGTTTATCATCGCCGCGGTCATATTTGTACTGATGTACTTGCTTGCCGTTATAAGTTTTCCGGGCAGTTTCATGCAGTTTCAGACCTTCTTTGACCTGTTCAACCTGAACGCTGCGCTCATCATCCTGACACTTGGTCTGTGCGTAGTTATGATCGTAGGCGGCATAGACATTTCCATCGGCGCGGTGTGTGGCCTGGTAACCATGGCCTGTGCCATGTTGCTGGAATCGGAAATGGGGAGCATTTGGGGCGCCTTACTTCTCGCGCTGGGTATAGGTATCGCGTTTGGTCTTTTGCAGGGATATCTTATTGCCTATCTTGAAATACAGCCATTTATCATAACGCTGGCAGGGTTATTCTTAGCGCAAGGACTGCTGACGACACTCCACAGAGAACCGATCAACGTGACTATGCCTGCTTTTGTTGCCTTGCGGGATTTTAAAATAATGATTCCCTGGCTTGGCACGCAAAACAGACTAGGCGTTTTCATCCCGTGTCAAATCAAACCAGGCGTCATAGTTTTGGTGGTCCTTGTTGTCCTCTTCGCCGCCCTTATGAAGTGGTCGCGTTTCGGGCGCAATGTCTACGCTGTTGGCGGCAATATTCAGAGCGCTCGGATTCTCGGTATCAACGTAAAGAGAACGATATTCTTCTCATACTTGATAAGCGGATTGACGGCCGGCATCGCAGGCTTTGTGTTCATCATGACAACAGGAGCAGGTAATATCGGAAACGGGGCATTGTTCGAATTAAAAGCAATAGCCTCGAATATAATAGGCGGAATTCTGCTCAACGGCGGCGTGGGGAACCTGCTTGGCGCGCCGATAGGCGCACTGACCCTTCTGGTAATCAACGAACTGATCCGTGCGGCTGGTATCCAATCAAACCTTCAAGCGATGGTAAGCGGGCTCTTGCTGTATCTCTTCATTGTACTGCAAGGCATTGTTATATCGTTGCGTGGCGGGAGGAAATTCAGAATTGCTTTACCGCCCTGGCTGAAGGGCAAGAAAAAGGCCGAGAAACAAGGGTAGCTGAAAGGGCCCTGGAGTGCGGATAATCACGGTCAAAGGGTTTTATATATTGCTGAGTGTAGAATCCAAAAAGCAGCGGCTTTACGTGAACTACGCTCTAGATATAACTGATAAATAATATCAGTGAGATTGGTATAAAAGAAAATAAAAGAACTAAATATTGACAATATATGTTTAGTTAGTTAAACTGACTAACATATGTCTTTTTATTTAAAAAGGAAAATTTTTACATTAGTTAAATAAAATAATTAAATAAAATAATTATTTTATTTATAATAGTTAAATATAAAGCAGTACCTGATAATAGAACACTCAGGGGTTCCTGGAAATGGGTTAAAGTAAAAGATTTAAAAAAGCTTTATAGAACCATAATAGAGTAAGGCTTTATACATCATGCCAGTAAGATGTACGGAGATTTGAGGAAGGAAATGAAAGATTTTTGTAAATTTGCGGGAATAGATATTATAGAAGTCTGAGTTTTGATATTATAAATACCAAAAAATATATAAATGATAAATTGTAATTAAATGCTATAATTTTTTTATTATGGTTTACCAAAAAGAAAAAAATAATATTTCACTGAAAGAAATAAATAAGAAGAACATACTTAAAATAGTAATAGATGTGGGACAGATCTCCCGGATCGACATATCGAGACAGCTTAAAATAAGCCGTCCTACTACTTCTGCATATATTGGGGAACTTATCGAGGAAGGCCTAATAGAAGAGATTGGTAAAAGTGATTCTACTCCATCCGGTGGTAAAAAAGCAGTACTTCTTCAATTTAGAGTCAGAGCCGGTTATATATTAGGAGTAATGATAGGAGTAAAGAATATCAGAATTGCTCTAACTGATTTGAGCTCAAGCATAATTGAGATGACAAAAATACCAACTGAAGAGTGGCTTGGGCCTGAAGCTGTTATAGATAAGTTAACTAATAAATTAAAGGAAATCATAAAAAAATCCGGCGTTGATAAGGAAAGCATAATAGGAATTGGGATCGGAGCTACCGGTCTGGTTGATGGTAAAAATGGCCTGGTTATTTTCTCACCAAACCTTAGCGGGTGGAGCAATATAAAACTAAAGGAAATAATAGAAAAAAAAATAGACCTACCCGTTTTTATTGAGAATGAATGCAGGGTACAGGCAATTGCAGAAAAAAAATATGGGCTGGCGAAAGATATAAGAGATTTCGTATGTTTTGAAACCGGGACAGGTATAGGTACAGGTGTTTTTATAGACAATAAGCTTGTTATCGGGAATAAGGGAATGGCAGGTGAAGTGGGTCATATAATAACCAACCTTGGAGGTAAAAGAGTATGCCACTGCGGCAATGTGGGCTGTCTTGAAACTCTGTGCTCAACAAGTTCTCTTCTGGAAGATATTTCAGATGATATTAAAAAAAGCGGTAAGTCTTCTATGTACGGGAAAGATAAGTTAGAGTTGGAGGGCCTTTTCGGGCTTTATAATGAGGGCGATGAGATAGTTACCAGAAATGTGGAAAATAACGCTAAATATCTTGGAATAGGGATTTCAAATACAATTAAGATGTTTAATCCTGAACTTGTTATAATCCACGGGGAGGTTATTAAATTTGGAGAAAGATATTTAAAGATAGTGAAAAAGTCAGTTTCTGAAAATACGTTTCCCAAAGTTAAAGATAATTATAATATCAGATTCTCTGAAATGGGAGACAATGTGGGTATTATAGGAGCGGCGTCTATCGTCTTTGACAATATTTTTGACCTGGATAATTCCAATATTGCGGGTCATTATATTATAAAGAAGAAATTAAGCAGGATTTAAATAAGCTATAAACCATAATTCTGAAAGAGGTATTATGAAAAAATCCAGATATGTAATAGGCTTGGATTTTGGTACTGATTCTGTTCGCTCGGTTATTGTGGATGCAGCAAGTGGAGAAGAATTATCAACCGCTGTTTCTAATTTTAAAAGATGGGCAGAAGGAAAATTTTGTACTCCCGAAAATAACCAGTTCCGGCAGCATCCTCTGGACCATATTGAATCTCTGGAAGAATCAATATCGGATGCTTTAAAGGAAGTGCCCTTACATGTAAAAAATAATATTGCGGCTATAGGTTTGGCAACAACCGGCTCAACAGCCGGACCGGTGGATAGAGAGGGGAGCGCACTTGCTCTAAAAGAAGAGTTTTGCGAAAACCCGGATGCCATGTTTGTAATGTGGAAGGACCATACCCCGGTTGAAGAAGCAGAGCTTATAAATAAGACTGCCAGGACATGGGGAGGAGAGGACTATACCAGATATGAGGGTGGCGTGTATTCTTCAGAGTGGTTCTGGGCTAAGATTCTACATATATTTAAAGAAGACGACACAGTAAGAAAAGCGACTTTCTCATGGGTTGAGCATGCGGACTGGGTACCTGCGTTGCTTACCGGAAATTTAAACCCTCTGGAAATGAAGCGGAGCAGGTGCGCAGCGGGACATAAGGCAATGTGGCATGCTTCCTGGGGAGGACTGCCTCCTGAAGAGTTTCTGGTAAAAGTGTCGCCATTGCTTTCAGGGGTGCGGGAAAGATTATATACCGGAACGTATACTTCGGATAACCCTGCCGGAGGGTTATCCAGAGAATGGGCAGAAAAATTGGGCTTAAAGGAGAATATACCAGTAACAGTCGGAGCCTATGACGCCCATATGGGAGCGGTTGCGGCAGGAGTTAAGCCCGGTGTTTTTGTAAAGATAATAGGTACTTCCTGCTGCGATATAACTGTTGTAAGAAAAGATGAGATAGGAGATAGGGTAATATCCGGGATATGCGGACAGGTGGATGGTTCGGTAGTTCCGGGAATGATTGGTCTGGAAGCAGGCCAATCGGCATACGGAGATGTTTATTCCTGGTTCAGAGATCTTATTTCATGGCCTCTGAAACACTATTTTTCTGGCAGGTCTGGCGAGAAAGAAATAAGGCAGGCAGTAGATTCAATTCTTCCTGAACTCACCGGGGTAGCATCAGAGATAATACCTGATGAAGATAATAGTTTGATTGCAATTGACTGGTTAAATGGAAGAAGGTCACCCTATGCGGACCAGAAACTAAAGGGAGCGATTCTTGGTATAACTCTGGGGACTGATGCTCCCGGACTTTTCAGAACACTGGTTGAGGCAACTGCTTTAGGTGCAAGAGCAATATTAGAGAGGTTTTGCGAAGAGGATATAAGTATTAATCAGATTGTGGCTATAGGCGGAGTGCCCAGAAAATCAAAATTGGTAATGAAGGTTCTTTCTGATGTTCTTAATATGCCGGTTAAAATAACAAAATCGGAACAGTCAGTGGCTCTGGGAGCAGCCATTTTTGGAGCTGTAGCAGCCGGAATATACAATTCAGTTGAGGAAGCGCAGAAATACATGGTATCGGAATCAGAATCTGTATATTATCCGGACAGAAACAATGTTCCTGTTTATAATAAATTATATGAAAGATACAGGAAACTGGGAGGAATGCTGGAGGATGAATTAAGAAAGTGAACATATTAAAGTTAAAGAAAGAAGTTTATAAGGCAAATATGAAACTATATCTGAGCGGGCTGGTTGCATTTACATTCGGGAATGTGTCCGGAATTGACCGGGAAAAGTCCCTGATGGCCATTAAACCAAGTGGAGTTCCATATAAAAAAATGACTTACAGGGATATAGTGGTGCTGGATCTTGAGGGTAATAAAGTGGAAGGCAGTCTGAACCCTCTGAATCCTTCGTCCGATACAAAAACACATCTGGAGCTTTATAAAAATTTTCCGGATATAGGAGGAGTGGCACACAGCCATTCTACATATGCAACAGCCTGGGCACAGGCAATGGAAGCTATACCATGCCTGGGAACAACACATGCTGATTTTTTTTACGGAGAGGTTCCCTGCACAGAAGTTATAAGCGATGGTTCAATAATAAAGGACTACGAGCGGGAAACAGGAAGATTAATTGTGGATACCTTTAAATCTCTGGACCATAATGATATGAAGGCAGTCCTGGTAGCATGCCACGGGCCTTTCAGCTGGGGCAGGGATGCAGACGACGCTGTAGAAATAAGCATTGCTCTTGAAGAAATTGCAAAGATGGCATTTCACTCACTGACAATTAACCCGGCTCTTAAAAATATAAAGAAGAGTCTTCTGGATAAGCATTATTTAAGAAAACATGGCAAAAGCGCTTATTACGGTCAGAAAGAATAAAGTGTTGCCGTTAAGAAGTCAAAATAATTATATCTTTTAAATAAATTTAACCTGTAGACGGGCAGGGAGCAGACTGCAGGAATATTTAAAGGATTTTTAAGTTTTAATTGTTAACCAATTTTTTAATTAAGATACTTCATCAGTACGAAAATAAAAAAATAATTATAATTTTGCCGGTGAATAATGCCATCCATTTTTTGACAGATTTGAAAAAGTTTTGAATTTGCACACTAAGATATTTGACAGTGATTCTTTGTGATTTTATGATATAAATTGTTTCATAAATTGAAATCAGCATTTATAATAGGGTTGCATGCTGATTTTATAAGTAAACAGGGTAAGGGTTTAATAATGAGGTGAAAATGTTCAATTTTTTAAGGTTTAAAGATAAAGGGTTCTTTAAGTTAATATTATTGTTTATAATATCTTCTCTATGTGTATTGTTAATCAGCATATCCTGCAGAATAATTAGCTCCGGAAGCGAAGAAGAAGGCGAGCAGGCAAGCGAGGAGCAGGTGGAAGCCGTGGAAAGTGAATTGACAGAGGAAGAGAAAAAAGATATAAAAATAGAGCTGTGGGATTGCCTGGAGCCCAAGGGAAGACTCGCTTTGATGGAAAGCATAGAAAGTTTTACCCTGGAGAACAATTATATTGAAATAGATACCGAGCACTTCAGGAGCCAGGAGGAACTTGAAGACAAGTTTGAAGCGGCAAGCCTCGCCGGGGCCGGTCCCGAGCTGATTTTACTTAATTTTGATGGGGTACAGAGACTTGCTCCGGAAAACGTGATAAAAGAGATAGAAGCTGAGACAGCGGAGGCTTTAGATTACTCTTTGTTACTTGACGGGCTGGTAGAAATTTCTGAGTATAATGGTAGAAAATATATAATTCCTTTTAGAAGTTATGATTTTTTAGTATTTTTCTATAATAAAGATATTGTAGAAAAAGTCCCGGAAAGATTTGAGGACCTCATATCTTATTGTAAAGAGGTAAATAATTATGTAGAAGGGGTTTATGGGTTTATGTTAAACAGTAACGAAGCAGACTGGATAATTCCTTTTATAGGTGGCTACGGGGATTGGATTGTTGAATATAATTATAGTTCACTGACCTTAGAAAATGAGGCGACTGAAAAGACCATGGAGTTTTTAAATTATATATATAACGAAGAAGAAATTTTGCCGCGCAATGTTGAATACAGCGAAATTAATGAGGCATTTAAGAGCGGAAAAGTTCATATGATAATAGACAGCATAAGCCTTTTAGGGGAATATGAGGAGGCAGGGATAAATTATGGAATAGCACAAATACCCCGGGTATGGGAAGGAAGCAGTAATCCCACACCCTTAATTTCAGGCACCGGATTTATGATAAATGCCAATTGTTACGGAAGCGAGCTGGAGGCAGTGAATGAATTTTTAAAGTTTATACTGTCAGAAGAAGAGCAAATCGGGTGGACTTCAGGTACGGATACTTTCCCGGTTTTAAAAAATATTGATAGAAATGATGCAATAAGAAGCGACAGTATAGTATATAATGCTTTTCAACAGGCGAAGTTGTGCAGAGGCAAGCCCTACGAGGAACTTATAATGGTGATAAGGGATGCTATAAGAGATAATGCGAAAAGCGTTATCTCTGGAGATATTCTTCCTGCAGACGCTGCATTAAAAATTCAGGAAGATGCTCTCAGGCTGAGGTCGGGCAGCATAGCTGTTGATGAAACTGAAGAAGAGGAGACTGCCGGAGAAATAGAAGAAAGCGGAGAGACGGAGTAAAAGTTATTTTTTAGCAGCAAAGGAGGATAATAAGTGAGCACTGACAGTGGATTTAAGTCCTTTTTTATAAAGGGCCTTATAATTATACTGATTGCCATAATCTTTTTTGTTATAGGCGGAATAAGCATGCTCGGAATTCTGGCTGTGGTAAATAGAGTCACTATTGTGGATTTATTCAGAAAAAACACAGAGGCTGAAGAACAGAGTGTCGGGCAGAGTACTGAAGAGAATAGCGTGGAGCAGAGCACCGGGGAGCAGAGTAACATTGCGAGTGATATAGATGCCCCGGAAGGATTTATACTGGCCGCGCTTGATGATGCAATAAGTAAAGTTGTAGAAGAAATCACCCCGTCGGTAGTGAATATTGGAGTGACCGTAAAGACCCAGGACATTTTTGGGAGGATTTACGAGGAGGAGGGGATAGGTTCGGGTGTTATTTACACCGAAGATGGATATATTATAACTAACAATCATGTAGCCGGGAAAGCAGAAAAGCTGGTGGTAACTTTATATGATGGGAGCGAATATCCCGCGGTTCTGGTAGGTTCGGAGGAAAATTATGACGTGGCAGTTATAAAGATAGAAAAAGACGGGTTAAAGGCCGCAGATTTTTCTACAGATGATGGCTATAAAGTAGGGGACATGGTTATTGCAATAGGAAGTCCTTACGGTCTTCAACAGAGCGTAACTATGGGAGTAATAAGTGCCATTGGGAGAGACATCACAATTCCTGTTAATCTGATACAGACAGACGCGGCTATAAACAGGGGAAACAGCGGAGGGCCGCTGGTTAATTCAAGCGGCGAAGTAATAGGAATTAATACTCTAATATTATCGTCATCAGGGGAAAATACCGGAATCGGATTTGCTGTACCCGGTAATACGGTTATCAGCATTGCAGATCAGATTATCAAATATGGAAAGGCAAAGATTCCTTACATGGGTATAAGGATGGATCCATACAGCAATACCGGGATTACCGGGGTGCATGTCAGTGACGTAGAACCGGGGTACCCTGCGGAAGATGCAGGTATAAGGACAGGAGATGTGATTACAGAAATTGATGGGGTGAAAGTAAGTAACCCTTATGAGTTATTTGCACAGGTCTTAAGACATAACGTAGGTGATAGTATAAATATCACAGTAAATAGGGGCGAGGATGTTTTTGAGGTTACAGTCACACTGGTCGAAACTCCCGCAGAGTGAAAACGGGCAACGAAATTCAGAGAAGGGAAGGTATTGGGCAAGGTAAATAAAGGAAACCGGCCACGCGAAGTAGATGAAAAGATACTGGTAGAAAAGTCGAAGAAGGGGGATAAAGCCGCTTTTGAAGAGCTGGTAAGACAATTTTCAAAGTACGTATATACCACTGCCTTTTTTATATTAAGAGATACCCATGATGCTGAAGATGTTAGCCAGGAAGTGTTTGTGAAGGTATATCTTTCAATAAATGGCTTCAGGGGGCTTTCCAGTTTTAAGACCTGGATAAGAAAGCTTACCGTAAATACCTGTATTGATAAATTAAGAATTTATTCAAAAACAAAGGACAGGAAGGTGAGCCTGGAAAAAATAACTGAAGAATATGAGGTTGTTTTTAATAAGTTCAATCAGAGCCTGGAAAACAGTTATTTTAATAAAGAAACGGTAAAAGATGTTTTAAAAGTTATAGTAAGTCTTGATGAAAGTTACAGGATACCTCTTATTTTAAGAGATCTCCAGGACTACAGCTACAGGGAAATATCGGAGCTAACCGGTAAGCCAATTGGAACTGTAAAGACAAATATTCACCGGGCAAGAAAAATGATAAAAGAAAAAATTAAAAAATAGATGCAGGAATATAATAAATGTTTGAGTGAAACAAAAATTGACAATTTAAATCTATTACATTGTAATTTAAAATAGGTTATAAAATTTTTGTTATGAATAATATTGGTAAATATTTAAAAATTGCCAGGGATGTGTTAATAAAACCCTCTGACAACATAGAACAAAAAATAATAGATAGAATATCTAATATTGATAAGAACGATGAGGGGTTACTTGACGAAAAGTTTTTAGATTTTTTCAGGAAAAGCAACTCAAGATTTTATCTTGTTTTTGAGAAGTTTAAAAACAGCCAGGGTGTTTTTGTAACCCTGGCTGTAACTATAATTTTTATTATTTTTATTATTTTTCTCGTTAAAAAGACATCAGACGGAGAAGAAAAAGGTGAAAGAAATCCCGGGTTATCTTCTTCTAAAAAGAAAGCTTAAAAGAAACAGGAATACGATAATAATCCAGAACCATGGATTAATTAGCAAGTTCCTTATAGGTTCGTATTCTATTTTGTCAAAAGCCTTTGTGAGAATATCTTCCAGCCAGCTGTATATGTTCACAAAGAAAGATTTTAAATTTTCTGAAGTAAAAAAGTTCTTTATCTCTTCCATATTTTTAAATTTTATCTTTTATTTAGTTATTTGTAAATTTGTAATATTAAAAAAAGTTTAAATTAGTTGATTACATTCCGGGGACAAACGGTATATTATAAATAAATTTTGTTAATAAAAACATTGTTAGGAGGTGTGTTTTGAGCTATTTTAAACTCAAAGAAAGAAATACCACTATCAGAACGGAGATTGTTGCCGGGTTAACTACCTTTATGACCATGGCCTACATTATCTTCGTTAATCCCGCAATTCTTTCTGCTGGTGGGGCCACAGGTATTCCTTTTGAAGCTGCCGTCATTGCCACTTGTATCGGTGCCGGGCTGATGAGTATGTTAATGGGAATTTTGACCAATACCCCTTTTGCCCTTGCTTCAGGTATGGGAATTAATGCTGTTGTAGTATTTACTATTGTGCTCGGTCTCGGGCTCAGCTGGCAGCAGGCGATGGGAATCGTTGTTATTGAAGGAATTCTGGTTACAATTATGGTGCTGACCGGACTGCGCAGCATGATAATGAGGGCTATACCAATGGGATTGAAGTACGCCATTGGTGTTGGAATTGGGCTTTTTATTGCATTTATTGGTGCCCAGCAGGCAGGTTTTGTTGACCCGAGTGCTTCAACGCTGGTTACCCTGGGTGATTTCACAGCCAGTTATACACAGCTGGCAGCATTTGGACTGGTGCTCACAGTCATACTGGTGGCTTTCAGAATAAGGGGAGGAATCCTGATTGGAATTATTGGTACGGCATTTGTGGGAATGATATTCAGAGTTATATCCATTCCTGCGGATATAATGAGTATCCCGACCAGGGAAAGTTTTGCCACGTTTTTCAGGGCAGATCTGGTTGGCGCAGTGTGGAGCAATGGTATGTTAAATATAGCCGCTCTGGTAATGATATTTGCCCTTTTTATGACTGACTTTTTTGATACTATGGGTACGGTTATCGGAGTAGGAGGAGAAGCAGGATTGCTTGATGAAAACGGTAATCTCCCCAATTTAAAAAGGGTTCTCCTGGTAGATTCTCTGGCAGCAGTGACAGGAGGTTTATTTGGAGCAAGCTCAATAACCACCTATATTGAGAGTGCCTCTGGAGTTTCTGATGGTGGGAGAACAGGAATTATGCCCACCGTTACTGGATTTTTATTTCTAATTTCCATATTTTTTGCTCCTCTGATTGCAGTTATCGGAGGAGGGGTAGAAATAGCAGAAGGAGTTATTAAATATCCCGTTACCTCTCCAGCTTTAATTGTGGTGGGATTCCTAATGATGACGGTTATGAGCAGGATTGATTTTAAGGATTATGAAATTGGCATACCCGCATTCTTAACCATAGTTATAATGCCCTTCACCTATAGTATTTCTTATGGTATCGGGTTTGGTTTTATAAGTTATACTTTAATCAAATTATTCAGGGGAAAGTTTAAAGACCTCCATCCTCTTATGATAATAGTGAGTGCACTGTTTGTGGTTGCATTTGTTGCAGAGGCAATAGCAAGCAGTATTGCCGGGAGTTGAAACAGGAAAATATTCCGGATATGAAATTAAATGAAACTGGCCGGTAATTTCACCGGCCGGTTTCATTGTTATTTGACACAATATAAAGTTTTTTATAGCGTTTAATTGAAGTTATAAAATAAAAAAATTAAATTTTTATTTATATAAAACTCTATCTGTAATATTAAATTAAATGAAAAAAACAAAAGCAATACAGTGGACAGTAACCCTTTTTATGTTTTTATTTTTAATCGCGATTAATAATGGATGCATGCTGGAGTTAGAAAATTTAGACGGAAGTAAAACTAATTCCGATAATGGACAGACAATTGTTGGGGGTGAAGAACTCAAGAACATTGAATCCACTGGTAATAAGTTACCGGAAAATATCCTGCCGGTAACTGTTATTGATATATTCCAGCACGGTTCAGGCGATGGCTATTTTAAAGTGGGGAGCCCTGTTTATTTTTCTGCCGGAGACCCTCCGGATACCGGTGGTGATGACTTAAAATACATGTGGCAGATAGGAGACAAAGAGGTAATTTACGGGGAGAAAGTTTCTTATGTTTTTGACGATACCGGGGAATACATAATAACCCTGACAGTTGATTATGGAAAGGATTCTGTTGAAATATCAAGAAAGATATATCTGGTCGAAATTAATCAGAGTATTTTAGTTACCGGGTCATATGAGGTAACAGTGGGGATAGAGTATTTCATAATCAATAATAGCCCCCTCGGGATAGAAGATGTGGTATGCATGGTTCAGGTTCCACAGACATATAGACCATTCCAGGTTATAAATAGCTGTAAATCCAATTATGGTGAGATGGATGAGGTTTATAGCGATGATTATAATATTATTGCAAAGTTTAACCTGGGCGACCTGCCACCGGGAGAATCAGCGAATGCATATATAAATTGTGATGCAGTTCTGTGCGAATACGAGTACCTGCGGACCGGAAACGGGTTAAATGTATCATATAATCCCGGGGATAAAGATTTAACTCTTTATACCGGGGCGGAGTATTATATAGACAGTGATTCGCGGCAGATTAAATCTACGGTAAAAACGGTTGTTGGCGAGGAGACAGAGCCGATGCTGATAGCGGAAAGATTGTATGATTATGTAGCAAACAGGATGGTGTACGATGAAGAAAAATTGGAAGAGAAGGTGAAAAGCTATAGATATGCTTCGGATATAATAAATTCAGGGAAAGGGGTCTGTACTGATTATGCAATTCTTTTCATAGCACTGTGCAGGGAAGCAGGGATTCCTGCCAAGTTTGTGCAGGGCATTCCGGCATTCAGTATACTGGAAGATGGGAAAGGCAGTCTTGAGTATGGCCATGCCTGGGTAGAAATAAAGCTTCCGGGGTATGGATGGGTTCCGGTGGACATAACAACTGAAAGTGGATTTATGTCTTATAACTATTATCTTAATCTGGAAACATATAAAGGGTCCGGAGTTTTTTACAGGAGTCTTTTGATAGACGGGGTAAGTTACTATCCCGGTGGATTTTATTACTCATGGGAAGGAAAGGTTGAACCGGATATTCTGAAAGGAACTACATATAAAGTCAGTGGTCTGGATATACAGGATACAGTTATAATAACTGAAGACAGGTTTCTGGAGAGTGTGGGGAACACTCTTTCGGAGTATAATGCTGCTATAAATCATGTTAACCTGACACACTCTGAAGAGTGGATATTTAATGACCCCGGAGAAATTGCAGTAGAAGAAACTTTTTTAGCCAGACTTAAAGAAATATCAAAAGAACTGGAAGAAATCAGTTATCCGGAAAGCTATGCTTCGGACAGGAATGAACTTGTAGAAATGTCATACAGGATTATCCAGCGCAAAGAAGAGCAGATAAAATGCATGAAAAGCGACAATTATGAATGCAGCATGAATGGGCACACCTTATTTATTGGGCTTCTGACGGAATTATTTGATTATTATGCTAATATGATAAATAATTTTAATCAAAAATATTAAGAATAGAAATGTTGTATCTTAGAATAATAAGCGGACTCGGGCTAATTATAGCGGTGATGGTAATTATTTATGTTGTTTCAGCGCTATATAATTTTTTTATGCAGTCTCATTATGTTTATTGTCCGGAAAAGGAAATTCTGGCTACTCCTTTTGACATAAAGGTGTATTTTGAAGAAATTATATTCAGGTCTCCTGACGGGGTAAATCTCTCAGGCTGGTTTATCCCCTGTAAAGCACGTAAAGAGGTAGTGTTGCTTTTTCACGGCAATGGCGGCAATATTTCAACCAGGCTTGCTTTTATAAAATATCTTTATCGTAAATTAGGGCTATCGTTATTTATAATTGATTATAGGGGATATGGGAAGAGTGAGGGAAAACCATCCGAGGAGGGAACATACCTTGATGCCAGAGCGGCATGGGAGTATCTAATGCAGTCAAGAAAGATAAATCCTGAAGATATAATAATATACGGCAGGTCCCTGGGGGGTTCTGTTGCGGCCCGGCTGGCGGGGGAAGTAAAAAAAGGAGTGCTTATACTTGATTCAACCTTTACTTCACTAAAGGATATTGCGTCGGAAATGTATCCTTATCTACCTGTAAGAAAATTTCTAAAATACGATTACCCTACAATAGAATATATAAGAGATGTAATGTGCCCGGTATTAATAATACACAGCAGCGAAGATGACTATATACCATTTTCACATGCTGCAACACTGTACGAGCATGCAAATGAGCCCAAAAAGCTTTTAAAGATTTCGGGAGGTCATAACAATAGTTATATAAAATCAGAGCAGGTTTTTATTGAAGGCATAAGAAATTTTATTTCGGGTAAATATAAAGAAGATTAAGAGATTTCTTTTTTCATATATACCCAGCCATGGTGCCCGGTATGTTTTTCAGGATTCGTGAAGACTTCTTTAAGTTCGTTACCGGAATTTTTTAGATTTTATCATCCGGGAGTTTTTTGTTAAGTAAATTTTTGGCTTTTTTAATGTTCTTTCTGGAAGTCAGAAGCTTTACTCCTCTTACACTCTGAAGCGAGGGATAGCTCTGACCGGCATCATCCGATGATATCTCGGTTTTAATACCGTAGCTTTCAAGATAGCTTCTGGCAATCTCCGCTTCTATTCTCGAGGCAAAAGTTTTGACTGTGACCAGTTCATCCATTTTTTATTTTTTAAACTTTTTTAATTTTCTTCATATATTATACAGTAAAAGGCTATAATTATAATAAATTTTTACAGTTTGAAACCTGTGTTTGAAAAAGGCCCGAAAAAAATTTAGCAGGTGAATGCCAGGGGATATTTTATGCAGGGTTCTGGTAAAAGATTAACTTTTGTTTGAAGAATTGATATCTATGATATACACTAATTTATGATATTAGAACAGCGCGCTCTGTGGCAATTGAGCCGGGTACGATGGTAGTTTAATTTTATAATGAAAAAGGGATACCGGGATTTTTATGATAAAGAAACCACTTTTATTAAAAATATACGAATCTGCCAGCATGCAGAGGTGGAACGACCAGATTCGTACTATTGAACTTATAGAGCTTGATAAACAGGCCCAGAAAATGATCGTTGCCTATATCATGGGGAAGTGCGCGGAGAGCATGGAAAATAGAAATGTTAACTGGATTGAAATTATAGAAATCGGTCTTTTTGAAATGTTTAAGAGAATTACACTAACGGATCTCAAGCCTCCCCTGGTTGACAGGATAAGGGAGGACAGGGAAAGGTACAGAGAGTTGAATCGGTGGGTTTTTGAGAGAATAAGTCCTTTTACAGAAGAAATAGGCAGAGATTTTAATTCCCGTTTCAAAAAATATCTTACCAGGGAGGAAGAGACCTTTGAAAAAAGGATTGTGAGTGGAGCACATTTTTATGTTACAGAGTGGGAATTTGATATTATAAAATCGGCCAACCCCAGGGTTTATCTGGTTGAGGAGATTGCTGAAAGCAATTTAAGGGAGAGAAAGAAATATAGTGATTTAAAATGCATGAAAACTTTTACCGGTGAAAAAAAACTGGTTGAATTTGCTGATATATGCGGGCAGCTGCGTTTTCAGCAGAGGTGGAGTCATCTTTACCGAATACCAAAAACTTCTGTGCTGGGGCATATGTTGATAGTTGCTATCCTGTCGTTAATATTTTCCTATGAAGCAAAATTGGAAGAAGAAAATTGTATAAACAATTATTTTACAGGGCTCTTTCACGACCTCCCGGAAGTTTTAACCCGGGATATAATTAATCCTGTAAAAAAATCAATTAAAGGGCTTGACGAGTTAATAAAGCATTATGAGGCAGAGGAAATGGAAAAGAAAATATACAAGCTTCTTCCTAAAATATGGCATAAGGATATAAGAATGTTTACCGAAAATGAATTTTCAGATATAGACGGCAGAAATGGCACGCTGGTGAAGGGTGCGGACGACCTGGCCGCTTTTATAGAAGCCTATCTTGCTTTAAAAAATGGTATAAAGAATGAGAATTTAATTTATGCCAAAAAGAAATTAAAGAAGAAGTATAAGTCAAAAGTAATTGAGGGAATAAATTTTGGGAAGATATATGCTGATTTTACCTAGTTAGATTGATTGTATGGCTGGAGAAATTATTTTATCAAAATCAAGGTATCTTGCAGGACTCAAGTGCCCGAAGTATTTATGGTATCTTGTCAATGCAAGAAAAGAAATTCCGGAACCGGATTTTGTAACCCGGTTCATTTTTAATCAGGGAATAAGAGTGGGTGAGTACGCAAAAAAACTTTACCCCGCCGGGCTTGACCTCGGGAATATAAGAAATTTAAAAGAGCAAATAATAAAAACCCGGGAGGTTCTGTCTTGGAGAAAGCCGGTTTTTGAGGCAGGTTGCAGCCATGGTCCTGTTTATAGCAGGGCAGATATCCTGGTACCGGTAAATACAGACAGGTGGGATATTATTGAAGTCAAGAGTTCAACCCAGCTTAAAGAAGAATATATAGATGATGTATCTTTTCAGAAATATTGTTTTATAAAAGCAGGGATCCATATAAGAAAGTGTTTTATAGCTCATATTAATAATAATTATATAAAGAACGGGGATATTGCCCCGGAAGGCCTGTTTAGTAAGATTGATATAACAGAAGAAGTTGAGGATAGGCTGGAAGACATAGAATATAGAATTAGCGAGATGCTTGGAATTGTGGAAAAAAGCGACCCCCCGGAGGTTGCAATTGGAAAGCAGTGCTATGAACCCTATACATGCCCACTCAAGCAGAAGTGCTGGGAGGGTTTACCCGATAATCACGTTTTTAATCTTTATGGCGACAAGACCAGGTCAACGCAATTATACAGTGAAGGTATTCTTTCCATAAAAGATATCCCTGACAGGTACAATTTGAGTTTGAAACAGCAGATACAGCGCGAATGCGAAAAAACAAAAAAGCCGTCAATCAACAAAAAGGAAATTTCAAAATTTATACGTAGTTTAAAATTCCCACTGTATTTTCTTGACTTTGAGACTTTTTCTACTGCTATTCCATTATTTAACGGGGCAAAGCCCTACCAGAAAATGCCATTTCAATACTCCATACATGTCCTTCATTCTATGAATGAAAAACCGGAGCACCGGGAGTTTCTGGCAGGTGGACTTGAAGACCCGAGAAGAGAGTTACTTTCAGGGTTAAAAGAGGATCTGGGAGATGACGGGAGCGTAATTGTTTATTATGAGCAGTTTGAAAAAGGTGTTCTCAGAGAACTTGCTTCGGAGTTTCCCGGTTACAGTGAGTGGGTGGACCAAGTACTTCCGAGGGTAGTTGACCTTTATAAACCTTTTGGGAATTTCTATTATTATAACTCTTCTCAAAAAGGAAGTGCTTCGGTTAAAAGCGTACTCCCGGCTATTACTAATTTGAGTTATGAAGGAATGGAAATATCTAATGGGCTGGCTGCAAGTGCCTATTTTCTTAATATCTATGGGAACTTTTATAATTTAAAGGAGCCTCCCGGGGCAGAGGAAGTGGAAAGAATCAGAAAATCGCTTATTGAGTACTGCAGGATGGATACCCTGGGGATGGTTCATATTCTCGGGGCTCTGTCAAAAGAGGTTGGATTGCAGCAATAGACTTGATGAAAATTAAGGTTAATTCCTGAAGCAACGAAAAAAAGCTGTAAAAATGATTCTTAAATCAAACTTTTTTTCTTTACCGACATATTTATTATTCCCAATAAAAGGAATACTGCGCCAGTTGCGGCAAGAACGGTTATATTAATGAGCGGTGAGAGTTCATGGTTACCGAAGTAAAAAGTAACTCCCATAAACTGTTCAAATGATTCAGAAACCTCTGCCGGAGCATTTGCAAAAGATTCGGACATTGGTTCTTCCATCATAATCTGTCTGAATAGTACCGCGGCATGGCTTATAGGAAAAATTTTTATTGCTGTTTGAACAGAAGAGGGGAGATTGCCAATGGGTATATATATTCCGGTTAGAAATCCAATTAATGTTCCTATAACTGTGCTTACTGAAGAGAAAGCGTTTGAGCTCTTGAAAAAAGTAACCATAAAAAATACCATTGACGAGCCGGCAAATACTGACAGTAGCATTACCCCCAGCAATTTTATAAGCGAAAGGAGCCCCAGAAATTCGCCGCCGTTTGCAACTATATAAATTTCGGCCACAACAAGCGATATGAGGCTCATTATAATGCCGATTAAAAAAGAGCTAATTATGTACTCGGTAGAAATCTGTGAGCGTTTTATGGGGGCGGAAAGGAAGTCTTTTAGGATTTTATTTGACCTATCCTCTACCATGATTCCAAATGCGCCCAGGGTTGTGGTTATCGAGGTGACCGAAAGGATGCCTGCCATAACCCAGCTGTCTGCAATGAAGCGGGAATTATCTCCCAGCATTTCTTTAAAACTGCTGGCAATATTATCGCCCAGGAACAATACGTAAAGTCCGATTATAATGAATATGGCAAGAAAAGAAAAAAATACGGCTGCCCTGTCACGTAGAAAGATTTTTAGGTTTCTCTTTATAAGACTGGTCATACTGCTCATTTAGTTCCCATCCTCTCTTATGGTGTGGCCGGTGATGTTCACAAAGGCGTCATCCATACTGCCGCTTATGACTTCAAATCCCGATATGAGTTTTTGAGCCTTATTTATAAGCGGGATTGCGTCGATGGTTTTTGGAATCCTTACAATTACTGAACCGCCGGATATAGAAAATTCCACACCCTGTCTGGATAAAAAATCTTTAAGCTTATCGATGTCCGGAGTAATAAATTTAAGAGTATCTCTGCTGTGCTTTGTCCGGAGCATTGAAGGTGTACCGCTGGCGGAAATAATACCATTATCAATTATGGCTACATAATCAGCACCGGCAGCCTCTTCCATATAGTGGGTAGTAAGAAATACGGTCATGCCGGTTTCTTTTTGTAGATTACGGATGGTGTTCCAGACGCTTTTTCTGGTCTGAGGGTCGAGACCGGTGGTTGGCTCATCCAGAAAAAGAATTTTGGGAGTATTTATAAGTGCCCTTGCTATATCAGCCCTGCGCCTCTGGCCGCCCGAGAGTTTTCCATAGGGGCGGTCAAGGAAACTCTCAACTCCGGCAGTTTTTACTGCTTTATCTACAGCATCCCCGAGCTCCCTTTTCTGTATACCCTAAAAACTACCGCGGGTATATAGGTTTTCTTTCACGGTAAGGAGCCTGTCCAGAATGCTATCCTGGAAAACTATCCCGATATGTTTTCTGATTTTTTCATCCTGTGAGCCGAGACTGTAACCGTTTACCGTAACAGAGCCACTCTCAGGTTTAAGAAGAGTGCAGAGAATATCTATGGTGGTGGTTTTTCCTGCACCATTTGGACCAAGAAATGCAAATAGCTGGCCTTCATTTACATGGAAATCTATGCCTCTGACTGCTTTAACGTTTCCATAACTCTTTTTTAATCCACTTACATTTATTATTTGAGATACTGACATATTAAATCTAAAATATACGTTTTTTAAATTTTAAAAAGTGTTTCAAATGTAAAAAAATTATAATAATAATATAATAAATCTATAATAATGTTAACTCCTAATAATTTTATTTAAATAGTACCTTGCAATGTATGATACCTTGTGTTATCATACAGATACAAAATTTATAGAAAGGATTTATTTTAATGAATATACAGTTTAAAAAGGGTGTTCTGGAGCTCTGTGCCCTTGCTCTGATGGCAAGAAAAAATCGCTATGGATATGAGCTGGTAAATGAGATCTCCAAAAGTATATCTATTTCAGAGGGAACAATTTACCCTCTGCTCAGGAGGCTAAAAAATGATGGTTATGTCACTACTTACCTTGAGGAATCCAGTGAAGGCGCTCCCAGGAAATACTATCAGTTGACCGAAGCCGGGAAAGAGATAGAAAAAGAACTGAAGGAAGAGTGGTTAACTTTTGTTAAAAAAGTAAATAGCTTTTTAAAGGATGGTGCTAAGGATGAATAAGAAAGATTTTATAAATATTTTATCCTCAAATCTCAGGGGAGTTCCCGAGGAGGACAGGAAAGACGCGATAAGTGATTTTGAGGAACATTTCAAGGAAGGACTTTTAGAAGGAAGAGCTGAAGAAGATATAGCTATTTCGCTGGGAGACCCAAAGGTTCTTGCCGGTCAGCTTAAAGCCACCATACTGGTAGATAAGGCAGAAAAAGCTACTTCTGCTATTAATATCACCAGGGCTGTTTTTGCTACTATGGGACTGGGGTTTTTTAATCTAATATTTATCCTCGGTCCTTTTATTGCCGTAGTAGCTGTGTTGCTGGCATTATTTGTTTCGGCCATAGCCATTACTGCATCGGGGATTACACTGTTTCTTGCAGCTATTTTTGGACCTTTGTTTCCCCAGTATTTTACTGTTTTAGTCACCCCGGCAGTGGCGGTTTTTATATCCATAGGGCTTACCTGCTTCGGTATATTATTTTTTATAGGTAATATATACCTGGCAAAATGGCTTTACAGATTATTTATAAGGTATATTAAGTTTAACTTGAGAATCATAACCGGGAGGGAGCGATAAAATGAAATTTGGAATAAAGAAATTCGTTATATGCCTTGTTATTGTAATGGTTGGTTCTTTTGTTACAGCGGGCATTATACTCATGGTGACCGGTAATTTTTCTATAGCAACAGAAAAAATCAATGAATCAAAAAATTTTAACCCGCAGGAAGTAGATAAGATTTTTATAGATGTTGTAAGCACGGATGTAAATATTATTCCTGCCGATGAAGACGAAATCAGGGTGCATTTTTACGGCGAGGTCTCCACGGGCTTAAACAGAGATATACCTTCACTTGTTTCCTATATATCGGGAGGTGAGCTGAGGATAGAGATTGTCAGACCTAAAACACCATTAATCGGGTTCAGTGTTTGGAGAAACACCCTGGACCTGTATATACCTGAAGACTCTCTGGAGGTTCTGGCAATAGAGACCTCCTCGTCAGATGTAAGTGTCAGTAATTTGAAGATTGATAGGTTTGATTACGGGAATATATCAGGGGATTTAAAAGGAGATTCATTGTTTGCCGGTGATTTAAAAATAAATGCTAATTCCGGGGACGTTAGCCTTAGAGATTATACTGGAGATATAGATGTTAGCACCATATCCGGTGATATAGTGCTGGAGGAAGGAATGCGGAATGATGATATCAAAATAATTACTGTATCGGGCAATATTAATATAGAGCAAAAAGATTCCAGTAATATTTATATTGAAAGTACCTCCGGTGACGTTGGTGTCGAGCTTTCAAAAAATGCCAGGTTTTACCTTAAAGCGGAATCAGTTTCAGGTGTTATAGACAATAGTTTCCCAATTAAAATAACTTCCTCCAGCGGCAGGAGCCTGGAGGGCTTAATAAGAGATGATAGTAAGGAGATTATCATAAGCACCATTTCGGGAAATATTGATATAGATTACTGATAATATAGGGCTGGTGCTGGATTGTCTTCTGGATTAACAAAATTATTTAGTAATGGAAGGAATAAAAGTGAATATTAAGAGCAGAAAAAACAGTTTGGTTAGATTGATGCATATTATGCCGGTAATTTTTCTGGTAGTTTTTATCTCGGCTGTCAGCGTATCCTGTAACTGGACCATAGGGCTGGTAAGGGGTTCAGGGGAGGTAAGAACCGAAGAAAGGGATGTTTCGGATTTTCATAAAGTACATCTATCAGGTGTTGGTGATTTAATTATCACTCAGGGAGAAAAAGAAGCACTGTTAATAGAAACTGATGATAATATAATCCCCCTGATAGAGACAGAGGTATCAGCAGATAGACTGACCATTGGTTTCAGGCGGGGCTATAATTTTGTTCCAACCTCGGATATAAAGTTCTATCTTACGGTAAAGGAACTGGATGAAATCTTATTGAGTGGTGCAGGCAGTATTGTATGCCATGATTTTGATGCCGAAGAACTGGAGATTGAAATTGGTGGTGCCGGTGATATAGATTTCAGCCTGAATGCCGATGTGGTCAGGGTAAATTCTTCAGGAGCAGGGGATATAACCATGAGTGGCAGGGTTGACAGGCAGGAAATAGATTTAAGCGGTGCGGGTAAATATGATGCTGAAAACCTGGAAAGCAGGGAATGTGACATAACCGTTTCCGGTGCAGGTAGTGCCGCGGTAAACGTTAGCCAGGAGCTTGATGTGGATATATCCGGAGTAGGCGGTGTTGAGTACCAGGGTTCTCCCCGTGTACAGCAAAATATAACAGGCCTGGGAAGGATAAGGAGTGTTGATTAAACTGATGAAAAAAAATTATAAATAGGTGCGATTTAGATATTAATAATATTTTGTGATATAAAATAATAAAGAGAGGGGAAAATTGGAAGAAATAAGTAAAGAAGATTTAAAAGAGGGCAAGAAACAGCTGGAAGGGGTGCTCGTACTATGCTGGGTTATGGCTATCATCACCGGCCTGGCAGTACTTTCGGGTCTCGGCTGGGGGTGGCATCCCGGAGGTTTTTTTACCGGGTATCTTGGAGAGGCCATTACTGTTTACCATGTTCCTGATATTGTCAGGAATGTAGTAGCTTTTCCTTTCAAGATGGCTTATTCTCTGATTCTTCCGGCATTATATGTTGTGGAACTGATAGGCTTATATAACAGGCGCTCTTTTGCGGTTCCTCTCGGGAGGGCAGTTCTTGTAGTTACCATGATATTATTTTTCCCGGTTGGAACCATATTTGGGGCAATTTTGTGGAAGAGGTTCAATCACCCGCTTTCCAAAAAGTATCTAAATTATGAGGATTAGCTGTTAGAGAAATAACTTTGGGTTACTTTTTTTAAAATAAAAAGGAAATATAAGAATTAATGCAGGGACGAAAAAAGGGAAAATTATTTAAGGTTATAAGTCTGGTTTTTAAAAATTTATCAATGGTCTGGGAGGGAGTAATAAATGAATGATACAAAAATTGATGAGGAAAAGTATCAGGCGGCAAAGAAGAGGGTAGAGGAAATAAAAGGGTTTTATACCCATCTTTTTTCCTATATTGGAGTAAATGTAGTGCTGATAATAATCGACCTTGTCACAGGGCTTCGGGGCTGGTGGTTCTACTGGGTAACTGCATTCTGGGGAATCGGAATATTCTGGCATGCCATGGGTGTATTCGTATTTTATAAAATAACAGGCGGTTCGTGGGAGAAAAAGAAAATAAAAGAGATAATGGATGAAATGGATAAGGCAGAAAAATAGCAAAACAGGTACGGTCTGATTGAAAAGAAAAATAAAATTTATTGATAATATAGAATTATATCCTTACATTCATATGTATAAAAAAATTACGGGTGTTTTTAGGTAAGCTTGCTGTTTTATAATTAATAAAGATTTTTAAATCTTTCTTATCTCTGGTATTTCTCTTTTTCTGGTGCCCTCGGCAACCTCTTTTATCTGTTCAAGTATCTCTCTTTTAACCGGTACCTGTATTTCTTCAGGTTCTACCTTTTCATTATTTATTTTGTCTATGCTAAGGTATAATTTCATTTTTTCTTCCATCCTGGCAAACATGAGATTATCGGCTGCTTTTTCCCATCTTTTTATGTCTTTTCCAAAAGCACTTGTGCTTACACTAAATAAATATGTTCTTCTTTTATCTTCCAAAAGAAGCTTCTCAATTTTATCCAGGTTAGTTTCCCGGTAAGTTGGTGAGAATAACAGAAGGTTCAGTGCTGATGCAAATACCAGTGTTCCCGGCTCATCTGAATGGTCAGGGAAGCTCTCCGCCTCTTTTATTGCTTCTTCCCATATATCGGGCTTAAGCAGATTTGCTCTCAGGGTGTTTTTATTAATTTTTTCCCACCTATCCAGGTCGTGGCCAAACTGGATATAGGCTACCTTTCCCTGGTAATTTTCGACATCCATGTTATAGAGTTGCATTAATGATGTTTTTACAAATTTAGTTTCTGCATATTGAAGTGCGATAAACAAAACATTGCCCCCGGCTTTTAACCAGTCATAAACAAATGCGAAGCCTATTAATGGTTTTCCCGAACCCCCCGGCCCGCTGATAAGTGTAGATGATGGACAGGGCAGCCCTTCCGGCAGTAATTTAACAAGCCATTCATGGCTCAGTTTTAAGTTTTTCATTATATCTCCTTAACGGTTAAAGTTTAAATTATGAGTAATTTAATTAGTTATCCATGCGCTGCTA
The DNA here is from genome assembly GCA_964601205.1 of uncultured Actinomycetota bacterium. Lineage (GTDB taxonomy): Bacteria > Actinomycetota > Humimicrobiia > Humimicrobiales > Humimicrobiaceae > JAQVEM01. The sequence goes on along the minus strand of CAZRML010000036.1, from coordinate 139,268 downwards.
ATCCCGGTATTTTAAGAACCGGACCTGAATTTTATTACTCCCTGATTACATTATACTATATGATGGTAGTGTTTCCGGGGAATGTTAGCAATTTAAACCATTAATAAATATAATAATGTATATAATGGTTAGTAATTGTATCCAAAATACCCTGAACTGGTTAAGGGAATGAAGCATGAAGTTTTAATATAATTAGAATTAGATTTATTTTATGCAGTTGCTACAAATTTAGGAAACAGTTCCCGTTATCATATTTAAGGGCAGGCAAATAGAATATAAATAATTTAAAGAATAAGAAATGAATAGAAAGCAAGAGAATTTTGTTAATGCTGCTAAAATACTAACCATAATACTGATTTGTGTTTTTTTTATTATACCTTTTAGTAATCTGGAAGCTGGAATAGACCCCTGTTTTATTAAATGTAATCCTTACGCATGGGATATTGAACCGGGGACTCAGAAAGCTGTGTATATTACCGGAATCAGTACTGGCAGTAAAACTAAAAGAGAAGAAATTTATAATTTAATAGAAACGACCGAGTTAAACAGTATTGTTTTTGATGTCAAAGATGATTGGGGTTATATTGACTACAATACAGGTATAAAACTGGCAGAAGAAACAGGAGCAAATAAAAATTATTATGACCTTGATTTGTTATTGAAGGAAATGAACGAGAGGGGAATTTATGGTATAGCAAGATTTGTTGTTTATAAAGATAGCATCCTGCCGCGGGCAAGACCGGAGTTTGCAATTGCAGATAAAAGAACAGGGATGCCTCTTTATTCGGAAGGTTCTTACTGGCCCGATATTTATTGTGAAGAAGTATGGGATTATTATATAGAAATTGTAAAAGAGCTTGCTTCAAAAGGTGTCAGGGAGATACAGTTTGATTATATCAGAGCGCCCGCCAGGGGGAATATAGCTTATGCTGAATACACTTATAATGTAAATGGTAATACAAAGGTCTGGGCTATAACTAATTTTTTAAAAAGAGTAAGAGAGGAAACAAAATCCTATAATATTAAAATATCCGCGGATGTTTTTGGCTGGACCTTTATAGTAGAGAATGACCAGGGGATTGGTCAGCTGCTTGAGGAAATTGTACCATTTCTGGATTACATATATCCTATGCCGTATCCTTCTCATTATTCTACGAATTTTTTAGGTTATGGACTCCCCGAAGAGTATCCTTACGAGGTAGTGAGTTATACCTTAAAAAAAGGGATGCTGAGAATAGATAATTTAAATGATACGGACTGTATGGTGGTCCCGTGGATTCAGGCCTTTAGCCTGAGGGTAAAGTATACAGAAAAAGAAATACTGGAGCAGATGAGAGCAGCGAAGGATTTAGAAATAGAAGGATACTTATGCTGGAATGCAGCGAATAATTATGGGACAGTAGAGAAGGCTTTAAATAGATAATAATGTACATTGGATTAGCAAAATGAGCTGTGTAGTATTAAAATTAGAATAAAGATATTTTTAAATTATCCGGAAAGTTTAGATGAAAATTATATATTTTAAATAATAAGGAAATGGTAAGTGGCACAGGGGTGAGATAATTATGAAAATTGAAGAGAATTTTGAATACGGAGGATGGAATAAATGTATACGTTTGGCTAATGATGAAATGGAGATGGTAATTACTACTGAAGTTGGCCCCAGGATTATCCGGCTGGGGTTTATCGGAGAGATAAATGTCTTAAAGGAAGTAAAAAATCAGCAGGGTAAGACCGGCGGTAAGGAATGGCTGTTATATGGAGGGCACAGGCTCTGGCATGCTCCCGAGGAAATCAAGCGAACATATTTTCCTGATAATGACCCGGTTGATTATAAATGGGACGGCAGGACCCTGAAGCTTATCCAGAAAATGGAGGACACTACCCGGATTAGGAAAGAAATTGAAATAACATTTTTTTCAAATAATGGTGTAAAGATATTGCACAGGCTGACAAATAAGAACCTTTGGGGAGTTGAACTGGCTCCCTGGGCAATTACAGTGATGGCACAAGGTGGTAGAGCTATAATACCGCAGGAACCATACGGGACAGGGAGTGAAAATTTGCTTCCAGCACGTCCTCTTGTTCTCTGGCCTTATACCAGGATGGGAGATTCCAGGTTTATATGGGGAGATAAATTTATACAGGTAAGGCAGGACCCTGACAGTAAAACGAATCAAAAAATCGGGGCTCTGAATACACTCGGGTGGGTTGCATATAATCTCAAGAAATGGACTTTTATTAAAAGATGGAAGTACGAACCGGATATAAAATACCCGGATTTCGGAGTAAATCTGGAGGTTTACACGAATCCAGAAATAATTGAGATAGAAACACTTGGCAGTTTTGAGAAAATACCCCCGGATGGATTTTCGGAGCATGTTGAGAACTGGTTTTTGTTTGGAGAAGAAGTTAAAGAAGATGAAAAATCTCTGGAAGAAAAATTAATTCCCATAATAAAAAAGACAGAGGAAGAACTTTGATCCGCAATTCTTCCAGCGTGAAGCTTTGTATTTTATCAGTCCTATCTGTCCGGCTGAATTTTTAAAAATTATAAAAAAATCGCTTAGAGTATTTGTTAAACAACTTCAGTATAATGTTAAAACAAGAGTAGTGATTTTAACTTATATATTATCATTTATTTCTTCTCTGCCATCTTGTCTTTTTAAGCATTTTCTTATGCTTCTTTTTTCTCATTTTTTTTCTTCTCTTTTTTATAACCGAGCTCATGTTACTTCCTTGGCTGTGTTTCTTTATAAAATATAATAAATTATTTTAATTTAAAATATCCCTGTATCCGTCGGGTAAGCTATTATATCAGAAAAGGCCGTGTTATTGTATTATTTAGTAAAAAAACTTTTAAAAAAGCTAAAATATTTTAGAGGACCCTGATTAATATCTTCCTTATTTTATTTGTTTTGAGGGTAAAATTTATTCCGGGAGTTTAAAAATCCAGAAAAAAACAGATATAACTATTGACATACAATATATAGTGTACTAACATAATTATGTACACAATATGATGAGTCAATTTAAATATTCTAAAAAATTGTTTTGCGGTTAATTTTTATTTTAATTAATTTAATTATTAAATTTAAATTCTCTGGAGGTACCTGTTGATGGAAAAAGAAAATATAAAGGAGACCGGGAAAAAGGAAAAATTTGATTATTACCTCAATAAGGAAATAAGATTGTCTGAAAATGCTGTAAAGGTTCTGGAGAGAAGATATTTAAAAAGAGATGAAGAAGGAATTCTTCTTGAAACGCCCAGGGATATGTTTATAAGAGTTGCCAGAAATGTTGCTTCAGCTGAGAAGGAATATGGTAAAACAGAAGAGGAAATAAAAGAAATAGAAAAAGAGTTTTTTGATATAATGACTGACCTTGATTTTCTTCCAAATTCGCCAACGCTAATGAATGCCGGTAAAGAACTCCAGCAGCTTGCTGCCTGTTTCGTGCTTCCGGTAGGGGATTCCATGAATGACATTTTTGAGGCACTGAAGGAAACTGCGCTGATACAGAAATCCGGAGGAGGCGTGGGATATTCCTTTTCTAATATAAGGCCGAAAAATGATGTAGTGCTTTCAACCAAAGGAGTCTCAAGCGGACCAATTTCTTTCATGACTGTTTTTAATGCTGCAACGGATACAATAAAGCAGGGTGGGACAAGAAGAGGGGCAAACATGGGCATATTAAGAGTGGACCATCCTGATATTCTGGATTTTATAACTTCTAAAGAAGATAATGATAAACTAACCAATTTTAATATTTCTGTAGGGGTAACAGAGAAGTTTATGAAGGCGGTTGAAGATGATGATGAGTATGAGATTATAAATCCAAGAACCAGAGAAGTAGTAGATAAATATAATGCAAAGGAAGTGTTCAGCAAAATTGTTGAGCATGCCTGGAAGAATGGAGACCCCGGAATTGTATTTCTGGACAGGTTAAATAAAGATAACCCCACGCCACACCTTGGCCAGATTGAAAGCACCAATCCATGCGGTGAACAGCCACTTCTCCCTTATGAAGCCTGCAACCTGGGGTCAATTAATCTTGCAAATATGGTGAGAGAGGAAGAAGGGACAAAAGAGGTAAACTACGATAAATTAAAGAAGGTTGTCCATATAGCAGTAAGATATTTAGATGATGTTATTGATAAGAGCAAGTATCCTCTGGATAAAATAGATGAGATGGCACTTGGAAACAGAAAAATTGGATTGGGAGTTATGGGATATGCTGATTTGTTGATAATTCTCGGGATACCTTACGACAGCGAGGAAGCCCTGGAGCTCGCACAGAAAATAATGAGTTTTATTCAGGATGAATCCAAAAATGCATCAAAAGAACTGGCAAAAGAAAAAGGTGTGTTCCCCAATTTTAAGGGTAGTGTATATGATAGCCCTGATGGTTATGAGATTAGAAATGCAACCACTACCACGATCGCCCCTACCGGAACCTTAAGCATTATTGCTGATTGTTCAAGCGGGGTAGAGCCAATATTTGCTATATCATTTATTAAAAATGTTATGGACAACGATAGGCTGGTTGAGGTTAATAAGTATTTTAAAAAGATAGCCATAGAAGAAGGATTTTATAGTGAAGAGCTTATGAAGAAAATAGCAGAGAAGGGAAATCTTGAAGGCGTGGATGAAGTTCCCTCAAAATACAGGAGAATATTTGTTATAGCCCACGAGATAAACCCGACCTGGCATGTAAGGACACAGGCTGTATTTCAGAAATATGTGGATAATGCTGTTTCAAAAACCGTGAATTTCTCAAGTGAGGCAACTGTCCGGGATGTAGAGGATGCTTATATGCTTGCCTACAGGCTGGGCTGCAAGGGCATAACTATATACCGTGACAGCAGCAGGGAAAGCCAGGTTTTACAGGTTGAAAGAAAGGAGAAAGCTGCAGGAGGCAAGCCGGTGATGTCAGGAGAAGGCAAAAAATCAGTGGGAGTAAATAAAATCAGGCCAGAAATCCCGAATGCAAAGAAAGAAGAATCAACGGAGGAAAAAATCACGCCCCGCCCGAGACCGGAAGTCACTTATGGCATGACCAAAAAATACAAAATAGGAAATTGTGGTAAGCTTTATGTGACGATTAATTCTGATGAAAATGGGATATGTGAGGTATTTACCAATACCGGTGAAGAGGGATGTGCCGCACTGACGGAAGCTGTTGGCAGGCTTATAAGTATAGCCATAAGGTCAGGCATAGACCTTGAATCAATAAAGGACCAGCTCAAAGGAATAAGATGTGCTACCTGTATTGCAGATCCTGAGACTCATGTTCTTTCCTGCCCCGATGCTATAGCAAAAGCCATAGATTATTACTTTGATGGTACTGATAAGTTTGAGCTGGGGGCAACCAGCGGTCCGAGGTCACTTGTAGTATGTCCTGAATGCGGGGAAATAATGGAACCGGAGGGCGGCTGTTATTTGTGCAGGCACTGTGGTTATTCTAAGTGCTCTTAGTGGTTATATATTTTAATCTTTTAAAACCTTTTCAAGTGATAAACTGTAAGTGTGATAGTCTGTGTCAGAAAAAAGAACCATTTTTACCAGTTCAATTTCCCGGTGTTCTTTAAGGAAATCAATAATGGTTCCCAGGGCAATAACTGATGCGTCTCCGGTAGGATATCCAAAAATTCCCGTGCTTATAGATGGAAAGGCTATACTTTTAATATTATTCTGACTGGCAAGGAGCAGGCTGTTATAATAACTGTTTTTTAAATCATCACCGTCACCTGCTCTTCCGCTGTATACCGGGCCCACGGTATGAATTACATATTTTGCCTTAAGATTATATCCGCCGGTTAATTTTGCCTCACCTGTTTTGCATCCTCCGAGATTCCTGCATTCTTCCCACAGCCCCGGTCCTGCTGCCCTGTGTATTGCTCCGGATACTCCTCCGCCGGGAGAAAGAGCAGTGTTTGCAGCATTTACTATTGCTCCGGTCTCTTCAACGGTTATATCACCGGTGGTTAGTTCAAGTATTGAGTTGTTAATTTTTTTCCTTACTGACACTGGCTAAATATTACGATTAATTTTTTATATAAAAATCATAACATATCTTTTTAGTAATTACTCTTTTCTCCAGCAGTATATGGAATAAATAATAAGTCCGGCAGAAAAGAATAGTAGAGATATTACAACATTAAGGGAAATATTTAAAGCAGAGGTGGCCTCAAAACCAGAGCTTCCTGTGAGGTAGTAACCAATAATTGCATTGGATGAAGACATCGGCCAGTATCTTGCAAAAGTCTGAAGTATCTCAGGAAGAAGACTGTAATCAAAAAATATACCTGAAATTGCCGAAGTTATAACGGCTATGCCGACTGCTGTCATTATAGCGCCCTGGACACTTTTAAAAAGTGTTCCGCAGATAAGTCCGACTCCTGCAGAGGCAAGAATGCCAAGCAATAAAAAACCTGTTGCTTTGAAGAGATCCAGGATGTCAAAAGAAAATCTGGCTCCTATTGCAATTCCTATTATTAATATTATGAAAACGCTTATAATTGAAAAAAACAAAACCGAAAGTATTCTTCCTATTGAATCTTTCCAGGGTTGTACAGGCATTGATTTTAATTTTAAGAAAAGACCTTTGTATCTATCTTCGGAAATATTGGCAGCAAGGCTTGTCATGCCTGCAACCACAAAAGAGAAAGTTATCATTGATATAGTGACTTTTCCTCTGGCAAGAGCAATATATTCTTCAGGCACCCCGACAATGAAAACAAATACCCCGAGGAATAACCAGATAATGGGCCAGGCAATTACCCAGAAAAGAGCCGATATGCTTGTAAGGTAATCTTTAATTCCTTTAGTAAATGTGGCAGAAATCTGATTCAAATCTTTTCCTCCCTTACTGATTTTCCTGTAAGCTTAAAAAATACGTCTTCCAGTGATGGCACTACAGAACCTATCTCGGCTACTTTATATCCCCTTTTTTCAATGCTTCTTACTATTTCAGGGATAATTTCGGCAGTTTGGTCTGTGTAAATTTTGAATCCCTTTTCGGTTTCCTGAAGCACTTCTTCCTTATTAAAAACTCTGAGAATTTCTTTTATTTCGTCGTTTTTTATTAATACATCCACATTTATTATGTTTTTAAGGTTGGTATTTTTCTTGAGTTCCTCCGGTGTTCCCTCTGCAATAATCCTACCTTCATCCATTAGGCCTACCTTTGATGCTTGTTCTGCGTCAGATCCGATATGGCTTATAAGCAGTATGGTAGTTGTGCTGTCTTTTATTGAATCAATAAGGCCAAAAAAATTTCTTCTTGCTGACGGGTCAAGCCCTGTGGTCGGCTCATCAAGGATTAAAATTTTTATTCCGGGGAAAAGTATTGTAGCAAGTTCCAGCCTTTTTCTCATACCTCCTGAATATCTGCTGACCCTCTTACTGGCATCTTCTAATAGACCGATTTTACCCATAATGTCATTAACAGTTGCCAGTGCATCTCTTTTTTTATATCCAAGCATTCTTGCAAAATACACCAGATTCTCTTTTCCTGTTAGATATGAATCCGAGAAATTCTCCTGGGGCAGGTAGCCTATCATTTCTTTTACCCTGAAGGGCTTTTTGCCGTATATTTCTACCGTTCCGCTGTTCTGGGTCCCTATGGAAGCAATAATTGAAGAAAGGGTGGTTTTACCCGAACCATTTGGACCCATAAGACAGTAAAACTCACCCTCTTTTATATTGAGGTTTAAATTATCCAGAACTGTTTTGTTCCCGTATCTTTTAACCAGGTCTTTTATTACTATTGAATCCATTATGCTTTTATAGAATAAAAATTTAGATAATTGTAATATATAATAATATATTAGAGGAATTTTTAAAATGGAGCATAAGAGTTTTATTATTTTCTGTATTTAGAATCTGCGGTCGATAAATTATAATATAAAATTGAATTATAATTATTAATACCCGTTTAATTTCCCCTTTTATAGATAATTATGTTTACGAAATTTATTATCAGGACGCTTGTTACAGAGCATATAATAATTAAAAGCCAGTTGTACAGGCCGAGTGCGGTGGTTTTAAATATGTTCTGGAACCAGGGGACATAAATTATTGCTACATGGAGCAAAATAGATGCAACTACTGCAAGATCAAGAAATTTATTTTCAAAAATATCCCTTCTGAAAATACCACTGCTTTTGAATCTGAAATTAAAAGTGTGAAGGAGCTGGGTTAATACCAGAGTAGTAAAAACTGAAGTCTGGAAAATCCCGCGGTCGAGCTCAAAATTACTGGTATTAAAAATGAGAGGTCCTGCAAAATATATAAAAAGCGCTCCTGATGTTAAAATTAATCCCTGCCACAGTATCAGGGTAAGACCGCTCCTGCTCAGGATATGCTCCCTGCTTTTGGTTGCTTTTCTATCCATTATATTCTTTTCAGGCGGGTCTATTCCCAGCGCCATTGCCGGAAGCCCGTCGGTAATAAGGTTCATCCACAGAATTTGCACTGGCAGAAGCGGGATGTAAAGGAAACCCTTATCTCCGGTAATGAGAAAGAATACATAGTCACCGACAAGTATTGAAATAAACATTAGAAGAACTTCGGAAATATTACAGGAGAGCAGAAATAAAATAAATTTTTTCAGGTTGTCATATATAACCCTGCCCTGTTTTACGGCTTTAACTATGGTGGCGAAATTATCATCAGTTAGAATCATATCACTAGACTCTTTACTGACATCAGTACCCACTATGCCCATGGCTACGCCGATATCTGCTTTTTTTAATGAGGGGGCATCATTTATGCCATCACCTGTCATAGCCACTATATGATTTTTTTTCTTTAATGCTCCAACAATATCAACTTTGTTGGATGGGGATACCCTGGCAAAAATTTTGATATTCTCTATCTGTTCTTCAAGTTCTTCTCCTGTCAGTGTATCAAATTCGGAGCCATCAATAATCTTATCTTCCGGTCCAAGTATGCCCAGTTCCTCTCCAATAGCGCGTGCGGTTATTTTATGGTCGCCGGTTACCATAATAATCCCTATGTTGGCCCTCCTGCATTTTTCAATGGCGTCATAGACTTCGGGGCGCGGAGGGTCAATCATTCCTACCAAACCCAGGTAAACAAAACCTTCTTCTGCTTCTTTTACTTCCATTTCCGGGGAAAAATTTTCAAGTGGCTTAAAAGCAAAGCCAAGATTTCTCATAGCTTTACCTGCCAGAAGGAGGTTGTTATTGTTTATTTTTTCTCTTTCTTCATCGCTGAGGTTCTGTATTTTTCCATTCTTAATTATCCCGGTGCATTTCGCCAGTATTACTTCGGGAGCTCCTTTGGAAAATAAAATGTATTTCTGGTTATTATTTCTTTCTTCAGGAGGAATTTCACTGACAGTAGTCATCATTTTACGTTCAGAATCAAAAGGCTCCTCTCCTTTTCTTGGATAAACTTTTTCCAGTTCGCTTTTATCCATTGAGAAAAAACTTCCCAGCTCAATCAGAGCTGCTTCGGTAGGGTCTCCAGTAATTTGTCCTGCTTCCTTATCGGTGTAGTAAGCATCATTGCAGAGTAAGGCATTTTTAAGTAACAGGTTTAAAGCATTATTACTTTTAATATTTTTGGAATTTAGAATATTGCCAGGGGCGTTCTTCCTGTTATATTCTTCTATGAACTTATCATAATCAGAGACAGCATCGGACCCCGAATATATTTTTCTGACCATCATTTTGTTTTTAGTAAGAGTGCCTGTTTTGTCCGTGCATATAACCGATATACTTCCGAGAGTTTCTACAGAGCTCAGTTTTCTAACTATAGCGTTGTTTTTTGCCATTTTCTGAACGCCAAGAGCAAGAGATACCGTAACTATAGCGGGAAGTCCTTCGGGTATTGAAGCAACTGCCAGTGCGACCGCAACCAGGAACATCTGTGCTACTGAATTACCCTTGAGTATCCCGGACAAAAAGACAATTGCGCTTACCGCAAGACATATTATCCCGATTTTTTTACCAACAGATTTTAGTTCAATTTGAAGAGGTGTGGATTCTTCATCCTCCTGAACCATGCTGGCAATTTTACCGATTTCGGTGTGTTGTCCCGTACCGGTAACAGCTGCAACACACCTGCCCTTGACTATAGTGGTGCCACTGAAGAGCATGTTTTTTTTATCTCCGAGCGGAGGATTTTCTTTATTTAATGTATCGGCAATCTTGTTCAGCGGTATGGATTCACCGGTAAGGATTGATTCATTGACCCGCAGGTTCGTCTGTTCAATTATTCTGCAATCTGCAGGAACCAGGTCCCCTGCTGTTAGTTTAATAATATCTCCCGGGACCAGGTCTTTGGAATGTATATTTTTCTCCCTGCCATCCCGTATTACCAGAGCGCTGGGTGAGGCAAGTTCCTTTAAAGCGCTCAGGGCCTTTTCTGCACGGAATTCCTGGATAAAGCCCAGAACCGAGTTTAATATCAGTATGGCAAGGATTACGATTGCATCGGTAATTTCCCTTATGATTATTCCGGAAATGAAGGCAGCAGCAATAAGTATCCATATCATAAAATCATTAAACTGGGAAATGAATATTCTAAAAGGTGTCCTGCCTTTTTTCTCTTCAAGCTCATTATACCCGTATTTTAGAATTCTGTTTTCGGCTTCTTTTACGCTAAGACCGGTTTTAGGGCTGGTGCTTAGCTCACCCGTAACCTCTTCTATGGATTTGTTATGCCAGGGTATACCGCTAAAATAGTCACTTTCTGACGCGGATTTGCTGTTTTTATTTTTTGCTTTTATTTTCAATTTAATTGTTATTAACTGTATAAAAAATATGATGGCTGTAAGTGTTATAATATTAAAGTATACATATACTCAATAGTAAATTGCAAATAAATAAATTTCCTTTATATACCTGAATTTCCGGACCTGTTATTCCCATATGTTATGAAACATTTCCCATTCTGAAATGTGGCTGTGTACATATTTTTCCATGACTTTTAGGGTTTTCTCGGTGTTTTTGTTAATGAGTGTTTCCCTGTTTCCTTTCTGTGTTAATTTTATCGGACTGCCGATTATCTGAAAATGACTGTATTTATCTTTTCTCCAGATAAAACTCGGTAATAACTGTGCGCCGGATCTTAGTGCAATCTGCACTGCACCTGTAGGAAAGTAAGCAGTTTTCCCAAAGAATTTAAAGGGCCTGGCGGCCTGGCCGGTGGGGTCCCAGTCGGAGGGTATGGCTATTATTTCATTGTTTTTTAGTATTCTAAAAATATTTAAAATTTTATTTATGTAAAGGGTCTTAAGCCCTTTGGATAATCTTTTTTTTTCAAAAAATTTTCTGGTGAGGTTGTTCTCCCTGTAGATACTGACACCCCATATCTTATATCCTTCGACAGCAAGTCTGCACGCACCCCACTCAAAATTTCCGATATGGGCTGTAAATATGACCACGCCCTTTCCTTTTTTTAAGGCATTATCCAGGTTATCCAGACCTTTGATTTCTATTCTTCTTTTTAATTCTTCAGCCGTGATGATAGAGTGTTTAAGAAAGTCACCAATGTTTTTTGCCCAGTTTATAAAAACCCTGAGTGCAATTTTGTGCACCTGCGGGCTGTTTAAATCAATATCAAGAACTTTAGATATATTTGTTTTTATAGTTTTTACATTGCTGCCTGTTGAAAACCACAGTCTGGCACCAAATTCTGCAATAAAATATGTTATGGGGTAAGGAGTTAAAATAACAATAAATTCAAGGATCTTATATCCTATATAACCAAACACAATTGCTCTCTTTCTTGAATTGATATTGTATAATGATAATAAATTTTAGTTATAAATGGAAGTTTATGAGATAATAATAAAAAAGAACATATATTTTATTCTAAAAAGATATCTGATGATATCATAAATTAATAGAAAGTTGGTTTTTATGTTACATCAGGAAGTAAAAAGTTCGGGTTTTAAAAAAATATTAAATTATGCTCCCGGTGGTAAACCGGTGGTGAGCATTTATTTAATGGTTGATGGTTCCAGGACTTCTAAAAAAAATTATCAGACAAAATTAAACTCCATGATCGTGAGCGCCAGGGAGAAGCTGGAGGCTGATACTAATGTTGATAGAAATGATAAAAAGGAGATATATGAGATTTTCGAGAAAATAAAATCATTTGTGAACGATAAGTTCAGGGCTGGTTCAACGAGAACCCTGGCAATTTTTTGCTCTGGTGATGGTCTGTGGGAAGAGTTCAGCCTGCCTATAATAATGAAGTCAAAAATTATAATTGACCCGAGTCCCTACACCCAGAATATTAGAAATTTGATTAATAATTCTAAAAAATACGGGGTACTTATGGTTGATAGAGAGAAAGCTCAGATATATTCTATTTATCTTGGTGAAGTTAATGAATACCTGGGTGCATTTATAAGTGATGTGCCATCGAAGGTCAATTTCAGGAGCCAGGCTGCGTTGAGGGAGAAGAAAATACTCGGAAGGCTGGAAGAAAAGCTAAATCATTTTTTTAAACTGATAAATGATAAAACTCTGGAGCTTTATAAGGGAAAAAAGTTTGATTACATTATATTATCAGGTAGAAAAGAAGTAATTCCCAAATTTAGAAACTTAATGCATAGTTACCTTAAATCCGTACTTATAGGAAACATTGATGCGGAACCGGATTCGAATGTTTCATTGATAGCAGAAAAAGCAAAAGAGGTTATTGATAAATTTGAGTCAGAAGTTAAAAATAATCTTATAAACAGTTTGTTTGATGAGTTTAATCCCAATGGAATGGGCGTTCTGGGAATTGATGCCACAATAAAATCTTTATTGATAGAGCAAATAAAAACCCTGATATATGACAGGCACTTTACTCACAGTGGTTATATTTGCAGTGATTGTGGTTATATAACAATAGAGGATAAGAAGAAATGTCCCTATTGTGATGGAAAGCTCATCTTTTATAATGATGTGGTTGATGGAATTGTTGAGGATGCCTTAAGTCAGGGTTGCGAAATAGTTGATATTGAAGGAAATGATAGATTAACAAAAGCAGGGAGCATCGGAGCTGTATTAAGATATAAGCTTTAGGATGATATAATAATTTACAGACTGTGTGATAGAGATATGGGAGATGCAGTTCCGGCCCCGGGGATGGACCCTTTTAAATAAAACAGGCTAATAATACCTGTGCATTATTTAGTTTTTTTCAATTCAGAGAGTTCCCGGGTAAATTGTTTTATATCGTTAAATTGCTTATAAACAGAAGCGAATCTTATGTAGGCGACTTTGTCCAGTTTTTTTAATCTCTTTAAGACAAGGTTACCTATTTCCCTTGAGTGTATTTCATTTGAGGGCATGTTTGAGATTTCATTTTCTATGTCATCCACTATATTATTTAGAATTTCAGTGCTTATATTTCTTTTAATGCAGGCTCTGATAAGGCCGCTCAGTATTTTATTTCTGTCAAAGGGTTCTCTTGTATTATCTTTTTTTATGACTGCGATGGGCTCATTCTCAAATCTTTCATAAGTTGTAAACCTTTTACCGCATTTTTCACATAACCTTCTCCTTCTAACACAGTCGTTTGACTCTGTTAGTCTGGAGTCTATGACTCTGGTATCAGGGTTTGAGCAAAATGGACATTTCATGTTTTACATTCCTTTAAAAAATGGTTTAAATTTTTTTTAATTACCGGACTTACGTCTCTTCTGTTTTCTGTATAATATGATTTCAGCAGACCATAACTTTTGATACTGTATATTATAGTAATAAGTATACCAAAAATAAGCCACCAGAGATATCCTTCATAAATCCAGGCAAAGAAAGAAAATAAAAAAAATGCAACAGAAGTGGCAGGGTAAGAATCCAGTTCTAAAGGCATTATTTTATTGCATTATATCATAGAGAGAAAATTACAATAAATAAACATTAATAAAAGTAATAATATGTAAATTTAGCTAGGGTCGTGGTAATTATAAAGATAAAAATTTTCGGGTCTTTTTTAATTTATCACCGTTCTTAGTTTTATTATGTAAGCATATGTCTTAATGATAATGTACCCTGGGAATGAATTAACAGGGCACTTTCGGTTTTTAATTTTCTATTAATAAACAAATTTAAGATAGATGAGGATAGCAGGGTTAAGATAAAATCGGGTTTTGACAGAAAACAGGAGCAGAAAAACTCAATTTTGAATGCAAAAATAAAATGCTATTGACAATAAGTAAAGGTTAATATATTATGTAGTAACTTAATAAAGTCACTGGAGAAAGTAAGTATCTTAAAATAATAATATAAATTTATGTTGAGAATTAGAGACGTAAAATTAATTCAGGAATTAAATAAATCTATTATTCCCGGGATCGTTCTTAGAAAGGTAAATAGCCACAATTCAATGTATGAGATGAAAAAAGAAAACAAATTAAGCTCTACTATAGAAAAGAAAGCTACTGTAGATTTAATAGAGATGAATGGTAGGCACCATAAAGTTAATTCCGACTATAAATCGCTGGCTATTTTTTTGGAGGTGACGAGATCTCTAAATTATCTTAAATTGAATGGTTAAAACAGGTTAAATCTCTCTAAAATACGTATGATATAATTTCTCTACCGGGGATTAGCATATTTAGTTTTTAAAAAAAATTTTTTTGTTAGGAATGTAATAAATATTTAAATAGTAGGGTAATTATTTTTTAAAAGTGTTCTGGGAAATTTATTAATAGGAAGGAGAGCAATGGTTTCAGAAAAGGAAATAAGTGAGCTTAGGAAAGCTATAGGAGATTTGAATGTATTTACTGATAAGCCTACCAGGATGTGCTATACGGTTACACATGGACCTGAGTGTTTGTTACATGAAGATTATCTAGAAATATTTTTACCTGATGCAGTAGTTACTCCCACTAGTACTGAAGACGTACAAAAAATAGTTAAATTTGCGGATAAAAATGGGATCCCATTAGTCCCTTCAGGGGGTAGATCTGGGACTTATGGTGCAGAAGGCATGCGCGGAGGCATAGTTATTGAAACAAAAAAAATGAATAAAATTCTGGAGCTGAATGAGGAGGACTATAGAATCACTGGAGAAGCAGGGGTAAATATGATGGAGCTGATTAGTTATTTAATAAAGAGGGGGTATATGCCCACAGATTACCCCGGATCAGAAGAAATATGTACCCTGGGTTCTCGCCCTGCAGTTAATGGATATGGTTATTGGGAAAATAGATGGGGTCCTGCTGGTAATAATATTTATAAAATTGAAGTGGTATTACCTGATGGAAGCGTAATTGATGTAGGAAGGGGATCGAATAAACCTACAAAATCATCGACAGGATGGGATTTAATGAATTTGTTTATTGGTTCAAGAGGAACATTGGGTATTATTACCAAAGTAACTGAAAGATTCACAGACTATCCTCCGGCAGAGCACTATGGGGAAGCTGCCTTTGGAACTTTTAAAGAAGGGCTAGAAGCTTATTTAGAATTAAAAAGGAGCAAATATTCAAATAATTTATGGAGGGTTTCGTGTTCAGTAGATGAAGAATCATATTCCGAACAAACTATTGGGAAACCCTGGCCGAAAGAAATAGCTATGGTGGTCCATTATTCTATTTATGGTTTACAGTATGAAGTTGATGGCATGAAGAATATTGCTGAGGATATTATAAAAAAACATAATGGATTTTGTGCCCCGGAAGTGACAGAAATTACTAATTGGTGGGATGCACATTCAAGAGAATGGAAAGGGCTTTATAAGAAGGTAAATGTAAGTTTAGGTATCGCTACGGATGTATTCAGCAAGCATATTAATGCAGATGGTTATTCTGCTAAGCCAATATTTTTAGATCCAAACATTCCTGATAGCAGACTCATAGAATGGCATGCTAAATTTAGGAAACATTGCTATGACATGGAAAATAAAGAGATATATCCTAATCTAGCAAATTGCACAATTGCCAGAGATATTGGAAGAGTTTTACCAGGAGTTTTAGGCTTTAATAAAACCTGGGCTACAATACATGTTTATAGAAAAAATATGAATAAGAAGTTCAGGGGGGAATTTCTTGATTGGTATAAAAAATATGTTGAATTAATATTTGAGTGTGATGGAGCAATAGCTACTACCCATGCGTGGATACCAAGGGATCTGGAAGTAGAGATTATGGAAAGGAATATGGGTAAAAATGCTTATAAATTGATGAAGAAAATAAAAAAGTCAATTGATCCAAAAAACATAATGAATCCAAAAATAATATTTTAAGGAGTTTTAGGTTATGGATAAACACAATATAGTTACGTTAAAGGATTATGGTAAAGCGCTAGAGAATTGTTTGAGCTGCTCTTGCGGATTGTGCAATAAGGATTGCCCGGCATACAATCAGTTACAAATCGGGTCTGTTTCACCAAGAGGCATTGCGCAGGTAGCGCTCGGAGTATTAAAGGGTGAATATAATATTTCTGACATACCTGACGAAATACTTTATGCCTGCAGTGGCTGTAGAGCATGTGAATGGTATTGTGGTGAAAATGTATTTCTTACCAAAAAAACCCGGAAGAACGTTGTAAGCGGAGCAACTACTACAGAAATTTTGAGGGCAATGAAAGTAGAAAACGGAAACATTGATCCAAGAATAAGGGATGTCCTGAGCAATATCATGAAGTTCGGAAATCCTTATGGTGGTCTGCCAAAAGTTAAAGATGACTGGGTTAATAAGATGGGTATTAAGGATGAAGAAGCTGAAACTCTTCTATATGTTGGGTCGTTTGTCCCCTATGATGAAGATGCAAGAGTTGCTGCAGAAGCTGTAATAGATATTTTGAAAAGAGCAGGAGTAAAATTTCGCATGCTTGGTAGCCAGGAAATGGATAGCGGTTCCCAGGCTATGATGCTGGGAGATGAAGGAATATATGAAGAAATGGTTGAACATAATCTGGAGATTTTTAAAAAGTATAAAATTAAGAAGATAATTTGCTTTTCTCCTCACGATTATGACATTTTCTTAAACTATTATGAAGGTCTGGAAAATATAGAGGTTAAACATTATACCCAGGTACTCTGGGAACTAATAAATTCAAAAATAATTAAAATTGGTAAGAAGATAAATAAAAAAATTACATACCATGATTCATGTTATCTGGGGAGACGTAATAATATTTATGAGGAACCCAGGGAAATATTGAAAAGCATTCCAGGAGTTGAACTGGTTGAACTTGAGCTGTCAAGAGGAAATTCATATTGCTGCGGAGGTGGAGGGCCTGTTCTATGGATGGATCTTCCCAATGTAAAAATGGATCTGGCCAGGGCAGACCAGATCAAGGAATTAGACGTTGACGTAGTTGCAGTGGCCTGTCCTCTATGTCTGCAAATGCTAAAGGGGGCTATGGATAGCAGGGGTTATGATATAGAGGTAAGAGATATAGCTGAGCTGGTAAAAGATTCTTGCTGTATTTACGATTTCAATGGTTATTAAAATATATTTGTATTAATTATTTGTAAAAGCTCTAACGAATTGATGGATATTAAAAAGTTATTTTGTATGTAATTTGGATAAAAAAAAATAAAGCAGGAGGTGAAAAATTTTATAAATCTTTTTAGAGATATTAGGAGGTGATAATTATAGTAAAAAAGATTATCAGATTGAAGACTCAGCACTATTTTAAAGTGTGAAAGGAGATTGTGTAAGATGATTTCTAAAGTTAAGTCAATTGCATGGGTAGCTATTGTAGTTTTTACAATTTCAATGGCTATTTTACCAATGGGTTGCGCAAAAGCTGAGGAAGTAGCAGAAGAAGTAGCAGAAGAAGCAGAGGAAGTAGCAGAAGAAGCTGAAGAAGTAGAAGAAGCGGTGGAAACTGCAACTTACTGGATTGAGAAAGCAGGGCTTAAACCATCCGGACAGTTAAATATTTATTCTTATAAAGATGAAATGGCTCTGGAAGAAAGCGTTACATCGATGTTTTTAGATGCGTATCCTGAAGTAGAAGTTAATTGGGTAGCGATTCCATATGCAGAGTATGCATCAAAAATAGCTATGGAACTCGAAACCGGAACTGCAGATTTTGATCTTATGTGGAGCTGGGGGGCATGGACAAACCAGTTTAAGGATTATCTAATGGATGTAACCGATATGATTCCACAGGAATTAAAAGATGATATAGTACCGGGCATTCACAAGGCTGTTGGCTCCGGGGACAAGTGGTTTGGTGTTCCTTTCTTTGTTGGAATATGGGGTATCCAGTATAATACGGAAATACTATCAAAAGCAGGTTATGATACACCACCAAAACAGATTAATGATTTTCTCCAGTGTGCAGCGGATTGTACCGTAGATGAAGATAATGACGGGTTACCTGAAACTTATGGTTTTACAGGAGTGTCACAACCCGGTCAGAGCTGGAATCCTGTATTTTATGCATTATTAAAGAATGTGGGCGGCGAATACTGGAACGAGGATCCAAGTAACCCCGAAGCATTGTTTAATGATGAATACGGTATAAGAGCTCTGCAGGTAGAAAAAGCACTTTATGCCAGTGATTTTTCTGATCCCGTTATGGCAGCCGGTGACCCTGGACAGTCAAGGTCTTCATTTTCAGCAGGCGGTGTAGGTCTATCCTGGAATTATATGGGATGGGTTTATGCTGATATTTTAAATAACTTCCCGGAAAATTCGGATAAGATAGGTTGGGCCGAAGTACCTGTAGATGGAGATAATGAAAGCTATTGTGTTACAGGTGATATGGGGTATGTAATTAGAGATGGTGCTGAAAACCTGGATAATGCGTTAGCTTTTTGCCTGTTCTATTCATCTATTCCAATACAGAAGTGGAGAAACGAGCATGATGGGTTCTGCCCGGTAAGATTAGCACTTGCAAATGATGAGGAATATGTTACCGAGTACCCCTATATACCGATTTCATTGGATATGGCCAGCAGGTCGGTAAGATATGTAGAACCAAATATGAGTGAAATAGAGAATGGAAGTATACCGATTTTTGAAAACTACTTTAGTAATAAAATTGATGAAGAAGAAACACTCAACCAGCTTGAGGATTTATTCTATTCAACGTGGGAATCATATTTGGAATAATAAATGGTTAAAAGGCAGGTGATTTTTCACCTGCCTTCCTTTTTTGTTATTAGATAGTATTATATGGTAAATATGTATTTAAATAATAGAAAAAAAGAGATTCCGCTATCCTTAAGAAGAAACAGTTTTAATTTAAATATGATGTTGCCCGCTATAGTATTTATATTATTTGTTATGGTGTTCCCTGTTATCTATTCATTTGTTATGAGTTTGTTTGATTGGAGACTGGGTAAGACACCGAAGTTTATTGGAATTGAAAATTATATAAACATATTTAAAATACCTGACATAGCCCACTCAGTCTGGATAACAGTACTTTTTGCACTGGTTGTTACTGCCCTGGCAATAGTTTTTGGTCTTTTCCTGGCTGTATTATTAAATATGGATTTAAGAGGTTCCAACTTAATAATGGCTCTTCTTTTAATACCATGGGCACTTCCTCCTGTTGTAGTAGGGCTTATGTGGAAATGGATATTTAGCCCCAGGCTTGGTACTTTTAATAATATATTGATAGCTATGGGATTACTAAATAATTTTAGAGAATGGCAATCTGAACAATGGCCTGCTTTTATTATGATTGTGTTAACGACTGTATATAAAATTTTGCCAATTACCGTGTTCCTACTTTCAGCATCACTAAAAACTATTCCAAAAGAATTATATGAGGCAGCAGGTGTAGATGGAATGTCTCCTGTAGGAAGGTTTTTTTCAATTACCTTACCACTGGTCAGGCCGTCTATGGTAATTGTATTTATTTTACTATCTGTAGAAACTTTTAAGGCATTTGATTTGATTTATATACTAACCAGAGGTGGGCCGGGTAATTTTACTTCTGTACTTAATTATATTTCATATCTTTATTCATTTACTTTTATGAAGTTCGGGCTTGGAGCAGCGATAGCGTTTTTTGTATCATTGTTAATAATTATAATATCAGTATTCTACTATAGAATAACTTACAGGGAAGTAAGGTACTAATATAATTAATAATAAAAATAATTAGAAAATATTTATATGTCTATAAAACCAAAAACAAAAGAGAATCTTCTTAGAGCATTTTTTTATTTTTTACTTTATTCTTCGGTTATTGTAATTATGTTTCCGGTCATAATTATGATTTTTAGTTCTTTAATGAGTGAACATGAGTTATATTTAAATCATTATCCAAACTTTCATTTATTTCCCAACGAATGGAATACAATAACAGAACTTTTTGAAAATTACAGATATGTAATGGTTTCATCTAAAAGAGCAGTTGCTACATTTATTAACAGTCTAAAAATAGCTATTCCCACTACAATAATTGCAACTGTGAGTGCATGCCTTGCGGCTTACCCTCTATCCAGGAGCAAGATGAGGGGCAGAAATATGATATTACTTCTTTTTCTATTTGCATCAATGGTTCCAACGATGGCAATTCTGATCCCGTTATATCTTCAGTTTGTAAATCTGAGCCTTTATGACACTATATGGGGGCTGGTAATTGTATTAACTGCGTATACCTTACCTTTTTCAATATGGGTAATGAAGTCATTTTATGATACTATACCAGATGCTTTAGAAGAAGCTGCCCTGGTTGATGGTTGTACAAGATTTAAAGCATTATTAAGAATAATTATACCTGTTGCATTGCCTGGAATCGGAGCTGTGTCTGTTTACACTTTTATCATAGCATGGTCTAATTTTTTAATAGGTCTGATACTGACTAAAACAAAATCTACACCATTTACAGTGTATGTCGGTGTTCTAAGTAATATGGAGAATATGGAAGTGACAAAAATTTTAGCTACGGGGGTAATTTCAAGTATTCCCGTGGTAATATTAGCATTACTGTTCCAGAAAGTAATTATCCGGGGTCTTGTTGAAGGAGCAGTGAAAGGTTAAAAAAGTAATCAACTTTTAAAGTAAACGGGGGATTTAATTGGATAAATTAAAAATAATAGTATGTATAAAGCAGGTACCTGCACAAACAGATGTGATGATGGATCAGGAAAAAGGGACTCTGATCCGTGAGGGTGTTCTGTCTGAGGTCAATCCATTTGATATGTATGCAATTGAAGAAGCTATCAGATTAAAAGAGAAATACGGTGGCGAAGTAGATGTTATCAGCATGGGGCCCCCTCAGGCCGATGCCGCTTTAAGAGAAGCTATAGCTATGGGTTGTAATAATGCTATTTTGCTAACCGATAAAAAATTTGCCGGCGCTGATACCTGGGCAACAGCCTATACCCTGGCATCTGGTATAAAAAAAATAGGTAGTTATGATATCATAATGTGTGGTTTGAAGACCACTGATGGTGATACCGGACAGGTTGGTCCCAGCCTGGCTGAAGAGCTGGGTATTCCGTTTATAGGTTATGTTAGAAAAATTATAGATCTAAAAGAAAGATCGATATCTCTGGAGAGAGTTTTAGATGATTATTACGAAATAGTGGAGTCTAAATTACCGGTTGTAGTTACAGTTACCAAGGAAGCAAATGAACCAAGGTACCCATCTTTTAAAAGACAGAAAATGGCAAAAGAAACTCCAATATCAACATGGAACTTAAAAGATTTAGGAGGTAAAGAAAAGAGATATGGTACAGAAGGCTCTCCCACAGAAGTTGTAAAAATATTTCCTCCTCCGGCCCGTGGTAAAGGTGAAATAATAAAAGGAAAGCCAGAATATCAGGCTAAAATTTTAATTGAAAAGTTAAAAGAAAAGAAGATTTTATGAGGAGTTCTTAATGAAAAAAATAAGGGTTATTAAAGAAAAATGTACAGGTTGTGGTCTTTGTATTAAGGCCTGTCCTTTTAATGCAATATCAATAATTGACAGCCTGGCAGTAATATCTGAAGATTGCAAGCTATGCGGTGCATGTGTTTCAGAATGTCCTTATGGTGCTATTGAACTATTAAAAGAAAAGAAAAAGGCTGACCTGTCCGGATATAAAGGGGTACTAATTTTTGGAGAGTATAAAGATGGTATGGTTTCCCCTGTGGTCTATGAGTTAATAGGAAAGGGTAGAGAACTGGCAAAAGAAACTGGTGAGAAGCTATACTGCGTGCTTCTGGGGAAGGGCGTAACAGAAAAGGCAGAAGATTTAATAAGCTATGGAGTAGATAAAGTATTTGTTTATGACGACGAATGCCTGGAAAATTTCAGAGATGATCCTTATTCTAATATTTTAATTGACTTTGTAAATAAAATTAAACCAAACATCTTCCTGATAGGAGGGACAGCTATTGGAAGGTCAATCGCACCAAGAATTTCATCAAGTATCGAAACAGGCCTTACAGCTGATTGTACGGGATTAGAGATTAATAAGAAAGACAAAAATTTACTGCAAACTAGACCCGCTTTTGGCGGGAATATTATGGCAACCATAATCTGTACCAATAACAGACCCCAGATGGCTACGGTTAGATATAAAATTATGAAACCAGCTGAAAAGATTCCCGGATATAAAGGTGAAGTAGTAAATATGAAATTTGATAAAGAAAAAATCCGGGACAGAGTTGAAGTAAAGAAGATGGAAAAAATAGAGGAGAATCTAAATATCATTGAAGCTGAAGTTATTTGTTCAGGGGGTAATGGCCTGGGCAATGAGAAAGGGTTTAGACTTATTAATGAGCTGGCTGAAACACTGGGTGGAGTGGTTGGAGCAAGCAGAGTAGCGGTTGATAAAGGGTGGATAAGCTATCCCCATCAGGTGGGGTTAAGTGGAAAAACGGTCAGGCCCAGGATTTATATAGCATGTGGGATATCCGGGTCGGCGCAGCATCTTGCTGGAATGGGAAGATCGGATTTTATAGTCGCAATAAATAATGATCCTTCTGCACCAATTTTTGATACTGCTGATATAGGCATGGTGGGTGACCTTTATGAAATTATTCCTGAACTGATAAAAAAGATAAAAGATAATAGTTTTATAAAGAAATAGCATTTTTTTGTTGGTTAATATAGGAAATTAAATTGCAAAAGGTATACCGGAAATTGCTCTAATTAATTTCGGGTCTTTAACATTTTTTCAGAATATAATTTTTGAAGAGGAATAAATTTAATGTGGAATGATTATCTTAGAATAACTATTGTTTTTTTGTAAATCAACAATAACTTTATTGTTAAATTTTTAATATGGGTTATCCAATTAGTAAAAAATGTCGGTAATTAAATTTATTAACGAAAATAAAAAAGAATATATCAGAATCTCTAATAAAATATGGCAATATGCAGAATTGTCCCAGAAGGAAGTTAAATCAGCAAGGCTCCAGATGGATGTATTATCTACTAAAGGATTTAAAATAAAAAAATCAAGGGATTGTCAGAATGCTTTCATAGCTGAATATGGTAACGGTAAGCCAGTGATAGGTTTATTGGGCGAGTACGACGCTCTACCGGGTTTGGGCCAGGAGAAAAAACCATTTAAAAAGCCCATTAAGGGAAAGGAGTCCGGGCATGGCTGTGGGCACAATCTTTTAGGTACTGGTGCAATGTTTGCAGCAGTTGCTGTAAAAGAAGCTATTAAAGAAGGAAGATTTAGCGGAACAATCAGGTATTATGGTTGTCCGGCAGAAGAAACTATTACAGGTAAAATAATAATGGTTAAAGAAGGGCTTTTTAATGATGTAGACATATGCCTAACATGGCATCCTGATTGTTATAACTCAATAAACCTGGGTGGGACTCAGGCAATGAATTCATTTAAGCTTATTTTTAAGGGAATAGCTTCACATGCTGCTGGAGATCCATTCAATGGAAGAAGTGCATTAGACGCAGTAGAGTTAACTGATATTGGTTCTAATTATTTAAGGGAACATATAATAAAAGATGCCAGTTTGCATTATGTAATAACAAAAGGCGGAATAATGCCGAATATCGTTCCAGATCTGGCCGAAGTATGGTACTTTGTTAGGGCTCCAGGGAGGGAAGCTGTGGAAGAAATATATGAAAGAGTTTTAAACATAGCCAGAGGAGCAGCATTGATGACTGATACCAGTTTAGAAATAAAATTAATAACTGGATGCTATAATTTTTTAAATAATGATGTATTGAATAAAATGTTGTGGGATATTATGGAAAAAATAGAATTAGAAAAATTTACTCAAAAAGATAAAGATTTTGCCAGAGAAATGGCCTCTAATTTTAATAGAGGACAGAGAGAAGAAGCTCTTTATATATCCCATTTAGATGATGGATCTTATAAATATTTAGAAAATAGGTATCTTTGCGATACCATGATACCTCCTTATGGGGCGGGTATTAATTATCCAGGTTCAACTGATCTTGGGGATGTTAGCTGGATTGTTCCTGCAGCTAAATTTATTACAGCTTGCTTTCCGCTGGGCGTATCCCCTCATTCCTGGCAGGTGACAGCGTCTAGTGGTATGCATATTGGGCATGCCGGGATGATATTGGCGGCAAAAATATTAGCTTTAAGTTGCATAAGACTATTTAGGAATAGAAATATAATTAATGCTGCTAAAGATGAATTCAAACAAAAAACCAAAAAGAAAAAATATAAATCACCCATTGGAAGTTTATATTAGTCCTGAGTTAAAGAAGTAAAATAGATATTTCCATATGAAAGAGCGATTATTGAAAAACTAAATCGTTGAATAATTATTTTAAGATCTACTGTAAATAATAGAGAAAAAATAAAAGGAGTGGTGATGAGCCTACCAAATTCAAGAAAGAAAGCAGAAGAGTTTATAAAAAATGAAAAAGAATTCCACTTGGGTGAATTGATTACAGAATCCCAGCACCCAAAAACAATGAATTTTAGTGAGACGGTCCAGAATAATACACAGTCCGGATTGAAAATGCTTTTTAGAGTAGATGAGGATATAGTCCCTGTTTATAAAAAAGTATTGGAAACAGATGAATTTAATGAGTTAGTTAGTTCTTTGTATGCTGCTATGCTAGAAGGAAAGAGAATATGTTTCAGTGGTTGCGGGTCTACAGGCAGGCTCGGGATACTTTTGGAAAAAATGTGGCGTACATTCTGGAGTAGAGCAGAAGAATTATTGCCTGCATTAAAAACAAAACTTCCTTTAATATCCGATTCTTCCTATAGCATTATGACTGGTGGAGATTTCGCTTTAATCAGGTCCCTGGAAAATTTTGAAGATTTCCAATCATTCGGTAGGCAACAGGTTAAAGAAGCTAAAATTAAAGAGGGGGATGTGTTTGTAGCTATAACCGAAGGAGGGGAAACACCATCAGTAATAGGTACTGTATGGCAGGCATTTGAATCCGGAGCAAAAGTCTTTTTTGTCTTTAACAATCCGGCCGGTATCCTTTCAAATCATCTTAAGAGGTCAAGGGAAGTCATAAAAGAGGAAAAAATAACCAAACTTGACCTCACGACAGGACCTATGGCTATTACAGGATCTACAAGAATGCAGGCCATTACTGTTGAATTGCTGGTTATAGGTACGGCTCTTGAGATGGCAATAGCTAAAGTTCTTAACAAAATATTAACAATTGATGAATTATCTGTTTTGAATATTAAAAAATGGTGCAAAGATGATTATGTAGAAAGATATAAAGGGTTGCTTTCAACTATATCTTCCAGGGAATCTCTTAATCAGCTTGCATGTGTTGTGGAATTGGAAGAGGAAGTATATGGTCGTGAAGGTTTTATAACCTATTTCTCTGATTCCTTTATGCTTGATATACTTACGGATACCACAGAAAGAGCACCAACTTTTAGTATTCCCCATTTTAGAAAAAATGACGATTTTAAATCACCGCAATCATGGGCGTTTGTAAAAAATCCATTAATTGATACAAAATCTGCATGGTTTAATATGCTCATGAGAGAGCCCCGTGGGCTAAACTGGGATTCAGATTTATATGAATCAATGGGGGCTTCGTCTAATTTATGCGAATCACCCCCTAAAATTAGTAATTCAGAGATATATAAATTTCAAATTGGTTATGAAGACAGCCCGGGTAGATATCAAAATGCTGCTTCTACGGCAATAATATTTCTTGCTGGAAGGGAAGTCTCTAAGTATGAAGAAGAAAATTCTCAATATAGGAAATTATTTGATAATCATATAAAAAAGTATAATAGAAAGGGATATATCATTATAAATGACATTCTACCGAAAAATATTGATAAAGATATAGTAATGAATATTCCTTATAATGCCCCGGAATCCCAACTGGACTTATTCTTACATACAGCAATCAAATTAGTATTTAACACAATTTCTACGGCAACCATGGCAAGAATGGGAAGAATCGTAAAGAATGTTATGGTATATGTAAATCCAACTAATAAGAAACTAATTGATAGGGGAAGCAGAATTATATCAGATTTGACAGGATTAAAATACCTGGATGCATGTGAAGCTCTATTTGAAACTATTGAATTAATACAAAAAAGTTCATCTGAGGAGAAATTTTCTGATTCGCCGGTTAAAAGGGCGATTGAGTGTATTAAGAATAAACGATAGTTTTTAATGAAGTTTATAAGGTGATAATTATTTTGTTTAGGTTTTATTACTGAAAGCTCTTTATTGAAAATGTAGCATAGAAGATAATTGTGGGAATTAAAAATACGAATAATTCAATAGTTATATATAGTATGAAACTAGAAAAGAATATTAAATCTATGATTGTTACAAGCATAGGAGAATAAATTGCAAATTATCATCCTCATAAAACAGGTTCCCGAAACAGGGAATGTAAAAATGGATGAGGCCACAGGCACTATGATAAGGGAAGGGGTAGAAAGCATAGTCAACCCCCTTGACCTGTATGCCATTGAAGTTGGCATACAGTTAAAGGAAAAATATGGCGGGAAAATAGTAGTAATTTCAATGGGTCCCCCGGGTGCGGAAAAGGCTTTAAAAGAAGCAATCTCCATGGGTTGTGATGAAGGAATACTTCTGGCAGGAAAAGAATTTAAAGGTTCTGATACCTGGGCCACATCTTTTACCCTGTCTAAATCGATACAGAAGATAGGAAATTATGATTTGATTTTAGCCGGAGAGCGCGCCACTGATGGTGATACCGGGCAGGTAGGTCCCGGCATAGGTTCGTTACTTGATATTCCTATTGCAACTTATGTAAGTAAAATTGTAGAAATTTCCGGTAAAAAGATAATAGTGGAGCGGCTGGTTGAGGATGGATATGAAACTCTAAAGTTACCACTTCCCTGCCTTCTTACTGTGGTAAAAGAAATAAGTTATCCGAGGCTTCCTACACTAAGGGGAAAGAAGAAGGCTAAAAAGACAGAAATACCGATATGGTCAGCAGATGATTTAAAGCTTGATAAGGAAAAGCTAGGACTAAAAGGTTCTCCTACCCGTGTAGTTAGGATAAGCCATCCTAAGGTAGCAAGAGGCGGTACAGTTTTAAGGCCGGCTGACGAAGAGGAGCTCTCAGAAGCTGTTGACAGACTGGTAGATTTTATTCAAAAAGAAAAATTAATTTAAGGAGATATGACAGGTGAGTTCTAACAGTGT
Organism: uncultured Actinomycetota bacterium; assembly: GCA_964601205.1. GTDB lineage: Bacteria > Actinomycetota > Humimicrobiia > Humimicrobiales > Humimicrobiaceae > JAQVEM01. The sequence continues at coordinate 111,758 of CAZRML010000036.1, read as the reverse complement.
CTGGACTATAGCCGAACAGAGTGATGGGAAAATAAGGGAAGTATCTTATGAGATTTTAACCCGTGGTAGGAAGCTGGCTAACAGTTTAGGAGTAGAGCTGGCGTCAGTGCTTCTGGGCCATGATATAAGTGATGATAAATTAAGCGAGCTCATATATAGAGGGGCCGATAAGGTTTATCTGGTAGATGATCCCAGGTTAAATTACTTTATTGTAGAAAACTATAGCAATGTCCTGGTGGATTTGATTAAAGGATATAAACCGGAAATTGTAATAGCCGGTGCTACAACAGGTGGCAGAACTTTAATGCCCCATGTTGCCGTAAGACTTGAAACCGGACTTACTGCTGATTGTACCGAGCTTGATATTGAAAAAGATACTGGCAATCTTCTTCAGACAAGACCTGCTATTGGAGGTAACATCCTGGCAACAATTAAAACTCCTCAAAGCAAGCCACAGATGGCTACAGTCAGGATGAAGTCAACCAGGCCGGCTCCCCTGGACAGCAGTAGAAAAGGTAAAATTATTAAAATTAAGCTAAAGCCCGGGTTAATTGATGGAAGAGTAGAAAGAATAAAATTTAGAAAAACTGAAGATGAAGCAGAAAATATTCAGGATGCGGATATTGTGGTATCCGGTGGAAAGGGACTGAAGAAAAAAGAAAATTTTAGCCTTATTTATGACCTGGCTAAAAACCTGGGCGGCTCAATAGGCGCATCAAGGGACGCGGTTGATAGGGGCTGGATATCCTATCCCCATCAGGTTGGCTTAAGCGGCAAAACAGTATCTCCAAAATTATATATAGCCATAGGCATTTCGGGCTCTATCCAGCATTTAGCCGGCATAAAGACATCAGATACTATTATAGCAATTAACAGCGACCCTGACGCACAGATTTTTAAGATATCAGACTTTGGAATAGTAGCAGATCTTTTTGAGGTCGTACCTTTGATTAAAGAAAGACTTAAAAAAAGGGGCCGGTCAAGATGAAATATAATCTGGTAACAGAGGAAATTTTAAATAAATTAGCTGAAATTGTCGGCAGTAAAAATGTTTTAACCGGCAGGGAAAAGATAGAAGCTTACTCACATGATGAAACACCCTCAGAGCAATATGGTCATATGCCGGAAGTTGTAGTGACCCCTGGCTCTGCAGAAGAGATAGCCAGTATTCTAAAACTGGCAAACAGTAGATTAATACCGGTTACTCCCCGTGGGGCCGGAAGTGGTCTTTCCGGTGGTGCTATCCCAGTATTTGGCGGGATTGTAATATCTTTTGAAAAGATGAACCGTATCTTAGAAATAGATTACAACAATATGATGATGACACTGGAGCCGGGGGTAATAACTAATGAAGTAAATGAAATTATTTCTGAAAAAGGTTTATTTTATGCCGGTTATCCTATGAGCGTAGAAACCTGTTTTATTGGTGGTAACGTGGCTGAGAATGCCGGGGGTGGAAGGGCTGTCAAGTACGGGGTCACAGGCCGCTACATTATGGGGCTGGAACTGGTTACTCCGGAAGGTGAGATAGTCAGTCTTGGAGGCAAACTTCTAAAAGATGTAACAGGCTATGATATAAAACAGCTCATAATAGGTTCAGAAGGTACTTTAGGTATTGTTACCAGGGTAATAATAAAATTGATTCCACTTCCCACGGCAAAAATTGACTTACTTGTATTATTTAAAGATGTTAAATCTGCCATTGAGATGGTTCCCATAATTATGACCAAAGCAAAGATTGTTCCTACCTCAATAGAATTTATGGACAAGATCTCTGTTCAGGCGTCATGCCAGTATTTAAATGAAAAGCTTCCCTATAAGAGCGCAGGGGCTATGTTAATAATAGAGGTTGATGGAAACAGGGAAGATATAGTTTCTCAGGATGCTGAAACAGTTGGAGAGATGTGCATAAAAGAAGGCGCCCTGGAGGTATACTGGGCAGACAACTATACAACCCAGGAAAGAATATGGAGTGTTAGGCGTAATATTGCAGAAGCTTTTATGGTTTTTAGTCCTCATCAGAGTCTGGAAGATATAGTAGTGCCGATATCAGTAATTCCTGACTTAATGTTAGAGCTGGACGGGATTTCTAAAAAGTATGGTATAAAAATTCCATGTTACGGCCATGCTGGTGATGGAAACCTGCATGCAACGCTGGTTAAAAATCCAGAAAGCACAATGGAAGAATGGTATGCTCTTGAGGCAGAAGCTTTAAAAGAGCTGTATCAGGCGACAAAAAAGCTCGGGGGGACTTTAAGCGGCGAGCATGGTATTGGCTCTAAAAGGAAAGATTTTATGGGGATTGTATGCAGCCCGGCGGAAATAGATTTAATGAGAAGAATTAAGAAAGCTTTTGACCCCAATGGTATCATGAATCCAGGTAAGATTTTTGATGTAAGATAGGAAATTTTTGAGGGAGTTTGTAATTGTCGGAAGGATATTATTTTTATGTTTTACCTGGCACCTTTCTACTTAGTTTTTAAGTGTGATAAGAGTTGTAAATATTATAATTTACTGTTAAAAACTATATTATATTTATCTATTGCATGAAAGAATTAAATTATTTAATATGGTAGGATAATATTATTATTATGGATGTATGTCAGTAAAGGAATGTAAAATTCTATTGACAATAAACTGAGGTTAATATATTATGGAGTAACTTAATAAAGTCACTGGAGAAAGTAAGTATCTTAGGGTAATAATATTAATTAAAATTAAAATGCAAAGAACCGGCGATTTAAAATTAATCCAGGAATTAAACAGGTCAATAATTCTTAAGACCATTCAAAACAATGGTCCAATTTCACGTAGCGAAATAGCCAAAAAAAATAAAATAAGCTCCACAACTGTAACAGCGGCAGTTAAAAAGTTAATAAAGCAGGGGCTTGTTTATGAAGAAGGTGTGGGAAAGTCAAGCGGCGGTAGAAAACCCATACTATTAAGGTTCTCTTCTGATAGTAAATTCATTATTGCAGTTGCAACTACAAACTCCTATGTAAAAATAGCTGAAACAAATTTAGAGGCGGGAATTAAGAGAGAGGAAATTTATCAGGTAAATAAATTAACGGGAGAAAAATTTATTGGGTATCTTTTAGAATCTATTAATAAATTCTTGAATACATATTCCAGGAATGATTTAAGGAGGTGTATTGGAATTTCTGTTACCTCTCCCGGAATTATAAGTGTGGACAAAGCTGTAATTTATGAAAATACAAAACTGAAATTAAAAAACATCCCATTAAAAGAAATAATTGAGAAAAAATTTAAACTTAAAGTCTGGTTGGAAAATGATACAAATGCTATTGTACTGGCAGAGAAGAGATTTGGAGCATATAAAGATCTGGAGAATTTAATATATATTACGATTGGCGATGGTGTAGGGGCAGGTATTATAGTAAATGGCCACATAGTTCGTGGTAGTAGTGGTGGAACAGGTGAATTTGGTCATACTACTATAGATAAAAATGGAGTGAAGTGTGATTGCGGAAACAGGGGCTGTCTTGAAAATTATATAAACTGGCCTGCTGTTTATTCCAGGATACTTACTTCTGTAGAAAATGGGAAAGACACCATTATGATTGAGCTGGCAAAAGGTGATATAGCCAGGGTTACCCCTTATATTTATCGTGAAGCACTGGATAGAAATGATAAGCTTGCAAAGGAAATTACAGTTGAGACTGCTGGATATCTTGCAATAGGAATTATTAATCTCGTTAACATATTAAATCCTGATGTAATAATACTGGGTGGAAAGATTGCATACAATAACTTTTTTCTTATTTCTGAAGTAAAAAAGATAGTGTTTAAAAAAGCCCTTGAGATTTTAACAGATAAGTTAGAAATATGCTCTATTTCCCTGGGGAAGGATTTCAGGATAATTGCTTCTGCGGCTATTCCTCTAAAAGAAATATTTTATTTTTCTGTTTCTTCATGAAATTATAAATATTTTACATGGGGGTAAATGAGTAATACTAATATAGAAAAAAACTATTGGAGACCAGAATGAAGTGTAATCCTCCCCTTGATGATAAATTTCAGCCTGCTATTTTATGGCAAAGGGCTTTTATTGAAAGCGTCAGGAATTCTAACTATGATGCTCCTTTATCAATAGGTATTGAAAAAGGAAATGAATGTCGGCTGGTATATAAAACCCGTGTTTTTTCGGATGATTCTGTATTTTCTTCCTTTAATTATCAATATATTGAGCGGTTAATAAAGACACTTCTCTGGATTTATGGTGGGCATAAAGTAATAATTGGTGGGTCAAATACAATTGGTAATCGTATAAAAAGAATATATTCCAGAAGAGGTGAACGTGCTTTTGATGCCGGGTTTATGTCCGGCATATATGAGAAACCTTTTCAAGTGGTTAATATGAATATTGATGAAATCCCTTCTGCCGGGGAAGAATCTATATCGCTGGGAGGAAATCTTGAAGGATGCCGTATTGGTTTTGACCTTGGTGCAAGTGACAGAAAAGTAAGCGCTGTTATAGATGGGAAGGCAATTTTCAGCGAGGAAGTTGTCTGGAATCCGGGTACTAAGACCGATCCCTCTTATCATTATCATGAAATAATGTCCATGTTACACCATGCCGCAGCTCATATGCCCCGTGTTGATGCCATAGGGGGAAGCTCTGCTGGAATATATATAAATAACAGAGTAATGAACGGTTCAATATTCAGAGGTATACCCAGAGAGCTTTTTGACAAAAAAGTTAAAAATATCTTTTTAGATATTCAAAAAAAGTGGGGAGTTCCTCTTAAAGTAATAAACGATGGTGAGGTTACTGCTCTGGCCGGTTCCATGTCCCTGAAAAGAAATGGAGTTTTAGGTATAGCCATGGGATCCAGCGAAGCGGGAGGATATATAAATAAAAAAGGAAATATTAACAACTGGCTAAATGAACTGGCTTTCATACCTGTTGATATGAATTCCGATGCACCTCTGGATGAATGGTCCGGTGACTGTGGATGCGGGGTACAATATTTTTCACAGGTAGCAGTGATAAGACTCGCTGAAAAAGCGGGAATTACTCTTGATGATAAAAAAACACCTGCAGAGAAACTAAAGTCTATTCAGAGTATGGTAGAAAAGGGCGATGAGTCAGCCGGAAAAATTTTTGAGACAATTGGTTGTTACCTCGGTTACAGCATTGCTTATTATGAAAATTTTTATGATATAGAAAATGTTCTTATTCTTGGAAGAGTTACTTCAGGGCAGGGTGGTCAGATAATATTACAAAACGCCGAAGAAGTTCTAAGAAAAGAATTTCCTGAACTTTATAGTAAAATTACTTTAAGCCTTCCCGATGAATCCAGCAGAAGAGTAGGCCAATCTATTGCTGCTGCCAGCCTTCCATTAATAGAAAAAGATAAGTAGGTAAGCTGGATTTTATAATTTAGGTAAAAATTAGAAAGGAAATTAATTAAATGGATAGTAATAAAAAAAGTATAATTTTAACCGGTACACTGATAACTCCTTTTGAATTGGTAAAAGACAGAGCTGTAGTTATAGAGGATGGGAAAATTGTTTCAGTGGAAGATAAAAAAAATATAGCCGGGACTTCAAATTCAGAAGTTATCAATGTTACTGATGGTTTTATTGTCCCGGGTTTTATTGATATACATGTACATGGCGGCGGCGGTTTTGATACAATGGATGGAAATTACGATGCGATAAAAGAAATATCCAGGGCACATTCCAGATTTGGCACCACAGCTTTTCTCCCTACTACTATGACCATGAGTAAGGATAGGATTTTAAAAAGCCTTAAAAGTGTTAATGAAGCATTTGTTAGAGGTACAGGATATTCTGAGGTTCTGGGTGCAAATGTTGAAGGTCCCTATATAAATCCAATAAGGAAAGGTGCTCAGAAAGAGGAGGATATAAGAAATGCTTCCATAGATGAATTTATTGAATTTAATGAAGCTTCAGGAAATATTATTCGTATAACTACTGTGGCACCTGAGATGCCCGGCGCACTTGACCTTATACAATGGTTACATAAGCATGGCATTATCATCTCAATTGGACATTCCAATGCCACTTATGAGCAGGCACGCGAAGGTGTTAAAGCGGGTATAAGTCATGTTACTCACATATTCAATGCTATGACGGGATTTGCACATAGGGAACCCGGTATTGTAGGAGCAGCACTATTTTCTCCGGAAATAATAGTGGAAATGATTTCTGACGGGATACATTTGCATCCTTTAGCCATGAAGATGGTAACTAAGGTTAAAGAGATGGAAAAAATAATTCTTATCACAGATGCTATGAGGGCAGCAGGTATGCCAGATGGTTCATATGAACTTGGCGGACAGGAGGTTTCAGTTAAGAATGGTGAAGCTAGACTGGCGGATGGTACACTGGCGGGAAGCATTCTAACCCCGGATAGAGCTGTGAGAAATATGGTGGATATAGCAGGTATATCATTGGTGGATGCTATCAGAATGGCAACTATAAATCCTGCGAGAAGACTGGGAGTTGAGAATAGAAAAGGGAGTCTTGAACCGGGTAAAGATGCCGATATAGTCATATTAAATGAAAACTTTGAAGTTGATGAAACCCTGGTAAAAGGCAAAGTGGTTTATAAAAGTAAATAATAGTAATAATTATAAACAACAAAAGAGAAAATTTTTCCTTGATATATTTTTTTAAATAGCAGATTTACCTTTATTAAAAAAAGATAGAAGAAGCTTTATAGAGTCACTCAATGAGAACCTTAAAAAAGAAAGTGGCATACGGGAAATGAATATTGAAAAAGGTAAATTGGCCCTTCTTCTGGCTCAAAAATTAACACTATCTTCTCATGGAACTTTAAGAATTGGAAATGCTTTTAGAACTCCATAATAAAGGAAACCTGCTCTGGCAGATAAGATAATATCTAAATCTATACCACAAATTAATAGACAAACAAAAACGTGTCTTTCATAATGTATATTTCACTCCATAGTAAAAACATTTTTACTTTAAAGTAAAAAAATTTTCCGCAAATTGATAAAAATCTTTTATAATATACTTGACAGAACTGTTGCTTTCTAATAAAATTAAACCAGTATAAAAGGTTGGTGGGATTATTGTTTGACGAATATGATAAAAGTTATCCAATAGAGCTGGTAGCTGATTTTTTAGGAGTTAACAGCAGGACACTTTATTATTATGAAAAGTTCAGGCTGGTAAGACCCTTAAGGAGAGGCAGGAAGAGATATTATTCTAAGGTTGATATCAGATGGCTGAAGTATATAAGAGAGCTTATGTATGACGAGGGTATGAATTTAAAGTCAATAATTATACTGATAAGAAGAAGGGATAATGTAATTCTTGGAAAGTGTCCTGAGGAAGTGGTGGATTGTTTTAAAAATTATCTTATGCACATAAACAGAGATGAAGAATAATTAAGAATTTTTATGTGAAATAGGTTTTAAACCGGTTTTATTGCAAAGTAAAGAAATTATTTAGAAAGGATGTATACGTTATGGCAAAAGCAGTAGGAATTGACCTGGGAACAACTAACTCATGTATAGCTGTTATGGAGGGTGGTAAGCCGGCAGTTATAACTAATAGCGAAGGTAACAGGACCACGCCTTCAGTTGTTGCTATCACCAAAAAGGGTGAAAGATTGGTAGGGCAGCTGGCAAAGAGGCAGGCAGCATTAAACCCTGAAAACACTGTCTACTCTATTAAAAGGTTTATAGGTAGAAAGTATAGCGAGGTTGAGAGTGAAAGGAAGATAGTGTCCTATGTGGTAAAAAAAGGAAGGAACAACCTGGCGGAAGTAGAGATGGGGGGCAAGGATTATACCCCTGAAGAGGTATCTGCAATGATACTTCAGAAACTAAAAACAGATGCCGAGAGTTATCTGGGGACCGGTATTACGGATGCAGTAATTACTGTTCCTGCTTATTTTAACGATTCCCAGAGGCAGGCAACAAAGAATGCCGGGAAAATTGCGGGGCTTAATGTTTTAAGAATAATTAATGAGCCAACAGCAGCATCACTGGCTTATGGACTGGATAAGAAGAAGGAAGAAAAGATTCTGGTGTTTGACCTTGGTGGAGGTACCTTCGATGTTTCAATACTGGAAGTTGGCGAGGGAGTATTTGAGGTAAAAGCGAGCCACGGTGACATGCACCTGGGTGGAGATGATTATGATGATAGAATTATGAATTATGTTGCCGATGAATTTAAAAAAGAACAGGGTATTGATTTAAGGGGAGACAGGCAGGCTCTTCAGAGATTGATAGAGGCATCAGAAAAAGCAAAGGTTGAGCTGTCTTCAGTTACGGAGACAAATATAAATCTTCCGTTTATTACAGCTGATGCTAATGGCCCTAAACATCTTGATGTTAAGATTACACGGGCAAAATTTGAGCAATTAACAGCGGACCTTACTGATAGATGCAAGAAACCTCTTGAGAAGGCTTTAAAGGATTCAGGCCTAAAAGCAGGAGATATTGATGAAGTAATTCTTGTTGGCGGGGCAACCAGAATGCCGGTAATACAAAAAATGGTAAAGGATTATACCGGGAAAGAGCCCAATAAGAGCGTAAACCCCGATGAAGTAGTTGCAGTTGGAGCAGCAATTCAGGCCGGAGTGATGAAGGGCGATGTAAAAGACGTGGTACTTCTGGATGTTACGCCCCTGTCTCTTGGTATTGAAACCCTGGGCGGGGTAATGACTAAATTAATTGAGAAAAATACAACCATACCCACAAAGAAGAGTGAGATATTCACCACTGCAGCAGATAATCAGACCAGTGTGGATATTCATGCTCTTCAGGGAGAACGTGAGATGGCAAGAGATAATAAAACCATAGGCCGGTTCAGGCTGGATGGAATACCGCCTGCTCCGAGAGGGATTCCACAGATAGAGGTAACCTTTGATATTGATGCCAATGGGATTGTAAATGTTTCTGCAAAAGATACCGCCACAGGCAAGGAGCAGAAAATTACAATTACTGCAACATCACATCTGTCTGATGATGAAATACAGAGGATGGTTAAAGAAGCTCAGGAGCACGCGGATGAAGATAAGAACAGGAGGGCGGTTGTTGACGCCAAAAACAATGCTGATAACCTGATTTATTCTACAGAGAAGCTAATGAAGGATGTTGGCGATAAGGTTCCTTCTGATATGAAAAGCAGAATAGAAGACCAGATTAAAGTTTTAAGGAAGAGCACGGAGTCGGATAATGCAGAACAGATAAAGAATGAAATAGAAAAATTACAGAGCCTGCAGAATGAGCTATCGCAGAAGCTTTATGCACAGTCAGGGGCCAGCTCAGCAGGAGCAGGAGCCGGCGGTAGCGGAGGGCCCGGTGGAAGTGGAGCATCCGGAGGCCAGCAGGCAGAAAGTGGACAGGAAGGAAATGATGAAGAAGTAATTGATGCAGAATTTGAGGAAAAAGACGGAGATGATAAAAAGAATAAATAAAAAGCTAAATTGATTTTAAGAGGAGGTGTATTTTTATGCCAATAGTTAGATGGGATCCATTCAGTGATATGGTTCAGCTTCGTGACGAGATAGGTAGATGGTTTGAAGGTGTTACCGAAAGAGATAAAAGTAAGAAGTCGGCAATCTGGGCACCTGATGTAGACATTAAGGAGACCGACAGGAAAATTATGATAAAGGCAGATTTACCCGGAATGAAGATGGAAGATATAGACGTATCGGTTGATGAGGACCAGCTGGTAATTAAAGGAGAGCGGAAAGAAGAGAAAGAGGAAAAGGATAAAGGCTATATCAGGGTGGAGAGAAGTTATGGTTCTTTCTACAGGTCATTTAATATTGGAGTTCCGGTAAAATCTGACCAGATTAAAGCCACTTACAGAGATGGGGTGCTGGAAATAAATATACCTAAAGCAGAAGCAAAGAAACCAAAGAAGATAGAAGTAAGCAGTAAGTAAAAGCATAAACGTAATGCTTTGAAAGTTTATAAAGTGGAAGCGTATGTGTCTGCCCATAACTCTAACTAAAAGTTATGGGCAGCATATTTATTGAGATTAAAGGTGAAAGTGAATGGTTGAATATAAGGATTATTATAAAATACTGGGAGTGGATAAGAATGCCACTCAGGATGAGATAAAAAAGGCCTACAGGAAGCTGGCGAGAAAATATCATCCGGACGCAAATCCTGATAATCCTGTTGCTGAAGAAAAATTTAAAGAAATCGGGGAAGCATACGAGGTATTAAAGGATACCCAGAAGAGAGCCAGGTATGACCAGCTGGGCGCTAACTGGAAACAGTATGCAGGTGCAGGTACAGGTACAGGCTGGCCCGGTGGCGGGAGGACATATACCTATAATTTTGAAAATAAAGGTTTTAGCTTTGAAGACCTGGGGAGCGGCTTTTCCGATTTTTTTGAAATGTTTTTCGGAGGAGGAGCAAATGAAAAATCTTCTGGATTTTCAACGAATTTTGGCTCAAAGTTCGGAAGAAGGACAAAAACTGCTGCTCAAAAAGGACAGGATATGCAATCAACTCTTAATATAACATTGAGGGAGGCATATACAGGGACACAGAGAATGATTAAATTGCAGAGAGACGGAAAGGCAAGGACTATAAATGTGAAGATTCCCCGGGGCATTAAGGATGGTGGAAAAATAAGAGTAGCGGGAGAAGGCGGCCCGGGCCCAGCAGGTGGACAGGCAGGAGACCTGTATTTAATTGTAAATGTGGCCGGACATAATTTTTTTACCAGGAAAAATGATGATCTTTATTGTGAGGTTCTGGTTACTGTAAAGGAAGTTTACACTGGAGCGAAGATAGATGTCCCGACTTTTGAGGGTAGAGTGATGGTAAAGGTGCCTCCAAAGACTCAGGGAGGAAAAACTCTCCGCCTGAAGGGCAAGGGAATGCCTAAATTAAAGGGCGGTGGTTCTGGTGACCTTTACGTAAAAACTAAAATAATACTGCCGGAAGGATTGACTGGAGAGCAGAAGAAACACTTTGATGATTTTTTGGACAGTTATGACGAAAACCCGAGAACAAATATAGTGGTTTGATTTTTAACCGGGTTAAATCTATATAATAAATAACGATTGGAGTGATTAAAATATATGCAAATAGATAAATTTACCATAAAAGCGCAGGAGGCGCTGTCAGAAGCACAGAGGATAGCGTCAGAGAACGGGAATCAGAGTATTGATGATTTTCATCTCCTTTCCGCTATGCTGAAGCAGAAGGAAGGGATAATAAATCCTATACTAAAAAAACTTGAGATTAACATTGATGACTTATCTGGTAAAGTAAATGATCTTATTGCAAAGCAGCCCAGGGTAAGCGGGCAGGCAGCACAATTATATATAACTCCCGGGCTTAACGATATTCTAAACAATGCATTCAATGAGGCCGGGCAGTTAAAAGATGAGTATGTCTCAACCGAGCATATTTTGATAGCGCTTTCAGAGAGTGATGGTGAAGCCGGTAAAATTTTAAAAAATTCTGGAGTAACAAAAGATAGGATATATCAGATTCTGGTTAATATCAGGGGCAGCCAGAGAATAACGGACCAGAATCCTGAGGACAAGTACCAGGCTCTAAAAAGATATGGAAAAGATATTACCGATGTTGCAAGAAAAGGTAAGCTAGACCCGGTTATAGGAAGAGATGATGAGATAAGAAGGGTTATCCAGGTACTGTCAAGAAGAACAAAGAATAATCCTGTTCTTATAGGGGAACCCGGGGTTGGGAAGACCGCCATAGTTGAAGGGCTGGCCAACAGGATTGTCTCGGGTGATGTCCCGGAAGGGTTAAAAAATAAAAAGGTGATAGCGCTTGACATGGGTACCCTGGTAGCCGGCTCTAAATACAGGGGAGAATTTGAGGATAGATTAAAGGCGGTCCTGAAAGAAATATCAAAGGCGGAAGGCAATATAATTTTATTTCTGGACGAGCTCCATACTGTAGTGGGGGCAGGAGCAGCAGAAGGTGCTGTTGATGCATCAAATATGCTAAAGCCCATGCTTGCCCGGGGAGAGCTCCATGCCATAGGGGCCACTACTCTTGATGAATACAGGAAGTACATTGAGAAGGATGCGGCCCTGGAAAGAAGATTTCAGCCTGTTCAGATAAGCGAGCCCTCGGTGGAAGATACTATCTCCATACTCAGGGGTCTGAGGGAAAGATATGAGGTACACCACGGAGTAAGGATAAAAGACTCTGCTCTTATTGCCGCCGCAGTACTTTCAGATAGATATATATCTGACAGATTTCTACCGGATAAAGCCATTGACCTTATAGACGAAGCTGCTTCAAGGCTACGCATTGAGATTGATAGTATGCCTACAGAAATTGATGAGGTTGAGAGGAGAATAAAACAATATGAGATAGAAATTCAGGCCTTAAAAAAAGAAAAAGATAAGGCTTCAATTTCAAGAATGGAAAAAATAAATAAGGAGCTTTCTAACCTTAAAGAAAAAGCAAATTCAATGAAAGCCCACTGGCAGCAGGAAAAAGAAATAATAAAAAATATAAGAAATCTGAAGGAAGAAATAGAAAAAACGAAAATAGAGTCCGAGCATGCCGAAAGGGACGCTGACCTCCAGAAGGCAGCGGAATTAAAATATGGAAAACTTTTAGAACTCCAGAAAAAGTTAGATGAAGAAAATAAAAAACTTGAACAGCTCCAGAAGGAAAATAAAATGCTAAAAGAGGAAGTGGATGAGGAAGATATTGCAGAGACTGTATCAAAGTGGACAGGTATTCCGGTTACAAGACTGATGGAAGCTGAAATTGAAAAGCTGGTTCATATGGAAGACAGACTAAAAAGGAGGGTCGTGGGGCAGGATGAGGCTATAACCGCGGTGTCCAATACCATAAGGAGGGCAAGAGCAGGCCTCCAGGATCCCAACCGGCCCATTGGTTCTTTTATATTCCTGGGCCCTACAGGGGTGGGAAAAACTGAACTTTCAAAGGCCCTGGCAGAGTTTCTGTTTGACGATGAAAGAGCAATGGTAAGAATAGATATGTCTGAATATATGGAGAAACATACCGTTTCAAGGCTCATAGGCGCCCCACCCGGATATGTTGGTTATGAAGAAGGAGGATATCTAACCGAAGCTGTGAGAAGAAAGCCTTACAGCGTAATACTCCTGGACGAAATTGAAAAAGCCCATGGCGATGTTTTTAATATATTACTACAGATAATGGATGATGGGCGGCTAACTGACGGACATGGAAGAACGGTTGATTTTAAAAACACTGTTATTATCATGACGTCCAATATCGGCAGCCAGTGGATAACCGAACTGGGCGATAAAGATGAAGAAGAAATGAAAAAAAGAATCACAGAGGCAATGAAGGCCAATTTTAAGCCGGAATTTTTAAATCGTGTTGATGATATAGTTATTTTCCACAGGCTGGGCATTGATGAAATAAAAGGAATAGTTGAAATCCAGATTAAAAATTTAAAGGAAACCTTAAAAAGGAAAAAGCTTTCTCTTGAAATAACAGATAAGGCAAAAAAACTTATCGCACAGGAAGGGTTTGACCCTGTTTACGGGGCAAGGCCGCTGAAGAGAGTTATCCAGAATGAAGTACAGAACAAACTGGCAATGAAACTGCTAAATGGTGAGATAAAAGAAGGAGATACGATAACAGTAGATGTTACCGGTCCTGAAGGAAGACTGCTGGATTTTAAGGTTAAGAAATAAATCGTGATATCAATTAGTCATATAAATTTAAGCTTTGGCGGTCGTAAATTACTTGATGATATTTCATTTCAGATAAATCCCGGAGATAAAATAGGACTCGTCGGAAATAACGGTGCCGGTAAAACGACTCTGCTAAAAATTATCCTGGGCCTGCAGACAACCGATTCAGGAATTATTGAAAGACCACCGGGCCTGACCACGGGATACCTTCCGCAGCAGATGAGACATATAAACAGCAGGACACTTTTTAATGAAGCGAAAACTGCATTTTCTAAGGTTATAGAGCTGGAAGAAAAAATTACTGAATTGAATCGCGAAGTAGAAAAGAGAACCGATTACAATTCCGCAGGTTACCTTAAGTTAATTAACAGTTTGTCTGATATGAATGAGAGGATCGAGATGCTGGGCGGGGCAAAAATAAATGAGAAAATTGAGAAAACGCTGACAGGACTGGGATTTAAGCCCGAAGATTTATCAAGACAGACAAAAGAGTTTAGCGGTGGATGGAGAATGAGAATTGAACTGGCAAAAATCCTCCTCAGGGGCCCCGACCTGCTACTGCTTGATGAACCGACAAACCATCTTGATATTGATTCAATCCAGTGGATAGAGCAGTTCCTATCAGAATACCGGGGAGCGGTAGTTATCATCAGCCACGATAGGGCTCTTCTTGACAATGTTACAGACCGCACAATTGAAATTTCGAGGGGTAAAATTTATGATTATAAAGTCCCCTATTCAAAATATACCATATTGAGAAAAGAACAGAGGCTTGTACAGCTGGCCACTTACAAAAACCAGCAAAAGCAAATTGCAGAGACCAGGAAATTTATTGAACGCTTCAGGTATAAGGCCACTAAAGCGCGCCAGGTGCAATCCCGTATCAAATACCTTGAAAAACTTCAGCCCATCAGTGTAGATGAAGATGACAACAGGGCTATTCGTATCAGGTTTCCTGCCGCCCCCCGCTCGGGCAGCCTGGTTATTGATGCTTCCGGTCTGTCAGTGAGTTTCAGTGGTAAAACTGTTCTTGAAGACATAGATCTCGGGGTAAGAAGGGGCGAAAGGATTGCATTTGTTGGTAAAAACGGGGAAGGCAAGACTACGTTATCCCGGATTCTTGTTGGCGACCTGGATTTTAATGGTCAGCTCAAAATAGGTCATAATGTTAAGATTGGTTATTTTGCGCAAAATCAGGATGAACTGATGGATGGAGAGATAACTGTTCTTGATACTACCAGCAGAGTTGCTCCTGTTGATGCGGGTGTTAAGATAAGGGCGCTCCTCGGAGCTTTCCTGTTTGGAAGTGATGATATAGATAAAAAAGTAAAAGTTTTATCCGGTGGGGAAAGGTCAAGGCTTGCACTGGTAAAATTGCTGCTGGAACCGTTTAATTTACTTGTGCTTGATGAGCCGACCAACCATCTTGATATGCGCTCCAAAGATATTCTCAAACAGGCGCTTAAGAATTTTACCGGCACAATGATACTGACCTCACATGATAGAGAGTTTATGGATGGCCTGGTGGACAATGTTTATGAATTTAAGGACCACAAAATAAAAAAATATATGGGGGGCATAAATAATTTTCTTGAAAAGAAAAAAGTTGCATCTCTCCGCGAGCTTGAAATAAAACAAAAACAAACCGGTAGTAAAAAAGGAGGGCAACCATCCGGTGCGGGGAAAAATACTTATCTCGAAAGGAAGGAATTTTATAAATATTTACGTAAAATAACCGGGGAAATTGCGGAGTGCGAAAATATAATAGAGCGGCTTGAAACTGAACTTGGGGAGCTTGCGAGCCGGTTTGAGGCCGGAACAGTTCAGAATGAAGATTCCAGAAAAGATCTGCCGTTTTTAAAATACGCAGATAAAAAAAAAGAACTTGATATTAAAATACATGAGTGGGAGAGATTGAATTCGGAACTTGCGGAGCTTAAGAAAAACCGCTATTACGGGGATTTATAAAATACATTTTTCTTTATCAAGTGTCTCACCTTCAAAAACCATTTTTATTATTTCTCCAGGCTCAGAAAGATATTTTTTATATTCTGATAATGGGTACCCCTCCAGTAATATTTCTCACAATTCTTGCAGTACATAAAGTTTTTCTGTGTTTTAAACACATAGGGGGGAACTTTATCTTTTACATCTTCTTTTTTTACTATCATAAGTTTCTGATTGCATTCAATACATCTTATTAAATTCGGTTTCAGCGGAATTTTAAGTTCTGATTTAACCTGCGCCAGCTGATTTTTGAGGCTATCATTTTTTATAAATAGATATTTTATGGTTCCGTTTTTAAATTCCTTTCTGGTGAGCATAAGGGTATCTCTGGTCAGTACCACCCTGTCTGTTTTGAGGGCTGTTTTTAATATCCGGTCATCACTGGCGTTATTATCATATAAAACATCATAACCGGCCATGCGAAGGTACCTGGCAAGTTTTCCAACCATTATGTCTGCAATAAATTTCATCCCTGTGCCAAATCCGTTGAATTTATTTCAGCTCCCATAATAAGAATGAGGCTGGATATGTAAATCCAGAGGAGGAAGCTGATTATTGAGCCAATTGAGCCGTAGGTTAGTTCAAAATTTACGAATTTATATATGTAAAAAATAAAGATATGCTTGGATAATTCCCATGTTATTGCTGCGAACAGGGAACCTTTATATATGTGATATCTAAAATGGGTTTTCCTGTTGGTTCCAAAAAAATAAATAAGACTAAAAATAGCAAAATTGAGAATGAGCCCGATTAAAATGGATATAGTCTTAAATAAGAGTGATGATATTGATTCATTTAAATTTAAAAAATCCATTATTTTGTTGGCCAGGTAAAAGAAAGACGTGGATATAAGAAAAGATAATAAAACAATTATAAATATCGTGGTTATTATAATGAAGCCAAAGATTTTTTGTTTCCAGAATTTTCTCTGGGTTTTGGTTTTATAAATTCTATTAAGGGAAAATTGTATGGAATCAAAAAAATAAGTAGTTGATATTGCTAAAAATACAAAGCCGGTTATTCCTATGCTGGTTCTATTTTCGGTTATTTTTGTTATATTGGACTCTGTAAAACTATATATAATTGGAATTCTCTCCTCAATAAAATCAAGAATTGTTGCATGGATATTAAAGGTGTCTATTAATAGACCTGAAAGAGAAATAAGCAGTAACAGGACGGGGAAAATAGAAAAAAGGAAGTAAAAAGAAATTGACGAAGCCATAATTATTCCGCCATCTGATATATATTTTTCTGAAAGCTTCTTCAGATACCTCAATATATTTATGACTATTTTTTTTATTTTATTTATATAATGCAAATTTGATGTTAAAGGTTTAATAAATATTTATTTCTTCAATATCTTTTAGTTTGCTCAGCTTATTAATTATAATCGTAGATGTATCAGTATTTTTACTGGAAAAAGTAATGGTAAAAATTTTCTTATGGTTTTCACTATCGGATTTGTATTTTTTACTTTTTATTTCTATGGGCTCTTCTCTCAGTAAATTTATTATCTTATCCAGACCGGTAAAATCGCAGGATGTGGTTACCCTAAGCGAATATTTTGGTACATTTATCAATCTGTCCTCAAAGTATTTCAGTATGCTTAGAGTGACAAAACCCAGGATGGTCACTACCAATGCCAGGTAATATAACTTAACACCAAGCGCCATTCCAACCGAAGAAACTATCCATATGCTTGCGGCAGTAGTTACTCCTCTTACCAGGGTCCCCTGCCTGAAAATTGCCCCTGCACCTATAAAGCCGATTCCTGTTACGATGCCTGCTGCTATTCTTGATGGGTCCACAGTGCCATAATCAATTGAAGAAAATCCAGTATATGAGATTAATGTAAAAACTGTTGAGCCAAGGCACACGAGAGCATGGGTTCTGAGCCCCACCGGTCTTTCTGCTTTTTCTCTCTGAAAGCCTATTATGCCTCCAAAGATTAATGCCAGAGCGCAGGGTATTATTATATCCAGTGTAAAAGCGGAAAGGTCAAATTTTATTTCTGATAATAGTATTTGAGAAAGTTCCATTATTTAATTTTATATTTTTAAGTAATTATTTTATCATATTTTAAGATTGATTTGTTTATACCGCAAAAAGATAATATTTGCCGGGGTTCAATAATTAGTATTTAATTATAATAACTGTGGCGGGCGTCTGGATATTTTTTTTTAATATAAATAGGTTATAATGAAGTAGGATTAAAATGGCCCCGTTTTTAGTGTAAAATCACTGTTAAAATAAAATGCATAAGGGTATAAAATTTATGACTGAATTTTAAGGAGTGGATAAATAAATGTTTAAGTCTTCGATAAAATTGTTTAAAATCTTCGGGATAGAGGTAAGGCTGGATTATAGCTGGTTTATTATATTCGCATTGTTTTCATATTATTTTGGTTTTTTCTATTTCCCCGGTGTTCTTCCGTCGTTAAACGCTGGAACTCTGGCATTGATTACTATTATTACGGTAATCCTTTTCTTTGCTTCGGTATTAATTCATGAGATGAGCCATTCACTGGTTGCTATAAAAAAGGGTATACCAGTTGAAAGGATAACGCTTTTTTTATTCGGGGGTATGGCACAGATAGAAAAAGAACCGGATACCCCCTTTAGCGAGTTCATCATGGCCATAGCCGGGCCTGTTGCGAGTTTTGTTCTGGCTATATTTTTTGGCATTATATGGTTTTTTACCAGGGGTTATGCTCTGGTTGAGGAGCCGGTTAAATACCTGGCTATTATTAATATGGTTCTCGGGGCTTTTAATTTACTTCCCGGTTACCCGCTGGATGGCGGGAGAGTCCTGCGTTCAATTATATGGAAATCAACCGGAAACCTGGAAAGGGCAACGTTTATAGCATCAACAGCAGGAAGGGTGCTGGGGTTTGCAATAATTGCTGTTGGCGTGTTTTTTATATTCGCGGGTAATTTTTTAAACGGGATGTGGCTTGCTTTTATAGGATGGTTTTTGCAATCATCTGCCCAGACGGGCTATCGCCAGACTGTTTTTGAAACGTCTATAAAAGGAATAAAAGTGGAAGAGGCTATGAATCAGAATGTTGTAGATGTAACCGGGGATATAACATTACAGGAGCTTGTAGATGATTATTTTATGAAATACAGGTTCGGGAGATTTCCGGTTGTGGAAGATAGGGAAACCCGGAAAATTATAGGTGTTGTTTCCATAAATGATGTAAAAGAGATTCCGAGGGAGGAATGGGCTGATTTAAGGGCAGGAGATGTGGTAAGAAAAATTTCAGAAAACGAAAAAGTGGATGTTTCAATGGAAGTGTCCGAGGCAATAAAGAAAATGATAAAAAATGATCTCGGTCACCTGATAGTAATGTCCGGAGATAAGTTTAAAGGGATGATAACAAAAAGCGATGTTATGCATTTTATAAAAGTTCGCTCTGAGTTTCACTGATTCTTCAGGATAATAAACACTTCAGTTTAAAATTCGTAAAAATATGGGTTTTATGGCAGAAATCCTATACTTAAATATGATTAATAGAAGACAGGTTTTTACATAAAGGCAATAATCAAATTGAAAATTCTGAAAATAACTTTATAATTACTCTGGTTAAAGTACCGTTTTTTTGATGGGCCCGGTCTTGAGCCGGTAAAATGTAGGATATATAAGAATAGGGGCAAGTGTAACATAGCAGGGAATAACGCAGGCAGAAAATAAAATTTATTTAAAAAGATAGAAAGTAAAACATGGTAGATTATAAATTTTTTAGAGATTACAAAAATGAGATAAAGGAAAATTTAAAAGATTTAAGAGTCATATACACTGACCTTGACGGGACATTGTTAAATGGCAGCGGCTGCCTCATTAAAGATTATAAAAATGATTATTACCTTGATGCGCTGGGATCGCTAGCCAGGCTGGAACACAAGGGCTTAGACGTTGTGCTGGCATCGGGAAGGAATGGATTTCAGTTAAGGTTAAACGCACAGGTGATGGGATTGAAAAATTATATTGCGGAGCTCGGTGCGGAGCTGATTTATAATCTGGGGGAAAAGGTTTACACCACATTTGATGATAGCGGAGCAGTTTATGACACGGGGGATGGCGGCAGGGATTTAATAAAAATTATCGATCTTCTTAAGAAAAGCTTTCCGGGTAAGATAGAAAGCAGGATAGAATGGAGCAGGTACAGAAATTATAATGCTGTATTTTTTGGAGAAATAGATCTGGATAAAGCCAATAGTTTGCTTGCAAGAAATGGTTATGGAGGTCTGGTTCTGGTTAATAATGGATTTTCATCATCACTTGTAAAGGTAGACCTTAATGTGGAAAAATTGAATATTTATATATTAATACCGGCAGGTGTTGATAAATCAGGGGGAATAAAACTTGATAAAAAAATAAGAAAATTTGGCGCCGATAATTGTATAGCCCTGGGGGATTCTACTGAAGACTTAAAAATGGCAGGTGAAGTAAAATACTGTTTTTTAATGAGGAACGCCCTGGATGGCAAAGAAGATATATCCGGTGAGCTTAATAAGTATGATAATGTATATATTGCCGACGGAATTATGAACAGGGGCTGGGCGGAGGTTATAGGGTTTTTGCTGGATTAATGGGTTAAATGTTTTATGGTGTACACTGATTGCTGATTCCAATTATACTGATATGTTCAATATAAGTGTTAAATAGTTTATAATAAAGAAATAAATAACCTTACCCGAGGAGGGTTTTATAAATGGAAAGTAATGTTAGCAGGGATATGGAAGACAGCCGGGAGAAGAGATCCAGTATTAAAGATTTATTTGATATACTGATAATTGTTCTGGTTTCAATTTTTTCGGGATATGTACTGGGGCTATTATTGGCTCCTCAATCAGGGTTAAAAACCAGGAAAAAAGTTGTCGAAAAGTTGAAGGAAGCAGCTGATAGAGGAAAATTCGCTATTGCTGAAGCGAAGGTCATAGGTGGGGAGTTGCTAAATAAGAGTATGGAAAAAGCCGGTAAAGTATCCTCTAATATTAAGAATGGAGACTGAAGGGATGTCCACCAGAATTTATCCTCACTAACCCCGGTTATCTGTGTTGACAATGGGTTTTTACTATAGTAGACTTTACGTTTGCTAATTCAACTAAAAAGCCAGAAGCTCTGGTTTTTTAGTTTTGTTGCAGTGTTTAATTAGCAGGGCCGTTAGCTCAGTAGGTAGAGCACCGGACTTTTAATCCGGGTGTCGAAGGTTCGATCCCTTCACGGCTCACCATTTAGTGGCCTGTTCGTCTAGGGGTTAGGACACAAGGTTTTCAACCTTGCAACAGGAGTTCGATTCTCCTACAGGCTACCATGAAGAGTGGGCGTTTAGCTCAGCTGGGAGAGCACCTGCCTTACAAGCAGGGGGTCGCAGGTTCAATCCCTGCAACGCCCACCATAATTGTTAGTGAAGCGGAGCTGTCGTCTAGCGGTTTAGGACACATGCCTGTCACGCATGAGATCGCGGGTTCAAATCCCGTCAGCTCCGCCAGTTTTATAGATTGGCTGGCGAGATAGCTCAGTTGGTAGAGCAGTGGACTGAAAATCCATGTGTCCGCAGTTCAATTCTGCGTCTCGCCACCAGGCTTTTAGCGGGTAAAAAAACAGATTCTGCAGCAGATACTTTTATAAATTCTTTTTTAAATTTACTGTATAAAGTCTTATTTAAATCCAGTGCATATCATAAACCAGAGTGCCTGTTACTGTAATGGATATCAAATAAATGCCGGATTATTTTATTAATTGTTGAAGGGTATTTTAAAAAAAATGTATATGCTATAATTTTTTTTAATAAAATTTTTGGTGTTTATTGATCAATTTGAATGAGATGTTATTAATACAGGCTCTTTTATACTTTTCTATTCTAATAATAGTGCTTCTGGCTGTAGTTTTATCCCTCCTGGCTATAAAGCTCAAAAACAAAAACAATACGTTACTGGAAATAAATAAGTTATTAAAATCTAATACTAAATACCTAAGGGGAAAAAAGGCTTTACCCGACTTCACAGAAGAAGAACTTCAGAAAAATCCGGTAATTGCAGATACAAAAAATTTACTGGCAATGTCTAAAATAGTAATTGAACGCGAAACAGAACTTGTAGATCTGGTTCTTAATAGTATAGACCCGGGTGCGTTAATAATTGACTGCAGTAAGAAAATCTCAAGAATTAATGAAAATATTTTAAACTCGTTTTATTTAAAAAAGGATGAAGTTCTGGGCAGGAAAACTGCATTTGTCTTTAAGAATGAAAAGCTTGAAAAGTCAATTGGCAGGGTTTTAGATAAGCCTGATCGCTACAGTAAGAAAATCACCTTTTACGGAGACGAAGACAGGAGTTTTCTTGTGGAAATTATTCCCATTAATTCAGGTACACGGTTATACGGGGAAAAATGCAAGGAACTTCTTATTTTGTTTGAAAATATTACACAGGAGGTAGAATTTTCAAGGTTAAGAAGCCAGTTTGTGGCTAATATATCCCACGAGATGAGGACACCCCTGACTTCTATACGAGGGTATATCGATACAATTTTAAATGATGAATCTATGGACAGGAAGAAAGTAAAAGATTACCTGGGCAGAAGTTTAGAAGAGGTAGAAAGGCTCAATTTTTTAATCAGGGATGTTTTAAATCTTTCAAATATAGAATTTAAGCGCAATGTCCTGTTTGAAAAGGAATATAATCTTGTTTATTTAATAGAGGAGACTATAAAATCTCTTAATTTTTTGGCGGAAAAAAATGAAACTAAAATTAGCTTTAACTGCAGTAGCGATTTGATTAATTATCAGACGGACGAAGAGCTTTTTACCCGGATGGTGAGAAATATTATTGAAAATTCTATATTTTATGGGGGAAAGAGGGCAGAGGTAAATGTGGATTTAAAGGAAGATAGGAGCAATATACTAATTACAATCAGAGATAATGGCAGAGGTATAGATAAAGATGAGCTCCCCTATATTTTTCAGAGATTCTACAGGGGTAAAAGTTCAAAGTCTTCAAGACAGATTGGGTCGGGTCTGGGACTTTCTATCGTAAAACACACAGTTGAGTTACACAAAGGAAGGATAAATGCCCGCAGTGCCCCCGGTAAAGAAACTGTATTTGAGATAATAATGCCAAAAAAGTAATATTTAAAAATGGAACCAAAACAAAGGCTAATTTACATTGTTGATGATGAAGAAAATATATGTGAAATTCTGGAGCATAATTTGTTAAAAGAAGGCTACAGGGCTAAAAGTTTTAAGGATGGCAGAAGTTTTTTAGATTCCTTAAATCAATTTATGCCCGACCTAATTATTCTTGATTTAATGCTTCCGGATATGGAAGGGCTTGATATATGTAAGGAAATAAAGAAAAAGACTGATATTCCGGTTATAATCCTGAGCGCAAAGGGTGAAGAGCTTGATAAAGTTCTCGGGCTGGAGCTGGGCGCCGATGATTATATAGTAAAACCATTTGGAGTCAGGGAACTGCTGGCCAGAGTAAAAAACGTACTCAGGAGGATTGATAATGGTGTATATCACAGCCCGGACAGGCCTATAAAGGGAAATTTTATTTTTAAGGAAGTAAAGCTGGCAGTTGATGAGATAAAGCACGATATATTTCTTGACACAGCAAGAATCAGGCTGAATCCAAAGGAGTACGCCATTGTTCTGACACTGTTAAAGAATCTTAACTGCCTGGTTCCCCGTATGGAATTAATAAAGAAAGTATGGGGAGAGGATTATTACGGAGATACCAGAACTCTTGATGTTCATATAAGAAGAATACGAGAGAAAATGAATTACAAAGAATTCGGAAAGAGGTTTATAAAAACGGTTCATGGCTATGGATACAAGATTACAAACAGTTTTTAATATTTTTTTAACATTATTTTAATTCTTTTTTAACCAGATATGCTTTTTTATGTGTTAATATTTGTCCGGTTTAAAATAATTAATATAAGAAAGATGGGTGAGCAAATGAAAAATAGTAAGTTTTTACCGTTAATTATTGCCGGTATTATAGTAATAATGATAAGCAGTATGGCTTTTGCCGGTTGCGGAGATACGGGTAAACCAGAAGAGAAAGCAGGAGTAGAAGCAGACGGAGGCCTTCCTTTTGATGGGCAGGAAC
Organism: uncultured Actinomycetota bacterium; assembly: GCA_964601205.1. Taxonomy (GTDB): domain Bacteria; phylum Actinomycetota; class Humimicrobiia; order Humimicrobiales; family Humimicrobiaceae; genus JAQVEM01. Next base: position 87,970 of record CAZRML010000036.1, on the reverse strand, counting down.
TTGTATTATCAGGGTCTACAACCCTTCTTCAGGTTTCAGAAGCATGGGCATCGGCTTTTATGAAAGAATATGGCGGGACAATAATTGTAAATGGAGGAGGTTCCGGCGGAGGTATTGCTGATTTGATTAATGGAATAAACGACCTTGCGAATGCTTCAAGACAGATAAAAGAGGAAGAGATAGAAGCTGCCAGAAATGCCGGCTATGACATAAAGGAGTACACCGTTCTTTATGATGGAATTGCAGTTGTAGTAAGCAGCAATGTAACTGTTGATGACCTTATCGTAGAGGAACTCTCTGGAATATACAGGGGAGAAGTTAATAACTGGAAGGATGTCGGCGGTGAGGATGCAGAAATAGTTATAGTTGCCAGGGATTCAAGCTCCGGTACGGGGGAATATTTTCTGGAAGAAATAGTTCAACTGGGAAAAACTCTAAAGAAAAGTGACTATACGGAAACTGCTTTAAGGCTTCAATCAAACGCTGATGTTGTAAATCAGATTAAAAATAATAGCAATGCTGTTGGATATATCGGACTGGGGTATCTTGAAGAGTCCCTCAGGACTTTAAAAGTGGAAGGGATAGAGGCTTCCATAGAAACGATAAAAGATGGCTCTTATCCAATCTCCAGAGGATTATATATTTACTCACCGGGTAAGGAACTATCTCCTATAGCAAAAGGCTATTTAGATTTTATATTAAGTGATAAAGGGCAAGAAATAGGTTCGAGAGAGGGATTTGTCCCTGTTAAATAAAGATTCTGTATTATTTTGACTGTGTTTTATTCATTTTGTAAGTAACTATAAGAAACTTATAATGTGATAGTAAAAAAGTTGTGGATATATTTGGTTAATATATCCACGGCACAAAGGTTTGAATATCATTTTTTTTTAATTTGATAGCAAAAAAATTTTAATTCTTTTAAAATGAAGATATGTCACGGCTTGAAATTAGACTGAGAAAAATAAAAAGCTTCCTTATCCACAGATTCGTTTTTCTAAATGGAATAATTTCAATTATTGTCCTGGCTTTAATACTCGGTTTCCTGGTTGCGAATTCTATAAAATTCTTTGCTACTTATCCAACCCTGGAGTTTTTAACCGGCCAGAAGTGGTCTCCAACGGTGCTCGGGGAATTTGGCTTTCTTCCGCTGCTGACCGGTTCATTGCTGATTACATTTGGTGCAATTGTAATTGCCGTGCCTCTTGGCCTGGGCACTGCTATTTATATTGGCGAGCTTGCTCCCAGAGTCCTGCGGGAAATATTAAAACCGGTAATAGAGGTTCTGGCAACCATTCCTTCTGTAGTAATTGGATTTATCGGCATTAAGCTCCTTGCCCCCATAATTATGAATATCTTTAACCTGAATGTAGGGCTTACGGCTCTTACCGGTTCGGTAATGCTGGCTTTTATGAGTTTGCCCACCATTATATCAATTTCAGAAGATGCAGTGAATGCGGTTCCTGATAAATACAGGCACGCTTCAATTGCTCTGGGCGCAACAAAATGGGAAACAACCATGCGAACCGTAATACCATCAGCATCCTCCGGTATGGTAGCTGCAGTAATGCTGGGGCTGGGGAGGATAGTGGGCGAGACTATGACTGTTCTGATGGTGACCGGGAACTCACCGAGGATTGTTTTCTCGTGGTTGCAGCCGGTCAGGACTATTACTGCAACAATTGCTGCAGAAATGGGAGAAACCGTACAGGGAGGACTCCATTATTCAGCTCTTTTCGCAATAGGGCTCATTCTTTTTATAATTACCTTTATTATTAATTTCATTTCTGACAGGTTTATAAATAGAATAAGAGGAAGTTAAAAATTGATGATGATGCCGGTATCGTGCCGGGAAAGAATTGAATAATAAAAAAATATCTAAAAGCGAAATAAGTTAAAAACTTAAAATCAATTATGTGGGAAGCAAAAGAAATAAGCAGAAAAAGAAAAAGAATCATAGAAAGAGTATCATACGCAATTCTACTTTTTTTAACCCTTATAGTGATAGCATTTGTGGTTGGGATAGTGGTGTATCTGGTAGTTAAAGGAAGCGGAGCAATTAACTGGGAATTCTTGTCCAGAAAGCCTGAACTTGGTATGAGGGAAGGCGGTATTTTTCCTGCCATTCTGGGAACGCTTTATTTAATGATAGGAACTTTTTTATTCTCACTGCCTGTAGGGATTTTAGCGGCGGTTTATCTTAATGAGTATGCCTCCAAAAACAGGCTGACCAGGATAATAAGACTATCTATTATAAATATGTCGGGAGTGCCTTCTGTGGTATATGGTTTATTCGGGCTGGGGTTTTTTGTTATGATGCTTAATTTTGGAAGGTCAATTCTTGCCGGTTCCCTGACCCTCGCACTGCTTATATTACCGGTTATAATAACGTCTACAGAGGAGGCATTAAAGACGGTTCCTGAGTCTTACCGACATGCTTCCCTGGCCCTGGGTGCTACCAGGTGGCAGACAATAGTAAAGGTGGTGCTGCCGCGGGCTTTGCCGGGTATAATAACCGGGTCGGTTATAGGAATAGGGAGAGCAGCGGGAGAAACTGCTCCCATAATGTTTACCGTGGCTGCGTTCTCACAGCCGAATTTACCGAATTCTATCTTCAGCCAGGTGATGGCATTGCCCTATCATCTTTACGTACTGGCCACTCAGCTTACTGACACTCCGGAGGATATGCAGTGGGGCACCGCACTGGTGCTTTTGATTCTGGTGTTGATTTTTGCTGTTTCCGGAACTGCTATAAGGACACGGTTCAGGTTGATTAGAAAGGAATAACAATATGAGAAAAACATTTGGACAGAAAATAGAAGAAATCAGCAATGATGTGATATTGATGGGCAGCAAAACACAGGAAGCGGTCAGTACTGCGATAAAAGCTTTTATAGAAATGAACGTAGGACTGGCGCAGAAGGTCATAGATGGGGATGAAGAAATTGATGAATTTGATATATCAATTGAGGAAAAATGTATTGTTTTGCAGGCCGAACACCAGCCGGTAGCAAGAGATTTAAGGTATTTGCATTCCATAAGTATAATAATTAAATCTCTGGAAAGAATTGGTGACCTGGCGGTAAACATATCTCAAATTGTAAAAAGACTTGCAAAAGAGGATAGGGAACATCCCGATAGAGAAATTATAGACTTGATAGTAGAAATGGGGAACCTCGCCATGTCAGAACTTAACGGGGCTATTGAGTCCTTTAAAAATAAGGATTTAAAACTGGCTTTAAAGATAGGAAAGTCAGATGATATGGTTGACGAGATCCATAAGATTGTCCTGGGTAAATTATTTTCTTATCACAAAAGAGAAAAAGATATAAAATTTGTAACCAGTATCGTGCTGGCATGCAGATACCTTGAAAGAATTGGTGACCAGTCCGTAAACATAGGGGAGAGAGTAGCATATTTTTTAAGTGGAGATTACGCAGTATTTGGGGACAATGAATAGGGCAATAATAAGCGATAATTGCAGGGGTTCCAATCTTTATCTGCCCGGGTAGTGGCCGGCCGCATTTAATCAAAGCAGGAATAAAAACTGCATGTGATTATAAGTTACATGGAAGCAAGGTCCGTTAAGTGTTTTATCTGGTCCCCGGTGCCGATAGCAATTATTTTATGGCCATGCATCATGCCGGTATCCCCGCCTGCTTTTTTGACTGAAATTTTTTCTCCTTTTTCAATTACGGATATAATCAGGGCTTCAATACCATATTTAGTGCCTGCTTCACGTATGCTCATGCCGTCAATCCTGCTATTTTCTTTAATTTCAATTTCTGCCAGTTTAATCTCATTTTCTTCTACCTTCATTATGGTATCCAGAAAATCACAGATTGAGGGCTGGAGCGCCATATCTACCATTCTTCTTCCTCCTATAAGTTGAGGCGAGACTACCTTATCCGCTCCTGCCTTTTCAAGTTTGTTGATAGTTTCGTGAACCATTGCCCTGGCAACTATAAAAATAGATGGATTTAAAGATTTGGCAGATAGGGTTATATATACGTTTTCCGCATCTGTATCAAGCGCAGCGAATAAGCACCTGGCTTCTTTTATCCGGGCTTCAATAAGAATGTCATCACCAGAAGCGTCCCCCTGCATGTACAGCCAGTTATTTTGTTTTGCAGTTTCAATCGCATTATCTGATTTATCAATTACTATAAAATTTTTATTATTTGCCGAAAGTTCGCTGGCAATTTCAAGTCCTACCCTGCCCAGTCCACAGATTATGTAATGGTCCTTTAATTTTGAAATCATTTTTATCTTCCTTCTTTTTTCTATTCTTCCAAAAAAAAACTCACTTAATATAAAGTCAGTTAAGTTTATTAAAATATATGCAACTGTACCGGTTCCTATGATAATTAGTAAAATTGTAAATATGGTCCCTGCTTTTGAGAGTGGTTCTAACAGCCCGAAACCCACAGTGGTTATGGTTATAGTGGTCATAAAAAGTGAATCCATAAAGCTCATATCTTCAATTACCATATATCCAATAGAACCAAGGAAATAGACAGAGATAAGGATAATAATTGAAACAATTATCCTTCTGGGGAATCCGGGTAAATTTTTATATTTCATGGTTAAAATTTTGACTTAATATTTGTTTTTTTTCAAGATTTGATTTATTTGATTGGCTTTAACAATTCTTATATTATATAAATAATTATTCAGTCATGCTGGATAGAAAGATTTGAGGGTAATAAAGAAAAAATTTGATGTTCCGTTGTATAAGGTTGCTTTTGATGGTATATATGAAAGGTGCGGGAAAAACAGAGCGGTTAAGTGATATATCGGAAATTAGATTCGTAAATCTGGAAAAAGCGTTTAAAGAAATAAAATTAAAGTAATATGTATCGGAGGGTAATATTAACGGCACTCTTTTTATATGCGCAACTCCTATTGGTAATCTGGAGGACGTAAGTTTAAGGCTTTTAAGAACATTAAGGGAGGCGGGCCTTATTGTTGCGGAAGATACCAGAACCACGCGAAAGCTGCTTCAAAAATACAATATATTTAAAAAAAATATTATAAGCTACAATGAATATAACAGGGAGGCCAGGATTGGTTATATAATAGATGAACTTGAAAAAGGTGAAGATATCGCCCTGGTTTCAGAGTCGGGGATACCGGCCATACAGGACCCGGGGTTTAAGGTAATAAGTGAATGTATAAGAAAAAATATACCCCTGACTGTAATACCCGGTCCAAACGCGGCAGTAAGCGCCCTGGTTGTATCCGGTCTTCCCACTGATAGTTTTTTATTTGTGGGTTTTCTGCCGAAAGCAAAGGCAAAAAGAAAAAATAAACTTATTGAGCTGGCATTTTTCCCCTATACACTTATAATCTATGAGTCTCCAAAGAGAATAGAGTCCCTGGTTTCTGAACTTATTGAAAGATTTGGCAATCGGAAAGCTAGCCTGGTTAGAGAGATTTCAAAAATATACGAAGAAGCAATAAGGGGCAATTTAGACTGTATTCTGGAGAAAATAAAGGAAAAGAAGGTAAAGGGTGAGATGGTCCTGGTTGTTGAAGGATACAAAAGGCAGCTTATAAAGAATTTTTCAGAGGAAGATATAAAAAAGGAACTCATCCGTCTTTTAAAGGAAGGCTTTAGTAAAAAAAATTCACTTAAAATTATACAGTCCAGATATGACATAGACAGGCAAAGATTGTATAATATTTCAACACAAATTTAGAAGGGTAATATTTTTAATAAATAAAATCACGGGAGCTTATATTGCAAAGAAAAAAATTTTACATTACAACTGCTATCCCATATATGAATGCAAAACTTCACCTGGGCCAGATATATGAATTTATACTTACCGATATAGTGGCAAGGTTCCACACTCTTTCAGGCAGGGACACTTTTTTTCTGACCGGAGCCGACGAACACGGGCAGAAAATAAACAAAAGTGCAGTAGAAAAGGGTATGACTCCCCAGGAATATGTTGACAGAATGTCAGCCGATATGAAGAGGCTCCTGAAGTTATATAACATCAGCAATAATTCTTATATAAGAACCACAGATAAAAAACACGAAAAAGTAGTTCAGAACGTGCTTCTTAAGTTAAAAGAGAACGGGGACCTTTACAGGGGCACCTATGAAGGTAAATACTGCGTGCCCTGCGAAACTTTTTTGCTCGAATCACAGCTGGTAGACGGCAGATGCCCGCAGTGTCATGGAGAGGTGGAGAATGTAAAAGAGGAAAATTACTTTTTTAAGCTATCAAAATATGAAAAAAGGATAATGAAGCACATTGAAGATAATCCTGATTTTATAATACCTGAAGCCAGAAAAAATGAGGTACTGGGAATCCTTAAGCAGGGATTGAAAGATATAAGTATTTCAAGGACTGCGGTTAAGTGGGGTGTCCAGATCCCGTTTGACCATGACCATTATTGTTATGTGTGGGTAGACGCTCTTTTAAATTATATTTCGGCTCTGGGATATGGAACCGAAGATAGGAGCTTATTTGATAAATACTGGCCTGCTGACCAGCATCATATAGGAAAAGATATATTAAAGTTCCACGCAATAATCTGGCCGGCGATGCTTATGTCACTGGGAGTTGAATTGCCCGGCCACATTGTGGTCCACGGCTGGCTACTGATGGGGGAGGAGAAATTATCAAAATCCAAAGGAATTATTCTTGACCCTGACGAAGTTTCAGAAAAGTACGGAGCTGATGGTGTAAGATATTATCTTACCCGTGAAATATCATTCGGACTGGACGGGTCCTTTACTCACGAAGCTTTCGTAAGGAGATATAACTCGGACCTGAGCAATGATATTGGTAATCTGGTTTCCAGGACTCTGGTGATGGTAGAAAAATACAGGAATGGGATAATTCCCGCTAAAACAGTAAATAAGGTTTTCAGTGAAAAGTGGGAGGATGTAAAAAGACAGGCATGCGCATATATTGAGGATTTTAGATTCTCTGACTATCTTGCCGTGGTATGGGAATTTATAAATATGGCAAATAAATACATTGAAGACAGCCAGCCATGGGTTCTTGCGAAAAGTAAGAATGGCCAGGACAGTAAGAAACTTGATTCAGTGCTATATGAAGTGGTGGAGATGATAAGATTATCCACTATCCTGCTTATACCCTTTATACCTTCATCCTGCCAGAAAATATTTAATCAGCTGGGGATAAATAAAAATATAGAGCAGGTTTTGATTGAGGAAGATGGAGACTGGGGAAAATTTGAAGGCGGGACAAGAACAGGTAAGAGGGAAATACTGTTTCCAAGAATGGACGGAGGAAAGTAGTATGTATTTTATAGATACCCATGCACATATTGATATGATTAAAAATTTAACCCCTGAAGAGACTGTATCAAAATCTCAAAACGAGGGCGTAAGATATATAATAAACGTTGGCACGAGCCTGGACAGCAGCAGAAGGTCGCTTGAATTTGCAACCGGGTTTGAGAATGTTTTTGCCAGCGTGGGGGTCCACCCCCATTATGCCGGTAGTTTCGGGGATAAGGAGCTAAAAGAACTTGATTCTCTGATAGAGAGCCACATCTCCGGTAACCAGGATAAAGGCGAAAGCGGCAAAAAATTCAGCAAGTTGGTGGCAGTGGGGGAAATAGGTTTTGACTTTTACAGAAATTTGAGCCCGGAAGAAGATATGAAAAGGGCATTTAGCTCCCAGATAGAGCTGGGTTTAAAGTATGATATGCCGGTAATAATTCATAATAGAGATGGGAACAGCCAGACGCTTGATGTAGTAAAAAAGTATGCAGGACAAAAAGGATTCAGGGCCGTTGTGCATTGTTTTCCAGGAGATTTAGATTTTGCCGGTAAATGCCTTGACCTGGGGCTGTATATTTCTTTTACCGGGGTTATTACCTTTCCGAATGCGGGTGACGTGCTGGAGGTTGTAAAGGAAGTTCCCCTTAAGAAGATATTCATAGAAACAGATTCACCCTTTCTTGCTCCGCAGGTAAAAAGGGGTAAAGAAAATTATCCCGGCTATGTAAGATATGTTGCTGAAAAAATTGCGGAAATTAAAAAATTAAGTGTTGAAGAGATTGCAGATATCACATCAAAAAATGCAGAAGAGTTCTTCCGTTTAAAAAAAATTTAATCATTAAAAAAATGCATTCATATATAAGTTCCCCGGGTAATACGGTAAGGATTCTGGACGAGTACGGTATAAGATTAAGAAAAAATCTGGGGCAAAACTTTTTAATCGACACTAATAGCGCAAAAAAAATAGCAGGCTGTGGCGCAGTTGGTCCCGAAGATATAATCCTTGAAATTGGCAGCGGTATCGGGGGCCTGACAGAGATAATGCTGCCCCTGGTGAAGAAAGTAATATGCATTGAGATTGATAAACAGCTTATTAAAGCATTCAGGGATATTTTTTCCCGGGATTTAAAGAAAAAGTCAAAACTGGAATTGATACAGGCGGATGCTTTAAAGCTGGATTATTGCAATATAACCTCTACCTATAATATAAACAAGGTGGTATCAAATCTTCCCTACAGTATTGCCGCACCCCTGCTTATAAAGATGATTACGGAGGGGAATCAGGTAAAGAAAATGGTGCTGACTGTACAGAAGGATATAGCAGACAGGATTCTTTCTCCGGTAGGGGGAAAGAATTATAGTTCCTATACTGTAAAAGCAAATTTTCTGGCTGATTTTAATTACTGCTTTAAAATTTCTCGGAATTGCTTCATACCCCGCCCCTTTGTGGATTCATCGGTTATAGAGCTAACCAGAAGAGATGAGAAGCTCATGGAAAACCCTGGCTTTGATATCGTAGATTTTTTTAATTTTATAGATAGCTGTTTTTCACACAGGAGAAAAAAACTTATTAACTCGCTGGTTCAATCTAACCCGGCATATTGCTATAAAGTGGAATTAATTATAAAATTGCTATCCGGTATTGGTAAAGATAAAAATGTACGGGCACAGGAACTAACTGTTAAAGATTATATTTACCTGTATAAAAACCTGATACCTAATATATGATAATTATGCTATCATTAATCAGAGTAAAAAAATGGAAAATATTATAAAACTTAGAGCTTCAGGGAAAATAAATCTATATCTAAATGTTTCAAAAAACGGAAGAAATGATGGCTATCATGAAATAAAATCCATAATGCAGAGCATAAGTCTTTCCGATGAGCTTACTTTTGGGATATCAAAAATAAAGAGTAATCCTGAGCCTCCCTGTAAAAATGGAATTTATATTACCTGCGATAATGAAGATATCCCCCTGGACGAGAAAAACCTGGTTCATAAGGCTGCGGCCCTGATTCTGGACAGGTATAATTTAAGGGGTAAATATTCAGTTAATATTAATATAGAAAAGCATATTCCTGTATGCGCCGGCCTTGCTGGAGGAAGCACCAATGCTGCTGCAACCCTGGTTGCAATGGACAAATTATTCGGCCTTAATATGGATATTAAAGATTTAATGAACCTGGCAGGAAAAGTGGGTTCCGATGTCCCATTCTGTCTTAAAGGGGGAACAGTTCTTGCCGAGGGCAGGGGAGAAAAGCTTTCCGAGCTTCCGCGCCTTCCTTTTTACTGGATTATAATTGCCACAAATGGGGGGAAATTTTTATCAAAAGATGTATATGAAAAGTTTGACCTGGTGGGGGAAGAAAAAAAATCAATACACACCGAGCTTGTAAATAATATTGTTGAAAGAAAATTTAGTAATTTTTTCAAAAAATTAAGAAATGACCTGGAAGAAGTAGTGGCAATTGAAGATAAAGCAATAAATGGAATAAAGAGCAGGGCGCATAAGCTGGGAGCCATTGCCACCCAGATGACAGGAAGCGGGCCCACGGTGTTTGCATTCTGCGATGATTTAAAAACTGCAATAGGGGTGCGCGAAGGTTTAAAATCAGTAACCTCCAGAGTATTTTTATCCCACACTACACCTGATAGTTTAACTGTTTACGGGTAATGATATAAACCCGACACTAATAAAAACCATTAAAAAATTTGTTTTGTTTGGCCTCTTTTAAATTTGAATTTTAGCGTGTTCTGATATAAAATTTATTAGCCCTTGTGGGGAGTAGCCAAGGGGTAAGGCAACGGGCCTTGGACCCGTGATCGGAGGTTCGAATCCTCCCTCCCCAGCCAGTTAGAACGACTATCCATATTTACCAGTACATCAAACGGTTTATTCAAGGTGTACTCTAGCTTTTGCCCTCTTAGCTTTAAGTTCAAGAGTAAAAAATTAATTAACTGTCTTTTTTGCTCTACTTTAGAACTTTCAAATAATTCTGGTGCTATAGAGCATAAATTTAATAAGTAAATAAACATAATTGAGTATTTTTCATCAGCTTCGGTTATCCTTTTTAATCTATCTATTAATTCATATTGTTTCTGTTTAAGTCCTGTTGCCTTTTAGTCATATTCATCTTAAGTAATTCCCATATTTTTACGAATTATCAATAAAGTAGCACCGGTTAAATGAATTTCAAGAACTGGGTACATGATGGTGTTTGTAGCTAAAATTTTTATATAGATTTCTTACATCCTTAAGGTATGGATTAAGGTTAATATAGATAAATATCATAACTAATTGAAATATTTAAATATGAACTTATAATAAAGCTATAATTATAATAAAAACGAAAAGATGCAGGATTTAAAAACAGTCATAAAGATTTTAAAAGCAATATCAGATGAAGGAAGATTAAGAATTATCTCCCTCTTAATCAGTAAGAAAGACCTCTGCGTTTGTGAGATAAGAGATCTTATCGGGCTCTCCCAGTCAACTATATCAAGCCACCTAAAAAAACTTGAAAACAGTGGCCTGGTAAATTTCAACAAAGATGGAAAGTGGATAAACTACAATTTGGACCCCAATCTTGATCCTGGAACCAAAAAACTTCTAAAGAATATAATTTCCATAATAAAAGATGACCCCCGGATAAGAGATGACCTTGCCAGGCTTGTCAATGTAAACAGGGAAGATATCTGTAACAGGCAATAAAACCGTAAATATTAAAATTCCTGAAATAATTTATTTGTCATCTGCACTCTACAAAAAGGAAATAAATTAAGTATAATATATTGACATTTTTAAATATATAGATATGATATACGATAAGATTATTATTATTGTCAAAAAAATGTAATATTTAAGAAAACTAAACAGGATACTAAAGTCCCTTTCCAAAGAAGGCAAGTTGAGGATTATGTTCTTACTTAATAAAAAGAAAATTGCTAAATCATGGTACTTTCAATAGAGCATAATAGATCCCGCTAAAGCCAGAGGAAAAAAGATGAAAAGCTTATGGTCTTCAGAAAGTTAAGGGACAAGGTAGACGAGAGGGTACTTAAGTTTGTATAGAGGAACCAGATACTCATGGAAATTTTTATTGAAGCAATAAAATCAGGATGGGGTGCACTACTGGAATATCTTTCAGCCCATGTACTTACCTGTCTGGTACCAGCCTTCTTTATTGCTGGTGCCATTGCTGTATTTGTATCCAAAGGGGCAATACTTAAATATTTTGGACCCCGGGCGAAAAAGTGGATATCCTACAGCGTAGCATCTGTATCAGGAGCCGTACTTGCAGTCTGCTCCTGCACAATACTTCCCCTGTTTGCAGGCATCAGAAAAAGAGGCGCCGGGCTGGGTCCGGCCATAGCCTTTCTTTACTCTGGACCTGCTATAAATATCCTTGCCATAGTATACACCGCACGACTTCTTGGATATGACCTTGGAATTGCCAGGGCAATAGGCTCGATAACCTTCTCTGTGGTAATAGGCCTTATTATGTCATTTATATGGATAAAAGAAGAAAGAAAAAAAATGGAAGGAGATCAGGAAATGTTCAAGGCATTTGATGAAAGTGGATATAAAAAACCGAAATATATAAGCATAATCTACTTCCTGTCCCTTCTGGGCATACTGGTATTTGGAGCTGCAAAAATGTGGATTTATGCAGGAGTTTCCCTTGTAATACTGATAGTAATACTGGTAATAGGTTTTAAGAAACCAGAACTTAAGGACTGGATGAAGGAAACCGGAAAGCTTACCTGGCAGATATTTCCCATACTTCTTGCAGGGGTATTTATTGCCGGGGTCATTAAATATTTCCTTCCCCAGAGTGTTGTGGAAACCTGGGTTGGCGGAAATAGTATAAGGTCAAATTTCCTTGCTTCGATTTTTGGGGCACTAATGTACTTTTCAACTCTTACAGAAGTACCAATAATAAAAGCGCTTATGGACCTGGGCATGGGTAAGGGGCCAGCTCTTACCCTGCTTCTTGCAGGACCATCGCTGTCTCTTCCCAATATGATTGTAATAGGAAGAATTATGGGAGTAAGAAAGAGTATTGTTTATGCTCTCCTGGTAATTATTATGGCTACTTTTACAGGAATGATGTTCGGATATTTTTTCGTATAAAAACTTAAAGTAAATATATAAAAAGAAAGGATTTTATTATGAAGATTCAAATTATCGGGACTGGATGTCCAAAGTGCAAGCAGACAGAGGCAAATGCCAGAAAGGCTATAAAAAGCCTGGGGATTGAAGCAGAATTTGAAAAGGTAACCGATATAGGAAAGATTACTGATTTTGGTATTATGGCAACCCCGGGCCTGGCTATAGACGGAAAGGTAAAATTTTCAGGAAAGATTCCTTCTGTGGAAGAGATAAAGGAAGTACTTAAATAAGGGTCTGCCAGTAATTATAAAATAATTTTGAGTGTTTTACGGATAAATACAGGTGGTATGGTTTGCATGACTGAAAAGGTTGATACAGAAAATAAGCTTCTTTGACAAATACCTATCTATATGGGTTATCTTCTGTGCTGAAGCAGGGGTAGCCATTTTAAGACTAATTCTTCGTAGGTATCTTAATCATTTGATCCAAAAAAGTCTATTCAACAAGAGGAAAAATATACTTCTTAATAACTATAAAGTTTTTATGCCAGTCCCAGATCCACACCTCTGGTATCTCAAGATAGGCACCTTACATTATGCTTTCAAATCTGGGATTAATAAACCAGCTTATATACAATGCTGTTTAAAACCTGGATAGAGAATATCTGGTTCGTATTGAAAATGTTGCAAAGGAATTTACTCGGCAGGATTCCTGGCGAATGAAAAATAATTCCTGACTGCATTCGCAATCTTATGCCAGCGGGGATGGTGAATTGGTTTGATTACCGGTACATCAAAATTTAAATAATTTGTCGTAGCTTTACTCAAATCTGAATAATACCCCCGGTACTCTGCCGGTAGGAGCTCTGCCACTTGATACATTATCTCATCTGCAATCAACTGGCGTTCTTCTTTATCTGGATAGGCACTGCCCGGGCTAATAATGAATGGCGCGCCAACCTGAATTGTGACCTTTGTTCTGCGCAACTTTTTGATGTTCTCAAAAAACTTTTCTCCACCATACTGGACAACAGGCATAATCGTAGCCTTGCTTTTCATGGCAATTACCACCACACCGGTATGTGCCTTGATTAGCCGCCCATTTTTTGTGCGTGTACCCTCAGGTGCAATAACAAAAAAATGTCCCTGATTGAGAGCGTCGGCTGCTTTGTTTAAAGCTTGAAAATCAGCAGTACCCCGGTCAACCGGAATGGACCCCCAGGTATTAAACAGGAATTTTAAAAAGGGGGACTCAAATGTCTCCTTTTTAACCAGAAAAAAGATCTTACGGGGGTATGAAAAGGCCAGGGCTACAAGCACGTCTAAAGAGTTTATATGATTTCCAATCAATATCAATGGACCATTACGCGGCACAGCCTTCAATGCTTTTTTATTTATATCGCATGTCACAAATAGAATAAACCTCATAAGAAGGTTGATTAGAAATTTAATCATTTATTATCAGCCTCCAACTATTAAATCAATCTGTTTTGTAAATATTTTTGCATACAGAGAATCTCCCTTTTCACAAATCGTTTCTCCGTCAGCATGCACTGGAAGGCTTCCTTTCAGTGCAGTGATTTCAATACTGCCGGTCAATGGCATTTTGATGGAGGGATGGCCTTCTTGCGTCCCCGCCATAATTTTGCCCATCAGTTTGATAGCACCAATTCTGCTTACCTGCTCCACTATCATTAGACTGAACAATCCGTCATCAGGTTTCGATAATGGTGTCATCTTGAATGAAGTGCCCATTCGCCATCCATTCATAACTGATATAATAAGACACTGTTGTTCAAAAGTGTCATTATCAATTTTGACTCTCAGGGTTGGAGCTTTAAAATACAAAAATATCGTTTTTATAGCAGCGATCAAATAACCCGGTATCCCCGAGAGGAAGCCGGGTAATTTTGCTGCTTCAAAACCAACAATGGTATCAAAGCCAATGCCAATTCCATTCCCAAAGAATTTCCCCTGAGGATAATTTCCTCCAAAGACCTGTCCCACATCAATGGTTCTCGTTTTTCCGGTTGTAATTGCTTTTACAGCATCTTCAAACTCTGCGGGAATACCCATGCTGGCAGCAAAATCATTACCCCGTCCTGCGGGGATCACTGCCAGCTTCGGGATTTTCTTACCTTCAAGTTTAGATGCCATAAGGCCGTTAATGATTTCATTTGAAGTGCCGTCACCGCCTACGGCAACGACCACATCATAATCTTTTTCTGCAGCCTCCCGGGCCAGGATAGTAGGATCACCGGGTCTGGCTGAAACTATTAGAGAATAGTCTGACAGATACTTCTCCAATAGTTTTTCAATTTTTGGTTTGTTCTTTAAAGCCGAACCCTTTGCAGCACTTGGATTTAATACAACCAGATATTTCATATTGATGATAATAACCCTTATTATTAATAATTTAAAGATATTTATCCTGGAACAAGCACGCTGCCCATTAACAATTTGATTCCGCTATAAAAATATCCCTGCTAAAGCTCAATAATTTAGTTCTAATCTTAATATTATTCTAAATTTTTAATTATTATTGCATTATAATTAGAATTAATTTATAATGATTATAATCTATATAATAAGATTTTAGGTAGAATCAGAAAATGAGAAGTATTGCTGAAAAATTAAAGGAAAAGAATATAAGGCCTTCTTACCAGAGAATGAAGATATTTGAGTATCTTAACAATGAGAGGAATCATCCGACGGCTGACCAGATATTCAGGTATCTGGTTAAAGAAATGCCAACTCTTTCGAAAGCTACTGTATATAATACCATGGATATATTCAGGAAAGCAGGGCTGGTAAGGGTCGTAAACATAGAAGATAATGAGGTAAGGTATGATAGTGAAGTATCTGCCCATGGCCATTTTAAATGTGAGTTATGCGGAAAGATATATGACTTTCCGATAGATACCGATACTTTATCTTCTAATGTTTTGAAAGATTTCAAAATAACCGAGAAGGATGTGTATTTCAGGGGCATTTGTCCGGAATGCCGTAATAAAAACAAATAATTGAAAGGGGAATAGGCAATGGAAGAATTAGAAGAAAAAAAAGAATACAAAATGCCGCTCATAGGAGACCCTGCTCCATCATTTAAGGCTGTAACTACTCAGGGCGAGATTAATTTCCCACAGGATTATAAAGGGAAATGGGTTATACTGTTCAGTCACCCGGCAGACTTTACACCGGTTTGCACCACAGAATTTATAACTTTTGCTTCCATGATTGATGAGTTTAGAAAACTAAATACCGAACTTATTGGTCTTTCGGTGGACTCTCTTTATGCTCATATTGCCTGGCTCAGGACCATACAGGAAAAAATTGAATGGAAAGGACATAAAAATGTAGAGGTAACCTTTCCTTTAATCGAAGACATAAAGATGGAAGTAGCTAACAAGTTCGGTATGATACACCCCAACCAGTCTACAAGCCAGGCGGTAAGGGCAGTATTTATTATTGACCCCAGGGCAATAATCAGGGCTATCCTGTATTATCCATCTTCTACCGGCAGAAATTTTGATGAAATAAAGAGGCTGGTATTGGCTCTTCAGAAGGCGGACAAAGATAAGGTTGCAACTCCTGCAGACTGGAGGCCGGGAGATGATTGCATAATTCCTCCTCCGGGTTCATGTGGCACCGCAAAAGAGCGGATGGAAACAAAGGAAGAAGATAAGTATTGTCTTGATTGGTTCCTGTGCTTTAGAAAAGAGAAGAAGTAGTGGTGTTTGTTCTGTTAGAGGATTTCCGGTAGTTGTAAGTTGAGCCTTTACTTTCTATTGACAATATTTGTACTATAAAAATTTTCAGGCCTATGTTACAGGCTAATGGGATATAATCTCCCGGGGTAAGGAGTAATTATTCAGGAATATGAAGACATATATAATTATAATAGTAATAATTATCATTATTATTGCGACAGTATTGGGCTTTATATTTTTTAATATAAATAACAATTCTAAAAAAGACAACCAAAAGGAATCTATAATGATTGTTCCGGATTATAAAAACAGCAGGTATAAAGAAATATATCTGGCAGGTGGATGTTTCTGGGGGCTTCAGGCCTATATTGACCGGATAAGCGGAATTGAGTACACCAATGTGGGATATGCAAATGGAACAGGTGATAAAACAGATTATAATTCTATCAAAGAAACGGGACATGCAGAGACGGTATATGTGGTTTATGACCCTGAAAAAATATCCCTTGCACGGCTTCTCAGTTATTATTATGCAGTAATTGACCCCACAGTTCTGAACCGGCAGGGAAATGACCGGGGCGGTCAATACCGTTCGGGTATATATTATGTGGATGAGGAAGATAAAAAAGTAATTGATTCGGTAACAGCGGATGAACAGGCAAAATATAGCGAAAAGATTGTAACAGAGATAGAGCCTGTTAAAAATTATGTTCTGGCAGAGGATTACCACCAGAACTATCTGGAAAAAAATGCCGGCGGCTACTCTCATATAAATTTAAGCAAAATACCAGAACTAAAACCGTTAGTCAACCTGAAAGATTACCCAAAGCCAGCCGATGAAGAAATAAAGAAAAAATTAACCGGTCTGCAGTTCAGTATTACCCGGGAGAGCTTTACGGAAAGCCCTTTTGAAAATGAATACTGGGATAACAAAGAAGCCGGTCTTTATGTTGACATAGTAACGGGAGAGCCCTTGTTTTTATCTACGGATAAATATAATTCTGGTACAGGCTGGCCATCATTTACCAGGCCCATACAGTGGAACGTTGTAAACTATTACACGGATAAATCTGCCGGTATGGAAAGAATAGAAGTAAGAAGCAGAAGCGGAGACAGTCATTTAGGCCACCTGTTTTACGACGGGCCTGCTGAAGAAGGGGGGTTGCGTTATTGTATAAATAGCGGCGCACTGGATTTTGTAAGATTGGATGAGCTGGAAGAACGCGGATATGGGAAGTTTAAAGTATTATTTGAATAGGCCTCGATAGTATAAGCAGGCTCTTGCAGAATAGAATAAAGCTTTTTTATAAGGTTTTGAAGCAGGGCTATTATATATTTAATTATTGGAAACTTTATTCAAATAACCCGGATTGCTGTTGGCTAAATTAAAACAAGCACAGGAATATGCAGTTTTTTCTCATTTCTTATTGCAGGGGTAATGTGGAATTATATAAATATCAGGGTTTCATCTTTCTCTGGCAGCACAACAGCATTAATGGCAGCAATTCTGTATTATTTAATCTATTTTAAAAAAACTATCTTTTATATCTGCTATATGAAAATTATAATTTAACCTGGAGGCAAAGAAGTAACCGTAATTGAATTCAAAAATGTTGATGCAGCACGGGTCCTGGTTAATTTTCCAGATGCCTGATTCGCCAATATCAAGCATTTTTGAGATTAGAAGTTTGTTAATGATTCTATGTGTTACAATTGCCAGAAAAGTGCCGGCATTATTTTCCACAATTTCTTTTAAAGTTTTCCAGGCTCTGCTCTGGGCATCATACAGCATCTCTCCTTTAGGGATGGATGCCTTATAGGGTTCTCTCATCCACTGATTGAAAATTTCTGGATACTCTAATTTGACTTCATCATATCCTTTCCCTTCCCAGTCCCCAAAATTAAGGTCTAAAAATCCGTCTTCCTTTCTAAGCTTAACAGTATTTTTCTGGTATTTTTTTATGATCTCGGCTGTTTTATATGCTCTGCTTAAGGGACTTGAAAATATCACATCAAAATCTATGACTTTAAGAAATTTTCCGGTTTCTTCTGCCTGTCTGATGCCGGTGCTGTCCAGAGGAACATCAAAATGACCCCTGAAAAGCTTTTTTTTATTAAATTCTGTATTTCCGTGCCTGATCAGAAATATTACTTTTTTATTGTTTTCCATAACTTTCCCCTCTAATTATGATGGTTATTTCAAAACTACGGCTAATTACGAATTTTTGTACCATTACTATTATTATAAAAGTACAGGTTATTTTCAACAGTAAAAGAGGAATAAAAAAACCGGTTGTGTCTTTGATTATAGAAAAGGATTAATTATTTTATGATTAGAAATACGGAGATTTTGAAATTGAGATTTAGATAACATGCTGTTAATGCAATATTTTATTGGCGGGAAATGGTTAAACTCTTTTTAAACATGGTTTTATGAATAATATATATGGCCAGATATATCAGTGAAATTCCAAAATATATATACATTATCACGTTTCCATAGACCGAGTAAAAAGTCCTATCAGAATTTAAAAATATAGTATCATATAAGACTACCTTTCTGCCCAGTTTTGTTTGCGATGATATCTCTCCAACCGGGTCTATAATTGCTGATACGCCCATATTGCTGCTATGAACAACGTAACAGCCGTTCTCTATTGCCCTGACCCTTGAAAAAATAACATGCTGCCAGGAAGCAAGGCTATCCTTAAAACCGGCATCGTCGGTAAACACAAATATTGCTTCTGCTCCATTGTTCCTGAAGGACCTCGCAATTATCGGCAGTGTAGATTCAAAACATATATTAATTCCCAGGCTGCCTTTTGGGGGATAATTAATCATCTCAAATTCTCTTACAGGGGTTATATTTAATTTGGCTATATTTAAAAAACTGAGGAATCCCAGAACATCGGGGTACGGCATATATTCAGCACAGGGGAGTGGATGAATCTTATTGTACCTGCCAGCAATCTCCGATTCAGGTGAGTAGAGGACAACGGAGTTATAATAGTTTTTATCTTCGTCCCACAGAATCTGGCCCGTGATTAAATATAGGTTCTGCCTTTTTATGGTTTTTTGGGCCCACTCGCCAAAAGTTTTATTTCTCTCCAGAGTTCCCCATATAACACTTTCTGGAAAAACTATAAGCTCGGTGCCTTTATTAAAATATTCATCTTTGCTGTGCGGTTCTGGTATCAATACGCTGCTATCCTTCTCAAATTTATCATCAAAAGAGATATTGGTCTGGACCAGTGCGATATTTATCCCTGTTTCTTTTCTTTGACCTGTATCGTTTCTGTATGAATTTATATTTATAAAACCCGAAACCATTATTATTAGCACGAGGCATATTACAGGCAGTGCGTACCGGAAGTTTTTAATATTTATTTTCTCTTTTTTTATAGAATCAATAATAGATTCAGAAAGAGCAGTATTAAATAAAATTAATATAAGCGATACTCCATATGCGCCGGTTATTTTTGCCATCTGCATTACTGCCAGGTAATCATGCTGTGAATAGGCAATCATCCCCCAGGGGAATGCTAAAAAAGTCCGGTTTCTAAAAAACTCAATTGCCATCCATACTGCTGAAATTAATATAAATCTTAGTACCGGCCATTTAATTTTTGAATATATAAAATATAAAACTATCCCGAATATGATGATATATGATGCTAAAATGCCCAGAATAGGTAGCCAGAAGACAAAACTATATTCCAGAAACCAGTAAGTGACTCCGGAAAAATATGCCAGTCCCAGCAGAAAACTAAAAAAGACGGTTTGCCTGAGATTTGAATAATATGCAACAATAAAATAAGGAACCAGACAGAACCAGGCCAGAAAACCCGGGCCATAGAAGCTTGAAACCAGCAGGGCTCCTGATAGCAGAACTAATAAAAATTTTGTTCCAGATCTCATCGCATTTCTCACTGCTCTGGCAGTTTTTAAACCACAGGCTCCGTTCCTGAATTTTTTAACTTATCTTTTATTTTATAATATGTACAATTCTCTGTACAATTGAGTAAAATGATTTTAAAAAAACATCACCCGTGAAACTATGTTCCTTTAAAATCCTCCGGTTTTATTTGGTCAGCAGGCTAATATTACAGGGGAATATTATTAATATAGGATAAAAGGGCAATAACATGAATTTTAAAAGAGAAGAAGTGCTGGAAATTGGCAGAGTAAAAGGCAAGACCCTACTGGATATAGGAGCAGGAAATTTAGCTGTCACTGCTGCCAGGGATTTTAATTGCGAAGTTACCACAGTTGATGTTTCGGAAAGCGCCCTCAGGCAGGCAGAAACAGAAGTGCCGGAAGAACTCAGGAAGAAGATTAGATTTGAAAAAGAAGATGCCATTGCTCTTACTTATTCAGATAATTCTTTTGATATCGTAATTAGTTATGGAGCCTTGCATCATGTGGACAGAAAGAAAAGAAAAGATTTTATTGAACAGGCCCATCGGGTGGCCAGAGAAAAAGTGATTATAGCAGAATTTAACCCGGATTATTTTGAGGAAGTTCACTCTAAAGACCCCTATCAGGCAGTAGATTTTTTTTGTCTGGAGAAAAAATTAAGCGAACTGGGAAAAGTAGAAAAGTATAAAGGAAAAGAGATGTCCGTTTTTATTTTAAATAAAAATTGGAAGATTTAGCCTTTTTATAAGGGCTGAATTAAAAAGTATTTTGCTTTCCAGTGTCTCGTTTTAGTCATGGCCGCAATGCACGGCCAGTTTAATAGCATTTTACAGCAAAAGCTCTTACACCTTTGCCAGATTTTTCTTAAATAATTTACCCTGAGTATGCATTAAATTATTAAATATCTGAAAACCCTTTGTTTCAAAATACGTCTTAAAATCAACAGGACTGTTATTAATGATTAAAGTATTTGATTTTTTATTAAAAATTAATATATATTAATATATGGATTTATTTTTATTATATCAGTATGTTATTACAGCAGTTTTAGTATTTGTGCTGCTAAACTTTTTAGTGAACAACATTTTTTTTAAAGATATATCCAGGTTTAAACTGCCGCGAAATGTACTGGAAAAGAATCCCCTTATATCCATACTTATTCCTGCCAGGAATGAAGAAAATAATATAAGAAGATGTATAACATCCTTAATGAAGCAGGATTATAGAAATATTGAAATATTAGTGCTTGATGATAACTCTACTGATAATACGGCACAGATAGTAGAAGAGCTCTCAGAAAAAGACAGTAGGGTCATTTTGTTCCATGGTAAGCCGCTAAAGAAAGGATGGATGGGAAAAACTTATGCCTGCCATCAGCTGGCAGAGTATTCCAGGGGTGAGTATCTTATTTTTACTGATGCAGATACCCTTCACTTTCCTAATTCTGTCTCCAGTGCAGTAGCCTGTCTTTTAAAAAATAAACTGGATGCACTCTCTGTATTATCAAAGCAGATAATGGTTACCATACATGAGAGGATGGTAGTCCCCTTTGGCCAGTATATGATTTTATGTTTTATGCCGGTTTATCTTATAAACAGGACAAGAAGTGCCCTATTTTGTACTGCGATAGGACAGTTTATGCTTTTTAAAAAAGGGGTCTATAAAAAAATTGGAGGGCATGAATCTGTTAAGGGCGAAGTGCTTGATGATATCAGGATATCAAAAAAGGTTAAAAGATATGGATATAAGTTTATGATTTTTGATGGGCGAAATAATTTATATAGCCGGAACTACAGGAATTTTAAAGAAGTGGCCCGGGGGCATTCAAAAACTTTGTTTGCTGTTTTTGATTACAAAATTTTTATCATATCAATCGGTATTATGCTGATATCAGCTTTATTTTTAGCACCTTTTTTCATGCTTTTACCGGCGATTTTCTTCAGGTGGCCAATGGTTATAACAGAGCTTATAACCCTGCAGATAACTATTATTTTAATTACTAAAATAATTCTTTCCATAAGATTTAGATGCAAAGCTGTAGATATTCTGCTGCATCCGGTTGCTATGATTTATCTGATATTGATTGCGCTGAAATCAATATATGACACTTCCAGGGGGATAAGGGTAAATTGGAAGGGCAGGATATATGGCTCAGAAGAAAATAATCTAGTACTTGTTAATGATAATTATAAATCTAAGTTATAATAGCTGTTTAATTTGATGAAGATAAAGTTTTTATGATATGGGGCAAAATTTAATTACTTTTATTGATATTTTCCCCGTCTTTCATACGCTGCCCATCTCTCTCAAAACCGTCGGGCATTCCTCTCTCCTGAAAGCCCCTCTGCTCCATATTCCTTCCGGAAAGTATTGATACAGTGCCCAGTGCGCCGGTAATAACAACCAGTATAGTTAAAATTATGGCCAGTACTTTCACCCATCTGAGTTTCTTTTTAGCAAAAAAAGCCCAGAGAACTATAGAAATAATAAGTAGCCCTATGGCTATATAAAGGGAATATCGCAGATATGGTAATATCCTGAAAATCGTAAATATACCCCCGGGTCTGCCAAATTGCTGCTCCATCTTATTCCTCCGTAGATAATAAGATAATAAATTTAAATAGGATTATATGAAAAAAAAATGAAGAAAATGTGGAGCTTATAATCAAAATTTCCATGAATTCCTACTCATATCTCAGTGAATCTATGGGGTTCAGGCTGGCGGCGCGCATAGCCGGGAATATCCCAAATATGAGTCCTATAATAGTAGAAAAAGAAAGAGCCAGCACTATGGGATAAGCTGTTATTAGAGAGGTAAGGTCTGTAAAGGTTTTTAATATCCATGATATCAAAAACGCAAATCCTACTCCCATAATCCCTCCGGTAAGACTTAAGACAATACTTTCGGTTATAAACTGAATAAGTATATCTCTGTTCTTGGCGCCTATTGCTTTTCTGATTCCAATTTCTCTTGTCCTTTCTGTTACCGAAACAAACATTATATTCATAATGCCTATGCCTCCAACCAGAAGAGATATGGCTGCAATGCCGCCAAGGGTAACCGAAATGGTTTCTGAGATAGAAGAGGCCATCTCCAGCAACTGGGTGGAGCTGCTTACTGTAAAATCATTTAATCCGTCCGGAAGTATTTGGTGCTGCTCTCTTAATATGGCTGTAATTTCCTCTGTTGCCCTGTATATCAATTCCTCGCTCTTTACCTTTACTATTATGCTGTCTATCGTATTTCTGCCTGTGAGTTTATTCTGGGCCGTAGTAATTGGTATGTACACGCTATTATCAGGATCGGCTCCGAAAGTGGCCGCACCAATAGACTCCAGTACCCCGATTACGATAAAATTCTGTCCGTTTATTTTTATTGTTTCACCTATAGGATTGATCATTCCAAAATAATCATCCACTATGGCACCGCCTATAACTGCGACACTGGATAAATTTGATATATCATTGCCGGTAAATAAAATTCCATCCGCGACTTCATATCCCATAGCTGAAAAATATTCTTCAGTTGTTCCCGTTATACCTGTCTGGCCGCTCCAGCTTAAGTATGATATGGTAGAGTCCATACCGGTGCTTATGATTGCTACTGCTTCATTTATAAGTGAAGATTCTGCTTTTAGTACACGGGCATCCTCAGGGTAGAGCTCACCGGCTACTGTTTCTTCATCGGAATCCATTTTGATGAACATACTGCCTCCATGTCTTTCTCCGCCCCCGGGTCCCGTTGAAGTATCTCTTGCGGGGGAAATGGTCAGGATATTGGTTCCAACGCTCTGCATGTTTTCAGTTATTGCCGCTTCTGTTCCTGCTCCAACTGAAATTACCGCTACAACGGCACCAACACCTATTATAATGCCCAGCATGGTAAGAAAAGCCCTCAGTTTATTTAAAAATAGTGAACTGAATGCAATCTTAATATTTTCAAGTATCCTTCTCATTTTTCATCCTTCTATTAGAATTCGTTTTTTTATACCGTAATTCTGCTAATTATTACTTCCGTGTCAGAAATTTTATTTATTTGCTCCGGAATTATTTATCCTATCTTCCAATCCGGGCATTTTATTTAGTTTAGCGATAGCGTCAACAGGAGAGTCTATTATTTCTTCATTTGTAATGATACCGTCTTTTAGATATATAATCCTGCTGGTGTGCATGGCTATCTCAAGTTCGTGTGTAACAAGTATTATGGTCTTTCCTTCCCTGTTTAATTTCTGGAATATGGCGATAATCTCCTCCCCGGTTCTTGAATCCAGGTTACCTGTCGGCTCATCGGCAAGTATGAGCGAGGGGTTATTTACCAGGGCTCTTGCAATAGCAACTCTCTGCCTCTGGCCGCCTGAAAGCTCACCGGGCCTGTGCCTTTTCCAGCCTGTCAGACCTACCGAATCAACCACTTTATCTATAAGTGTCCTTCTGATTCGAATCGGGGCTGATTTGGAGTAAATCAGTGGCAGTTCTATGTTCCCTATGATATTAAACCTGGGAAGAAGATTGAAAGTCTGGAAAACGAAGCCTATTTTTTTATTACGTATCTCTGCCAGATGGTCATCTTTTAACTTACTTACATCTTCCTCCTCAACTATATACGAACCTGCAGTCGGGGTATCAAGGCATCCGATAATATTCATAAGCGTGGATTTCCCTGAACCTGAAGGTCCCATTATGGAAATAAACTCTCCTTTTCTTATTTCCAGGTCCACTCCTCTCAGTGCATATAGCCCCATATCTCCGGTTTTATATATTTTTACAATTTCTTTCATATCTATAATTTTGCCGCTCATTTAAAACTCCATAAAATTTAATTTTTATAGCCTTTAATTTATTACCTTGAAGTAATTATAGTATCACCCTCATCCAGTCCTGAAATTACTTCTATATAATAATAATTACTGGTACCTGTTGTGATCCCGGTTTTTCTTACATTTAGGGCTTCTTCATCTTCTTCACCCTTTCCCGGTATAATTACATCTACATAGCTTTTTCCTTCTTCCTCATAAACTGCCTGAAAGGGAACATAAAGCACGTTTTCTGCCATAACATCTATTATATAAATATTGGCCGACATCCCATAAAGTATTTCAACGTCTGCTTCATTTTTAAAGCTTATTGTAGTTTCATAGTAAACTATGTTGCCCTCTTCACTTCCTATGGGTAATATTTTTTTTACATTTCCTGTAAGCACAATATCAGGATAAGCATCCAGCGTAACATTTGATTCCTGGCCGATGGATATTTTTACTATATCACTTTCACTGACCATAGCTTTTATTATGAAGTCATTGCTGATAATTGAAACGGAGCCACCTTCATTTATCTCCCCTCCGGCCGTAAAATCAGTTGAAACAACCATACCATCATAGGGGGCATATATTTTATATTCTCCCAGGTCTTCTTTTGCATTTTCGTACTCTTTCTCTGCAAGCTCAAGTTTTATTTGTGTTTGCTTCAGATTTTCGGCGGCCTGTGTTATTGCCTTTTCTGCAGATTGCAGACTGGACAGATTTGACCAGTATGTTGAAGACTGGTTTATAAGAGAATTTTCATATGAAGATTCTTGTTGTAACTGTGTTGATTTTTCTGAGAGCTCTGACGACTCCACTTTTTCTTCAGCAGATTCTACACTTGATTCATATTGTGCAAGTTGCATTTCTGTTGTAGTGGATTCATCTTCGACCATTTCCAGTAGTTGTTTTGCTTCTTCAAGGGCACGCTCTGCACTCTCCACAGATGCATCTGCACTTTCCATTGAGATTTGAAGAGATTTAAGGGTATTCTCGGTAGATTCTGCTGCCTTCTGTTCATTTATTTGAGCCTGTTGTATTGCAATATGATTGGAGTCCAGGGCGCTCTGGTAACTCAGCCGTGCAAGCCTTAGAGAGCTTTTGGAAATCTCTAAATTCTTTTCTATTTCAAACAAACTATCCTGTTTTTCACTATCATCAATTTGCACCAGGAGCTCTCCTTCTTTAAAAGCGCCCCCTGCCTCTATGGCTTTTAGTACCTCACCTGAAACTCGTAAATTAAAGGTGGTGTAATTTTTAGAATCAACGGACCCGGTTACGGATATTTCCCGTGAAATATTGCCCTTTGTCACCTGAAAAGTCTGTGAATCTTCCTGATTTGCTACGGGCATATCATTAAAAGCTTTTCCTCCCATTACTCCGCCCACGCAGGAGGTCAGGGTTAGCATAGTACCGGTTACCATAACAACCGCTGAAGCTACTATTAACCCCCTTTTTCTTTTTCCTGCCACCCTGCCTGCCATATTTAATTGTGTTCTTATTCTACCGGATATCCCGGCGTGCATTTTTTTTAATATATTATTTGTGGCCATTGAACTATCTCCCCGTTTTTTATTTTTTATGAAATGTATCATAGCAACTAAAAATGAGGAAAATCTGGAGATTTGAAGGTTTATAATTAATGAAAGATAGCTTACTGATTTTTAATACTCAATTTCCTGAATAAACAGGGTGCGAATATTGTTTGGCTGGTTCCTTTTTTGTGAAGAACAATATTACGGGGGATATCCTGTAGTTAACAATTGCTTATTGGAACTATTTATTTTTTTAAAAATAGCTTTGGGTGAAAAGCGAAAGTAATCAGTTCAGTAAATATTAGGGGCGTTAGCCATAAAGAATTATCAGCTGTTTAAATTTGTTCCAGATATTTAAAACAAACCCCGGAAGTTTTTCAGTCTGGCCTGTTTCTCTTACCGTTTTTATATCTGACGTGTAGTTTAAATCAACAATTTCATCTAAATCTATTACCGATAAAATATGATGTTTTCCAATAATTCTTTCGGTATCCAGCAGGTCTTCAATATTATTTATATTTATACCAATACTACCGGTGATTTTTTCTTTTTTAACTTTTAATATTTTTTCCAGCAAATAATCAATTTTAATAATAATGCTGTCATAATCTTCTACCGGGTTGATTTGTTTACTATTGGATTTGGCTGGCTTAACCGGGTTTTTGCCTGACTCTCCGGTGTCCCCGACCTTTTTATCCTTTGTATTTATCGTGTAATTTTTACGCTCTAAAACAATATTATTCTGTCTGGATATATATTCAGAGATGTGTTGAATAAACCCGTTACTTATGTTATCCAGCCAGACATTTGTATTTTTCTCCTTTTTATCCTTATCATCCCTATAATCTTTATCCTTATCTATATCCTTATCCTTATCATCCTTATCATCTTTATCTACATCCCTGTTATTATTTTCTGCCTCTTCTTCGTAATTTTTAATATTGTCTATATTGCCTTCATTGCTGTCGTTGCCGTATTCTTTTTCATCATCACCGCCACTATTTTCCTTACTGTCATCACTATCATTATCTCCTTCATCATCTTTATCATCCTTATCATCTTTATCATCATTATCATCCTTATCTACATCCTTATCTACATCTTTATCTTTATCCTTATCATCCTTATCTATATTTATATTAATTTTGGGTTCTGTATCTCCGTTAAACTGTACGTCTGTATTAACTACAGGTTTATCCTTATAGCTAAGCTGTATATTTACGTTTACTTCAGGTTTATTGTCTTTGCCTTCGGCATAGGAAAATTTTGGTAAATTAAATAATATCAGTGTAAATACAGCCATATACACAAATATTAAAAATAAAACTTTCAATTTTCTGTTTAACCGGATTTCTGACATGTATAATTTTCCTCCAGACTTGATAATAATATCAGTCTGTTCAACCTAAAATAAAATTAACTCGCTTCTTCTTTTACCAGTAATTGATTCATAAAAATATCTACAAGGGCAGGGTCAAACTGAGAGCCACTGCATCTTTTTAACTCCTCTATAGCCATTCCCCTGGTCAGGGCTTTTCTGTAAGGTCTATCGCTTGTCATAGCATCATAAGCATCAACGATTGATATTATCCTTGACTCCATGGGTATTTTTTTACCGGCCAGGCCCCGGGGATAGCCTTTTCCATCCCATCTTTCATGATGGTGCAAAATGGATTTTGCTATGTGTACCAGGTCAGGAGATGACATTGCTATCCTGTAACCAATTTCAGAGTGTTTTCTCATGATTCCCCATTCCTTTTTGTTAAGTTTGCCGGGTTTAAGGATAATACTATCAGGAATACCAATCTTTCCAATATCATGTAGAGTGGATAACAGACTTAATTTATCAAGTTCGGTACCGGGGAGATTGAGGATATCACCGAAAAGCAGGCTGTACTTTTCTATTCTTTGTGTGTGCTCCTCGGTTTCATAATCCCTTTCTTCAAGAGCTTTGCTCAATGAAGATATAATTGAATTCCGCACACTCTGATTCTCTACGAGCTTATGTTTGTACATCCTGTCCTCTGCTTCAATTAATAACTTATCAGTATTATTATAGGGTTTTTCCGTAGTAATGATTCCTGTAGATATACTTATATGCATGGTTTCTGTGCTGTGCTCGCGGCATTTTTTATGAACCCTGTTTACTATTTGCATGGTGGTGGAATATGAAGTTTTGGGTAGCAAGATACTAAATTCGTCTCCTCCCCACCTGACCACAATGTCTTCCTCTCTAAAGCATGCTTTTAATATATTTGCAACTTTTTTAATAAGTTTATCTCCATATATATGGCCAAAAGTGTCATTTATTAGCTTTAGTCCATTTAAATCACCGAGCACAAGACTTAAAGGCATCTGTCTCCGGGCGTTTAGTCTTTTTAACTCAATATCAAAAAAAGCTCTATTGTAAACACCGGTTAATTTATCATAAAAGCTTAAATATTTTATATCCTCTTCCGCTTTTCTTATTTCAGTTATATCCCTTAATACGATTACCTTGCCCAGGGATTTGCCACTGTTAGTTTTTATGTCTGTTTGTCTGGTATTAAAAAAACACGTGCTTCCGTTATTACCTATTTTTAAATCTTTATTTTCCAGGAGATCGTCAGGTTTATCGTTCATATCAGACATTAAATAATCAAGAGGTTTACCGGCTACTTTGTTTATAGAGGTCTGGAATATTTTCTGGGAAGCAGAATTTAATTTTAGAATACTACCTTTTCCATCTGTAAGTATCACCCCGTCATCCATGTTCTCAAAGATGGTTTCAAATGCTACGGGCATAATTTCCTTTATGCTGGTCTTATTAAGAAAGAAAATGATAGAAATGGTACAGATAGAGATTATTATGGGAGTTTCATCTATATAAGGGAAAGGGTTAAAACCCGCAAATTTTATTATAGTAATTAGCCAGGGGATTGATATATAAGGTATTAAGAAAAACTTTTTCCAGCGATTCTGGCCATCAGGTTTTGGAAATAGCTTTATTGTATTTACCAGGACAACAATTATCCCGGTTAAAATAAGCAGTCCGCTGTAGATAATAGATATAAAATGTAATATGTTATATTGTTTAACAATTAAACTAAATGAATCAAATAAGACCATCTTCGCGTCTATCCAGACTAATTTATGCAGCTCATTGGTCAGTGCTAAAAATATAGTGACAGCGGGGATAATACTAATGGGGATAAGGTATCTTAATTTGAAAATCTTATTAAAGTTGACATATCTGGCTGCTAATAGGAACAAGCCCAGCGGTAGCAGAATAGAACTGCCATATTGAATCTTATCAGAAAGTACTTTTAGATAATTGATTGAGGTACTCTGTTCAAGTATATAAGCTGTCATCCAGATTATTGAGAGAATCATTATCCAGGTCCCGATAATGTCCTGAATGCCTTTTTTATTTATCCAGATACAAAAAGTTCCGAGAAAGGCTATCAGGACTATTGCAGTTAACGGAACAAGAAAATTTATGTTATGCAACATTATTTAGAAAAATCCTTTTTAAAATGTTTTTAATTCATGGCTTCATTCTGGCTACATATTAATAAAATTATCAATAAAAAAAACCGGCTCAATTAGCCGGTTACGCTATTTGCTCCATTTCCCTCAAGCGTCCAAATTCAAGGAAAACTTCATCGCTTCTAATAATATATTTTTAATAAATTTAAACCATATAAAAGTAAATGTCAATAATTATATTAATTAATTTAAACAAATAGTTTATATATAATTATATATACATATATATCAAAAATTATGTAATAAATATCTAATTTTTTTATTAAAATTTATTTGAATTTAAAATTTATAAGCAATCAATAGCATAGTGACCGGGTGTTTACGCTGCACAGCGGAGGGTAGAAGATTGATGTAATTAAGAAAAGCATGGTAGGATGCATAAAGTGAAATATATTATTTTCTGTATAAATTAGAAATAACATTATGCTAGAATAAAATCAATGTAAAAAATAATAAGAGGTGAGAAATGCCTGAAATTAAAGATGAGTTTATGGAGTTCAGAACCGGTAGACTGAGCAGGGAAGAAGTTCAGCTAATATTTGATATGCTGCCTGTTGATATAACCTTTGTCGGGAAGGATGATGATGTAAGATATTTTAATAAATTAGAAAGCAGGATATTTAAACGGTCTCCGTCGGTAATAGGTCTGAAGGTGCAAAACTGCCATCCAAAAAAAAGTATAGACAAGGTACAGCAGATTCTTGATGAATTCAGAGCCGGGAAAAGGGAAGTGGCTGAATTCTGGATTAATCTAAAAGGCCGTATGGTTCACATAAGATATTTTCCAATTTATGATAGCCGGGGTGAATACTCAGGCTGCCTGGAAGTTTCCCAGGATATAACCGACATCAAAAAGATTGAGGGAGAAAAGAGGCTTCTTTAAAAAATAAAAATTACTGAAAACTTACTTTTTCTGTACCCTGTACTATTGCTATCCAGGTTGAACCTCCATTAAGTGAGACCGTGCTCCCGTTGCTGTCTTTAAAAATAAAAGGTTCGTAAACACTGCCGCGCTGCCAGGTACCGTAAATAGCTCTACCGTCAAGGAAAACATAAGCGGTCCCGGTGCCCGTAGTTCTTACATTCATATGGCCGTATCTGTCGAGGGGTCCCTCAATATCAGAAACCATTACTATGACATTCTTCGCAGTGATCTGTTTGCCTGTATCGTAATCCCTGTGAGCGCTGCCTCCCATATACCTCAGATAATAATTTCCGCTTTTATTATAAATATAATTTAAATCAAAACCCTTTGGTGAGTATGCATGGGTGGAAAAATCAACATGTATATTTGAGACGCTACCCCTGGCTGATACAGGAGCTTCAGCCTTATAAGAAAATGGTATTCCATTACTTTCAACAGGGTAACCCACCTGGCTGGCTTTTTCCCTTAGTTTTGCTACTGACATAAAGGCGGTATGTTCCTGGATGGAGCTTCTGTTCCAGTCTCTCCAGTAAGGGGCCAGCCCGGTAATGGAGCTGCCCCCTGAGCTGTCTGACATTGCGCTCATAGCATAAATTCCCAAATTTTCTATTACTTTATAGCATTCCGGATAAGTTCCAAAAAAAGCATATACAGGATTGAATCCTCTTGCAATTTCTGCATAATATGGCCTGGCGCTTCTTACCGGCCCGACCACTGGAGCATCATTTGAATTGAAGATTGCAACAAACCTTGTGATGCCGTACTCATCTACTACCTCAAACACCACATCGGCAAGAATCAATCCTGACTGTGGTCTGGCGGCAAAGCTGTTTTCAACCATTACAGCGACGGGGCTTGTGCCTGTTCCCAGCAAAGGCTGGTAATCTGTTTTCCGGAGTGCACCGGGTTCCTGGATTGCCCATCCTGAAAGAGAAATTACACCAATTAATATTGTTACAAGGCTTAATGCGACTAAAAATGGCCCGTATTTATTTGCTTTTTGTTTCATTGCATCCTTCTTTTATTTATTTGGTAAGGTATTTTATGTAAGATTATACTTTATGAAGAGCTGATATTAAAGAAATTTTTCTATTAAAAATAAAAACTTTTACTAAAATATTTAAAGAAGGTATATAAATCTGAAAGAGTAAAAATGGGTTGATTAAAAGGAGCTCTAATAAATTCTGGAGGTAAAATTAAACAGTAGATAGTATTCTGAATAATAATAAGCTATTCTATTTATTGATAACCATTTATGCTATATGATTTAAAGTTGATATGAAAAATCTTTCCAGTAATAAAAGGGATAGTGTTTCAAACATCAGGCTTGCTTTTTTCCTTAACCTCGGGTTTGTTATCATTGAAATAATTGGCGGATTGTGGACAAATAGCATAGCCATCATCTCAGATGCTCTGCACGATTTAGGAGACAGCTTTTCTCTTGGATTGTCCTGGGGCCTGGAAAAGTATTCAAGAAAGAAAAAGGATTGGAGATATTCATTCGGGTACGGAAGGTATTCCCTGCTGGCGGCATTGATTAATGGCTTAATATTGATGGCAGGTTCAGTCTACATATTATCTGAAGCGGTACCGAGGCTATTTAATCCCGAGCATGTAAATGCAAGGGGAATGTTATTGCTTGCGGCAGGAGGAATCGTTGTAAATGGGATCGCTGCATTCAGGGTAAATAAGGGGAAATCATTAAACGAAAAAATTATAGCCCTGCACCTTTTTGAGGATGTTCTCGGGTGGCTGGCAGTTTTGATTATGAGTATCGTAATGATTTTTAAGTATATTCCTTTACTGGACCCCATACTATCAATATTATTTATAGTTTATATTTCATATAAAGTAATTATTAATCTTAAAAAAACATTTCCTATTTTCTTACAGGCAGTGCCGGAAGGAATAAGCATAGGTGAGATTGAGGAAAAACTTTTAAAGATAGAAAATGTTGTAAATCTACATCATATACATGTCTGGTCAATGGATAGTTTAAATAATGTGCTGACCGCTCATATAGTTGTAAAGGATAATACAACCATTGGTGAAATTAAAGAAATAAAAAGAAAAGCAAAAGAGATTATAGAATCAATAAATATCAAACATTCTACTATAGAAATTGAACATGAGAGCGAGTTATGCAATATGAGAGATGACGAATGCTTTTAAGTGTCGCTGTGGAAAACTCTGTAATCACCCCTCAGATAGTACTGCACCCGCTCGGCGATACTGACTGAATGGTCCCCGACTCTTTCAAGATACCTTGCTACCAGGGAGATATCCGCAATAATTTTTATATTTTCTTTTTTATTGAATTTAGAGGAATACAATTTTTGGATAATCGTTTTTTGTATTTTATCTATATCGTCATCTATCCTATCAATATTGGAGGCAAGATTGAAATCGCTTTTATCAAAAGCAAGAGTGGCTTTATTAAGAATCGTCTTTGCCAGTTCAAGCATTTCCAGTAGCAGATTTTTCATGTCGCTATCTAAATATTGTATACTCAATTTGGACAGGCTTTTAGCTATTTTGGCAATATTTACAGAAAGGTCGCCAATCCGCTCCAGGTGGATTATTATGTTGTTGACGGAGTGAATATATCTTAAATCTTTTGCAAAAGGCTGGTA
The DNA here is from genome assembly GCA_964601205.1 of uncultured Actinomycetota bacterium. Classification (GTDB taxonomy): domain Bacteria; phylum Actinomycetota; class Humimicrobiia; order Humimicrobiales; family Humimicrobiaceae; genus JAQVEM01. The sequence continues at coordinate 54,537 of CAZRML010000036.1, read as the reverse complement.
TTCTGCCTGCAGTATGACACATTTTTCTTCAATAGAAATTTCATAATCGTCTATCTTGTTGTCTGCATCTATTACTTTCTGGGCTAAAGTTGGATCTGCGTTAATTAGTGCATTCACGGCATTAGATAGTGAATCCCTGGCAAGGTTAGCCATTGATATCACATTTTTTGAAATTTTGTTTATATTATTATAAAATGCTTTTCTCATAAAGGTTTAGCGGATTTGTTGGCTATATTGTACTCTTCAATGTTTAATAAATTTCTTGAAATACCATAAAGCAAATCTCCTATTCTTTCAAGGTGTAGAATAATATCTGCAAAGACAACTCCTGAAAGGGGGAGACAGTTACCATTCTGAAGTCTTTTTAAATGGCTGGTCCTGATTTCTTTGACCAGCAGGTCTATATCTGATTCAATTTTTTCGCACTGCTTGAGCCTGGTTAAATCACTGTCTTTCATACCAGACATCAGGGAATCAAAAATATGATTGATTTTATCATGTGTCAGTTCCAGTTCTTCAACAGCAATTTTACTAAAGGTCATCCTATTTTCTTCTTTTACCAGTATGAGGTAAAGTATGCTTTCGGCGTGGTCCCCGGCCCTTTCTGCATCGTAAGCGATGTGAAGCAGGTTGGTTAATTTGTTGGAAAGTCTCAGTCCAAGGGATTTCTGTGATACCCTGGTAAGATATCTTATTATATCTTCTGTAATACTGTCTACGGCTGCCTCTCTATCAAGTACTTTTTTTTCAATCAGGGTATCCTTTTTGTATAGTCTTTCAAATGAAAGGTTTATCATATCCCGGGCTATTTCTGTAATTCTCAGGAGCTCCTTCTTTGTCTGTTCCAGTGAAAGTGAGGGAGTGTTTATTAATCTATTATCCAGATATAAGGCATTCTTGTGTATGGTTATATCCTTGCCGGGAATAAGCTTTAAAACTGTTTTTTCAAAGAAGCCAATCAGGGGGAAGAGGATTATGGTAGTAATTACATTAAAAGCGGTGTGAATATTAGCAATCTGATGGGCGACACTTTTTCCGGTCAGGTTCACAATGAAAGGTTCAAGCCTAAATCCATACAGTAGGATGATAAAAATTACGGTACCGAATATATTAAACATAAGATGGGAAAAAGCTGTTCTTCTGGCGGTAACCGTTGTCCCGATGCTGGATATCAGCGCTGTCGAACAGGTTCCTATGTTATCTCCGATAAGTACCGGAATGGCCGCTTCAATGGGTATGAGCCCCTGGGCAGCGAGAGCTATAAGGAGACCAATAGTGGCAGAGCTGCTCTGTAGCAGTGTGGTCAGACCAAGTCCCGCTAAAATCCCCAGGAAAGGATTCCTGCTAAAAATTAAAAGAAAGTTTTTAAAAGTATCATTTTCTCTCAGAGGTTCAAGCGCATTTTTCATTACAGTCATGCCAAGGAACAAAAGTCCAAGTCCGAGTATAGTCATTCCAATATTCTTATTCCTCCGTCTTTTGCTTAAAAAGTAGGTAAGAAAACCTATTATGATTAAAGGATAGGAAAGCATATCTATATTGAAAGAGACTATCTGGGCAGTCACTGTAGTGCCAATATTGGCACCCATTATTATCCCTATTGCCTGTCTTAAGGTTATCAGGCCGGCGTTTACAAAACCGACGGTCATTACGGATGTGGCGCTGCTGCTCTGTATGAGCATGGTGGTAAAAATCCCCACCAGAACAGTTGACCAGGATTTTTTTGTAAGGGTATTTACGACTGTTTTTAATTTATTGGAGGTTACTTTCTGAAGGCTGCTACTGAGTCTGTTTATTCCGAAAATAAAAAGTGCTAATCCGCCCAGTACTTCTATAACCAATTTTAAATACATAGATTATATTAAATTGAATTTATTATGATCAACAATGATTATAATAGAATAAAATAAATTATTAAATATGAAAAGAATTAAATATTTTTTACCCGGGGTTAAATTAGAATCATTAAAAATTCTATAATAGGATTTTTCAGGTATTATATAAGTTCATCAATTTATTAATTGGTGATTGGTATTTTTTTCGGGTATAATACAATATTAACAGTTATATTTAAATAAAAATAAGCTTAGGATATATGAAAGTTTTTAGAGTCATTCTGCATAGTTTTATTCTTTCAATGGTAAATATAATCTCTATCCTTTTTGGTTTCGGAGTTTATCATTTTTTTAGGGATTATAATCAGCTATCAATTCAGGTACCTGTTGGTGCTGTATTTTCCATTATAGTTTTTACTTCCTGGGTGGTAATCCTAAAATATAAAGGTGTTTCATGGCTGCTGCTGGAGAGCAGGCTCGAGCCTCTTTTGATTTTATTATTATCTTTAGCCTGGTTGCCTGTAATATTCATTCCCCTGCATTATCTGACCCAGGGGTATCTTACCACCTTTGGGAATATATATGTTCACTGGATTTTTCAGATACCTGTTAATCTTATTATAGTTATAATTTTTTACTTTATAATGTTTACAGGGTCCACCAGGAATAAAGAAACTAATTCTGTATAAAATATGAATTCTACCGGGAGATTTTTACTTTTTTCAAATTTACGCCGGTTTTAATCTTTAAATCTTTTTATAAAATATATCAGATCATTGCTTCTACTATAAATTTTATCCCGAGGTAGAATAAAAATATGCTGCAGGCAATAAGAATGGAGTTATATATTTTCTGGTTAAAAAACCTGCGCCCGCTGCTTATCAGAAATCCAATAGATAGATACCAGATAAAGTCTGCGCTGATGTGCCCAATATAAAAGAAAGAAATACCCGTTAGGTTAAATTCAACGCTCTTTAAGAGAAATGCTGCTCCTATACTTAACCACCATATGAACCAGTAAGGGTTCACAAGACTTATAATAACACCTTTAAGTATAGCAGTGCCGCCTGACTTACCGGTGATAGTTTTCTTTTTTAATGCTGATTTAAAATCCAGTGTAAATTTCTTCTTAAAAATCGAGACAATAATATCAATCCCCATGTATAAAAGGAAAGTTCCGCCCAGGATACTGATTATTTTAGTAATAAGGGGATTATCCAGAAATTTTAATATTCCCAGGAAAAAGAATATCACTACAATTAATTCAAGTAAGGCGTGACCCAGAACAATGAAAAAAGAGATCCAGAACCCTTTTTTAGCCACGCTGCTTATAACCAGAGTAAGCATCGGCCCGGGAACCAGTGCGCCTGAGAAGGCCACTACCATGGACCCAAAAAAAATTTGGAAAATATCATTCATTTTTTTACCTGAAAAATCTTTATATTATACTTATAAGAATAGAATATCTTTTGGTTGTTCAGTCTGTTTCTTTTATAATTTTATTTTCCAGTATTCCTATTTTATCAATCTCACAGGTTACAGTGTCGCCTGGTTTTAGCAATTTTTTCTCTTTCATGAATATCCCCACCCCGGATGGTGTTCCTGTTGATATGAGATCTCCCGCTTCAAGGGTAATGGAACGGGAGATATAAGATATCAACTCATATACCCCGAATATCATATCCAGTGTATTCCCATTTTGCCTGAGTTCACCATTTACGTAAGATCTTAAATTAAGGTTACAGGGGGATGTTATTCTATCTTTTTTTACAATAACAGGTCCTATCGGTCCAAAAGTATCAAAACTTTTTGCGCGATACCACTGGGATTCATTTTTCTGTATATCTCTTGCTGTAATGTCGTTCATTATGGTGTAACCGTAAATATGTTCATATACTTTACCTCTGGTAACATTTTTTATTTTTTCTCCTACTACTACCGCCAGCTCAACTTCATAATCAAGTTGTCTTACTTCTGCAGGGTATATTATATTCTCTTTATTTTTTATAATGCAGCTTGGAGCTTTTGAGAAAAGAACCGGTTTTCCAGGGAAACGACCATCCTGTTCTTTTATGTGTGATCTGTAGTTCATTCCCACACATATTATCTTCCCCGGAATATAAGTATCAATATCTGGATTAAAAGACATATTTTCTCTCCCGTGTTAAATTCTAATCAGTACTTTATTCTAATTTTTTTAGAATTTTTTAGGAAGACTTTTTTGAGTTTAATTTCTAAATTAAATGACGCAGGCTTAATCAATGCTTGACAAAGATAAAAAGTTTTGCTATTTTGTGGTTTGAAATAATGAAACTTAATATTATTATATGAAATTTTCTTATGGTTGAAACACTTTTAAGATTTTTCAAAATAGTAGAATTATTAGAAAAAAGTGGTGAGCTAAGGCTCAAGGATATAGCTGATAGATTAGAGATAGACAAAAGCACCATACACAGGTTTTTAAAAACATTGTTAAAATATAATTATATTAAGATGAATCCGGTAAGTAAAAAGTATAGCCTCGGATTAAAGTTCTTAAATATTGCTACAGGAATAATTGAATCCATTGATGTAAGAAATATCGCACATCCCTATTTAATTGAACTTGAGGAATACACTAACGAAACCATACATCTGACTACTTTTGAGGGTGACAGGGTAGTATATATTGATAAAATTGAAAGCAGTAAACCTATCAGGATGTATTCAAGAATCGGTAATATTGCTCCTATTCATTGTACCGCAGCAGGTAAAGTAATTTTAGCTTTTCAAAAGAATGAAGTTGTAGAAAGGATAGTCAGGGAGTTAGATTTTATTCCGCGTACAAAAAATACAATTACTGACAGGGAAGAGTTTATCAAAAACTTAAAAGATGTAAGAGATAGAGGGTTTGGTATTGATAACTCGGAAAATGAGGAAAGTATTTGTTGTATTGCCGCTCCAATTAGAGATTACAGCAGGAAAGTTAAATATGCCGTGAGTATATCTGCCATAAGAACAAGGATGGACCTGTCAAAATTAGTTGTTTTTAAGGATATTCTAATAGATAAGGCAAATATCATTTCTAAAGAATTAGGATTTATTGAAAAGTAACTTATCACATGGAAGATTGAAAAGATCCAAATAACTGTAGAAAGACTGAAAAAAAATGAAAAGTAATTTTAAGTGAGGTGATGCCAATGAAGCAAAAAGAGAGATTTGTTTATGAAGACTAATATAACCATATAACCTTAAATTATTTATAGATTATATTAGAGCTATAGCACAAACAAATCTCAAAAGCAATTTAACAGAGATAATTCCAAAAGTAAAGCATGAGGAGGGGGTGGTGTAACACTTATAAGTTAATGATTTTTAAGATTAATAGTTTTCAATGAAAGGATTAAAAAATGAAAAGACCATTATTATGGATAGTAGTGTTAGTGTTAAGTATATCAATAGTTGCGACTTTCTCGTTTGTAGGATGCAAAGAAGCAGAAGAAGCGGTTGAAGAAGCAGCAGAAGAAGTAGTAGAAGCAGTAGAGGAAGCAGCCGAAGAAGTAGAAGAAGTAGTAGAGGAAGTTGAAGAAGAAGTAGAAAAAGTAGCAGCCGGGACATACACAATGAAGGTTGGCCATTCACATTCAACCAGTGCGCCCAGACACATGTCTTTGCTGGTTTTTGAACAGCTGGTAGAGAAAAATTCAGAAGGTGCCATAGTGGTAGAATTATATCCGGCAGGCCAGCTTGGAACTGAAGCTGAGATGCTGGAGCAGGTTCAAATGGGAACATTGCAGGCAACCAGAGGCGGAAGCTTTGATGAAGTTGCAACTGAATTGTCAGTTTATATGATGCCATTTCTGTTCAATGAACCCGCTGAATTTACAGCAATTGCAAGTGGCCCTATCGGAGATGAAATTGCTGCAGCTGCCCTGGATGTAGGTATTTATATTCCTGCAACAGGAGATGCAGGAGGGCTGAGGCAGTGGACCAATAATGTAAAGTCGATTGAAACTCCTGAAGATATTGTGGGACTCAAAATGAGAACTCCTCCAATAGAAAGCATTATAAAGATTATGGAGGCACTTGAAGCAAACCCGGTTTCCATTCCTTATGCTGAACTGTATATGGCATTAAAGACCGGTGTTGCAGATGGACAGGAGAACCCGCTGGTTAATATTGATGATAAAAAATTCTACGAAGTACAGAAGTATATGACAATGTCCAATTACCAGATACATCCGGATCCAATGTTTGTAAGTAATGACTGGTACCAGTCATTGGAACCCTATCTCCAGGAGATTGTTACCGATGCAGCAAAAGAATCAATGAAGCACAACGATATATTGATGACTGAAAGAGCTGAAGCTGTAGTGCCTGTAATGGAAGAAAACATGGAAATCACGTATCTTACAGATGAAAACAGGCAGGCATTTATTGAAAAGTGTGCACCTGTATATGACTACTTTATTAGCGAAGGCTGGTTTACCCAGGAGCTGCTTGATAAAGTAAGGAGCTCTATTGAATAGTAAAATAAAGTAACATAAGTATGTACTCTATATAAGAAAGAGAAAGTGCTCAGTCACTTTTCTCTTTCTTATATAGCAAATAGCATTCCAGGGAGAGAAATAGTGAAAATAATAAAAAAAATAATTAATGGGTTATTTATTGTTCTGGATAAAGGCTTATTTTATCTGGATACAGGGCTCATGAGCGGACTGGTTGTTTTAGTTATATTATCGGTATTTCTAAGATATCTTTTTAACATTTCATTTAACTGGACTGAAGAGCTAATTGTTTTTATATTTATCGCAACGACTTATTTTGGCATAATTCTGGGAGTAAAATGGGATGAGCATATTAAAGTATCAATATTGGTAGATAAGTTACCGCCAAAAGTTAAAATATTCTTTGATGTGGCAATAAGTATAATCACATTAATTACTGTGATAGTAGCAGCATATCTAAGCCTGGGCTGGATTGAAAAAGTGGGCGCGAAAATAAGCTCAGGGCTTAAAATACATTATTCTACTGTTTATTATATGCTTACAATCTCTTTTGTAATGGTTGCCATATATGAATTAAGGGAAATTGTATTAAAGTTTGTTAATTTTAAAAAGAAAATCAGGGAATCTTGATTGTATTTAAAATATTTAGGAGGAGAATAGCTAAATGTCGGTTGGACTATTAGTAGGAACATTTTTTTTACTTGTTGCTATAGGGGTTCCGATTGCCTTTTCTATAGGTGCATCAAGTTTATTATATTTTGTGGTCTATAATCCAGGCTATATTTCAATGGTTCCCCAGCGTGTATGGGCAGGTTCAAATAGTTTTGTAATGATTGCGCTGCCCTTATTCATACTGGCAGGGGAACTGATGAACCATGGCGGTGTAACAAAAAGAATTATAAATTTTTGTGGTTATGTGGTAAGGCCGATTAGAGGCGGGCTTGGTGAAGTTAATGTAATTGCAAGTATGATTTTTGGCGGCATCTCCGGCTCATCAGTTGCCGACACTTCAGCAATTGGTTCGGTGCTTATTCCCCAGATGGTTGAAAAGGGATACCCGAAACCAGTAGCAGTTGGTATTACAGTGGCCTCATCCACAGTGGGAATGATTATACCGCCCAGTATACCAATGCTTATGTATGCGATGATATCGGGTGAATCGGTAGGAGCTCTGTTTCTGGCAGGAGCAATACCGGGAATATTGATTGGCGTGACACAGACTACACTGGTCTACATTATCTCGAAAAAGAATCATTACCATCCGGAATTAGTAAGGTTTAATAGAAAGCATTTTGCCCTTACCATGAGGGATGGCTCGCTTGCAGTGATTATGCCTCTTATTATTATTTTAGCAATATCATTTGGTATTGCTACACCGACTGAGGTTGCAGGAATTGCTGTTTTATATGCAGCATTACTGGGATTTTTAGTGTACAGGGAATTAAAAGGGGGAGCGCTTTTAAATGCAGTAAAGAGAGCTTTTCTATCGTCAAGCAGCATTATGATTATTATTGGATTTTCCATGATTTTTTCCTGGATACTGGCAGTAGAACAGGTACCGCAGATGATTGCAGAATTTTTCCTGGGATTGCAGGTTCATAGAATCTGGATTTTATTAATGCTGGATATTATTATCCTGATTGTTGGAACATTTATTGATGTTACACCTGCATTATTGCTCGTAGTGCCAATATTATTGCCTGTAATGGAAGGGCTCGGGGTAAATGCACTTCAATTTGGTGCTATAATGATAGTAGGAGTTGCAATTGGCCTGGTTACACCGCCGGTTGGGATGTGTTTGAATGCAGCTGCAAAGATATCTAAAATGGATATTACGGATATATTTAAGGGAGCTCTGCCCTATATAGCATGTAATTTCATAATTTTACTGCTGGTAACTTTCATCCCGGCACTTTCGCTGTGGTTACCGGGTTTAATTTTTAAGTAATTTAAATTGATATATCTGCACGGATATTTATGTATCGGTGAAGGTAAATGAATTATGGGAGGATTCTGTAGCAGATGTTGATTTAAATCAAAATTATTATAATTTTTAATATTTTTTCTGCGCAAATGCAGGTTTTAAGTAACCTGCAGAAGCAGGATAGTATAATGGAATAATTAGCAAAAAATGGATAGGAGGAAAAAATGGAAATAAGAGAACCATCAAATTCAAAAGATGCAAAACATTACACTACGGAGAGGCTGAGGGAGGAATTTTTAATAGAAGACTTATTTGTAGAAGGAGAGATCAAAAGAGTTTACAGCCATATTGATAGAATAATAGTGATGGGAATTGTGCCGACCGGGAAACCAATTGAGCTGGGTCAGAATCTGGATATTATGCATAATCTTGGAACAGATTACTTTCTGGAAAGAAGAGAACTGGGAGTAATTAACATGGGACAGAAAGGTAGCATTACTGTTGATGGCAAAAAATATGAGATGAATCCCAGGGATGGACTTTATGTAAGCAGGGGAACAAAAGAAGTAGTATTTGAAAGCGGCGATCCCGGCAAACCGGCAAGGTTTTACGCATTAAGCGCCCCGGCGCATAAAGATCTTAAAACAGTTCATATAGATATCAGCAAGGCCAATAAGGTTCCCATGGGAAGCGATGAGAACAGCAACAAAAGGGTAATAAATCAGTACATTCAGCCGGGCGTAGTTGAGAGCTGTCAGCTATGTATGGGGCTGACGCAAATGGCACCCGGAAATGTCTGGAACACCATGCCCTGTCACACACACGTAAGGAGAATGGAAGTATACGCATACTTTGATTTGCCCGAAGATGCCAGGGTATTTCATTACATGGGGGAACCGGATGAAACAAGGCATATTATTTTGAAAAGTGAGCAGGCAGTGATATCTCCAAGCTGGTCTATTCATTCTGGATGCGGAACAAGCGCGTATTCGTTTATATGGGGCATGGTAGGAGAAAATCAGACATTCACCGATATGGATGCTGTTGAACTCAAAGATATGAAGTAATTTTTGTAAATAAGGAAGGATGAATATTTATGATTCTGGATAAATTCAATCTAAAAGGAAAAGTCGCCATAGTGACGGGAAGCAGCACCGGTCTTGGCAGGGGCATGATACTTGGTCTGGCAGATGCAGGTGCTGATATAGCAGGGGTAACTAATTCAGGTGCAGAGGGAACTAAAAAAGAAGTTGAATCGCTGGGAAGAAAGTTCCTGGAGGTAAAAGCAGATCTGTCAACCATAGAACCGATTGAGGACATAATGAAGCAGACGGTAGAAGAATACGGCAAAGTAGATATTTTGATAAATAATGCCGGGATTATAAGAAGGGAAGATGCCATAAATTTCACCGAGAAAGACTGGGATGATGTTTTAAGTATAAACGCAAAGACGGTATTCTTTTTCTCACAGGCCGTTGCCAGACAGTTTGTCAAACAAAAGACTGGAGGCAAAATAATCAGTGTTGCTTCCATGCTGTCATTCCAGGGTGGAATAAGAGTTCCTTCATATACAGCAAGTAAGAGTGCTGTTATGGGAATAACCAGAGCTCTGGCAAATGAATGGGCAAAATATAATATAAATGTTAATGCAATCGCACCAGGATATATGGTTACCAATAATACAAAGGCATTAAGAGAGGATAAAGAGAGGAATAAAGCCATACTTGATAGGATTCCAGCCGGAAGATGGGGATTACCTGAAGATTTAGCAGGAATAGCGGTATTTCTTTCATCCGAAGCATCAAATTATATAAATGGATACACAATTGCTGTGGATGGTGGCTGGCTGGCAAGGTAATTGCCCGGTTAAATGGTTAAATAAATTATAGATAAGGATTTTAAAATTAGAATATAGGGTTTTCCATTTATAAAAATTGAAGAATAGCAGCGAAAAGAAAAGATGAGATGAAAAAGTTATGGTGATATCGGATAAACGATGCCATAAAATTCAGGTTTTATTTTAAACAGTCTTAGTATTGAGTTTATAAATTTTAGGAGGATTAATGGGCGACATTCTGAAAGAGATAGGTAACATTGGGCTGGTTCCGGTTGTGGTTATAGATGATTCGGAGCTGGCGGTACCTGCGGCAAAAGCATTAAGAGATGGTGGCCTTAATGCAATGGAAATCACCATGCGTACTGAAGAAGGCATAAAATCAATAAAAAAGGTCAGAGAAGCTTTTCCGGATATGCTGGTAGGTGCCGGTACCGTCCTTTCAATAGAAAAAGCTAAAGAATCTGTAAGCGCGGGGGCAAAATTTATTGTATCACCGGGATTGGACCCTGATATTATTGAGTGGTGCCAGAAAAGAGATATAGAGGTGACTCCGGGTGTCGTTACCCCTACGGAGGTGGCGCAGGCTTTAAAGTATAACCTTACGGTACTGAAGTTTTTTCCAGGAGGCATATTTGGCGGTATAAAGGGATGTGAAGCTCTTTATGGCCCATACCGGATGGTTCAGTTTATGCCAACCGGCGGGGTGAGTCTTAAAAACCTGTCAGATTTTGCGGATAAACCCTATATTCATTCTGTAGGAGGGAGCTGGCTATGCTCGGCTTCTGATATTAATAATAAAAATTTTGATAAAATTACCGGCATTGTAAAGGAATCCATTAATATATTGCTTGGATTTGAACTCGCACATGTCGGAATAAACACTGAGAGTGAGGAGAAATCCCTGGCTGTTGCTAAAATGTTTTCAGACGTTTTCGGGTTTTCTATAAAAGAGGGGAATTCATCTGTTTTTTCTGGAAAGGGAATAGAAGTAAATAAATCTAAAGGGCCGGGGGATATGGGCCATATTGCGATTAAAACAAACAATATTTCAAGAGCAGCATATTATCTTGAAAAACGAGGTCATAAAATTGACTGGAGCACGAGGAAAGGAACTGAAGAGAGGCCGCTTGCCGTGTATCTCGAGGAAGAGATAGGTGGTTTTGCCGTACATCTTTTACAGAAATAGAAGGGAAGTAAATGAAAAATAAAAGAATTATAACCTTTGGAGAAGTAATGCTGAGGTTAAAATCGCCCTCATATGAGAGGCTTTTCCAGTCACCTCTGCTGGAAGCGACTTTTGGCGGCGGTGAAGCAAATGTAGCCATTTCCCTGGCGAACTTTGGATTCAATGTCGGGTTTTGTACGGCACTGCCGGATAATATGATTGGGAATTCCTGCGAAGGTGAGTTAAGAAGATGGGGAGTTGATACCTCTTTAATAATTCGTAACAGTGGGAGAATGGGCACTTACTATATGGAAAGTGGGGCAAACCAGCGCCCCTCGGTTGTGGTTTATGATAGAAGCTATTCGGCGATATCGATAGCAAAACCCGGTGATATAGACTGGGATAATGTTCTTAGTGGTGCGGAATGGTTTCATATTACAGGCATAACTCCTGCTATATCCGAAACTGCTATGAATCTTTCTCTTGAGGCGGTAAAAAAAGCAAAAGAAAAAGGGATAACTATATCATGTGACTTTAATTACAGGGGTAAACTCTGGAAATATGGGAAAGCAGCTACTGAAGTAATGCCCGAACTGGTAAAGTATGTGGATTATGGAATTGCCAATGAGGAAGACTGTCAGAAATCTCTGGGTATCAAAGTTGATGTAGATGTAGAAAGCGGGGTTCTTGATGTAAACAAATATGAAAGATTGAGTACTAAAGTATTAAAGATATACCCCAACCTTAAGGCTGTAGCCATAACATTGAGGGAAAGCACGAGCGCCAGTATAAATGGCTGGTCGGCATGCATGAATGACAGGAAAAATTTTTATTTAAGCCGTAAGTATGAAATAAGCGATATAGTGGACAGAGTGGGTGGTGGGGACGCGTTTGCGGCCGGGTTGATATACGGCTTGAATGCTTATGATAAAAAACAGCAGGCACTGGAGTTTGCAGTTGCGGCAAGCTGCCTGAAACACTCAATACCAGGAGATTTTAATAGGGTCTCGGTTGCGGAAGTGGAGAAATTAATGGGTGGCGACGCCTCTGGAAGGGTGCAGAGATAACTTCTAATTAAATCTTTCAGCATTCGGTCAAATATATTTGAATTCTCCCTAAATAAAATATTTTTAATATCAATATTTTTATTATCCTGCTCTTTATTTTCTTATCCTTTATTATTTATAATTACTGATAAGCTATGATAATTATTTTATTAATCAAATGAATTAAAAAAAGAAAGGAAAGATAATGAAAAATGCGGTAATTGCTCAATCTGGTGGACCGACTCCGGTAATTAATAATAGTGTGAGAGGAGCGGTAGATGCCCTTCTTTCCTCAGGTAAAATAGATAAAATCTATGGGGCTAAAAGAGGAATACTGGGAGTTCTTGAAGAGAACTTGCTTGATATATCCTGCCAGCAAAAAGAGCAAATTGCACTTCTTTCAAAAACTCCTTCGGCCGGCATTCTGGGAAGCTGTAGATATAAGATAACAAATAAAGAAGATCTCGAAAGGATTGTCACCGTATTTAAGAAACACAATATTGGCTATTTTCTTTATTGTGGTGGCGGTGATTCTATGGATACTGCAAATAAAATAGATAAGCTTGCCGGGGAAGAGGACTTTGACATAAAAGTTGTTGGGATACCAAAGACCATAGATAATGATGTGGGTGGGGGGCTGAAAGATGATGGCACTTTTGATATTTGCGATCATAATCCCGGCTATGGCAGCGTTGCTCTGAATACTGCCATAAATATTCTGGAAGCCAACGAAGAGAATAAAGCAATTTGTACCAGTGAATCTGTTCTGATAATAACTGTTATGGGAAGAAAAACAGGGTTTATCCCTGCTTCTGCCAGGCTTGCTGACCCTGAGCGGAAGATTCCCTTGATTATAATTTTACCTGAAAATATGGAGAGATTTAAAGCCGGTGAAAATTTAGAGTATATAACTGAAAAGGTGAATGAAAAATTATCTGATTATGGCAGATGCATAGTAATAACGGGAGAAGGAGCAAACCTTGGTGATCTGGGTGTTTTAAAAGATAACTTCGGGCATATTGAATATGGTTCTTCTGCTACCTCGGTAGGGCAGATTCTGGCTAATTACCTGAACGGACTGGACAGGAAAGATAAAAAATCAAGAATTTTATCCAGAGGTTATGCCAGCTTTGATAAGCCCGGAACCAGGCAGAGAAGAGATATTACCCATGTATCGGAGGTGGATTTGTTGGAAGCTTATGAGGTTGGGAAATATGCAGCTGCTATTGCTTTAAAAGGCGAGAGTGGTTATATGGCTACCATTTTAAGGGTGTCTATGAAACCTTACCGGGTAGTTTATGATAAAGTTCTGCTGGAAAATGTGGCAAATTCAGAAAGAGAATTTCCAGTGGAGTGGAGAACAGAAGATAGGATAGATGTTACCGATGATTTCATAAAATGGGCGGTGCCTCTTATTGGTGATAGGATCCCCCATTTTTGCAGGTTTAAAGAAGTCTGTGCTGAAAAAGTGTGCCCCTCCTATGTCCCTTATAATTATAGAGATTAAGAGATTATTAATTACTGTATATAAAATTTGATAAGATTATCTTAACTTTCCATGGTTAAGTGTTAAGAAAAAAATAACCGAGGAGTATTAAATCATTGACAATATCTCTATTTCTAATAAAATTTATTGAGTTTGTTAAAGATATATTTACTTTATATTATGGGTAGCTGGTTTTATGTTTGTTGATTTATATTTCCTTAATATAGTAAATCGGATCTATAAAAATTTTTTGGTAAGGCTTCCAGATATAGCATTAGAAAGATAGTTTAAGTTGAATGGTATTAACAAAAATAACAATGTTATAGAAGTAGAGAACCTGGTAAAGGAATTCAGGGGGCTGAGGGCCGTAGACGATATTTCTTTTTCTGTGAAGAAAAATGAAATTTTTGGATTCCTGGGACCCAATGGCGCGGGAAAAACAACTACCATAAATATGATATGTACGCTCCTGTCAAAGACATCGGGGAAAATTACTCTGAGTGGCCATGATGTGTCAAAAGAGAGGAATAAAATAAGAAGTTGTATAGGTATGGTATTTCAGGACCCCAGTCTTGATGATAGATTAACTGCACTGGAAAACTTACATTTTCATGGTCTTCTTTACAACATCCCCCGCAGGGTTCTTAAAAAGAGAGCGGAAGAAGTGCTGGAGATGGTAAATCTTACCAGTAGAAAAAATAGCCTGGTAATGACTTACTCTGGAGGAATGAAAAGAAGACTTGAAATCGCGCGGGGGCTTCTCCATTATCCGGAAGTTCTTTTTCTGGATGAACCAACACTGGGCCTTGACCCGCAGACCAGAAATAAAATATGGGATTATATAATCAAGCTAAAAAAGAGCAAAGAAATTACTATCTTTCTAACTTCCCATTATATGGAAGAAACAGAGATATGTGACAGGATAGCCATAATAGACAGGGGTAAAATCATTGCCCTGGATACTCCTGAAAATCTTAAAAATAAAATTGGCGGGGATATTATAACCTTAGTTTCCGAGGATAATATTAAATTAAAAGAATACATAAAAAATATAATCGGAGCCGAAGCTCACAGCGAGAAGGAAGACAGTATAAGATTTGAGGTTAAAGATAGCTCCAGATTTATCCCAAAGCTTATTAAGGATAGTCCGGTCAAAATTTTATCCATAACTGCAAGAAAACCGACTTTAAACGATGTGTTCCTGGATCTTACAGGAAGAGAAATAAGAGATGAGAATGCAAATTCCATTGATAACATGAGGATGAGGATGAGAGGGAGAATGAGGCATTGAAGAAAGAACTAACAGGAGTATATACGTTATGGTTGAGGGATATAAAAAGATATTTCAGGGATAAACCGAGGATAATTGGTTCATTCGCGCAGCCCATACTGTTTTTATTTGTACTGGGAACTGGAATCGCAAGCTCCTTCAGTGTATTTGGAGGAGGGGGCGGAGAAGATTTTTTGAATTTTATGTTCCCGGGGATAGTGGGTATGACTGTACTTTTTACTTCTTTTTTCAGTGCAATGTCAATAGTATGGGATAGAGAATTCGGGTTCTTAAGAGAAATTCTGGTGGCGCCTGTTTCCAGGACCTCAATTGTGGTGGGAAAGTTGCTTGGAGGTTCTACCATAGCAATGATTCAGGGCTCAATAATACTGCTATTTGCCCCTTTTCTCAGGATACCGATCACCTTCGTAATTTTTTTTAAAGAACTGGGTATTATGTTCCTGGTGGCAATGACCATTTCCACCATGGGTATTATACTTGCTTCGGTAATTAAATCCATGCAGGCTTTTCAGGTAATTACCAATTTTTTACTTATGCCCATGTTCTTTCTTTCCGGCGCCCTTTTCCCCTTAAACCAGACAGTTAAGTGGATGAATATCGTTTCTAAAATTAACCCTCTTTCATACGGTGTTGATGCTATGAGATTTGTACTGCTGAATGATGCCAGCCTGCAGTTATATCCCCTGTGGCTGGATATTATAATACTGGTGTTTTTAATCGTGGTTTTAAGCGTAACCGGGGGTTTTTTGTTTAATAGGCAGGAGTAGAACTGATTTTTTAAAATAATAAGTTTATGTATAGAACCAATCCCGTGTAAATATTAACTTAAATAATTGTTTTTATTTCATTAAAGATTTTTTCTGCCCCCCGGTAGTTTATGGATAAAAGCTCTGAGAGGCCATCTGCTTTTAGATTTAGAAGCTCTTTTACCAGAATAATATTGGAATCAAAAAGTATATCTTTTTGCTTTACTGTAATCGATGGAAGAATATTTATAGGGTAAAGTCTTTTCTTTTCAATAAAATACTGCAGGTTTTCTACTTCAGGGCACTGCCATGCCATTATTTTTAGGCCCACGCAGCGAGCGTACTGTATTGCGTCGGAGGTGCATTTTGTATTTGTCACCAGCATGGCTTCAATAGAGTCATGGGTCATATTGTGGTTTTTTATATAAGCTTTTTCTATATCTATAAATCTGCTGTTTACATAGAGTGCGGTTTTTACGTCGGATTTTGTTCCTGGTGAATTGTGATATTTGCATTCAATAAGATGAATCTTACCATCTTTTTTTGCTACCACATCAACTTCGTGCTCAACGCAATAACCTTTTATGAACTGGCCTACTTCTGCGGTAAAACCATATTCCCTCATAATCCTGGCTATGTATTTTTCAAAAACAAATCCTTCCGGTCCCATATCCATAATGGCTTTTTTTAGAGAATACCTGATTGCGATCCCGGGGTGAATTTTTTTTAGCTGGTCTAAAGTTTTATTATAAATCTGGGTGGTGCTCATATTGTTTTTTATTGTTTTATCAATTAATTTAATAGTTTTATCTGCTAATTCAGGAGAAGCACCGGCCCTTAAAAGAGAAGAGGTTATTTTTTCTTCATCATAAGTTTCAGTTTTGCCATTCGCCTTAACAATATTTTTTGCCATATTTATTTAAAAATCCTGTAAAATTTTTATTTTTCAGGGTTATATTATAACATTTTTTTAAAAAGGGTCGTCCCTGTTTTATTAAATAACGCGATTTTCTTGTATCAATTTACGGGTTCAATATTCTGGTGATATTTTGTTTTGAGTTTTATTATTATATAATCTTTTATCAGTATATTATTTATTCCGGGAGTTAATTATTTTAGAAAGATAATCTGGAGTGTGCATTTGCTTAACTTCTTTAAAAAAAATTTTAAAATTGTAGTTGTATTAATATCTGTATTCTTAATTATTGCTTTTATAAATATATCATGTCTATCGTGCGAAAATAACCCCGGAGAAATTAAAGGGCCACTGGTAATAGCGCATGCCGGGGATATAAATAATCTGACGGTAGATGATATAGATATTGATAAGAGCAGTAAAGACGATACCGGGGTATCTTATAACCTGGATACCGAGAATATCAGGGGTGATGAAAACTATAAAAAAGATGAAGTGATTATTGAAGAACAACCAGAAGAACCTTTAGATAATAATGACCCCGGGCAGCAGGAACAGGAGAATCAGGTGGGTATGAGTGAGAGTGATAATGTGAAGGAAGAAAATGCTGCATCTACCGTGGATGATAATGTTGAAGTAGATTTCAGCAACAGTGATGATTTCAAAATTGAGGTGGACCTTTCGGTGCAAAAGGTATTTATATTTTATGAAGATAACCCGATAAGAGAAATGATATGCTCCGGAGGTACGGAAGAGAAGCCCACTCCTGTAGGAGAGTTTAAAACAACCCAGAAAGGTTATTATTTCTGGTCGGATAAATATAAAGTGGGGGCCTATTACTGGGTCAGGTTTTATAATGAGTATTTATTTCATAGCGTTCCTTTTGATGCTGAAGGGCAGATGATTGAAGAAGAATTTGAAAAGCTTGGAAGCCCTGCTAGCCACGGATGCATAAGGCTGAAATTAGAGGATGCAAAATGGCTATACGATACGCTTCCGATTGGAATAAAAGTATTGATTTATTAAAATCAAATCAAAGACTGCTTTCTTTTTACTGCTAATTTGCTGCGGATAGAGATGTTATGAAAGGCAGCGATTAAAACAAATCCATATTGAGAAAATCCAGAGGCTATGATAATATTATTATAATGATAATCATTATCATTATTATTTAGCTATTCTATTTATTATAATTGTTTTCTAATAATAAATAACGTACATGAACAGAGAGAATAAAAGCAATGCGAATAAATATATAGAAAAAATAAAAAGTCGCTTTTATACCCGGATATGGTTATTTTAAAGTATTGCACAAACTGCATGGAATGTATGAATTTATGTCCCAACGGGTGTATTACCATCTGATTATGGACTGGAAATAATCCCACGGCTGAAAGATTAAAATATATGTTAAAGGGAAGAGGATTATGGCAATGGAGAAATTGAGCTTTGATGATTACTCTCCTGCTGAAATGGAAAAGAGAGTAGAGGCAGCGTGCAGGTCAAAGGCAAACCTCAGTTTGCTGAGTTTGCTTATGCTTGCGATACTGGCAGGGATTTTTATATCAATCGGGGCAGAATTTTATACCCTGGTAGTATTTGATTCCAGCCTGAGCATAGGTCTTACCAGAGTGATTGGAGGAATTGCATTTTCCTCCGGGCTCATACTGGTACTGGTAGCCGGGGCAGAACTTTTTACCGGAAATTGTCTGATTATGATGGGTTTTGCATCAAAGGTGGTAAGCTATAAACAATTATTAAAAAACTGGGGTTTGTGTTACGTGGGAAATTTTGCCGGTTCTATTGTTATAGTTTTTCTTATGTATCTTACCAGCCAGTGGAAGATGGGAAATTATATGCTGGGAGCTAAAGCGGTATTAATAGCTGCCGAAAAGGTCAATCTGACTTTTCTTGAAGCTTTTTCAAGAGGTATTATGTGCAACATGCTGGTCTGTCTTGCCGTATGGCTGTGTTTCAGTGCACGTTCAGTTATCAGTAAAGTAGCTGCCATTATATTCCCGATAACGGCCTTTGTAGCTTCCGGGTTTGAACATAGTATTGCCAATATGTACTTTATTCCCATGGGAATAATATTAAAGCAAAATGATGCTGTTTTAAATGTGATGTATCAGACAAACCCGTCAGCTTCTCTGGAAAGACTGAATGTTAAAGGTCTTTTGTGGAATCTTCTGCCTGTAACCTTTGGTAATATTATAGGGGGAGCGATTATGGTTGGTCTTGTTTACTGGCTGATAATAGTGCTTCCGGAAAGGTTAAAAAGAAAAAGAGCACAGTGACGGTAAACTATAAGTAAAATAAAGGAGGTGTTAAAAAATGATAAAAAAAATTACGGCAAACATGATGGTTGATGATGTAAATAAGACAGTGGATTTTTATAAGGATATATTATGTTGCTTCAACCTGGTGGTATCAGAACCTGAGAAAGGTCCTTTTGACTGGGCAATGGTAAGCTGTGAGGATAATGAACTGATGTTCCAGTCAAGAAATAGTCTCTGCAAGTCAATTCCCCCGTTTAAAGACATAAAGAGCGGAGGTTCTATGGTTATTTATATAGAGATGGAGGATATTAAGGATTGTTATGATAGGATAAAAGACAGGGTCACTATTATTAAAGATTTGCACCGGACTGATTGCGGTACTGTTGAATTTATAATTAAAGATTGTAATGATTATATCCTGGTATTTGCAGAGCCGGCTTAATCCAGGTATAAATTATGATTTATCTGAAGAAAAAATCAGACCATACTCCTGCAGATGTGGTATTAATATTCAACAGTGCCTTTTTGCTCTTCCAGATATTTTTAAACCTGTCATAATCCATTTTATGATTAATATTGAAAAAATTAAGACTGTCAATTCCGGCTGAACCATTTTTTTCACCGTTTAGTATCCCGGTGTTAGCAGATATCAGGACGTCTGATACTCTGTACTTCTTTTCTTTTATTTTTTTACCCAGAACATGAAGGGTGTCTTTTGAATATAAGCTACAGAGAGTCTCAAGGCCCTTTCCGGTCTTAAATGTATACGCTGTCTTTCCGTATACCTGTTCCGGGGCTGGTGATGGTGCAGTTTTATTGCTATCTGATTTTTTATACGCCTGCCCGGTTATACCGGAAAGTAAGTTTAATATGTTATAAGAGATAAAAGGCATATCGGAAGCAATGACCATAGAATAAAAATGAGTGGCATTTGTAAGACCAGAGTAAATACCGAGTATAGGGCCAATTTTGCTGCGGCATGATTTTGATTTTCCGGAATCGCCAGCATTAAAAGAACTTTTTTTACTGAATTTTTTGTAGGTATCTTCGTCTGAAACAATCTTTACATTAAGCGGTGGCGTAGTTCTAATAAAAAAATCTTTAAAGTTTATTTTTGGATTGGAGGCCTGGATTTTTTTAAAATTGTAACTTTGTATGTATGAATTGATTTTATCCAGTTCGTAAGAAATAAAGGAGTAGTTTTTAGTTGATGTGCTTATTATAATTTCGTCACAAAAAAAGCATAATTTTAAAATCTGGTCTATAAATAATGGTACACTGTTAACTTTAATTTTTAATTTATTGAAGCCAAATCTGCTGCTGCTTCCCCCTGCAAGTATTATTCCCGTAATACTTTCTTTAGTGGTATTACTTTTCAACTTTTTATATTATTAATTGTTTCTAATCTTCTTTATATCTACTGCACAGACTTTATACTCCGGGATTTTTGATACAGGGTCCAGGGCAGGATTGGTAAGTATGTTGGCAGGAGCCTTTGCATAGTGGAAGGGCATGAACACAACTCCTTTTTTAATATCTGAGTTTACCATGGATGCAGCGGTAATCTTTCCTCTTTTTGATTTTACCTCAACCATGTCTCCATCTTTAATTTGTAATTTCTCTGCATCTTCTGTGTTTATCTGAACCAGATTTGCCGGGGCGATTTCATTCAGGCCTTTGACTTTGCCCGTCATTGTTCTGGTGTGAAAATGGTACAGAATTCTACCGGTAGTAAGAATATAGGGATAGTCGCCGGTAGTGGTTTCAGCCGGAGGCAGGTATTTAACTGGAACAAATCTTCCCTTCCCTCTTGTAAAGCTGTCAGTGTGCAGAATAGCCGTTCCCGGGTCATTGTATGTCCTGCAGGGCCATTGCAGTGTCTGGCTGTCAAGCCTTTTATAACTTATTCCACCATATATTGGTGTCAGGGAAGCAATCTCATCCATAATCTCCGAGGGGTGATTATAGTCCATGTTATAACCCATGTGTTTTGAGAGCATACAGATAATTTTCCAGTCCGGAAGGGCACTCCCCGGGGGCTCAACTGCTTTTCTTACTCTCTGGACCCGTCTTTCGGTATTGGTAAATGTACCTTCTTTCTCAACGGAACAGGCACCCGGAAGCACGACATCGGCAAACTCTGCGGTTTCTGTTAAGAAAATATCCTGAACCACAAGGAATTCCAGCTTTTTTAGAGAGGATGCTACGTGCAACAGGTCCGGGTCGCTTAGCATCGGATTTTCACCCATGATATATATAGCCCTGATCAAGCCTGAATTTGCTCCGTCAATCATTTCGGTCACCGTCAGACCCTTTCCGGGTGGTAAGCTCCTGGACCACTTCTTTTCGAAATTCTTTCTTAGGGCGTCATTTTCGACATTCTGGTATCCGGTTAATACATCCGGCAATGCTCCCACATCACAGGCTCCCTGTACATTATTCTGTCCTCTTAATGGATTTACACCTGCGCCTTTTCTCCCAATATTGCCTGTAAGCATGGCAAGGTCCGCCAGAGCGGTAACATTATCTGTACCGGTAGTGTGCTGGGTAATTCCCATGGCATAAAATATAGATGCATTTCTGGCATTTCCATAAATCTCTGCGGCTTTTACCAGGTCCCGGGCGTTTACGCCGGAAATTTTTGCCACTTTTTCCGGAGTGTATGAGGAAAAACATTTCACAAAATCATCAAAGCCTTCGGTCCTGCTGTTGATAAAATCTTTATCATGCAGTCTGTGATCATAGATATATTTCATTATTCCAAGGATAATTGAAACGTCAGAACCCGGTTTTTGTCTTAAGTGCACCGCTGCATATTTTGTTATAGGAATATTTCTCGGGTCGATTACGATTAGTTTAAGCCCTCTTTCTCTGACACATCTGATAATCTCATATCCTATTACAGGGTGAGCTTCTGTTGTATTGGAGCCGATTATTATAGCGGCGCTGGCATACTTTATATCATCAATGGAGTTTGTCATGGCCCCGCTTCCAAATGTTTGCACCAGACCTGCGATTGTCGAAGCGTGGCAGAGCCTTGCGCAATGGTCTATGTTGTTGGTTCCAATTACTGCACGGGAAAATTTGGACATCAAAAAGTTTTCTTCATTGGTGCATTTTCCCGAGCCGAGGATTCCAATAGAATCAGGGCCGTATTTATCTTTTATAGCTGTCAACCTTTCTGAAACAGTCTCGATTGCTTTACCCCAGCTTATCTTTTTAAATCTACCGTTCTCTGTCTTTATCATGGGGGCATCAAGTCTGTCAGGACTGCCGACATAATCAAAGCCAAATTTACCTTTTACACACAGATTACCTTTGTTTACATTAGTTCCTATTTCGGATGTAACGTTAACGATCCTGTTGTCTTTTACATGCAGGTCTATGGTGCAGCCCACGCCACAGTAGGGGCAGGTGGTCTTTATTTCTTTTGCTTCCCAGCTACGGGCTTTTCCAGTGTAAGGTCTGGCCACAAGTGCACCGACGGGACAGGTTGAAATACAATTACCGCAGAAAACACAGGTTGTTTCTGTTAACGATTTTTCAAATGCAGGGACTATCTCAGAATTAAACCCCCTCCCGGCATAGCCGATGGCGCTGGCGCCCACAACATCTTCACACATCCTGACGCATCTTCCACAGAGTATGCATTTGCCGTTGTCCCTTATTATAAAGGGATTGTTATCCAGGACTTTCTTTTCATGTTTTTCCCCTGTATAAGGATTTTCTTTGATATTGTAAATATACGCCAGGTCCTGAAGGCCACAGTCACCGCAGGATTCACAGGTCATGCAGGAAGCGTGGTGGTCTGATAGTATTAATTGAAGATTGGTTCTTACCAGCTCTTTTATATGAGGGGTATCTGTCTTAACCCTCATTTCCTTTCTTACTTTTGTCACGCATGAAGCAACGGCTTCGGGCATCCCTTCTACCTCAACCAGGCAGAGTCTGCATGCCCCCTGGGGTTTAAGTCTGGGGTCATAGCATAGATGTGGAATAAAAATATTGTTTTCAAGGCATGCTTCCAGAATGCTGTTGTCAGGTGAAGTAAGGTACTCTCTGTCATTGATGTAAATTTTTATTTTATGGTTTTTATTACTTGAATTTTCCGTTGTTTTTTGGTCAGGTTCATGCATTTTTTATCTATCCTTAAATTTTTTACTTTTTAAAATTAAAATTTTTTAAAATACTTCTTTTAAAGCTGCTTTTTATTTTAAATACGTCTGTTACCTCTATGTTTTGATACCTATATTTTTTTAATTTTTGCGCGCAGCTTTTTGCATGATTTCTGGGTTCTAATATGTTCCTCAAACTCTTCTCTGAAATATTTTAGACTGCTTATTATGGGATTGGGTGCGGTTTTTCCCAGGCCACAGAGTGAAGTCTCTTTTATCACAGAGGATAGTTTCTCAAGTTTTTCAATATCATCCTCTTTGCCCTTCCCACTGGTTATTCTTTCCAGTATTTCCAGCATTCTTTTGGTTCCTATCCTGCATGGCACGCACTGACCGCAGGATTCTTCCTGAATAAAGCTCATAAAATACCTTGAAAGCTCAACCATACAGGTATCTTCATCTAAAACTATCATTCCCCCCGAGCCCATTATTCCGCCGATTTCTTTTATTCTCTCATAGTCTATGGGGGTATCAAGTAATTTCTCAGGGATGCAGCCTCCTGAAGGCCCTCCTAATTGTACAGCTTTAAATTTTTTTTCTTCTTTTATTCCTCCCCCTATTTTAAATACAATATCCCTTATGCTGGTGCCCATTGGTATCTCTACCAGTCCAATATTTTTAATTGCACCGCTTAAAGCAAATATCTTGGTCCCCTTGCTTGTACCTGTACCGATGCTGTTGAACCATTTGGCCCCGTTTAGAACTAGCTGAGGTATATTTGATAATGTTTCAACATTATTTATAAGTGTGGGTTCTCCGTAGAGCCCTTCGTTCGCGGGGAATGGGGGTTTGGGCCTGGGCATCCCTCTTTTACCTTCAATGGAACTTAAGAGAGCTGTTTCTTCACCGCATACAAATGCACCGGCACCCTGGTATACCTCTAAATCAAAACTGAAATCGCTGTTTAATATATTTTTCCCTAAGAGTCCGAGATTTTTTGCCTGTCTGATTGCGTGTTCTATAGTTTTAACTGCAAGCGGGTATTCCGCTCTTATATAAAGATATCCTTTGTTTGAACCTATTGAGTAGGCAGCTATAAGCATTCCTTCCAGAACTGAATGCGGGTCCGATTCTAGTAAATTTCTATCCATGAAAGCACCCGGGTCACCTTCATCACCGTTACATATTACATACTTAATACCATTTTTAGACAGGGCATTTTTGCAGAATTCCCATTTCCTGCCTGTAGGGAAACCTGCTCCGCCGCGTCCCCGCAGACCGGATTCGGAAACAGTTTTGATTACTTCTTCAGGATTGCCGGCTTCAATAATTTTTGCGAGAGCCAGATAACCGTCATTTGCAATATAATCTTCTATTTTTAATGGGTCTATTTTACCACGATTTCTTAAAACCCGGGATTCCTGGTATTTAAAATAATTGGAAAGCACGGAATCAGGAGTTATGGGATCAAGTTTAGCTGCTATCTCTCCATTATCTATATGAGTTTTAAAAAACTCTTTAACCTTATCTCTGTCCAGATTGTAATAAATAACCGGCGGCATATTGTATGATTCAACAGTTAGCATTGGTTCAAGAGCGCAAAACCCGATACACCCTGATGTTGCAAAATCAATATCTTTGCGGCCTCTTGATGATATTTCCTTTCTTACCAGGTCTCTTATTTTATCTGCGCCTGCAGCTATACCGCATGTTCCAAGGTGTACGGTTATTCTATATCTGGTTCCTTTAGAATCCAGAACCCTTTTTCTTTTTGTTTCTTCCTTAATATTAATAAGGTCGTCTCTGGTCTTTATTCTAAAAAGTTTTTTATCCAATTATCAAAGCCTCTTTTCCCGTGCTGCGTAATATCTTAATAATAACTATTTTAATTATAAAATATCATTTTATAATTTATATGAATTTATTATATCCATGACTTTTTCAGGTTTTACCTTCTGGTAAAATTTATCATTGACCACAATTACCGGTGCAAGCCCGCATGCACCAAGGCATCTGTTTACCTGCAGGGAGAAATTCCTGTCAGGTGTGGTCTGGCCCGGTTCAATACCGAGCTCTTTAACTAATCTATCTAAAATGTCTTTGCCTCCTCTGACAAAGCATGCGGTTCCCATGCATACTCTTATATTTATCCTGCCCCTTGGAATCATTGTAAAGAATGAATAAAATGTTACTACTCCATAGACGTCTTTTTCGGGGATTTGCAGTACTTTTGCTACTTTTTTTTGAGCTTCCACCGGTATAAACCCGATGTATTCCTGTATTTTCTGTAAAATTGGAATTAATGCCCCTCTCTGTCTTTTATATTTCTGTATTATTACATCAATTTTTTTTATTTCTTCAGCTCTAAGTTTATACTCAGGTAAATCAGAAACCCTGACAGACATAACATTTTTTCCTTCTTTAGCGGGATATATATTATTTTAACTAATAACTCCCCTTTTTGTTTTCAAAGATTATAACAGAATTTTCTTAATATTTGTAATAAATTCACTATATATAAAATTAAAATTTTAATAGATAAATGCTATTATTAAAAAGATAAAAATAAAGAAAAAAAGGAGAATTTTATAGGATTTGATATTATTATAATCATATTTTACCTGTTAATAATGTGTATCTAAAGAAATTAGAATTAAAAAACTACAGAAATTACAGTCAGGTCAATTTAGGTTTTGATAAAAACACTATCCTGATACTGGGAAATAATGGCAACGGCAAAACAAATTTACTTGAATCAGTTTATTATTTATCTACCGGAAAATCCCATAAGACTTACAGCCAGGATGAGATTATTAAATGGGGTACTAATTACTCTACCATAAAGGCTATTATTGGTTCTGAAACTGATAAACAGCCCGACTGTTTTATTGAGATAGAATTAAGAAAGAATAATGGTACCAGGATTAAAATTGATAAAGCCCACCAGAGGAAGAAATCGGATTTTACATCCCTCCTGCCCTCGGTCATATTTTCTCCTGATGACCTTAAAATTATAAAGTCCGGCCCCTCTGAAAGGAGAAATTTTCTTGATGGTGTTCTGGAAAAGATTGATGGCAGTTATTATAAGCAGAGATTGCAGTACCAGAAGATAGTTGCCCAGAGAAGCAGTCTTATAAAAAGCATGAGCGGTGAATTCAACCGGGGCAGTAATTCAACACTGGAAGTGTGGGACGATAATATTGTAAGGTACGGCATTGATATCATAAAAAAAAGATGCAGCCTCCTGAATGAGCTAAAAACCGAATTTAAAAATTACATGAGGAGCTTTTTTAAAGGAAGCAGTGTGGATATTTTTTATATATTTAGCTGGGATAGGGAGGATATGCAGAGCAACCATACAAATTATTCCGGCTCATCCGCCGGGGTCAGGAATAATTTTGCCCGGGGAAATTTAAGAAAATTATTCTACCGGAGATTAAAAGAGAATATAAAAAGGGACCTGCAGTACAAAACTACCACAATAGGGCCCCACAGGGATGACTTTATAATTTTAATGAATGGTGGGAACATAAGGTTTTTTGGCTCTCAGGGTCAGCAGAGGATCGCTTCTATAAGCTTAAAACTCTGTGAGCTGGACATTTTGAAAAAGAAAGCGAAAGAAGACCCTGTCCTTCTTCTTGATGATGTATTTTCAGAGCTTGATATAGAAAGGAAAAAGCTGCTGGTAAAAGCAATAGGAAAAAAATTCCAGACTTTTGTAACTGCTACCAATATCAGTTATCTGGATAAGCTTGACCTGGAGTTTGGTACCAGGCTGCTTATTAAGGATAACAGGGTTACAGTTTTAGATTTATAAACCTGAGCAGATAAATTATAATACAGGTATGAAAGAGATTAAAAATATCCAGAGCGTAATTGACGAAGTTGTAAAAGAACTAAACATCGAAAGTAAGCTAAGAATATCCAGAATTTTTAATAACTGGGAAAAAATTGTGGGCAGCGTTATAAGCAAAAAAGCCAGGCCTAAAAGACTCACCGGAGACACATTGTATATATCAGTAGAAAGTTCCACCTGGGCCAGTGAGCTGAGCCTGATGTCGGGCCAGTTGATTGATAAAATAAATTCATTTATTGGCGAAGACCTGGTTAAAAATCTGAGATTCAGGCAGGAACTTTGAAATTATAAGGCTGTTTTTGAGCAAATTTAAGTTGAAATATGATATAATAATCCATGATTAAAAATATTAAAATTACCATAAATTATCTAAAAATTTTTATATTTGAGATAGAAAAGGGTAATGGGTATTAAGATAGTTTTTATACTTACTTATTGCCCTTTTATCTATATTTAATAGGGTATTATTAAAAACCTGGAGGGATTTTTTTGGAAAAGTCAAGTTATGATGCTAAAGATATCACCGTTCTGGAGGGGCTTTCAGCGGTAAGAAAAAGACCCAGCATGTATATTGGTTCCACGGGTTCCAGAGGATTGCATCATCTTATTTATGAAGTAGTGGATAATAGTATTGACGAAGCAATGGCCGGTTATTGTGATAATGTTCTGGTGGTGCTGAATGATGACGATTCTGTTAGTGTGGTGGATAATGGCAGGGGAATTCCGGTGAAAAAAGTTGAAAAATTTAACCGCCCTGCTGTTGAAATAGTACTTACCAAACTTCATGCCGGCGGTAAATTTGGCGGTACGGGATACAAAGTATCCGGAGGGCTCCACGGTGTTGGAGTTTCTGTGGTAAATGCCCTTTCTGAAAAGCTGGGTATTGAGGTGAGGAGAGACGGACATATTTACAGACAGGATTTTGTAAGAGGTGAACCGGTCACGGACCTTATAAAAGGTGAAAAGACCACGTCTCACGGCACGGCGATTACATTTTATCCTGATAGGGAAATATTTGAAGATATTGATTATAAGTTTGAGATTCTTGCCAGCAGAATGAAGGAAATGGCTTTCCTGAATAAGGGTTTAAAAATAATCCTTGTAGATTCAAGAGAAAAACCGGAAAAGAAAGAGGTGTACAAGTATGATGGAGGAATTGAAGATTTTGTAAAATATCTTTGCGAAAAAAAGGATGTCTTGCATAAAAAGATAATATATTTTAAGAAGGAAGTTAAGGACCATGAAGTAGAAGTGGCAATGCAATACACCAATGGTTATTCGGAGAGCATCTTCTCTTTTGCCAACAATATAAATACCACGGAAGGAGGAACCCACCTGAGTGGTTTTAAAGGTGCCCTTACCAGGACCATAAATGATTATGCAAGAAGCACCAATATGTTGAAAGAAAAAGATGATAATCTCTCGGGCGAGGATATAAGAGAAGGCCTTACGGCAATTATTAGCGTAAAATTAAAAGACCCCCAGTTTGAAGGCCAGACAAAGACAAAGCTGGGCAATAGCGAAATAAAAGGCTTTGTTGAATCTAACGTAAATATGAAGCTTGCTGAATTTCTGGGAGAAAATCCAACCATAGGAAAGGTTATAGTAAGTAAGTGCATGGAGGCTTCCAGAGCAAGGGCTGCGGCAAAAAAGGCAAGGGACCTTACCAGAAGAAAAACCCTTCTGGAAAGTAATTCACTGCCGGGTAAGCTTGCAGATTGCACTATGAATGACCCGAAATACAGTGAATTATTTCTGGTTGAGGGAGATTCAGCAGGTGGAAGCGCCAAGCAGGCAAGAGATAGAAGATTCCAGGCAATTCTTCCGCTAAAGGGTAAGATTCTGAATGTTGAGAAAGCAAGATTAAACAAAATATTAAGCAGTGAGGAGATTCAGGCAATGATAACTGCAATGGGCTCCGGAATCGGTGAAGATTTTGATATTAAGAATGCCAGATATCATAAAGTGATAATAATGACAGATGCTGATGTGGACGGAGCTCACATAAGGACACTTGTTTTGACTTTTTTTTACCGCTATATGCATGAATTAATTGAGGCGGGTTACGTTTATATAGCACAGCCGCCCCTTTATCAGGTGAGAAATGATAAGGAGGTTTCTTATGCTTATAGTGATAAGGAGCTGGAGAATCTAAAAAAGAAATATGAGAATAAAAAAATTGCCGTCCAGCAGTATAAAGGTCTGGGGGAAATGGACCCCGAACAGCTCTGGGAGACGACAATGAATCCGGAAGCAAGGACACTGCTCAAAGTTGAAATTGAAGACGCACTGATTGCAGATGATGTTTTTTCCACTTTAATGGGAAACAAGGTTGAGCCGAGAAGAGAATTTATCCAGAAAAATGCAAAGGGAGTGTCATTTATAGATATATAAAATATTAGGGCAAACATGATATTCGTTATATAGAGTCAGGGGTGTAAATGGTATTTGAATTAAGAGGCAAGGTAAAGAACATTGAAATTGAATCCGAAATGCAGGATTCATATTTGAGTTACGCCATGAGCGTAATTATTGGAAGGGCTCTACCGGATGTAAGAGATGGTCTTAAACCGGTTCACCGGAGAATTTTATATGCCATGAGTGACATGGGCATGAGGCACAACACACCTTATAAAAAGTGTGCGCGTATTGTTGGAGAGGTGCTCGGTAAGTATCATCCTCACGGCGACACCGCTGTTTATGATGCAATGGTGCGTATGGCGCAGGATTTTTCGCAGCGATATGTTTTGATAGACGGGCATGGAAATTTTGGCTCCGTTGATGGCGATAGGGCTGCGGCTATGAGATATACCGAGGCAAGGCTTTTATCTATAGCTGAAGAGCTTCTGGCTGATATTGATAAAGATACTATAGAATTTGTGGACAATTTCGACAGTTCATTAAAGGAACCGGCAGTTTTACCAGCAAAGTTTCCAAATCTTCTGGTTAATGGTTCTTCGGGTATTGCTGTAGGTATGGCAACCAATATCCCTCCCCATAATCTCGGTGAAATTATTGATGGCGTTATCCACTATATTGATAATCCTGAAGCAACAGTGATAGATTTAATGAAAAAAGTTAAGGGACCGGATTTTCCAACCGGCGGGATAGTAATGGGCATAAGCGGGATCAAAGAAGCTTACGAAACCGGGAGGGGCCGTGTAGTTGTTAGAGGAAGGGTCCATCAGGAACAGCCCAAAAAGGGAAGAGTCCAGGTTATAATAACCGAACTTCCGTATCAGGTTAATAAAGCAAATTTTATTGAAAAAGTCGCTGAACTTGTGAGGACAAAAAAGATAGAAGGAATTAGTGACCTCCGTGACGAGTCGGATAAAAGCGGGATGAGAGTGGTACTGGAACTCAAGAAAGACGCAAACCCGAATGTAATTATTAATTTCCTGTATAAAAATACCCAGCTGGAGGATACTTTTGGTGTAATAATGCTGGCTCTGGTTGACGGCATACCGCGGACCCTTAATTTACATAATTTAATTAAAGAGTACACCAGGCACAGGTTTGATGTAATAGTAAAAAGAACCAGATTTGAGTTGAAGAAAGCCGAAGAGAGGGAACATATACTGCTGGGGCTTCTAATAGCCCTGGATAATCTGGATGAGGTGATAAAAACCATAAGGTCTTCAAAAGATGTTCCTACTGCAAGGAAAAGGCTGGTAAAGAATTTTAAACTTACCGTAATTCAGGCTCAGGCCATACTGGATTTAAGACTGCACCGTTTAACAGGTCTGGAGAGGGATAAAATAAAGTTAGAGCACCGGCAATTGATGGAAAGGATAAAAGAGTTAAAGAAACTTTTAGAAAACGACAGCCTTATTTATGGTGTAATAAAAGATGAACTGGAAGAAATAAAGAAAAAGTACAGTGACGAAAGAAGAACAGATATAACCACTGATACATCTGATATAGAAATTGAAGACCTGATACCGGAGGAAGAAAATGTAATATCCATATCCCATTCGGGTTACATAAAGAGAGTTCCGGTAACTACTTACCGAAAACAGGGTAGAGGGGGTAAGGGTATAACCGGGACCAATTTAAAGGAAGATGATTTTGTAAAGCATCTCTTTATAGCGTCTACCCATCACTATATTATGTTTTTCTCCAATCGCGGGAAAGTGTACAGGCTAAAAGTTCACCAAATTCCGACCGGAAGCAGGATATCAAAAGGTAAGGCAATCGTAAACCTTCTTCCATTCTCCCCGGGAGAAATGGTCGCTGCTATAATCGCGGTTAAAGATTACGGGAAAGATGAGTATCTAATAATGGCAACCAAAAAAGGAATGATTAAGAAGACTCCTATTGGAGCTTATGATACTTCCCGAAAAGATGGAATTATAGCTATTAATATCAGAGAGGGAGATGAGCTAATAGGGGTTGAGAA
This sequence comes from uncultured Actinomycetota bacterium, assembly GCA_964601205.1. Lineage (GTDB taxonomy): Bacteria > Actinomycetota > Humimicrobiia > Humimicrobiales > Humimicrobiaceae > JAQVEM01. The sequence continues at coordinate 23,155 of CAZRML010000036.1, read as the reverse complement.
AACAAATGGTAATGATGAAATTATTATGGTTACCAGGGATGGGAAGGCTATAAGATTCAGTGAAAAAGACTGCAGGCCGATGGGGAGGGCTTCGCAGGGAGTAAAAGGCATGAGGCTGTCAAAGGGTGACGAGGTTCTTTCAATGATGGTGGTAAGGGAAGCGGACGGAGACCTGTTTGTACTGACCGAAAATGGATACGGCAAGAGAACTTCTGTCTCTGAATATAAAAGGCAAAAAAGAGGTGGGCTCGGTGTCAGGACCATAAAGATTACCGAAAAGAAGGGTAAAATTGCAGGAGCGGGCATATTAAAAGACGTACATGATATTATGGTTATTTCTGATAAGGGGGTCCTTATAAGAATTCAGGCTAAGTCAATTTCAAGAATTGGAAGGTCAACACAGGGCGTCAGAATTATAAACCTCGGTGAAGGAGCCAGGGTAGCGTCTTATTCAATTGTTACCTCTGAGAGCTGATAAATAAATTATTTTATTTTTATGTTTATATTATTATATATACTGATTTTATTGTTTAAATCTGTTATTATGTTTCACTGAGATTGTATTTCAGCATTAATAAACAGGAAAATCTCTACTGGAATATTAAATATTAATGATACCAAAATAAAAAGGAGGAAAGACAAATGGCGGAAGTAAACATGGCAGACATTGATGCGGATTTCAGTAAGAAAAGCTCCACAGGTATGGAACCAAAAATTGCAGTATTGCTGGCTTATCTTTTTAGCTGGCTGGGCGGCCTTATTATCTTTCTAATAGAAAAAGAGAACAAATTTGTGAAGTGGAACGCTCTTCAGGCTTTAATTCTGGGTATTCTTGAAGTGGCGTGTATTGTAGTTATTTCTATGATTCTGGGACTTATTCCTTATATTGGATGGTTTTTATTCTCATGGCTTGGTTACGTTGCTTATGTAGCTTTGTGGGTTCTTGGCATTGTAGCTATTGTTAAGGCATTTCAGGGTAATACTTATAGAATTCCAGGAGTTTGCAAGCTGACCGACAAATATTTTAAGATGTAATATAACCGGTTATTTTGTAACCTTTACAGGCTGATATACCACCTGTATATTGCCCTGGCTATATGTGCTAATTTTATAATTATAAAGGATTGGTGAACCAGGGGCTGATTATATAGAGATATGCAATCATAGTTAGTTTATCCTTTATAAGTTTAAGGGGAAGCCATGAATATTGAAAGAAGAGTTTTAAAAAGCATCAGTGAGTTTTCGATGTTTAAGTACTTTCTGTTTTTTTATTTATTGTTTTTCATATTGTCTGTTATTGTTATGGTTATAGCCGGGCTTCTTGCCTGGCTCGGATTTAATTCAGCAGGAATTGACATAAATGATATTTTTGAAATCCCGGGCATAAAAAATACCGGTATTATAACCGGTTTATTTGGTGGCGGCATGGCAATAACTATTATAGTAGTAATTATCGGCGGGCTGGTTGTTTCAGTGGTATATGCTGCAGTGGGGACCATAATGATATGGATAATGAATGTTGTTTTAAAAATGAGCGGTGGTATAGAATTAAGGTTTCTGCCCGAAAAAAAAGAACAGACAAATGCTAAAATATCGGAATAAGCTCACAGTAGTTGAATATATTTTCAAATCAATCTGTAAACAGGCATATGTATAGATATGTTGTGATGAATAAACGTTTATGCCGGTTATGTTTACCTTGACAAAAAAATATTAAATTGCTATTTTTGTCATCTGTAAAAAAGTGGAGGCCGGGCCTATAGCTCAGTTGGTTAGAGCGCATCCCTGATAAGGATGAGGCCTCTGGTTCGAGTCCAGATAGGCCCACCAGTATGTCAATTTGTGGGGGTGTAGCTCAGCTGGGAGAGCGCCTGCCTTGCAAGCAGGAGGTCAGCGGTTCGATCCCGCTCATCTCCACCAAAAAATTTTAAGGGTCAATCTTATTTCTAATAAATAAAAAATTTCAAGTACCTGCTCCTGCAATGGGCGGGTTCCGGTAAGTAAGATAAAAGAATAACTATTTTAAGGGTTGAATGAAATGACTAATATCTGGCTGGAGACATTTCTGGGTAAAATAGGAAGCTATTTAATGAATTTTTTATCGAAGTATTACTATTATATAATCCCGGCTATACTTATTTATGGAATTTTTTTAACCCTGTCTTCATATAATTTAAAAAGAATTGAAAAGGGTATAAATTTAGAAGTATTTAGCCAGGCAAAAGATGCCATAGAAAAAAATCCTGACATAAATAAGGTGGACCTGGTTGAGAAAATCAATGTACCGTGGGAAAAAGCAATAAAGGAATTTTCCTTTTTCCCTTATGTTTCAGGACAATCGGACCTGTGGGTAGTTAAGACAAATCTATTTAATATAAAAGATATTGTAGCGTTTGATGACAGAAAGATAGAAATGATACTGGAAAGAAAAGGGATTGAAAAATTCAGGGGGGAATCTGCTGTTAGAAGAAATTTATATCTGGAATATATCCACAGGGTAACGGGGAGAAAAGAAGAATAATTTTTTATGGCGATAAATTAAATATTGGTTCTATAATTTTTACTAAAATCCAGAAAAAGATGTTGGAACTTCCGCCGATACTTGTAACTCTTTTATAGCCTTCTATCATCTCCATATCGTGTTCAAGGAAAAACTCTGTAAATAAATTACCCGTACTGGAAGTTATCCATAAAATTACCGGGATTACTATAATTGCTGAAATAAAACTCCTGATTATGTCACCCCCTGATGGGGTAATTATATAGATAAGTATAAGTGGAATCATTATAAGGCCAGCAGAAGGGAGCACGTTACTGCCGGGAAGAATGGTTGAAATATAAACAGTAAGGGGGATAATAATAGCAGATAAGACAATTGTAGAGGGTAAGCCTGCCAGTATTAAGGGATCAAGCCCTATATATAAATCCCTTTTTGTTACTTTTCGCTTCATAAATTCTCTTATGTCGTTTAACGTGGGTGTAAGACCCTTAAAAAGAAGATTAACTGCTCTTGGAATCAGTATAAATATAAAGGATAAAGTCAGTCCGCTTGAAAAAGCATAAAGGAGGTTGGAGCCCGGGTTAAGGAAGAAATTCTTATAATGGGTAATTGCTCCTATAATAAAGCCCAGCATGAAACCAGCGATTAACGGTTCTGAAAATAATCCAATTTTATATTGAATTTCCTCAAAGAAAATATGGGCTCTCTTAATAAAAGGGATCTTATTAAAGATAGCGTTAATTAGATGTGAAACAGGTGCCCAGCAGATAATCTGTGGCTGGGGAGTGGATACGCCGTTAAGGCCTGAATAGCTGCCGATATATGTTGCATATATATCTGATAGAACCAGAGTTATACAGGCTACGATTACAGAAATTAATATTGCTATCCATCTTATCCCTGTAATGGCAAAGACAATGGAACCCGCAAGCAGGAAACCCCAGTAATTCCATAAGTCAATATTTATGGTTCTTGTGAATCTTAAAATAAGCATAATTATATTCAGGCTTATAACCGCTATTATGATCTGGAGGGTAATGGGGGAATTTAAAATTAAAGTTCTTGAAACGAGCCAGCCTGCATCAATAGTTGTATATTCTTTTGTAGAATTTAAGATTATGGTATTGATGATGGGATTAAAAAAATTTACAAAAAGAGTAAGAAGGATCGAAACACTGACAAGACCGATAAATATAAAGATAAAATTTTTTAAATTTTTTAGCGGTTTTCTGGTTACAATAAGGCTGATTATGAGTAATATAGTGGGTAGTAATACAACAGGGCCTATTTCTATTATATGTTTAATTATTTCAGAAGTAATTGCCATAAGATTAATTTTTTTATCTTTTTAATGTTTTTACATTATACTTGCTATCTGGTGTAAATTGAAGAAGTAAAACATATACAGGCACTCCCCGGCATTTTGGCAGTAAAATCTAAATATATTAAATAAAAAATTAAATTAAACGGGGAAGATATTCCATATAGATGATCATAGCAGGATGACTGCGGAATTAGCAGCCAGGGATAGTAGAGATATGGCGAAATTCCAGTAGCCGGTTTATAATACCGGTGACAGGTTATATCTTGTAATTACTTTTTTTTTAATATAGTATTTAAAAAAATACTCATATAGTTAAAAAAATATACCGATGCTAAGTCCCTGACAAAAAATATGAAGGCATTTTCCCGGCGAAGTTTTTAACAGAAATAGCAGGATATGTTATGTTATTGTAGAAATAATTTTTATAATTAAGCTTTTATTAAATTAAAAACAGGGTAAAATTTTTATGGAGGCTACTTAAAGGGAGTCAGTAAAGGCCCATAAATTAGATTTATAGATTTTGTGAGGGTATTTAATGAAAGGAAAGGACAGAGAAGCAAAAATAGTTCTTTATTGCATTAATTGTAATAAGGAAACGACTCATACAGTATATTATATCGGGAGTTATCTGAGGAGTGTGGTTTGTGATAACTGCCATAAAAGAATAGAAATTGACAGGCGGCACCTCAGAACCGTTTTTGCGGAAGATTTTATAGACAGGATTCTTACCAAACCACACCGGATGACCGAGGATATGAAAAAAGCCTTTGTAACATTAACTCCATTTTTCCCCAGCAGGTTATTTAAGGAGCCTCTAAAAGTGCTAAAAGAAATATACGCAGTTTTAAAAAAAGAAAACGGAGACGACAATAAAGATAACAGTAAAAGTGACGGCAAAGGCAATAGCTAAAGGAATTTTTAGTTTTTTATTTTTCATATTATCAACAATAATTGTAAAGTTTCTCAGTACATTTTTTGTTTTAGTTTAAATATTTATAGAAAGGGGTTTCTTAAATTATGGCTGATGAAAAAGTAGATCTTGCTGTTCTGGGAGGAGGACCGGGAGGTTATGTTGCATCCGTTAAAGCTTCTAAACTCGGGTTGAAGGTGGCATTAATTGAGAAAGATAATCCGGGAGGGGTTTGTTTGAACAGTGGCTGTATTCCCACAAAGACTTTATACCATATTGCCCGCACACTGGAAGAAATAAAGAAATCTAAGGAGCTGGGGATAAAAGTGTCATCGCCTGAACTGGATTTTAAGGCGGCGGCAGCAAGAAAAGACAGGATAATTGAGATGCAGGTAAAAGGTCTGGAGAATATTTTTAAAAAAAATAACGTAAAACTTATAAAGGGCAGAGGCGAGATAGTGGGAAAAGGAAAGATTGCTGTAAAAACTGCCGATAACCGGCAAATAGAGATAGAGGCAAAAAATATAATCATTGCCACCGGCTCCTCGGCTGCAAATGTAGAGCCCTTTGACCTTTCCGAGAACGGAGTAATGGATAACACCGGAATTTTGTCCCTTGACAGGTTACCCGAGTCCCTCTTGATTGTAGGCGGGGGAGTGATAGGATGCGAGTTTGCAAATATCTTTTCATCCTTTGGAACCAGAGTCACCATAGTTGAAGTACTTCCAGGAATATTATCAACAGAGGACGAGGAAGTTTCCGGAATAATTGAAGAGGTGTTTAAACGAAAGGGAATTGAAATATTTACAGACTCAAAAGTAGAAAGTTTTAAGAAGAAGGGCGGAAATTTTGAGTGTACCATAAGTGGCGGAAAGAAAATATCTTCCGAAAAAATTCTCTTATCAGTGGGAAGAAAACCAAATTCTACCGGAATTGGCCTTGAAAAAGCAGGGGTAGAGGTTGGAGATAGAGGTTATATTAAAGTGGATTCGCATCTTAAGACAAATGTTGAAGGAATATATGCCGTGGGTGATATTACAGGCGGATTACAGCTTGCGCATGTGGCCTCAAAAGAAGGGAAGATTGCAGCGGAAAATATTGCAGGGATGGAAAAAGAAATAAGCTACAAAGTTATTCCATGGGCAGTATTTACCTCACCGGAGATTGGCACGGTTGGATTAAGCGAGAAGCAGGCTAAGGAAAAAAATATAAAGGTACATACCGGCACATTCCCGTTTAGCTCCAGCGGCAGGGCTTATATCTCGGGAGAGACGGAAGGCTTTATAAAAATTATTGCAGATAGCGAGACCGGTGAAATACTGGGTGCCAGGATGATAGGGCCGGAGGCCTCGGAACTCGTACATGAAGTGGCAGTAGCAATGGAAGCCGAGTTACTGATAGATGATATTGCGTCTACCGTTCACTCACACCCCACATTTTCAGAGGCTGTTATGGAAGCTGCGGAAGACTATTCCGGAATGTCAGCTCACAGATAAATAATAAGCAAAAAAGTGTCAGGCGGGCGGCAGCAGGCAGATAAAAGTTAAATTAGTGAAGCAGAAAAAACCCCGTGGTTAATTTAAAATACTTTGACATAGGGTAGAGTTATGCTAAAATTATCAATCTGACTCACAAATATCAATAATATTATTATAAAATAATAAAAAGTGAGAATCCTATGGGCGCTAACGGCTCTGTAATCTTAACCAGAAGAGTAATAATAACTTCGCGGGATCCTGTGGCAAAAGAAGATTTTGTTAAGAAAATAAGAGAAATTGCCAGAAACATTATAGATTTTCTCAAAAAAAACGGCTGTAAGGAAATAGGCCATATAAAATGCATTTCCACCACTGATGGAGAAGATTATCTGCAGCTCAGCGTCCTGGACATGGGGCAGCAACCACAGATTAATGGAATATTAAAAAAGTCTTTTGAGAAGATTAAATTAACTTTTAATATAATTGAATTCGGTGTTGGAAAAGAGTTAATTGACAATAAGGTCAGTGAAGAAATAGAAAATATGCAATCGTATTTTAACCGGCATTAGATTATTTTAGCTTCTTCGCTGTGAGGTAAAACTAAAGTCATCAGGAAAATACTTCAAATAAATAAATCTTGAGATACTGCTGTAATCTATTTCTAATAAATCCACAGGGTCAATGTATTTGTTTTCATATATTACGCCGAAGTGAAGATGATAGCCGGGATTTGAAGGGTCATCAAGCGCACCGATGCAGGCAATAATCTCTCCCTGCTTTACATAAGTTCCTGTTGCAGCGTATATCTGTAGTAAATTGAGATACGTGGTTCTTATCTTTTCATTATGTTTGATAACCAGGGTTCTTCCACCTATGGGTGAAAAACCACAGTAGGATACTATGCCATTTCCTGCTGCCACGACCTTCTGGCCTAATTCACCCTCTATATCAATTCCTGTATGTTTTAGATTTCTATCCTTTTCAGTGTACGGGTAGCTTTCCCTAAAACCGGTTACAATGTCACCATTAAGGGGTATTATAAATGGGGTCTTATAGTCAGAATAAACCGGTGGGGGAAGTACCGTAAAAGTAAGTAAGAATAAAATAAAAAAAATTAGAAATTTAATTATGATATTTTTAAATTTATGAATGTAATATTCTATTTTTCTTAAAATCATAAAACGAGTTTTGACCATAAAACTTTTAATATTTTGCAATACGATATTATACACTATTTATACAATTATGCAAATGTCTAAATTGATGAGAATCGCTATATTCAACATATATTTTACTATTTGAATATTAACTCTTATAATAAATATCAATGTAATTACTTAATATTATTTGTATTGGGGGATTAATATGAATGACAGGATAAAAGAAATTCTTTCCTGGTATGACAATGAGAATCCGGGAGTTATAAAAAACATTTACAGTATACTAATGCATGGAAAACTGGCAGGGACAGGGAAGGTAGTAATTTTACCAGTTGACCAGGGTTTTGAGCATGGTCCGGCGAGGAGCTTCGCGCCAAACCCGCCGGGATATGACCCTGTTTATCATGTGAAGCTGGCTATAGATGCCGGCCTTAATGCCCATGCTGCTCCGCTTGGTTCTATCCAGGCAATGGCGAGGGAATACGCAGGGCAGATTCCGCTGATACTCAAGGTAAACAGCCATGATTTATTGAATGACAGTCCGGACCCCGTTCCTTCTGTGACTGCTTCCGTAGAAGATGCGCTGAAACTTGGCTGTGCCGCAGTGGGATTCACTATTTATCCGGGAAGTATAAATTTTAAAAAGATGTATGAAGAAGTCAAGGATATGGCGCTTGAAGCAAAAAGAAATGGTCTGGCGGTGGTTATCTGGTCATATCCAAGAGGTTCGGGTTTGTCTAAAAAGGGAGAAACTGCTGTTGATGTCGTGGCCTATGCAGTTCAGATTGCTGCTCAGCTGGGCGCCCACCTGATAAAGGTAAAACCGCCTTCAGAACATATAGAGCTTGAAGAGGCGAGGAAGATTTATGAAAAATATAAAATTCCGATAGGTACACTTTCAGAGAGAGTAAAGCATGTAACGCAAAGTGCCTTTGACGGTAAGAGAATTGTAATATTCTCAGGCGGGCCGGCAAAAGGCAGAGAGGAAGTAATCGAAGAGATAAGGCAGATAAAAAAAGGCGGGGCATTTGGCTCAATAATAGGAAGGAACACTTTCCAGAGGCCCAGAGAGGAAGCCCTGGATTTTCTTGATGAGGTTCTAAAAATTTACCTTGAAGATTAGTCTTTAAGGAAATTAACTTTAGTTGCAGGGATTGTAAGGCTAAAATTGATTATAGTTTATATTTGATTAGAAAGAAGTTCATAACCGGGTGGGAAAGGCTTTTTCCCCTTTTTGCTGGAGACTTGTTATAAGTTAATTGTAAAATATTGTTTTGTCAAATTTAAAATAAATATTGTAATTAATTTTAAAAGATAATATCATAAATTAAGACCGAATAGCCTTAAAATGTTAGATGAGAACAGAAAAAAATTTTTATTTTAGGAATGAAAGGAGATAAGGAATGAATAAGGCAGAATTAGTAGACGATATAAGCAGTAAAACAAACCTGTCCAAAAAAGATGTTGCCAGCGTAATAGATGCTATGGAGAATTCTATAACCAGCACACTGGCAAAAGGAGGCAAAGTGTCTCTGGTTGGTTTCGGTACCTTCCAGGTGTCTGAAAGGAAAGCTCGAACAGGCCTTAATCCCCGTACAAGAGAAACTATAAGAATTCCAGCAACTACAGTTCCTAAATTTGTTGCAGGAAAGGGCTTAAAGGAAAAAGTAAAGTAAATTAGAAAGATTTTTAATCCCTAAAGAATATATTTGAAGGTGTAAAATAGAGAAGTTAGTTTTGTATTATAAATTGTTGTTTTTCTGATTATTTCTGGTGTGGCTAACTGTTAATGTTATTTGTTAAAAACTTATTATTTGTAAAAAAGGCATTCTAACTGAATGCCTTTTTTACTTTATTTATTTTCTTTTTATACAGATTTATAAAAATATTAGCTATATAAACTTAAACTTATACCACTTTGATTACGGGATAACACTTAAATAAGAATAACCAGTAAATACTATGAGTAAGCTGCCAGTGCGCTAAAAACAACTACCCAGATTATAATAAATATTATCCAGAATAATATGGCAATTGCACCGAGCACTATACCTGCGATATCAAAGCCCTTTCCTTTAGCACCTGAAACTCCATTCTTTATCCTTGATAGGTCAACTGCGCCGAGTATAATTGGCACAATTCCCAGCCACAGGATACCTGTTATCAGCGCGGCGATGGAAAGGCCGCTCGGGCCTTCGTTTTTAGAAACGTCATTCATTGTTCCCTCCCGATAATAAGTTTGTATTTTTAATTATTTATTGAATAATATTATATTATTAATATCTAGACAATAAAAATTTTTATATTTTTTTATCCTTTAATAAATCCCTCAATCAGATAACAATTTAAATATTTAGAATAATTGATTATACTTGAAATGGTAATAACAAAATCCGAGAAAGAAGGCAAAGATGAGTTTAATTGAAGTCGCAAAAACGGGCGAGATAAAAGAAAGTACAATGAAGAATGTAGATGCAGATGGCAGGGAAATACTGATTGTAAATTACCGGGGAAACTATTACGCTGTGGGGAAGAAGTGTACCCATAGAGGCGGCGACCTTTCCCGTGGCAGGCTTGACGGGAAAATAGTAACCTGCCCGCTGCATGGTTCAAAGTTCGATGTGACCACGGGGAAAAGCATTTCGGGGCCAAAGATTGGCCCAATAAAATTTAAAACAGAAGACCTTCCGGTCTATAAAGTAAAAGTTGAGGGAAATAGCATCAGTGTTAGCATTTAAGCATTCAATTGTCATTTCACCCTGCAGACCGCAAATTATAAGCAATACCTGAACTTAAATAATCATACCGGTATCAATAAAAATAAGTAAAACCCGGCAGGGGTCATGAGATATTTAATTTTAAGGCTCTGACCGGCGGGGATACAGTTATTATATTAAATTACGAGAGGCCACGGGAAGAAGATGAGGAGATACTGGAAACATTTGAGATAAACATTTCGGTTAACTGATAATATGGGTTGAGAGTAAGAGCCTGCAGCATACGGAAGGCCTGCTCTAAATCTGGTATTTATCTTTTAACTCTAAAATTCTGTTATAAGAGGTAGTTATTTGAATTTGTGCTATTTTACCTTTATCTACTGCTTCTTTAATTACACTGGCTGCTTCCCGGGCAATATCCTCATCATACCCAGAGCCGTTATTTGAGAATATGAGCAGGTCGCATCCGGCATTTATTGCCTTTACAATTGCCTCATCAAACCCGAATTGAGAGGTGATTGCCCTCATCTGCATATCGTCAGAGACAATTACCCCATCATAATTCAGCCCGTCTCTTAATATATCCTTCATGAATATGGATGATAGAGTAGCAGGGCTGTCGGGGTCGATATCTGTATTCATAATATGTGCCGTCATAATTACATCTGCCCTGCCGTCTTCAATCAGCTTTTTATAGGGGAAAAGCTCAACCTCTTCATTGTATGTATGTGTAACATCAGTTAGACCCAGGTGGCTGTCCCCTCTGGAACTTCCATGACCGGGAAAATGCTTTATCACTGAAATGATATTGTATCTATGCATGGCATCAATAAAAGAGCCTGCGTGCCCGTATACTTGCTGCGGGTCATCTGAAAAAGACCTTTCAATCTTTCCTATTACCGGATTATCTTTATTTATATTTACATCAACAACAGGAGCGAAGTTAATATTTATGCCAAGGGAGGCCAGTTCCTCTCCAAGGCGTGATGCCTCCACAAATGTATCCCCGGGCTTGCCCTCTCCCATTTCCTGCGCGCTCTTTATTTTTACAAAGCCGTATTCTTCTTTGAGCCTGTTTACATAGCCACCTTCCGCATCAACTGCTATAAATAAATCGCTGCGTGTAAGTTCTCTTAAATCTCCAGTCAGAGTCTTTAACTGCTGCCGGTCAAGGATATTTCTGGGAAAGCTTTCCAGCGGAACGTCATAATCAAAAAGTACAACACCTCCGATATTGTATTCATTGATATCCTGTATTATTTTAGATGAGATGTCGACCTCTGTTCCCCTGAAACCCGCAATAATCATCTGGCCAATCATCTCTTCCAGGGTGGGAGTGTATTGTTCCGTAGCGGGGCGAACTTCATCTTCCGGTAATATTTTAGACTCTGCTGTATCTCCAGCTTCTTTTTTACAGGATATAAATAAAAAACTGAAAATAAAAATAATACACAGGGGAATAATTAATAAAATTGCCCGGTATATTACGCGGTGCCTTTTTATCTCCATTTTTTAAAAATCCTCCTGGATTATGATGCAGTCCGTATCTTTATTGTTAAATATAATTCTACAGAATAAATAATTAAATAACAGGTTTTAAAAAGCAGGTTTTAAAGAATAAAAAATGCTTCTTGAAATTCATTTCCGCCAAAAACCATATTCTGTGTACCGCTAACTTTTATGATAGAATAAAATTTATAAATAGCATTGTATGTCAGGGGAGAAGAGATTTTATGGTTAAGTATAATTCGAAGCATGACCTGAATGAAACAGCTGTAACCAGAAGGCAATTAATTTTTGGATGGATTGCAGTGGCAATCGTGGCTGTTATCGCATCCCTCTGGGCATACTGGGGAGGAATAGAAAATTTCTATGAGGGATGGTACAGCGAGAATATATGGGAAAATCTTTTCATGATGCTTATCCAGTACTGGATGTTTGCCATTGTGTTTATGGTCATAGGCTTTGTGGGCGTACGATTTCCAAAGGTATCACTATTTTTAAATATAGCTCTTGGTATCGGCGCTGCCATATTCTTTTCAGGGGCTACTTTTAGCGTGCTGTGGGTTATGATTATCATTCCTCTTGTTGCCATAGGCCTTCTTTTTTTCTTTGGTGTGGCAAAGCCGAAAAAGCTGGCATATATGCTGGTAATTGGACTTCCTGTACTTATTCTGGCGGTAACCAGTATCTCTGGCATGGTCAGGATAGGTGCCAGAGTGGATGACGGAGATTACGGGGCGAGAATGGTCGAAGGCAGTGACGGTGTCTGCCTGGTATGGGCTCCAGAAGGTCCGGGCTGGCCCGAAAGCGGGGTAAGCTACGGGGAAGCTAAAGAAATATGTGCCCATCTTAATGAGGACGGCACAGAGGTTCTGGAAGAAGAAGTTAATATCTGGCGCCTGCCCACTGTAGAGGAAGCTGTAGCTTCACAGATGCTCCACGGTAAAAATGCCGGAGGCAGTTGGAATGAAGATGAAAAGATAGCAGAATATGAGCTAACTCCAGATAAGGAAACACCCCTGTGGGATCCAAATTCTATGGTTATTTATTACTGGACAAAAACCATGGCAGAAGAAGGCAGGGCCTATATTATAAGCTATAATGGCGGGGTGTATCCGAGAAATATTGAAAACAGGTATGGTTATCTGGCATTCCGGGCAGTAAAGGGATGTCCTGATTAAGCATACTGTATAAATATATTTAAAACCTGTTTTCAGCAGGATTATTTTATTCTTCTTTTTTACTGAAGAGGTTAATCAGTTTCTGCCAGAAATTTGATTCAACCTTTTCTTCTTCTAACGGTTCGGTCTCAGCCTCTTTTATTTTAACCCCTTCAGTCTGCATAACAAACTGGACACTGCTGTAAATATTCTTCTGGCTATTCATAAAGGAACGGTAATTTTCTGCCAGCTGTTTGGTCTTATCTGTAAGAGCAATACCGAATTTTATATCATCGTAATTTTTAATGACCTCTTCTTTAATTTCTGTAATTCCTTCATTTTTTAATTCTGCCATACCTTCCCTGAAATCAGCCAGCCCTTCATATAGTTCACCTATATCTCCCGGCATATTTTTGGTGCCATCATATAATTCCTGAGTTCCATCATAAAGCTCGCTGATACCGTCTGCATACTCTCTCCACCCGCTGTAGAGTTTCTTCTGGCCTTCATAGAGCTGGTTGATTCCGTCCGGTAGTTTATCAATTTCTGAATTCAGCTCGTTTATGCCCTGGCTAAAAGCAAGGAAATTATCTGCCAGGGTCTCAAGCCCATTCTTCATATTGCCAATTCCGGAATTCAGCCCGGACATTCCGTTAACAAGACCCGGATTTGAAGCGGTCCCATCGCCGTTTATAATTACTTTCTCGCCCAGAACACCATTTAAAACAGTCATAATTTCTGTGTAAAGCTGCAGGTCTGTAGCCTGCAGAGTTGCTAAATTTGGATTTGAGAGTGCTGATTGTGCTGCAAGGCAGAGGCCGTTATTTGTTGACTGAAGAAGCTGCAAACCTCCTAAAATACCTGCTGACGCATTTTCAAGGTCAGCCATGCCTGCTGCCGACTGCTGGAGCCCGCCAGAAAGCCCGGAAGCTCCGCTATTTATTTGACTAATGGCGCTGCTAATCTGTCCGGACTGGCTGTTCAGTTCACCAAGGCCATTCTTAATGCCGTCCATTCCTTCGGTGATACCGCTACTTTCACTGTCCAGCGTATATGCACCGTGATTAATTTGTGAAATTGCTTCAGTGAGCTCCTGACTGTCCTGTTTAAATTCGCCTACTCCGTCAATAACTTTATCCATTCCCTCAAGTAAGTCAAATGCGCCCCCGTCCATTTCCTCCAGACCATCGGCCAGTTCTTTCAGGCCTTCTTCTGACTCTTCGAGGTCTGTTAGAGCTGGAATTTCCCGGGGCAGAATTATAATATTTATGGGATTTATCTCTATATTTTCCCCGTACATTTCAAGCTCAAACTCTTCATCAGGATAAGGGATTGTAGAAAAGCTTATATTTGCGGTTTTGCCAATTATAACTATAGTTGCCTGTTCACTTTTAAAATCCGAAAATTTCTCCAGGTCAAACTCCAGAGATATCTGTACCGCAAAGGGTACGTAATAGTCTTCCTTCTTTGAAACCTCCTCATTATAATATCCGGAATAGTTGATGGGCTCTTCCTGGGCCGTCTTATTTTCCAGCCTGAAATGTATCTTTAAATCTCCAGATTTTTCTGCAAGGTCTTCCGGGTCTGTCTCTTTTCCGTCCAGGTAGTATTTTATTTCTATTTCAAACGGGAGCTCCTTATCGGCTATACCGGTGTAAAATAAATTAGCAGCTTCAAAAGCAGTCATGGGCCAGGTTACGGACTCATCTTCTATCTGTGGCTCTTCGTCACCGGTAAGGTTTTTAACCGACCTGTATTTTCCATAATCTGTAAATTGCCCCTCCAGGGCTTTTCTTGAAGCTTCACGGGAAATATACAGCCAGTTAACAACCTCAATTTTGTTAACTTCACCATTATTATCCAGGGACACATAAACTGTCTCATTTTTACCTTCATTGCCCGGAGGCTGTTCATCAGCATCTCCGGAAGTAAAAGCTGCAGTGCTGATAAATACAAACACCAGTATGAGTACAGCGGCTGCGGCACGTGTTTTTAATAAAAATTTATCTGTCTTTATTATATTCATTTATTATTTCACCTCTTAAAAGTTATTTTAAATTCATAAGAATTATCTTGAATTCCATTTCCATGTTGTCCACTTTATAAACTTATCAAAAATCAAAAGCATGCTGGGAAGTCCCAGAAAAATCATTGCCATGCTTATGAGTGCACCTCTTCCAATCATAAGGGTAAATTCTCCGGTTGCCTTAACACTTGTAACGAGGGTAATCACCAGGGTTGCGGAAAAGAGCATCATAGCGCTGGTAAAAATAGGCTGGCCTGTGTCTTTTATGGTCTGCGCCACTGCATTTTCCCTGTTCAGGTTGGTGGCGAGATTTTCCCTGTACTTTGATGTAAAAAGAATTGCATAATCAATGGTTGCGCCAAGCTGAATGGCTCCTATAAAAATAGGGGTCATAAAAGAAACCGGCTGTCCGGAAAAATAGGAAATTCCCAGGTTAAACCATATTGCTGCCTCTATTATAAATACAAGAAGCACTGGAATTGCAATGGATTTAAAGCCAATAGCTATTATCAGAGCAACAAGGGTTATGGATAAAATATTAACATAGAGAAGATCCCTGTCAGTGAATTCAGAAATATCATTTGTGAGAACCGCTTCACCTGTTACATAATACTGCTCATAATTTGAAGAAACAATTTCCCTTATATCATTTATCGCTTCTACGGTAAGAGGGTCCTCCCTCTCGGTTTCCAATTGTATTGAGGTATAGGTGTATCCAGTGTCTTTAAACTGCTTTATATATTCTTCGGGTATTAAGAATTCAGGAGTGGTCGGGTCGGCAAGTTCTGCAATATTTGATACTGTTTTTACCGGCTCAATCTCTTTTATTAGCTTGTTTATCTCCTTTTGTTTTGTCCTGTCTGTTTCCGGAGTTATAACATAAATAATCTCTCCTGTTCCGAACTCATCGGTTATTTTTTCACTATCCTTTATTGATTGTGCCCCGGACGGAAGCATTTTTCCTGTGGAATAATAATATTCAAGGTTATTCTGAGAGAAGTACGAGGGTATGACGGCAAGGATGATTATCACCAGAAAGACCCACTTATATTTAACAATCCAGCCGGAGATCAGGTTAAACCGTGGAAGGAATATCCTGTGAGGAGTTTTTTCAATCCACCGGTCAAAAATTAAAAGCAGTGACGGCAGGAGTGTAAGAGTTACAATAAGGCTGAATACAACTCCCTTTGCCAGAACAAATCCCAGGTCCTTTCCTATACCCATTCTCATTATCATAATGGCGGAAAACCCGGCAATAGTAGTAAGGGCGCTCCCGCTTATGGGCACGCTTGTCCCTTTTATTGCATTTATCATTGCTGTATTTTTATCAATACTATTTATCTTTTCCTGATGGTAGCGGTGAACCAGGAAAATTGAGTAATCCATGCATATAGCAAGCTGCATTATGGCAACTACCGAGTCTGTTACATAAGATATTTCTCCCAGAAAAACGTTACTCCCCATATTTAAAATTATGGCAAACCCTACCGAGATAAGAAGCAAAAAGGGTTCTATTATAGAAGTGGTGGCAAGGGATAATATTATAAAAATAACCGCAAGGCCTATAAGGAGGTAAATATTTACTTCTTTATCAATTATATCCTGGAATTCTGCAAGCATTGCTGCCTGCCCGCCGAGAAAACTTTTATCAGAGGCTATCTCTCTGATATTCTCTATTGCCCGGTTTGCCTGCTCGCCCTTTGTATCTTCGCCCAGTTGTATCTGCAGCAGGCTGGCGTTTCCTGAAATAAAGTTTTCCTTAATTTCAGAAGGGATAAAATCTTCGGGCATATAGATATCCGAGTAATTATCAATCCAGGAGACACTGTCAACTTCATCCATCTTGATAATTCTGTCTTTGAGCCTGCCTACCTCATCGGGCTGCCTGTCATATACCATCAGGTAAATTACGCTGCCTATCCCAAAATTTTCGTTAAGAATATCCTGTCCCTGTTTTGAATTCAGGTTATCGGGCATGTAGGCGAGCAGGTCGTAGTTGGTGCCGGTATTAAGCATCCCTACCACAGAAGGGATTATGATTATAAGGAAAGCTACTACAATTAAAATTTTATGCCGGATAATAAATTTTCCCAATCTTTCCATATAACTCCATATTAACTCTGGTTTAATATTTTAAAAACATTTGTATTAAACTACCAATTAAAACTATTATTTAAAACATTTGTTTAATTCGTTAATATAACAATACAGTTATTTTTTGTCAAATTGATTTAAAAGCTTAATTTAAGGCTTTAGTCAGGCTTTCAGTATGCTGGTTATAAGCTTTTCTAAATAAATATTCATGGTATCCGATTCGTCAAGGTTTAAATTAAAGTCACTCTTGAAACCATAGAACAATATAAGAGGATTTATTATCCCCGTAATAATCTGCATGCTTTTAATGGCTAATATTTTCTCGTCATTTATATTTGTGGCATCCCTTATTAAATTAATTATTCTCTGGTCCTTTTTGTGTATAAATTCATTAAGGAAAATGCCGCTTTTCTCCTTTTTCATAACCTTGCTTGAGATTATCCATATTATTCCCGGATTTTCACTAATCAGCCCGGAAATCTCCTTTGCCCACCTCAGGATTCTTTTATACGGTGCTTCGGATGCATCATCAAGTATTTTATTGGCTTCAAAAACTTTGCTGAAAAAATATTTTTCAATTTCGTCAAATAGTTTTTGTTTTGTTCTGAAGTAGTAATTCACAGCAGCAAGATTTACATTGGCCCTGTTAGATATTTCCCTTACCGTTACCCTCACATCACTCTTTTTGCCTATAATATCAAGTACCGCTTTTATGATTCTTTCTCTGGTATTGTTTTTGTTTACCTCATTTAATGTCATTTATCTTCCTATTTTTAATAATTACTGAAAAAAAGAAGCTTTTTAATAGTAGACCCGCTGATTTAAAATTACAATGATACAGATGTTTAATACAATTGTTTCAATAATATCATAAAAGATATCCCTGTCAAACATTATGCTGGATTGCATGTATAATAAAATACATTTGAGGCTCTAATTTTAAAGGATGAATCCGGGGTTGCATCTGATTCTAAAATAAAATGTAATCAGATAAGAACAGTGGATAAATTAAGATTGATAAAATCTCCAGACCGCAGTATCTCTTGATGGTCAGGTCAGGGAATCTTATGATGTGCTGGAAGATAACAGCAACCAGACTGTTACGGTTATCGGGCGGTCATGGGGAGCCATACCTGGTTTTATTCTTGCTGCAAAGTATCTTTCAAGCGTAAAGAAGCTGATACTTGTATCAAGCGGCGTTTATATAAAATGGTATGCCGGAAAAATAAATAAAATCAGGCTGAGCCGCCTGAGCAGGGATGAAAAAGAATTTACAGGTCACTGGTATTAAAGGTGTCCCCATCTTCTATGGTTCCTGTTTTAAATCCTTTAAAGAACCACTTCTGTCTCTGCTCGGAAGTCCCGTGAGTGAAGCTATCAGGAACAACATAGCCCTGGTATTGTTTCTGAATCCGGTCGTCCCCAACAGCGCTGGCGGCATTTAGAGCTTCTTCGATATCTCCTTCATCAAGCAGGCTCATCCTGTCCATATAATGAGCCACCACTCCGGCAAAATAGTCTGCCTGAAGCTCAAGACGGACGTTAATTTCATTAGCCTCAACTTCGCTTAACCGCGACTGTAAATTCTGTACATCTTCCATTATCCCCAGGAGGGTTTGAATATGGTGCCCCACCTCATGTGAAACTACATATGCTATAGCGAAATCCCCGGGTGCGCCGTATTCCTGTTGAAGTTCTTCAAAAAAACTCAAGTCCATATATACTTTCTGGTCCGCAGGACAATAAAAGGGTCCTGTTGCAGCTCCTGCGATGCCACATGCGGATTCGACATATTCATTATATAAGACAAGTGTCGGCTCGATGTATTCAATGCCTTCCCTGGCAAATAATTCAGTCCATACATCTTCGGTTTCAGCTAAAACCACAGATACAAATTGAGCCAGCTCTTCTTCCTCCTGCGTCACCTGATAGCTGGAGCCTGATTCCTGTAAAGCAAGACCGCTATTTAAAATCTGAGATAAATCGCCTCCGCTGCAGAGGGTTAGCACAAGAACGATTATTATAACAAGTATTCCTCCGCTGATGCCCCCGCCAATGGCTAAGCCTTTTGCCGGTGTGGCTCTTCTATCATCAACATTTGTGCTCTGTCTTCGTCCCTGCCATTTCATAGTATTTCTCCTCTGGATAAATGATCCGTCCGGTAGAAAAATATAAATAATTCTACAGCGATATTATATCAGAAAGTCCTGATAAAATATTTTATTATATAATCGCGATTTTATTTTGCTTTAGAGTAACGTATAATTCTATGTTGATAGTTTTTAAGTTTTTGCTTATATAGTAAATATAATATGCAGGATATTAAGGGTACAAAAGTAACAAAAATAGAAATCGAGAATTGTCTTAGAGAACTTCTCAGGGAAGAAGGTTATACGCTTGATAATAGAGACTTCCTGTCCAAACTCAGTTCTGACATCAAAGCCACAAAAGATAATGAGTCCTGGTATATCGAAGTACTGGGTTATGGAACATCAGGCCGCAAGAGGGTAGAGGATTTCTACCGGGCATTTTTTCAGTCAGTATCCAGACTTAATAATGAAGATTGCGGGCATATTGTAATAGCTATGGCCGAGAGTTCGAGAAAGATTTTGCACATAAGAGCAAAAGTATATGAAATAGCCTGGGAAAGGATTGCAAAGGTTTTCCCGGAGCTTGAAATATGGCTTGTGGATGTGGAAAGAAAAAAATACCAGAGGACTTCCTGGGATTATCACCTAAAATATAATGAATGATTTACTTCAGCTTCAATTAAGCAACGATTAGGAAAATTTTCTGCGTATCACTACATGTATTTTTCAGAAATTTGCCGGCTATTTAAATAAACCACAACCGGCATTATTTATATATTTACTTATTTATTTCTTAAGATCATCGGGTAATTCAGGAATTTTAAAAACCTGTCCGGGATGAATAAGATTTACATCTTTTATCAGGTCCGGGTTAGCGCTCTGTATCAACTTATAGTAAGGTGCGGAACCAGAGCCATAATGTTCCTTAGCAATCTGGCTGAGAGTATCACCTTTTTTTACTCTGTGAGTTGCGATGATTTTAGCTCCGGGCGCTTTAGCCTGGGTGGTAGGCTTAAGTCCTGCTGAACCTGAAGGACTGTATGCTTTTTTGCTCGGGCCGGAGGTTTTCATTGCTTTTAGCTGACTTTCTGCTTTTTTAGCTCGTGCCTCTGCTGCTCTTGCCTTATTTTTGGCTAATTTAGTCTTGTATTCAGACATACGAACCTTTTTTTCCTGTTCTGTTTCCACTTTTTTCACTTTACCTGCTGCTTTACCGGACGTTTTTGGGGTTGCTTTTTTCCCAAGTCTTGAGAAGAAACCTTTATTCTTGTCTCCTTCTGTACGCATTTTCTCTCCCTTCAATTATTTATTAATAACCACTGTAGTAAGTAAATGCTTTTTTAAAATTTTCTACAGGATACTGCATGCTCTTAATAGGAAATAAACAACAACGGCTATAACTAAAACTATCAATACAGTTGCACACCCGGATCTTTTCTTGGTTGTTGTTGAGCCTGTCTGAGGAGTTGTCTGAGGAGTTGTCTGAGTCCCTCCTGCACCAAGTATCTGGCTTAATATATTTATTGCACCGGGTGCAAGACTCTGTGCCTGGTTGCTTTCCTGACCTAAAAGATTTGTCAGGCCGCCTATATCCAGTCCTTCAGTCTTCTGTGTCTTGCCCAGCATTCCCATTAAAAGTGGTGCAGCCATTGTCAGAAGATTGCCAATTGAACCCATATCCAATCCGGTTTTCTGACTTAAACTCTTCTCTACAGTAGTTCTGTTATTTCCAAGCACATGACCGAGGATACCATCACCCGAGGCCTGCTTGTAATTTGATATGTAATCAGAAAGATTATTGAGCAAGCTGCCATCATGGTCTTTTGCAAGAGCGTTGGATAATTCTCGCGCACCCTGTTCCTGCGAAGAGTTCTTGGCAAGTGCTCCTGTAAGGACAGCCAGCACATCGGGTAAAGCCTCTTTGGCTTTGGACTCGGGCACTCCTATCTGCTGACTTACTTTATTCAGTGCATCTCCTGATAGCATACCCATAATTGATTCAATCATAGAACTCATTTTAAATCTCCTTTTTATATTAATATTATTTGTGTCTTAAGACACTTGTGCAGAGCTCTTATGGCAGCTGATGATTAAAACGGTAAGTCTTCAAGAATAAAGGTTATTTTCAATAAAACTCTGTACTCGGCCACCTCTCCATTATCATTAACCAGTACATCAAAATCCTTTACCCATGCAGATTTAACGTTTCTGAGAGTTTTGTGTGCTCTTGTAATGCCGACTTTTACAGCATCCTCAAAACTTTTAGGAGAAGAAGCTTTGAGTTCTGTTATCTTTGCTATTTCCATTTTATGCCTCCTTGCTATTGTCCAAAATTTGTTATGCTTCTATAATAGTAACTAAAATAGTAACTAATTTAAATTCTACTACTTATAGTTAAATAAATATACAAATTATGTTTCTTTAAGAAAGGAGCTTAGAAATGCAGTTAAATCTAAATGCACCAACAAAGACAATGTTCTGGGTAACAATAATTTTAGCGGTAATTTCAGGAATATTGTTTCTGATAGGAGGATTTGTTCTGGATGTGCTGGTTATAGTGGCTTTTGGAGTTTTAGCAATAGCTTTTATATTGCTGGTACTGGGCGTGCTTCTTGAAAAAATGTAAATGAAATAAATATATGATGAATTTTAAAAAGCTCCATTACAAAATGGAGCTTTCTAATTTTGCTATTCCGGCGATGTTATAGAATACATATTATTTCATAGAAAATTTATTCTTTATGTATTCAGTATAGGATATAATCTTAAAAGGTATTGCTTCAACCAGCTTATCTTCAACGTATATCCGGTACTCGTATTTTCCGGGGCTCAAGAGTGTCCATTCAAGAGCTTCCATAACCATACCGTCTGAACCTTCTGAAGATGCATAATTTGTGCACCTTTTAACAAATTCACCGTTTTCAGGATTGAAAACTGTATAAACAAATTCAAATTCTTCTTTTTTATTAAACCCGCACTCTAAATAGGTTTCATTAGTTGGTAGAATATTGATATCTCCAAGCCTTATATATGAAAAATATTCTTTAAAAAGTTCTCTGTCAGGATCGCCTGAAGCATCCAGGGCATCTATAATTTCTTGCTTTTCTCTACCGATATCTTCATATTCTTTAAAAATAACTTTTAAATCTAACCTGCATCCTGATACAGCAAGAATTAATATGGCTGATAGTGCAAATAAAATTAGTAATGTTTTTTTCATTTCCCCTGACCTTTATTAATATTATTAAATTTATATAATAAAAGTATTAAAAAATTATCCATATTCAACTTATATCACAATAGCTATTAATACTCAAGATGAGTATTATTTAGATAAGATTACAAAGACAATTAGCATATAATATAATTTATCTATATCATTAAATTTTATAGACTCTTTTAAATAATAATTATTTAATTTTAATACACAGTGTCGTATTGAGCTCCCACAAAATAATTATGGCAGGCTGAATTCAACCAGTTCCGTTGTATCTGAAAATTCCTGTGATAATTGCCCTTCCATATAACCCAATCCTTTTATCATGCCCTGAGTAGTTGATTTTACTGTCCCGATATTTTCAACAAACCAGGCACTTGATGTGCTGTCATAGGTATAAAGCGGCGTTGTAGTCCCGTGTGTTTTCAATATAAAATCTGATTTTAACGAACTGTCCACTCTTATTGCTTCAAAGGTACCGGCAGCAATGGTTACCGTTTCTTTACCCATAGCAGTGTAACTTACAGTTGTAGAAAAATCTAAACCAGTATCAAACTCCTGAGCGGTTACAGTTCCCGAGTATGTCTGTGACCAGGTATCCCCGACTGATATTGAGGCTGGTATGGTTACCCCGGTTGCATTTGAGGTGCCGGTAATAGTTACACCTTCTACCATAGTCTCAAAGGCATCACCAAGTGAACTGCTAAGGTCTACGAGACCTTCTGGCAGGCATTCCCATTCGTGTGTCTGGGTAGAACCACCAATGGTATGTGTCACTGTAAAACCATCCTCGCGCACAGAGGTAATTGTACTGGTGTACGTTCCCGCATTGCTGCTATTATATGTATGCGAAGCTCCCATAACCACAGGGTAATAGGGATTGCCGCACGGACCGCTCAGTACCTCATCCCAGTTAAAATCATCCTGTGCGTCGGAATCTTTATCATCTGCATCTTCTGCGGGCTCAGTGTCTTTG
>CAZRML010000035.1:0-74539 GCA_964601205.1 uncultured Actinomycetota bacterium | reverse complement strand
CATATGCTGGCAACAGAAGCAATGATGGGGGCACTGGCAAAAAAGCTACACGGGAACGAAGAAGAATGGGCAATGGCCGGTCTGCTGCATGATGGTGATTACAGTGACAGCGTTCCAAAAGAAAGACATGGACTTGAAGCAATTAAAATCTTAAGAGAAAAAGGCTTTGAAGTTCCGGAAAATGTGGCACACGCAATATCCTCCCACAACTGGCACAACAACGGGGTAGAACCCGTAAGCCTCATGGACTGGTCTCTTTTCTGCGGCGATAGCTTAACCGGCCTGATCGTTGCCTGTGCCCTTGTAAGGCCTGATAAAAAATTATCTTCTGTGACCGTTAAATCTGTACTTAAAAAATTTAAACAAAAATCCTTTGCCGCTGGGACTCGCAGGGAAGACATCGCCATGTGTGAGGAGAAACTGGGTATCTCACTGCCTTATTTTATTGAGATTGTCCTTAAATCAATGCAGAATATAAGCAGCGGACTTGGCTTATAAAATAAGAATTTTTATTATATAATAAATTAATTATTATTTTCTCAAGATTTAAAAAACTTAAATGGAGAATAATTCTACTTACAGCCTGGAAGTCAGAGATTTAACCAAACACTATGGCAGCATAAAAGCAGCAGACGGAGTCAGTTTTTCAATAGAAAAGGGAGAAATATTCGGCCTTCTCGGGCCCAATGGAGCGGGAAAGACAACTACCGTGGAAATGATAGTCGGTCTGAGAAAACCTGACAGGGGCTCTATTAATATTTGTTCAATAGACGCGCTGTCTAATTTACCGGCCATTAAAGAGCTTATAGGGGTGCAGCTCCAGACTACGGCCCTTTATAATAAAATCAGGGTGATAGAAGCAATTGAGCTTTTTGGAAGCTATTATAAGAAATCCCTGCTTCCATCCGAAATACTAAAACTTGTGTCCCTGAGCGAGAAAAAAAATGCGTACTATGCAACTCTTTCAGGCGGACAGAAACAGCGTCTTTCACTCGGGCTTGCTCTGGTAAACGACCCTGCGGTTCTTTTTCTTGATGAGCCCACCACAGGTCTGGATCCCCAGGCGAGAAGAAATGTATGGGATATTATCGAAAACTTAAAAAAACAGGAAAAAACTGTTATTCTTACAACTCATTATATGGAGGAAGCCGAAAGGCTCTGCCACAGAGTTGCCATAATAGATAATGGCAAAATAATTGCAATCGATACCCCGGCTAATCTTGTAAAAGGCGCCGGCATTGACTCAACCGTTGAATTTGAAGCAACCGGATTTAAAGAAGAACAAATAATAAGCGGGCTTTCACACCTGGGAAAAATTGTAAAAGATAGCGATGGCAGGTTTATAATCTATACCAGAAAACCTTCCCTGGCACTAAAAGAGATATCCAGTTTTGCTGAAAAAAATAATATAAATATTGAACATATCAATACAAGAAGAGCAACTCTTGAAGATGTTTTTATTTCCATGACAGGAAGGAAATTAAGGGATTAGAGCATGAAATCATTATCAAAACAACTGGCGCTGGAAAATAAATTATTTTTAAGAAACATGGACGATCTTTTCTGGACAATGATTTTCCCGCTTTTCTTTATGTTCCTTTATGGTTTTATATATAAGGATACCATGTGGCAGGATTACGGGATGAAAGCTATAGACTACATTATGCCCGGGATAATAATCATGGCTCTAATGGTAACCGGCATTATGGCATCGGCAACGGGTTTTATAGAAGACAGGCAGAAAGGCATATACCGGAGGCTTTCTGTCACTCCGCTAAAAAAGCATATCATAATACTGAGCCAGATTATTAACCGTTATATGATAATGCTTATCCAGACTTTTATAATAATGCTTATAGGCATCCTTTTATTTAATGTCAGCATCTCAGGAAATTATTTCCTGCTGTGGTTTGTAATTACACTGGGCGCCGTCTGTTTTTTAAGTATCGGTTTTTTCCTGGTTTCCTTTGTCAAAAATGCCAGGGCTGCCACGCCTGTATGCATGATTGTATTTTTTATACTGCTTTTCCTGGGAGGGATTTTCTTTCCCCTGAATGTAATGCCGGGTTTCCTCCAGGTAATTTCAAATATTCTTCCCAGCACACACCTTAATGACGCGTTGAGGATGGTGGCCATTGAAGGACTGGGTATTTCCTCAATGTATAAAGAGCTCCTTATTATAGGTGGCTGGATTGTTGTAAGTCTGGGTCTTTCAATTAAGTTTTTTAAGTGGGAATAAATAGCTATCAGTAAGAAAGCCGCTTTTTACTATAACTTTAAGGATGTATATGCAGTTACAGCTCTGCGCTTCCAGAAAAATTATCTTATGCTGCCGCCAAAAATAGAGTTAAGAAGCTCTTCTCTTTCCTCCGGGGTAGTAAGCCGTGGCTGACTTAAATTCTCAAGCATTGTGGTTATCATAATAGTATTTATATGCCTGCCCTCATAAAAAATATGTTTTGCTATAATTCCCTGCTTCAGTCCCGTTATATCCCGCATGTTGTAAAAAATATTTCCCAGACCGTAATTTATAAAACCTCTACCTCTGAATTCAACCCCCATGGGCCAGTGTGACTGGCTCCCGCTTACAATGTCCGCTCCCGAATCTATTATCCTTCTAAAATCTGCAATCTGGCTTTCTGTAGGACTGTACTGTTCCGATTCCTGGTACTGGAAGGTAAAAATAACCAGATAGCCCTGGCTCTTTAATTCCTTAATTATCTCCTCTACTATTTCAAAATCTTCCTTCTTTTCTGCTTCATCCCAGATGTTTAATTTTGCAGCTCCGGGTGAATCTTCCCCTGCCCATTCATTTATATTTGCCAGTCCATATGAATTGACTCCCAGAAAAGCAATTTTATTTCCATTAATTTCAAAAAGGGCAGGGCGGTAAGATTCCTCAAGGTTCCTTCCTCCGCCAAAATAGGGCCAGCCTCTCTCATCGTACATATCCAGAGTCTTTAACATCCATTCAGGGCCATAGTCATTCATGTGGTTTCCGGTAAGCTCAATTACATCTGTTTCTATATATTCAAGTAATTCTATATATTCGGGACTGCTGCACAGATAGGGAAACCTGTTTTCATTGCTGCAGCCTTCTACAAAACATATTTCATTGCTTATATGAGTAATATCAGCATCTATAAGCACATCTACTATTTTCTCAGCAGGATAAAGAACACCGTGTTCATCCATTCTTCTTCCAATTGTTTTACCGCGCGCAAGCGCAGTGACACCGGTCATTATAACGGAGGTAATCTTTTCCGTATTCCTGTTGGTAAAAAAGTTTCCCCCGCAATACCCGGCTATCTTTCTCTCCATATCAGGATTAATACTTTCAAAACTTATATTCGCTGCCAGCGGGTAATCTCTAATATCCAGCCCCTTATCAAATACGGACATATTATCCAGATTAAGTACCCTGTATTTTTTTAAAATATCATCAAAAGGTACTATAGAAAAAATATTATCATTTTCAATTCTTAGCAGAAGCTCTTCCTCGCTTACTATTTTTATATTACTATTTCCACTTTCCCCTAAAATTTTTTTGAGTACCCCGTAGACTTCCCCGGTCAAAACAAGCCCGGGTTCAGAACCGTCAGAAGAAAGATAATCAAGCGTTCCTTCTTCTCCACCCCAGAACTTTATGAAGTCATTATAAGAGATATTATCGGGGGTTCCAAAAAAAGAAGCCACTGGAGCCATGACGAAAGTCCCCACTGAATTTGAAGAATCCATATTAATCTCAATCCATACGTCTGAATCTTCCTTTTTATCTACAATTTCTATCTTATCAAAAGTTCCTGACAGCCGGCTTTTAACCTCAAATCCCATATCAGAAGGAACTTCTTCCTCAATCCAGACTTTTACCGGGATTATCTCTTCTTTTTCTATTTCTACAGATTCTTTTTCTTCTTCAACCTGCGGTTCGCTTCCGGCAACATTTCCCCCGGACTCTTCTGCCCCCGGGGTGTCATCAGTGCCAAACCAATCAGCCTGGCACGATATGCTTCCATATGCTAAAAATATTAGAATTAAAATTGACTCTAATAAAAACTTAAATAATTTTTTTTCTTTCATTACACCGGCATGTTTCTGACAATTTATTAATTGTCATAATTAAATTAATTCACTACTTAAACAATTTTATATTTTTGCAGTTAAAATTTGAAGTAATAAAATGCTATTAATTTTTATCATTAACTTTTAGTCGAAACATGTTATAATAACATGCAAAAATTTTTACATCTATAAAAAATCTGTAACATTTTTTCAAAAGAGAGGAAGAGCTCAAATGCTATCAAGAAGAGGAGATGAAATAAAGGGCACGAAAAATATGACTATAATTTCAGAAGGGGTTCAGATAGACGGAAAAATCAATTGTCCGGGCTCTTTAAGAATTGATGGCTCTGCAAAAGGTGAGATTATAGTGGGCAAGGATATCGTAATTGGAAAAGAAGGCAATGTAGAAGCAACTGCTAGAACAGTAAATGCTACTATAGCTGGCACCTACAAAGGGGATATGACATCTTCGGGAGAGGTTGAAATTACTTCAACAGGAAAATTTATTGGGAACCTAATTCAAAAAGACGCACTTTTAACCATCGCCAGGGGCGGGCTTTTTAAAGGCGAAAGTACCCTGAGCTCGGATTCCA
Source organism: uncultured Actinomycetota bacterium (assembly GCA_964601205.1). Classification (GTDB taxonomy): domain Bacteria; phylum Actinomycetota; class Humimicrobiia; order Humimicrobiales; family Humimicrobiaceae; genus JAQVEM01. Next base: position 69,884 of record CAZRML010000035.1, on the reverse strand, counting down.
ATGTTTTTGAGCCAGAAAATGAAAAAAAAGATATTGAAGTAGACACTGATAAATTAAAAAAAGACTAAACATTTACAAGCTCCATATTTCCCCAGACACCGAGCCTGCTGTTTTTTATTATTAAAATACCTTTTATATCCTTTATTTTACTGTAGTGGTCTATTACCATGTCTATATCATCGGGACTATTAATTTTATTGGCAATTGATGTAGCCGCCCCATCCGCGCTTATAGCTGAGCCGGACAGAACCACAACCAGATCGCTTTCCCCCATGCTCAGTGAATGGCCAAAGGTTCCGGATGAAGAGCACATCCCGCATGGTGTATCCTTTGCTTTTATTTTTAAGTATATTTTATCTGCAAAATCTTTATTTTTAACATACACACCTACATTCACGTCCCTTCTGCTTTTTATGAAAACATCCCCTCCGTTCTCTATTATCAGATTGCCGCAGGAGCTATTCAGCCCGGAAGCGATATAATCACAAACTGCCCCTGCCACCGTTGCCATGGGGCCAACATTAAAAATAGATGACTTCCGGCACATTTTTTTTATTACAGGCGGATAATGTTCCTTTATTTTTATGGGTGAAAGACTTTTTTGAAACAATGGTTCTTCCTCTATAAAAGACTCAAGCAAATTGTATATTTCCCTGACCAGCTTCTTAAGTTTACCCCCCACGTCCCTGTCACAGCTAATTAAAAGGTCGCTGTATTTATAGACAATCCGCCAGTTATATCTTTCTTTATAACTTATTCTATTTCTGTAAACACTTTTATCTATATCGCGCCTGCCCGAAAAAACTTTTATAATATCTGAATCAGAGTTATTCCCCATAGCTCCCTTACTGCTTCTCGCTGATAATACTGCTATACAAAAAGACAGTAAAAATTATATTATACAAAAAACCAGAAATCCATTATAAAAGCAGGTGGTTATTGGAAAAAAATTGATATTAGAGTATTATAATTTACTAAATTCAAATCGGGTTGTATTAAATTATGGCAAAAACAATTGAAGAGATAAATGAAAAAATAAAAAAAGGTAAGGCTGTAGTCTTAAATGCTGAAGAGATAATTGATTACGTAGACGAAAAAGGAATAAAAAGCGCAGCAAAAGAAGTCGATGTGGTTACTACTGCAACTTTTAGCCCGATGTGCTCATCAGGAGCATTCCTGAATTTTGGCCACGCGGACCCGCAAATCAGAATGACTAAAGTATGGTTAAATGATGTCCCGGCATACACTGGTCTGGCTGCTGTTGACGCATTCATTGGGGCTTCCGAACTTTCAGAATCAGAGGGAATGAAATATGGGGGAGCCCACGTAATCGAAGATTTGATTTCAGGAAAACCGGTAAAACTGAGGGCAATCTCTTACGGGACTGATTGTTATCCGAGAAAAGAAATTGAAACTTACATAACCAAAAACACTATAAATCAGGCTTATTTATTTAACCCCAGAAATGCTTACCAGAATTATTCAGTAGCTACCAATTCATCCAGTAAAACCATATACACCTATATGGGTAAGCTACTTCCCAACTTCGGAAATGCCACTTTCTCTACTGCTGGCCAGCTCAGCCCGCTTTTAAATGACCCCTATTACAGGGCCATCGGTATAGGAACCAGGATTTTTCTTGCCGGCGCCAGGGGTTACGTTGCATGGTATGGCACCCAGCACAACCCCGGAGTAGAAAGGCTCGCCAATGGCACGCCGTATGAATCTGCAGGAACCCTCGCAGTTATAGGCAATCTGAAAGAGATGTCAACTGAATACTTACGGGCATGTGTGCTTCGTGGATATGGTGTTTCCATATTTATGGGAATAGGCATTCCTATACCGGTAATTGATGAAGAAATGGTAGAATTCCTTAAGATAAAAAATGAGGATATATATACAGAAATTATTGATTATTCAATACAGAGAAGGAATAAACCTTCTTACGGAAAAGTAAATTATAATCAACTCAGGAGCGGTAAAATAAAAATTAACGGGAAACTGGTTCCAGCGGCTCCTATTTCGAGTTACTTTAAAGCACTGCAGATATCCAATGTTTTAAAAAATGAAATTAAAACAGGTAAGTTTTATTTGACTAATTTTGTTGCTCCCATACCTCTGGATGAAAAATACCGCGACCTTGGCATTCTCAGCAAGGAGGAACTCTAATGGTAAAAAGAAAACTGGTTCTGAGTTTTCCGGAAAAAATTGTAACAAAACCTATCACTTATAAACTTGTAAAGGAGTTTGACCTGGAGTTTAATATACTGAGAGCCGAAATAACTCCCAACATGGAAGGTAAGATGCTGATTGAATTAAAGGGAGATAAAACCCGGATTGATGAAGCAACCGAATACCTGACCCGCACCGGGGTAACCGTTCAGGAAGCTGCAAAAGATATAATAGTGGACAAAAATCTCTGTGTTAATTGCGGTGTCTGTACTTCTATATGTATTACCCAGGCTCTAACTCTTGACAGTAAAACTCATGAACTAAAATTTGATAAAGAAAAATGTATTTTGTGCGAACTATGCCTGGATTGTTGCCCTGTTTCCGCTATTAAAGTAAATATATAGCTGCAAAATATATTAATCTCAATTTATCAGCAACAGGACCGGTTATTCTTCATATAACTCAAATTCCTCTTTTGACGCACCGCATTCAGGACAGATCCAGTCATCCGGCAAATCTTCAAAACTTACTCCCGGTTCTATATCAGCTTCAGGATCGCCTTTTTCGGGATCATAAATATAGCCGCAAATCCTGCATAACCATTTTTCCATTTGCAACCTCCATTTTAAATTTATAGTTCAAACTTAACATAACCCATACGGCCTTTTTTGTTTATCGCAGGCTAATTTCCTAATTTTTTAGAAACATTGTATTATAATAATAGAGTAAAAGTTCTTTCAACACAAACGGAACAGTCAATTTTAAATTAGCAGGATCATATGCAAAAAAAAGCCGGTAAGTTTTTAATATTTTTAATATTTATAATCTTTATTTTTTTATTCATCACATCACCCGCTGGTAAAACCCTATCGGGAGACCCAGGCAACCCGGTAAACAACATAAATAATAACACCGGCGAAGATTACACCGAAATAAATAATTTCTACACCTGCGAGATTACAGGCATAATAGACCCCCCTGTATCAAATTATGTTTCAAAATGCTTAAAAAAATCTCTTGATTCCGGATATGGCCTCATCATATTAATGGATACCCCCGGTGGGCTTGAAACATCTATGCGGGAGATAATAACTGAAATTCTCAATACAGAAATCCCTGTCATAGTTTTTGTTCACCCCGGAGGCGCAAGAGCAGCTTCCGCAGGTACATTTATAACCCTTGCGGCAGATATCGCGGCCATGGCCCCGCTCACAAGTATCGGGGCAGCACATCCGGTTAACCTCGGGGGAGACCAGCAAATTTCAGAGGACACGCTTGAGAAGGTCACCAACGATTCTGTTTCTTACATCAAGAACCTTGCAGCATCCAGGGGAAGAAATGCGGAGTGGGCCGAGAAAGCTGTAAGAAATAGTGATTCTATAACTTCTGATGAAGCTCTGGAGCTCGGCGTAGTCGACCTTGTAGCAGCGGATACAGAAGAACTACTGCAAAAGGTGGATAAAAAAGTTCTGGAAAAATCAGGAATAACTTTCATCCTTAAAAGCAAAAATATCACCCCTGAAAAAATTGAAATTAATTTTATCACCCGGTTTCTCCATATTATAGTTAATCCAAATATCGCTTATGTACTGTTTATTCTTGGAATATTTGGAATAATCTATGAGTTCTCCAATCCCGGACTGGGCATTTCGGGAGCTCTGGGAGTTTTATTTATAATTCTCGGACTATATTCATTCAGCATACTCCCCATTAACTACGCGGGTCTTGCTTTAATAATTCTGGCTATAATTTTATTTATTCTTGATGTAGTATTTGGCCTGGCGGGTATACTGTCTATAGCAGGTGTAGCTTCGCTTTTTATCGGGTCTTTACTGCTTATTAATACCAGCGCCCCCTATCTTAAAATTGCCAGAAGCCTTATAATTAGTGCATCGATAGTGGTATCCGGATTTATAATTATAGTAATCAGGGCAGTTTATAAGATCCACCGGTCAAAACCTGTCACCGGCATGGAAGGCATTATTGAAGAAACAGCAGTGGTTATCAGGGAGTTAAATCCTGAAGGTCTGGTCAGAGTATCGGGGGAAATATGGAAGGCAGTATCCGCTGACGGAAAGAAAATTATAAAAGGTAAAAAGGTTAAAATAATTTCTTTAGATGGTTTAACCATAAAGGTAAAATTATTAAATAACAGGAATAAAAAAGGAGGTTAAAATGCCAGTAGGAGTGGTGATACCAGTATTATTTGGTATATTTATTGTTCTGATGCTACTGATTTCAGCTGTTAAAATCCTGAAAGAATATGAAAGGGGTGTAATATTCAGGTTTGGAAGATTAAAAGGAGTAAAAGGACCCGGTATATTTATAATAATTCCATTCGTAGATAAAATGATTAAAGTTGACCTCAGAACCGTTACCATGGACGTTCCGCCGCAGGATATAATAACCCATGACAACGTCCCGGTAAAGGTTAATGCTGTGATTTATTTCAGAGTCCTAGATCCGGCAAAAAGTGTGGTCAAGATTGAGAAGTATATAGTTGCGACATCACAGATAGCCCAGACCACACTGAGAAGTATACTCGGTCAGGCTGATCTTGATGACCTTCTTGCCAGAAGAGATAAAATTAATCAGGAACTCCAGAAAATAATTGATGAGCAAACGGACCCGTGGGGAGTAAAAGTTTCAACCGTTGAAGTCAAAGATGTTGAATTACCACAATCAATACAGAGAGCATTTGCCAGACAGGCTGAAGCTGAAAGAGAAAGAAGGGCAAAAATAATTAACGCCGAAGGAGAATTCCAGGCTTCCGAAAGATTGTCCGAGGCTGCAAAAGTACTGAGCAGATATCCTGTATCTGTGCAGCTGAGGTTTCTTCAGACGTTAAAGGAAATAGCCACAGAACAGAATTCCACTATTGTGTTCCCTATTCCAATTGACCTTGTTGAAACTTTTATAGATAAACTCGGCAAGAGAAATTCAGAAAATAAATAAAAATAAGAGGTTATATTTGGCTTTAAGCGAAAATAAAATCATAAATAACCTTTTTATTCAAAAAATTTCTGGCCTGAAGATAAATTTAAGAACACTGGAGGAAAGAGACCTGCAGAAATCACTCTTATGGTTAAAGGACCCTTCCGTTAATATGTATCTCAGCCATAACTTCCGTGATTATACCGAGGAGCAGGAGCTTAAATGGTTTTACTTTATCCAGACCTCCAATAATGATATAGTTTTCGCCATTGAAGATAAAACTACAAATCAATATATCGGCAACTGCGCACTCCATAAAATTGACTGGGATGAAAAAAGTTGTGAACTGGGTATTTTCATTGGCGAGAAGGATTTCTGGAACAGGGGTTATGGCTCTGAAGCGGTAAGATGCACCATAAAATTTGCGTTCCAGAAACTTAACCTCAAAAGTATCAGACTGGACGTTTATAGATATAACCGCCGTGCAATAAAGGTATATAAAAAATGTGGTTTCAGGTTAGTTAATATTGAAAGAAAAAATCACTTTTACAATGGAAAGTACTGGGATACTTTAATAATGGAAATAACAAGAAAATCTGTTTAAATTTTTTTAAAACTTAACCAGCATATTCAATTTTAATTAAAACCTTCAATAAATTACATACATTGTCTATACTTAAAAAATGAGTAAATTATATATACTGGATATAAATATATATTTTCTTATTTTTTATAATTCATTTTTGTGCTAATATTTTAACATTCATTACCAAAAGATATAATCATGTATACTTATAGAAGAAGGCACAAACCTGACGCCGGTTCAATTTTCTTTATAATTTTATTTATCCTGGCTGCGATTGTTCTGTGTTACCTCGCTTATATTGATAGGGGTAAATTCTGGGATATCTTCCCCCTTGTCTGCATACCGGTAATTATAATAAGCATTATATTGATAATAATTAATTTTATCAGGTTAACAAAATTCAGGACGTTCTTTATTTTATTCTTCTTACTCTCTGTTACAGGCCTGATACTATCAAATTTTTTTGGCCCGAACGCCCTCAACTATAAAGCAGGAATAAATTATGAAAATAAAAATTATGAACAGTCTATAAACTATTACAAAACACTTCTGGACAACTATCCTAATAGCTGGCACGCTGATGAAGCACTTAAAAATATACCTTATGCCTACCTTTTAAATAATGACTATTCAGAGGCAATAGACTACTTCAACAGGGCAATAAACAAAGAAATACTGGATAGGGATAAACTTGAAACAAAAAATGCTATTGAAGAATGCTACACAAAATTGGCCCTGGAGTATTCCAATGACGGGGGATATGAGCTTTCTGCCGAAAATTATCTTAATGCAGTAATAACACTCGAGGAAATAAAGAATAATTTCCCCGATACAAATGAAGCCTTCATCTCCATATATAAAATCCCTGAATATCTTCATAAAGCTGCCCTTAATTTTAATAAAGTTAAAAAATGGGATAAATCTATAGAATGTCTGGAAAGAATTACTACTGATTACAGAGAAAGCGAGTATTTCTATGACGCCAGCGTTCTCCTGTCAAAGATTTATATCAATAAGGCAACTGAACTTGCGAAGCATAATAATTATCAGGAAAGCATTGAAGAGTTTTTGAAAATCTTAGACCTCGAAGCTCTTGATTATGACTATAATAGCATTAATGATTACTATAAAAACACTGTATTTTCTAACATCCCCCCTGACTTAATAAAAAATACAGCACAGGAAAAATATGATTCAGGAAACTACAGGAAAACAATATTTCTATGCGAATTAATGATCGATTATGCGCCGGAGATGGAAGAAGATATTAATTATTTTTTAATTAACTCAAAACTTAAACTTTTTTCCTCCTCGGAGCATAAGCCATTAGAGCAAACCACCCCCGAACGGAAATTCTGGGGCCCCGGAATGAGTATCCTTATAATAGAAAATAACACTGAATTTGACCTGTCAGTATATCTTAAAGGCCCCGAATATAAAATAATAAGGATAATAAAAAACTCTGCCACAGAGATAGAGATCGCAGCAGGAGATTATGAATCCGCTGTAGAATTAAACGATACGGATATTTTACCTTATTACGGGAAAGTAACCTACGAAGAAGGGCAAAAATATAGAGAGGAATACACCATAAATATAAACGAAGATTCAACTGATTTTTCTTAAGTTACTGTCAATTAATTCTCTAAAATTTTCCCCCAGATTGCTTTTGACACTATCAAAATCTTTTCTTCTGTCCACGCCGCAGTTTGTTTCCATCTCTACCAGAAGTTTATCTAATATCACAGATGCCTGCTTAATCTGATCTTCAGTTTTTCCTTCATCGGAATACTTTAAATCTTTTGCAATCCCGTCTGCAGTCTTATTGAAATTATCAAAAGCATCCTTAAGCACCCCTGTAAATCTTGCTTTCTGCCAGAACCATCTCCCGCTGTTCTCCGCATTGTATAAGTTAAAAAGCCCAAACAGATAATCTAAATCAATTTCCTTTAATTCACATATTCTTTTAAGGATATAGAATCTTCTGGTCATATAAGGTAGCTTATTTAACTTCTTAAAATCTATCATATTTTTGTTGTCACCTTATTTAATTTAACATTTTAATACTATTTTGGACAGTAGAAAGTTTTATATTTACATTCCATCATCTACCATTAAGAATCTCAGCAATCTGTCTTTCCCTTTCTTTATTCCAATCCTGCCTGTCTTAATTACTCTATGGTTATTGTCTCTTTTCTTAAAATTAAATATATATAATCCCTTTTCTCCCTTTACAATATCTGCACCGTTATCTTTTATGTCTATTCCCAGTGCCATTGTTAACCTGCCCGGCCCATTTGTCAGGTTGTTATCGGTTCTTCTTCTATTTCTCATAATATCAATCCCCCATACAGGTTTCAGCGCCCTCAATAAAACAGCACCCGGTTCACCTTCTCTTTCAGTGACAATATTTAAAAGATAATACATTCCATAACATAAATAGACATAAGCCAGACCGGGTTTGCCAAACATAATCTTACTCCGGGGCGTCTTACCGGGATAAGCGTGGCTTGCAGGATCATCCCCGCCATAATAAGCTTCTGTTTCCACAATTACTCCACCCACCATACCTGTGCCATCATATTTTACCAGGGCTTTACCCAGCAAATCCTCCGCTACTTCTGAAGTATCCCGGTTGTAAAAATTTCTATCCAGTAGATTTCTCATAAAAAATTCCCGTATAATTTTAACATTGATTTTATCAACGGTCTCATAATTTAACAAAAATATCCTTAAGTTATTTTGTTTTTTATATAAACCAATCGCTTTATCCTACACCAATAAAAACATAAATTACTTTTATCCGCCCTCATAAATTAAATTATGTTATTGAAATAGAAAAAAAAATTTTGTATATTACACTAAAACATTGCAAAGAAAAAGAAGAAAGGGAAACAATGGAAGTAAAAATTGATAAGGATTTGTGTACAGGATGCGGACTATGTGAGGAAACATGCCCGGACATCTTTAAACTAAATGAGGATGAAGATATTGCAGAAGTAATAAAAACCGATTATGACGAGAACGATGAAGAATGCATTGAAGAAGCCGTTGAGGGCTGCCCAACCGAAGCTATATTAACAGAATAATTTCATTCTAAATAATAAAATAAAAATAGCCCTGTCAGAAAAAGAGAGGGCTATTTTTATTTTATCCGTTATTTTTTACTATGTCTTCCTGCTAAAAAGGCCCTGATTCCGGGAATAGCTACACTGTTAACATTCCTGATGTTTTATCTCTGATTTTTTTTATAAATTCTGATGGATTTTTAGAATCATTAAATGCCCTGCCAACAACAAGGATATTCGCTCCTGCCTCTGCTACAACTGGTGCAGTATCCAGATTAATACCCCCATCAACTTCGATATCTATACTTTTCTTTAAATCCGACGAATATTTCCTGTAGTCTTCAATAATTTCTTTTAATCTTTTAATTTTATAAACCATATTGTATATAAACTTCTGGCCGCCAAATCCGGGGTTAACTGTCATCACCAATATCATGTCCACCAGGCCAAGAACATTTTCAACATAACACAGGGGTGTTGATGGATTCAGGGTCACTGCTGCCTTCTTGCCTGCCTCCTTAATATAATTCAGAGTACGGTCAAGGTGGGGGCATTCTTCAACATGAACATTTATAAGGTCTGCCCCGCTTTCGATAAAGCTATCAAGCAACCTGTCAGGGTTTTTAATCATAAGATGTACATCCATAAAGAGCCGGGTTTCATTCCTCAAACATTTGATAACGGGGGGGCCAATAGTTAAATTGGGGACAAAATTACCATCCATAACATCAATATGAACCATATCAGCGCCGGCTTTCTCTATCTGTTTAATTTCCCTGCCCAGATTTGCAAAGTCGCCGCTCAAAATAGAAACCGAAATTTTTACTGAGCCTTCTTTACCATTCATAATTTTTTACCCTCCTTTACATGGATTATAGCATAAAATTTAAGTTTATTTAGGACGCTAAAAAAATTTTTAATAATATCTATGTTATCTATATTCACTACTTATTCAGAAAAGACCTTGCATTTTAATCTAATTTTAGTATATTCTTAACATAAATTTCTTTGTTTTATTGAAATTTTTTTAAATATTAGTAATTTTCGAGGAAGGGTGAAATTCCTTACCGGTGGTTAAAGTCCACAACCCTGCCTGACCGGCAGGTTGACCCGGTGAAATCCCGGGACCGACAGTTATAGTCTGGAAGGGAGAAAATTTCTGACTTTAACATCGTAAAGCCATGGATTTTCTCCATGGCTTTTTTTATTAATTTTGTTATTTAGTTAAAAAAAATTTTAATAATATGGATCATTTTACCGAAGAAGACATAAAATATATGGAGCAGGCTATAAAACTTGCTGAAAAAGGAAGAGGCAAAACCAGCCCCAACCCCATGGTCGGCGCAATTATAGTAAAAGATGGGGCGGTTATATCCTCGGGGTATCATCATATGGCCGGGCACCCCCACGCTGAAATAGAGGCTATAAATAACTCAACGCAATCTCTGGCCGGCTCTACCATGTATGTAACGCTTGAGCCCTGTACATTCCATGGTAAAACACCTCCCTGCACGAAAGAGATTGTAAAGCATAAATTCAGAGAAATTGTCATAGGGTGTATTGACCCAAATCCACTGGTCAATGGGAAAGGAGCGGAATTTTTAAAAAAATCCGGGTTAAAAGTAAGAACCGGTCTTCTAAAAGACAGAATTGAACTCCAGAATGAAGTCTTCTTCAAGCATATTAGAACCGGGATCCCCTTTGTCTGCAGTAAAATAGCTTCCAGTGTTGATGGTAAATTGGCCACCAGATCTTCCGATGCAAAGTGGATAACATCAGGGCAGGCAAGAAAAAAAGTTCAGAGACTTAGAAGCGAATACGACTGCATTCTGTCGGGCATAAATACTGTTTTAAGTGATAATCCGTACCTTTTCCCGAGGAAAAACCTTAACTGCCTGCCGGAAGAAGCAAATATAGCCACCGGTGAAATATTTTACAGGGTCATACTGGATAGCAATCTTAAAATTTCTCTAAATTCTAACATCGTAAAGTCTTCTAATTATGTTAAGACCATTATTTTCACAGCAAAAAACAAAAAACATGATTTTCTAAACAAAGTTAAAAAACTGCAGGAATATAATATTGATGTGCTCCCGGTGGATAGTAAATCAACAGAGGAAAAGGGCCTGGATTTACTTAAAGTTCTCAAAATTCTTTACAGAGAATATAAAATAACATCTATTCTTCTGGAATGCGGGCCAACTCTGTCCACATCTTTCATAAAAAGAAATTTAATCGACAAATTTATATTTTTTATTGCTCCACTGATTATCGGCGGAGATGGCAGTTACGATATGTTTAAGGACCTGGGGATAGAAACAATAAAAGAATGCAAAAACTTGATATTCAAAGATATTAAAAGGGCCGGCAGAGACATTGCTATAACCGCCTACCCTTTGAAATAATAAAATTTGGCAGGGATTTTAAATGTTTACGGGAATAATAAAAGAAACCGGTAAAATAATAAAAATTAAGGACATGGTCACCGACAGGGAAATAAAGATAGGTTGCAGTAAAATTTTAGAAAACTTAAAGAAAAGTGACTCTGTATCTGTAAACGGCGTCTGTCTCACAGTTACAGAAGTTAACAGCAGGGGATTTTACTGTGATATTTCCTTTAACACCCTGAAAAACACCTCTCTGCAATACATCAAGGACGGTGAAGCAGTTAATCTGGAAGACTCGCTCACTGTTACCGATAAGCTTGGCGGGCATTTTGTAAATGGACACGTGGACTGCACGACAAAAATTATTGATATATCAAAAAAAGGAGACTCTTATATACTCAGGGTTGAGCTACCTCTTAATATTCGTGACTTTATAGTACTTAAAGGAGCTGTTGCAATTGAAGGGATAAGTCTTACTATATCAGAAGTCACAGATACCAGTTTCAGTGTGGTTGTTATTCCATACACCTTCAAAAATACAAACTTAAATGGGAAACACCCCGGGGATATAGTTAATATTGAAGTAGATATGTTAGCACGTTATGTGATAAATTTTCTTAAGTCCGGGGGGCCGGAAAATACAAATTCTTATAACATAAAAAAGGACAGATTACTAAAGGAGAAGCTGAGAGAATATGGATTCTTTGAATAAAACCAGGTGTTTCTATCCTGTAGAGGATATAACCAGTGATGTAAAAAAAGGTAAAATAATAATTATCGTTGACGATAAGTCGCCCAATAGTGAAGGCCTTTTTTTTCAGGCTGCTGAAAAAGTAACCCTTAATTCTTTAAATTTTCTACTGGCCGGTGCAGCGAGCTCGGTCTTCCTTGCCTGTGAGCAGGAAAGATTAAAGCAACTAAAGATACCGGTTATAAGCTATGAAAATAAATTCTCTCCCGGCGAAGTCAGGTCTCTGGCAGTATCAATAAACGCAAAATCAATAAATGGCAGCGGAATTTCTGCCAGCGATATGATAAATACTATAAAAACTTTCATAAACCCCGGCACCACACCGGAAGATATAACCATGCCCGGGTATATATTTCCCATATACTCGCATAGCGGTGGTATTCTCACCAGAGCGGGGCATACAGAAGCAGCGGTAGACCTGGCAAAAATAGCTGGATTGTATCCTGCCGGAATTATATGTGAGGTCATTAAAGAAGATGGCAGTGTAGCGCATCTTGCAGACCTATTGGAAATATCCAGAAAGTCAGGAGTAAAAATAACGACCATAGAAGAGCTTATCAGATACAGAAAAAGAAAGGAAAAATTAATTGAAAAAGTCGCTGAAGTTAACCTGCCCATTAAATGGGGTGATTTTAAAGCTATAACTTACCGGTCTATTATAAACTCCGAATTTCATATTGCATTCATTAAAGGAGAGGTCAGGGGTAAGAAAAATGTTCTCGTAAGGGTTCATTCACAGTGCCTTACGGGTGATACCTTCGGCTCTACAAGGTGTGATTGCGGGGAACAACTTGATAAAGCCTTTAAAAAAATAAACGAAAAAGGGTCGGGGGTGCTACTTTACATGTCCCAGGAGGGCAGAGGAATAGGTTTCTGCAACAAAATGAAAGCTTATGAACTACAGGAAAAAGGACTTGATACGGTTGAGGCAAATTTATATCTCGGTTTTGACGCCGACCTGCGTGATTATGGTATAGGGGCACAGATTCTCTCCGACCTTGGATTATCAACCATACATCTCATGACCAATAATCCAAGAAAAATCGTCGGTCTTGAAGGATACGGGCTCAGGATAACCAGAAGAGTTCCCCTTACTGTACCCCCGAATAAAAACAACAAAAAATACTTATCCACCAAAAAAACCAAATTAAATCATATGTTATGACCATAAAATAGAAAGGAAAAAAAATGAAAAAGTACGAGGGAAAGCTTGATGCAAAAGAACTCAGATTTGGAATTGTGGTAAGCAGATATAATGATTTCCTGACTTCAAAACTTCTCGACGGCGCACTTGATTGCCTGCACAGGCATCAATGTGATGATGGAAATATTGAAGTCGCATGGGTCCCGGGCTCATTTGAGATACCGGGTGCTGCCAAAATTATGGCCGAATCAAAAAAATATGACGCCATTATATGCCTTGGCGCAGTAATTAAAGGAGATACATCGCATAACCATTATATTGCCAGTGAGTCCATTAAGGGAGCCGCCAAAATTTCTCTAGATCTCAATATTCCGGTTTCATTCGGAGTAATAACCCCTGACAGCCTTGAGCAGGCAATTGAAAGAGCCGGAACAAAAAGAGGAAATAAGGGCTGGGACGCAGCTTTAGGTGCAATTGAAATGGCAAATTTGTTCAAACAGATAAAGACCTTAAAATAGAAAGTGGGCAAATTGTATTTACTCAATCCCTTTTATAATGTATACTTTTTAACATTAATAATTTAAAAATTTAATAGTTTATTCTCTTCCAATAAAATACTTTGATATGATATGCCAATAAGTGCTAAAGAGAGCCTGAATAATTTAAACAAAGAAGTACTTAATTGTAAAAAATGTCCTGACCTTGCAAAATGGAGAAAACAACCTCCTGTACCCGGGACAGGAGCATCTAAAGCAAAAATAATAATAGTCTGTAATTACCCGATAATAAGCGAACCGGGAGATAAAAGCTCTTCTAATAGAAATACAGGCCAGTACAAATTTATTAGAAAAATTTTAAATAAAACAGCCCTATCCCTAACCAGGGACACTTATATTACCAATCTTGTAAAATGTACACCGGTTAAGCCTTTAAAAGATACCAGTGGCACCGGGATAAAATACATAAAGCCATCAAAAAAACATATAGATAATTGTATCTCGTTTTTAAACCAGGAAATTTCTATAATTACTCCTCATATAATAGTTGCGCTTGGTATTGATGTTTCCAATATAATTCTGCAGAAATTTTTTTCCGTAGAGAAAAAATACAGGGACATGAAAAAAATACATATGAGATTATTTAAGAATCCATCTTTTAAACTGGTCCCCTTTTATGACACAAAGGAAGTTCTGGTAAATGGCACCATAAAAGAAGAAGAATATGTAAAGGACTTTGAATCCCTTGCCAGATTTTTAAAAACAGTCTGAAAACATTAATCTTCAACCAGGTATACTTTTATTTTCCTCCTACCCCAGCTATAGCATTCTTCATATGTTTCAAAACAAAGGTCAACCCTGTTTCCCTTTATCCATCCACCAGTATCTGCCGCCATAGCTTCCCCGTAACCGGGTATGTATAGCTTTGTTCCGAGAGGCACAACCCGCGGGTCAACAGCCACTATTCCTTTTCGAGTTCTTAATCCTATCGCAGTTATTCCATTACCGTTTATATCGTTCCCCCCTCTTCCATAAGCATAATAGGCTGTGGCCACCATATCCCACTCGCCAACCAGAGCAAGGCCGGGAGGCTGAATCTTTGCTATTCTTTCTTTTATCTCGGCTAAAAGACCCTGCACTTCCTGTTTTTCCCCTTTTACCCTTTCCAGCAACATCTTATTTTCCTCTATGCTTTTCAGTAACTTTTTCTCTTCCTCTACAATTATATTTCGCGTGTTCTCAATTTCCTTCTTTTTTTCTTCAGATTTCCTGGCAATCCTCTCATATTCTTCTTTCTCAAAACGCAGCGCCTCTATGTTGCCCGCCAATCTTTCCATTATATTCTTAAAAAGGTAGATGTTGTTTATGACTTCATTTAAGTCCCCTGCGCTGGTTACAAGTTTGGAAATATCGTCATTGGCATATTTATAGGAAAAAACTATTTCTTCTTTTAAGGCTTCCTTCTTATTCTCAATACTCTCAATCAGCTCCTTCTTGGTCCGGTTGAGTTCCTCCAGCTGGTTCTCCATTTTTACCAGTTCATCGTTAAGTGAATTAATCTTATTTCTTTTATTTTCAACTTCAGCTTCTGACGCAATTATCTCCTCTATTAAGCCCTCCTCTTCCTGACCCAGCTTCGCAACAGCGTTTCCCAGCTCCTTTAATGTAATTGCGTATATATCTTGAGGGAAAACAAATAATACAGATGAAACAATTAAAAAGCCTATGATCGGGGCTATAAAAATTTTTATAAAACCTTTTCCGGCCATTTTTATATTATCCCATTTTTTTTAACAAATTTTGCCTTACATATTCAGCGACTTTTCTATCTGCTCCTTATAACCTGCTTCTCGTGCAACACGTAATAAGAACTGATAGGCTTTTTTTCTTTTCAGGTATTTTAATACATTAATTTATATTTTTATATACTTTATTAATTTAATATATCTTTAAACAATATTAATAAATTTAAAATTAACAGTTTCATTTGCCTTTTTTAATTAATTAGCTGCCCGGAAATCTATAGTGTCCGGTTATTATTTTTTCACCTAAAATATTTTCCTCGACTGTATAGCCAGGGTCAATATAGTTATATATAACTCTGGGAATTCCTTCCCTCGTTGTGCTGTCTGAAATAATTCCGGCATTGTCAGTGAATCCGTCCCCATCCATATCCAGAAAAATCACGTCTCCCGGGAGCCACTGATTCAGGTTATCAACTTCAGAGGGGTCAAATAAAATATCAAGAGGCTCCGCGTTCCTGCTAAAAAAAATCTCCAGGTTCTGAATTCTACGGTAATCGATATCCGGGTCACATACAGACTGGCCCCATAGTTCTTTCAATGGATAAAAGTCAAAGTTCTCCTTTATGTCCTCATAAACAAGTTTTCTTAAATCAAACCCTGCTTCCATAAAAGCCCTGGCTATAATATCTCCAGCTATTGCCAGATTTTCCGGCGGGTCCCCATTTTCATAATAATTTGGCTCGTTCTCCTCCAGATAGATATTTCTGGCGGGCGCCTCAAGCTGCTTTTTCGCGCCGAGTAAAATATCCTTCTGGTCGTTTATGCCATCATTATCCTCATCTCCGGATATACCAGTATCATCCATGTCTATTAATCTAAATCTTGGTAGTTCTTCCGCAAGCGCGGTGGGTGGTCTGTATTCCTCTCTAAAAGAAAAATCTTTTATGCTTATAATAATAGCAATTACTATTATAAGAAATAATATAATAATTAGAAAATGCCCGATATTTAATCTTTTTTTGTTTTCTTTAAGCTCTTCCAAGGTTTCAAAGGAGTAAAAGAATAAAAAATCTTAAAAATTAAATCCTGTTATCTCAAAATCCGGAAACCCTATACCAGTATCCAGTATTCCAAGCAGTATTGTTGCAATGCTCAGTAAAGTAATTACTGAAAAAAAAGTGATATATGCATACAGGGACCATGTAAACAAAACTTTCCCTGCTTCCTCTCCTGAGGGCTTTTTAAAGATTTTCCACAGAATCCTAAAAATATTTATCGAAAAAAATACAAAACCCGTCACCATAGCAGCCAGTACCATGCTACTGGCTGCGCCCATTTTTAGAAAATCCACCCTGTCAAGATATGCTCTAACCGGTTCTATATAAAAAAGGAAGCCAAACCAGGATAAAAATATCACTATAATATTTATACCTGCATATATATTAATTCTCCCCAGGCCAGTTATATTATTTATATTGTCTTTTCCGGTATTTTTTTCGATATTATTAAATAGGCTGCACAGCGGCATAAAGCTGAATAATATTATAAAAATATTTACAAGATTGAATAAATCCATAGAACCTCTGTCTATAATTCCGGTTGAATACATTGAAATATTAAGCAAGAAAATGCTCATAAAAAATAAAAACAAAAACGACATTATTCTTCTTACGCTCCCGGTCTTAACCGCTCCTATATTGGCTGCCAGCATACAGAAATAGGTAATGATTATTAAAAGCACAGGCAGAAATGTATTATTTCTTTCTATAAAAAAAAGAAATAAGCTCCCCGTGTTAATCAGGGTAAAAACCCCGACCGGAAAATATAAAAACCATATTACACTGGCAGTGGAAAAGTTACTCTTCTTTATCATCCGCATGTATGGACCCTGGAAAGGAAATAGGAAAAAATACAGATAAAGAGCAATTCCAAAAATAATCAGGGCTAAAACAACCAGAGCGTTAGACATATATTCAGACTGTAAAATTTGATTAAAATCTTTGAAATCAGTAACACCATACAGCAGCGAAAACCCGAAGAAAAATAAAATAATTGCCAGTACCGGCCTTAAAAAAAATTCAAATATATGCAGGCTTATTTTATCAACCCCGGAGTTAGTAGCAGATATTAATTGGAATATGCTCAATACGAATACAGAAATGCTTATAAACATAAGAATAAAGTTTTTACTCAAAATTACAGAAGCTCCACAGATTACAGAAAATAAAAAAATAATGAGTATTTTGCTGAAGTTTTCGTCATCCACATGATAAACAGAGATAAAATATAGCACACTTATGGCGCTAAATAATATAATTCCGATCTCTATCATCTGTATATTCCCAAAAAAAATCAGGAAACTGGAAAAACTACCCATAGAAAGATAGCTATAAATATTGAGATAAAAAGCAATGATCAAAGAAATCGAAACCAGGACTATGAGAAACTTTTTTACTGCTTTACTTTTAGAAACCGCAAAAAAAGATAAGATAAGAACAGCGGCAGACAAAATAATTATACTCTGAAAAGGATTTATTCTTTCACTGAGATGTAATAGAAAACTCATATTTTATATATTATCCTCTCCCCACCAGTCGCTTTTTTTAATTTTAAAAAACTTAAAATTATTATAAAGTGTCTCTCTGCTCAGTTCATCTTTATTTAAATAAAGGTAATAAACAAGACAGAACATAACCAAGTATATTATCGTGACCCCGAGAATAATAAATATTTTATCCCATAAAGAACGCTGGTATAAAAATTGTGAAAAAACTAAAAAATTCATTACTCCGGATATTATTATCAGCTGCATTGATACAAAGATAGACACAATATCTTTACTGTACAGGATACCAAATACACCTATCAGTAAAAGCAAAAGATTAGCATATATTACTAACTGAAAACTCATTTTTTCCTCACCACTATTGCCATAACCCATAGAAAGGACAGAAACAACGATGCGGTTATAATTATTAAGATTAAACTATACTCCGTAAATAGCTGCCCGCTTATATCAACCCAGCCAACTATAGATGCGGTGCCGCTTACTTCTGCCATCTTAACTCCTTTTAAAAACCTATCTGTGTACCTGTATACAGGGTACCCGGCAGCCGCGAAGAATAAAATTGATACGATTATAATTAATATTTTATTTTTAATTAAACCTCCCGGGCTATTCGTTATTTCGGGATATCCCGGGCTCCCAAAAACTTCTATCTGCAGAACAAATAAATACAACAACAGGAAAAAGAATACAGCTATTATGCCAATTATAAAAAATAAAACTCCGGAATAGTAAACAAAACTTAAAACCCCGGCAAAAAAAAGGACCAAAAATAAAAATAACAGCTTTCTTTTCTTATCAATTACAAGAATTGAACATAAACCGGATATCAGTAATCCCAGGATACTGATATAGTTCATTACTACTATTGTCAATTGGCTTACGGATGACATTTTAATTACCAGAAATCTCTTATCTTGCCCGATGGTTTTATTAAATCGCTCTTTCCTAAAATTAAGTTTTCCTTTTTTGGTCCTGCCAGCTGATATTGATAAGACATATTAATAGCATTCATTTCACAGAATTCAACACAATTTCCACAAAAAATACATTTGCTTAAGTCAAGGGAAAAATCATCAAGAACTTCTTTACCGTTTTCTTCAACTCTCTTTTTCACTTCTATGCAGTTCTGTGGACAGATTGTACTGCACAATCCGCACCCACTACAAATAACCTCCATAGTATCGGGATCCAGCTTCAGATGAAGCACCCCTCTGCTACTCTCAGGGATTATTATTCTTTCCTTGGGGTAAACAACTGTTCTTGATTTCCTGAACAAATTCCCTAAAACAATAAAAAAGTTTTTTATAAGTCTAAGCATTTTAAAACAATTAGAATAATATTATATTATATACATCCCTCGCTACAAAAAATCCAAGAGTAATTAAAAAATTAACAACAGAAGCCGGAATAAGAAACTTCCAGTTAATTCTTACCATAAGTTTATAATTATCTATTCTTCCGGTCATCTTATCCATAAATAATAAAATACCAAAAATTAAATAAAATTTAAAAGCAACCATTATTTCCCCTCTTATAATATAGAAATTCTGCCAGCCGCCCAGATATAACACATTTAAAATTATAATTAAGAAAAAAATAATCATATAAATAGAAAGCCTCTCAATTATTTTCTCCAGCCCCTTCCCTTCTTTGCCACCATAGACTCCTGTTGATACATAACTCTTTTTGATTATTCCCAGAATCTTTAACTGGAAAAACATTGAAATAAAAAAGATTATAAATCCCAGAGGCTGCAGCACTACATTCCAGTACTTATGCTGGTAATTAACTATCTCTTTCAGGCTTAATGTTTTATTTAACAAAATTATGCTCAGAATACTCAATAAAACAGGGGCAATAAAAGAAAGCACCATTAACAGCTTCTTGCAATTTTCACTGAACACTCCGGTATAATTAGACCGGCTTGAATTAAGGATAAGCATTATTAGAAGAGTAATATAAAAAACCACAGCGATAAAAAGGCTGTATTCTTCGTCAATTAAAACTAAACCGGCAGTTATGGGAACTACGCTCCACATTAAAAAAGAAAATATAAATATATAGAATGTCCATATATTTATTTTATTTCCGGAGGATAAATCTTTTATGAATCTAACCACGGGGAACCCGCTGCTTGCCAGTCTGGTTATCCTGTAACCCCTTCGCAATTCCATACGGGCTGTAATTTTATTGCCCGCATAATCACATATATACAAATTTACCGCCAGCAGCAGGAGTATGTAGAATATTTTTTTAAATATAAGTAGCATTATCTTCCTCTTTTTATGTGCCCATTATCTCCCCAGGGCTAATATCCATGCTCATCAAAATCAAATCAATATCTTCTATTTTACTGCCCCTGAGTACCTGCTCGCCCAGAATAAGGCTATTGAGCGACGGCCCCATTATTATAAGAGACTTTATGTTCTTCTTCTCAACCTCCATATAAATTTTGAACAGGCCATGCGGGCACTCAACACCATGCGAAATACTACCTGGCTGAAACTCCAGATTTGAGAGATTTATTTTCTTTATATAATCCCCACGGGGAATTTTTTTTATTATCTGATTTACCAGCCTTAATGATTGATACGTTTCAGCAAATCTTACTAAAACTCTGTCAAGGCAATCACCCGTTCTTCCTGCAGGTATGGTGAATGATAAATCTTTATAAGAGACATAGTTATCATCCTTCCGTGAATCAAACCTGATACCCGAGGCTCTTAAATTTGGCCCGGTTAACCCGTACCCCAGAGCATCTTCTTTAGAAATAACACCAACGTCCTTCAACCTTTCAATTATCATTAAATCATTGACCATCATTTTTTCAATTTTTTTTATATTTTCATAAAAAACCGGGAGGCTCCTTTTTATCTCAAGTAAAGCTTCCTCGTTTATATCCTGCCTTACCCCTCCTATCCTTATAAAATTTGGTGCGACCCTCGAGCCGGTAACTGTTTCAATAAGCCTTAAAACCCTTTCTCTTTCCAGAAGAGATAGATTATAGGCAATATCGTACTGTAAAATATTGCAGATGTTTGAGACAAAATAAATATGATTGGATATCCTGTATAGCTCGCCGATTAGTATCCTGATATACTGGGCTCTTTCCGTCACTTTCAACTGTAATAGTTCTTCAAAAGCACTGCAAAGGCATATTTCGGGGAATATTCCTGCCTTCCAGTCAAATCTACTTATATATGCTATAAGATTAAAAATTTCCATATTTTTATAATACTGGCTGCCCAGAACCCTGCTTATATCTATATTTATATAAGCTTCTCTTACTACATCGTCTTCGGCATAAATATCCACATCAAAGCAATCCAGTCCATCCAGTATCCCCGGAGGAATTTTAATATCAACAGGAACTGACCTGTCTCTATGCTGATAAAAACCGGCTGCTCTATAAAACCCCTTCAAAATATCTATTATCCGGTAATAATTTTTTTCCGGCTCTTCATGCGGTATTTCTATTTTCAGCAATACAGAAAAACCCCCGCCCGTTGATTTTAAATTTATAAATAGAAAATTTTTACC
Organism: uncultured Actinomycetota bacterium; assembly: GCA_964601205.1. Classification (GTDB taxonomy): domain Bacteria; phylum Actinomycetota; class Humimicrobiia; order Humimicrobiales; family Humimicrobiaceae; genus JAQVEM01. The sequence goes on along the minus strand of CAZRML010000035.1, from coordinate 48,491 downwards.
GTTTATCTTATAGGTATTTATATTCTGAAAACTATTTATATTTAACTGGGTATTTTCTTTTAATTCCTTTAGCACTCCATAAATATTTTCCTGCGGGACTTCAATCAACAGGTCTAATCCTGATTTATAAATACTATTTATCCTGCCCTTCAGGATAAATTCTATATTCCTGCCCGCCTCTTCTATAAATACAGATTTTGTGGAAGGATAGATTTTATTGTATATATCATCAAACATTTATTCAGACTTATTATAGTTTTTTATTTATTGCCATAACCACTTATTCAAACTTTATCTAACAACTTTAAGACCGCATACATGATCGCCTCCGGCCTGGGGGGACATCCAGGTACATACATATCTATTTTAACTTTGCTCCTGAATAGTTTTAATAATTCACTTTCCTTATTAAATATATTTTCATCCAGCACACAGCTTCCAACAGCGATTACTCCTCTGGGCCTGCCCATTCTTTCATAAATATCTAAAACTCTTATTAACCCTTTTTTATTATAAAAACCCTGAACAACAAGTAAATTTGCGTCCTCTGCAGTACTTACAAAATTGACCCCGAATCTCTGGATATCATATAAAGCTCCCTGGGTAGCAAATATTTCCTGCTTGCAGCAGCCAAAACCGGTAACCAGTATATTGAAATTGCTCTTAACAACTGAAGGCATTCACACAATCTCCTAACTTATAATTTTTGATTTTATCAGGTATATAACCATTAATATAAGATAAAATAACACACCTATAATCAAATACAGGTTTAAATTTATGGATGGGTTCATAGTGTAATTAAAAACAGCAAATATGAGAAATATAAAAGAGATTATAATTATAAATACTGTTACAAGTATAAAAGCATTCTTTCTGAGATAGGGGTCTTTTCTATAGTTTTTTATTATGGGAGAACTAACTGGCCCGGGTTTACTTCCTGCTTCTTTATCTTCTATATCCTCTTTTTTTAGATTTCTGCCTGTTAAAAAATATGACCATAAAATAAGAAGGGTGAATATAAATGCTAAAACAATAATAAACACTGTAAAGGTTATTATATTATTAACATATACGGCTATAGACTCTCCTGGCATTATGGTTCCTTATTGTATTAATTTTTATATTTTGAGCTTAAACTTTATCACAATTGAAATGCTACTTCAATCAATAAGACGGGCTTAAATAATTTATTTCTCACTATAAAGTAATTTAAAATCTAATTTACCCCAGCACCACTTCTACCAGATGGGTTTCGCCATCCTCAAAGACAGGAACCACATTGCCTTTTATCTTTTTTCCATCTACCCTTAACCCGGATACCCCGCGGTTAATATGTTCCGGATTCGTAACCTTTATATCGTAGACCGAACCTCTGTATTTGCGCCTGACCTTAAAGCTGCTCCATCCCGCAGGAATGCACGGGTCTATCTTCAGCCCTGTATAAACCGGCCTTATTCCAAGTATGAACTTTATACCGGCCTGATACATCCATGAAGCCGCCCCGGTCAGCCAGCTGTTCCGCGCGAGTCCAAATTGCGGGTGTTCATCGCTTAATATATTCTGAGCATAAACATACGGTTCGCATTCATACTCATCTATAATATCGTTCTTTGCAGCCGGGTTAATCTGCTTATAATACTCATAAGCCCTGTCGCCATTTCCCGTTATAGCCTCGGCAATCACTACCCAGGGATTTGTATGTAGAAATATGCCTCCATTTTCCTTTGTTCCCGGAGGATAAGTCGTAATACCGCCTCTGTCCGGGTCATACCCGTTAAAACCAGGCCAGCTTATCTTAATTCCCTTTGAGGTATTAAGAAACCTGTTCACAGAATCCAGTGCTTTTTCTGCTCTCCCTGCAGTCGCCATTTCAGAAATTACAGCCCATGACTGGGCATTCAGATATATCTTCCCATGCTCGTTTTTACACGAGCCAAGAGGCCTGCCACCCGAATCAAAATAACGAATATACCACCCGCCATCCCAGCATATACTATTAAATATTTTTCTTATTTTATTATATTCCTTCTTATAGGCCCTTAATAAAGCGGCCTTACCCAGATATTTACAGAGCTCGATCATTTCTAAAAGACCTTTTCCGTAAAGGTGTGCATTAAATAATGATTCCGCACCCGTTCTCAGATTAACCGTATCATTCCAGTCAGCAAAACCCAGATGGGGCAGCCCATGTATACCCTTATCATTTATCGTAAAATCAAGAGCTCTTTTCAGATGATCCATTACCGTTACCTTTCCACCGGAACCTGCTTTCTTTCTGCGTTCATCATAATAAGGAATTACCTCATCCAGAAATGCTGTATCGCCTGTTTCCTTTAAATACTCGGCCACTGCAAGAATAATCCACAGGTGGTCATCACCATAATACTGCGGGCGGTCGGGCATTTCATCTGCCTCTCCGCCTGATGCTTCCATGGTTAAAGGGTTAAAACTATGCATTGCGCTGCCATTTTTTTTCTGGACCATCATCATTAATTTTAAAAATTCTTTAGACTCTTCCGGCACACGGTCAACCACTCCCATAATATCCTGCAGACTATCGCGCAAACCGATACCCCGGGTACCCATCCCCGGCTGATAATATGAAAGATAACGGGACCAGTTTTTGGTAATAAGACACTGTCGGGGATTGTATATATTGAGCATCCTTTTAATATCCTTATCCGGCGTTTCAACCTGTACTTTCGACAAAAACTTATCCCAGAAATTACCGACTCTGTTGAACGCCTCTCTTACATTCTCAGGGTCCCTGTACTTTTCAATTACATGCCTGGCCTTTTCAAAACTCTCTTCCTGACCCAGCTGGGTGATGAAACTTTTTTCTTCGCCAATCTTAAAGTTCCCGAGATGATGCATGATAGCACCAATATTATCGCCTCTTTTTGCTTCATAGTTTCCAAGCTCATCCATTTGAAGTGAAAGTGGATTCGCCCAGGTTCCATATTCATTATTTCCAAGAAATCTCTTTCTGTCTGATTCAAAAGAAGAAACCGGGTGGTTTGATGTCAAAAAATTAACCCTGGTTTCTCTGTGCATAAAAGCATACTGGGTGAGCGTCAGCAAACCATCTTTTTCCCTTGCGCACCGGGATTGCATTGTCTGGGGCACCCAATCAGCATTATTAAACTGTTTTACCGCATCAAAGTGGGTATACTCAACCACGCTTATGGCATCAATTTCCAGTCTTCTCCCTGTTTTATTGGTTATTTTCACTTCCCGGATTTCCCTCTCATCATCTATGGGGACAAATATTGTACAATCAGTCCGTATCCCATAAAATTCTGATATTATACGGGAATAACCCGGACCAACATGACATTCAAACATATCATATGGGTCCAGAGTAGGGACATAAAAAGGCGAGAACACCTTATACCCCCCATTCTGCTTGAATCTTAGATATAAAGTCTCTCCCTTAAACTCCGATGATGGCAGCTGCTGAATGTATTTAAGGATACGGTTTAAAGTTGGATCTCCCCTGCATATTAACGCGCCTCCTGTATGGTCCACAAAACCGCCGAATTTTAAACTCCCTATATAATTTATCCATTTAACAGGCGTTTCTGGATTGGTAATTACATACTCTTTATTTTTATCATCAAAATAACCGTATTTCACGTGTTTTCCTCTGATATTCATTCTTTAAAAGAATAAATATTGTATTTAAAATATATTAATAAGTCAAAACGAGAGGTTTCATCCATAAGATATCGCCATTGTGATAACCTCAACTTTATTTGCTTAAAAGCATGAGTGAGGCTGAATTTAAATTATATTTAACTTATTTTTCCATAATAAAAATTCAGTTCTATCTTAATAGTTTATTTTTTTTTAGAAAATATAATATAATGAAGTAATATGAGATTAAAAAAATTATCAGGCGACAATAAAAATTTAAAGAACCTCGGAATTTTTTCCTGGTCAATAATTGGCTTTCTCTTAATTGTCGCGCTTTTCTTTTACATAATTTACCAGATAAGAATCGCCATCATTCCATTAATTATAGCAATAGCTATTGCCTATCTTTTAACACCGATGGTTGAACTTCTCCAGAAAAAAATGAGGAAAATCTTTGCAGTGGCAATAACCTACATTGTCTTTCTGGGAATCATTTTTACTGTCTTTTTCTTTATAATACCGGTAATAATTGGCCAGTTTAAAACTTTCATAAATAAATTCCCTTCATATTTACAAAACTTAACCTACTTTATTAATAACTTCCTGGAAAATAACATTCTAATCAAGAATGTTGAAAACCTTATAGGTAAAGAAATAATACCGAAAGACGCCAGCAGTGTTACCCAGTATTTTATAAACAGAATGAATTTAGAGGAAATTAATATTTTCCAGAGGGCCACCACGCTCGGAAAGTCTGTGCTCAATATAGTTCTTTATTTTATAGTAGGACCCCTTCTGGGAGTATATTTACTTATGCATGCAGAAAAAATAAAAACTACTTTTATGAGGATAATTCCAAAAAAATTTAAAAATAACACCGCGGTTGTACTTGATAGGATTAATAAAGTTGCAGGAAAATACGTCAGAGGCCAGATATTTATATCTATTATTATTGGCATTCTGTGCACCGTAGTGCTTCTTGTTCTAAAAGTAGATTTTGCAATTCTTCTTGGTTTTATAGCAGGCATATTAAATATCATACCTCTCCTGGGCCCGATTATTGGTGCTATACCGGCAGCTCTGGCAGCCCTTTTTATTTCTCCGCTAAAGGCCCTTCTTGTAATAGTTTTGTTTATAGCCATACAGCAGATAGATAATTATGTTATTTCTCCAAACGTTATGAAATATCAGGTTGGGGTTCATCCCGGAATTATAATACTATCCCTCATGGTAGGTGGCGGCCTGTTTGGCATATGGGGTCTTATAATTGCCGTTCCCACTGTTGCTGTACTGCAGGAAATATTAAGATATTATCTTCTGGAGAAGAACAGAACAGCGTCATGATATATTTCTTTTAAGGGCTTGCCTGTTTTTTGCGCTAATTTTTTACAGGACTCAAATTCAGGTGAAATATTTATTTCTCTGTCCTTCAAAATACCCACTTTTACCTTAACTTCACCATAAGATAACCGTGCGGTCTTTACTTTTCTGATAATTGAGAATCTTTTTACATGCTCGCTTCTTACCCCGAGCGTTGTTGATTCCATCAATATTATTTTAATCATTTCCTGTTCTTTTTTTCGTTCACAGAGTACATTTATTTTAAATGCAGGCCTTGTTTTTTTCATATAAATAGGTTCTATCCATGCATCAAGCGCTTCATTCTCAAATAACTTTTCCATCAGGTAACCCATAATTTCGGGAGAACTGTCGTCAATATTTGATGAAAGTAAAATCAGGCTCTCTTCGTTTAAATAATGTTCTTCTTCCATAGTTCCCTTTAAGAGCCTTAAAACATTCGGGACTTTCTTATTTTCATTGCTTCCCGCACCATATCCAATCTTCTTTATTTTCATAAATGGAATATCCCCAAATCCAGCCACCAGAGCCTTTATTATCGCTGCACCGGTAGGAGTAGTAACCTCAAAATCAAAATCTCCCCCATAAGCCGGTATCCCCTTTAATATCTCCATTGTTGCAGGCGCCGGGACCGGCAGCTTCCCGTGGGCACAATTTACAAAACCCTTTCCTGTCGGGACCCGGTTACTATAAAAGATATCAATTTTTAATTTATTCAAACATACTGCAGTACCGGTGATGTCAACAATGGAATCCACAGCCCCGACTTCGTGAAAATGCACTTTATCTACTTCATAACCATGAACCAGAGCTTCTGCTTCCGCCACTTTCTGAAAAATATTCCCTGATATTTCTTTAACTTCTTTATCCAGCCTGCTTTTATCAATCATTTTCTTGATATCCCTGTAGTTCCTCGCAGACTGAAGCTCGGTAACCTCTACATTAAATTTTTTTGCTCTGAATGAGCCCCTCTTTACCTCACTAAATGTTAAATTATATCCACCAATATCAAGTTTTCTTAACTCATTTCTCAAAAAATCAATATCTACTCCCAGGTCAAGTAACGCACCAACCATCATGTCGCCACTTATCCCCGAAAAACAATCAATGTAAATAATTTCTTTCATTTAAAACTCCTCTAATTCTCCGGTGTAAATTTAAAGATATAAAAACCGGGCTTAATTTCACCCTATAAAAGTGGACCATATAAAAATAAAGCCCTGGCTTGCCACATGTCCGCCTTTTATTATCAGGCCGATACAGCCCGGTAAGTACCATTTTACTAACCCTGTTGCAAAAAGATAGTATTTTATATATTTTAGAGAATAATTTTATATAAAAACAGGAAATAACCAATGTTCTATAACAAAGTTAATAAATTAAGAGCACTCTTAAAAGAGATGGGTTCCGCAATAGTTGCTTTTTCCGGAGGGGTGGACAGCAGTTATCTTTTAAATATGGCTGTAAAAGAATTAAAAGAAAAAGTAATCGCTGTAACAGCCGTATCTGTTTCTATTCCTGAAAATGAAATCAGGGATGCGAAAAGAATCGCACGGGGCCTGGGCTGCCGACATATACTAATTAATTTCAATCAGCTCAGTATAGAGGAACTAAAAAACAACCCGAAAGAGAGGTGCTATTACTGCAAGAAGAAGCTTTTTACAGAATTGCTTTCCATAAAAGACAGATATAAATATAATTTTGTCATTGATGGAACAAACCACGACGATCTGGGCTCCTACCGCCCGGGAATTAAAGCCCTGAAAGAACTCGGGATAAAAAGCCCCCTTTCAGATGCAGGATTAACCAAAAAGGAAATTAGAAAATATTCCAGGCAATTAAAACTCCCCATCTGGAATAAACCCCCGTTTTCATGTCTTTTAACAAGGTTCCCCTATGATGAAAGCATCTCAGAATCAAAGCTAATAAAAATTAAAAAGGCTGAAATTTATATCCACTCTCTCGGCTTTAAACAAACTAAAGTAAACTATAATTATCCGGTTGCAAGGATAGAAACAGGGAAAGAAGAAGCCCACCTGATGCTTGACAGTAAAATACGAAAAAAAATAATAAGTATGCTAAAAAAAATCGGCTTTAAATATATATGCCTGGACCTTGAGGCTTACCGCTCCGGGAGCATGAACGAGTAGAATTTGAGCAATAGCCCTGAATAACTTTTAATATCCAATTTTTCTCATAATTCCCCTGGTATTCTCATCAAGAATCCTGACAACTTCATTTTCCGTAAGACCCGAGCCCATACCGATTTTTTTTTGCTTATCCAGACTAAATAAATCCTCGTGGATATGAGCATCGCTGTTTATCAGGAATTTTACGCCCGCTTCCCTGCCCACGCTTGCAACAACTCCGTTTGTAAGGCTGTGCCCCGCTCTTGAGGATATTTCTATAAAAATATTATTTTCAACGGCAAGTTTCGCCTCTTCTAATTTCAAAAACCCGGGGTGGGCCAGAATATCTACAAATTCTGATTTAACAGCTTCCAGATTTGTCCCCGGTTCCACACTTTCAGCTATAGTCTCCCCATGAACTACCACTATCCTGGCACCCAGCTTCCGTGACTCTTCAGCCATATCATCTATACTCCCGGCTGGAACATTGGTTAATTCTACTCCCGGTATTGCCTTTATATCCCAGTATTTTTCCGCAAGCTCACAGTCTTTCTTTATGCCTGATATTATAAAATCAAGGTTAGAGTAGCTCGCATGGTCAGTAATTGCTATACACCGGTATCCTTTAGTAACAGCAAATCTTATAAGCTCTATAGGGCTATTTTCTCCGTCTGATAAAAATGTATGAGTATGAAAATCACAAATCATAAAAGAACCTTTCCTAAATTAAATATTTTTCAAATGTTAACTGCCGACCAAAATTTTTTCCAGATTTATTAAAATTCTACCAGTAATATCGCTATAAAACTATGATTTTATTAACAATTATAATTTTATTTGAATTATTACTTAAAATGAAATAATCTTAATTTCTGTACTTACAAATATCATTAACTGGTGACCTTAAAAGATATTTTAGTCAAGATACACACGAATAGAGAAAGGACGAAAAAATATCAATCATTAATTATCTAATAGAGATAATAGGTTTCTCTGTATGCCACCAGTTACCCCTGAGAAGCATTGAATTTGGTAGTATCATCATGCCGGTTTGCTCCAGATGCAGCGGGTTTTATACCGGATTTTTAATCACAACAATTATTTTATTCTTAATGTTTAGAAGAAAAGAAAGCGACCTTCCGCCCGGATATATTCTAATAATACTTTCCTTTTTCTTTCTGTTCTTTCTTATTGATGGGGTCGCATCAAATTTTGGCCTTTATAACACAAATAATAATCTCAGGTTCGTTAGCGGGACCCTTTTTGGCTCTTCAATCGCAATTATACTTTATCCTGTCTTTGTATTTCAGTACTATAAAAATACAAAAGCAGAAAAGTTATTCAGCAACCCCCGCAGTTTTGTAATATACCTCCTGGCAATCTTTGCTTTCATCACCATAACACTGCTGCGTTTCAGTTTCCTCGGCCATTTTTATTACTACCTGACAGGTTTCTCAATTATATTTACCTTCTACTTTATTAATCTGGTAATGATATTTTTGATTCCCCCGTTTTCACAAAAAGCCCGGAGGCTACTAAGTAAATACCTGGTTTTTCCCTCTGTAATTTCTATTTTTTTCGTATTTTTAGAATTACTTGTCTTTTACCACTTCCATAAAATTATTTCTAATTTGCAGGCAATTATCTAAATTTGAAAAGTCCTGCGGGGATTAAACCGGGATCAAAAAAATAAATCTTCTGCTGCAGCTCTCAAAAAATATTAATAAAACCATAATTGTAATAAATTAAGAAGCTTGTCAGGGTAGTAACCCCAACTCCAAAAACTACCTGGTTCACAGTATGTTTCTTTATCCTGACCCTCGCCCACCCTATCACGGGAATCAGTGGAATCATGAGTAACATCCATCTGCCGAACAGGATATTAAATGTAATAACCACAAATGTTATCCAGCTGGTGTGAAGGCTTATCTTCCAGAAATAAGTTATTACAGTAAAGATAACAGCGGATACAGCACTGACTGCAAATATTGATTTTAAGAATAGCGGACCATTTAGAATATACAGTACAAAAAGACACGCCACGTAGCTAATACTCGAAACAATCATGGGCTTGATCCTGTCTTCCTTTCTGGGTATATGCATGTCATCTATTTCTTTTCTTCTATACAGCAGAACTATATAAAGATAGGGAACTATTGTTCCAAACAACAGGCATATAAAAGCCCAGCTAACTGCCTCTATCTTATTTTCCACAACTATTAAACAAATAGTAAGAAAAATAGGTATTGATATAACAGAGCCATCAAAAATATATGATATTATTTTTGCCGTTTTATTCACATAGACCTTCCACTTCTTAATTCCTAAAATTACCAATTAATAATTTAATTTATAAATTTTTTTACTTTGTCTTTATTATAATAAAACGAACCATATTTTAACATATTTAATAAAACATTATATCCGGCTTTATTTTACTATCACCACCGCATCCCGCGGTCCCGGAGTTCTGTTCAGTATATCCCGATTACAGATTTTCATACCCGGGATAGTCTTTTCTACAATAAAAATGCTGCCATATTTATCAAGACCCCTTTTGCTTGCCTTTCCTGTCCCTTTTTTCCGGACTAATGACAGCCCCTTTAAACAATGATAGTTTTTTCGCAACATTAAAAAATAAAAAAAATCGGTTATAATTAAATTAAATGAAATTTAAGTCTGTAAGTGATAAGCTTACTAAATCAGCCGGTAAACCTTTTAGAAAAGGAGCAAGAAAATATCTGTTTTAAGAGTATATCTTGCACAGATTAATCCTACTGTGGGAGATATTAAAGGAAATTATAATATTATTGCCTCCCATATCCAGGTGGCAAAGAACAACGACACCGATATAGTGATTTTCCCGGAACTATCCCTCACAGGATACCCGCCGGAAGACCTGCTGTTAAAAACCACTTTTATTGACGAAAATACTGAATACCTGGATAAGATTAAAAACATCGCTCCAGATATCATAGCGGTTGTTGGTTTCGTCAATAACATTAAAAAGAAAATATACAATTCGGCGGCAGTAATTTACAAAGGTAAGATTAAATCCATATATAATAAACAATTTCTTCCCAACTATTCTGTTTTTGATGAAGAGAGGTACTTCAGCAAAGGCAGTAAAAATTGTATTTTAACCGTTGCCGGTACTATTATCGGAATTAATATATGTGAGGATATTTTTAATCCTGACGGGCCGGCAAGAATTCAATCTGTCCTCGGGGGAGCTGCACTTATAATAAATATCTCCGCGTCTCCTTACCATACTGAAAAAATTAAAGAAAGATTAAGAGTCCTGTCCGGTACAGCAAAGCGCAATCTGACAGGTATTGCTTATCTAAACATGGTCGGCGGCCAGGATGAGCTTGTATTTGATGGAAACAGCTTAATAATTAACGAAAAGGGGAAAGTTCTGGCACGGGCAGAATCCTTTAGAGAAGATGTTTTAATATACGACTTTGATATAGAAAAAATAAAATCTTTAAAGAATAAAAATGAAAAACAAGTTAAAGATGAGAAGGCAAAACTTCTAAAAAAATATAAAACACCATGTATAATTGACTTAAAATATAATCCTTATAATGAAAATAAGAAAGTTCTGAAACACAATAAAGCCGGCAGTCACTCCCCCGATACCTCTATTTTAGAAGAACTTATACTGAAGGCACTTATTCTCGGTACAAAAGATTATGTAAGAAAAAACGGATTTAAAAAAGTTGTAATTGCCCTGAGCGGCGGGATAGACTCCGCACTTACCGCAGTAATAGCCGCTCTCGCCCTTGGAAAAGATAATGTTTATGGCGTACTAATGCCCTCCCCCTACTCTTCCAGCGGAAGTATAGATGATTCGGTAACATTATGCAAAAACCTTGGAATTTCACATATTACCATTCCCATTACAGAAATATATATGTCTTATCTTAAAAATTTAAATCACATATTCAGGCACAAAGAAATAAATATCACCAGAGAAAATCTTCAGGCGCGTATAAGGGGCAATATTATTATGGCTCTTGCAAATGAAAATAACTGGATAGTCCTGTCAACCGGTAACAAGAGCGAAATAAGCGTTGGCTACTGTACCCTTTACGGGGACATGGCAGGTGGTTTTTCACCTATTAAGGATGTATACAAAACAATGGTTTACCGCATCTGTAAATTCATAAATAGAAAATATTCAAATATAATCCCGGAAAATATTATTACTAAAGTTCCTTCTGCTGAACTTAAACCGGACCAGAAAGATGAGGATAAATTGCCCCCTTACAGGGTACTTGACCCCATACTCAGAGCATACATAGAAGAGGACCTGGGTTACCATTCAATTGTAAAAAATGGATTTGACAAAAAAACAGTGAGAAAAGTGATTAATATGGTAGATTCCAGTGAATATAAAAGGAGGCAGGGCTCTCCGGGTATTAAAATAACTCCAAGAGCTTTTGGTAAGGATAGAAGATATCCTATAACCAATAAATTTAAATTATGATTTTTGTGCTTTCTTCTTCTCCTTTACTTCCTCCTCCAGTATCTCTATAAAAAGCTTTGCTAACTTAGGGTCAAATTGTTTTCCACTGTATCTCTTAATCTCCTCTATGGCCTGTTCTCTGGTCATTTTCCCCCGGTATGGCCTATCACTGGTCATGGCTTCATATGAATTAATAAGAAAAGATATCCTTGACAGTACCGGGATTTCTTCTCCCTCTATACCTCTCGGATATCCGCTCCCGTCATACCACTCATGATGAGAAAGTATCGCTTCTGCTATGGGCTTTAACTGAGAGGATGCTTCTGCAATACGGTATCCTATAACAGGAACCTCCTTTATTATCTTCCATTCTTCTCTGGTAAGCCTTCCCTTTTTGGACATTATCTCATCCACCAGAGCGAGCTTCCCTATATTATGGAGATTAAACAGGAGTTTAAGCTCTTCAAGTTTCAAGGATGAAAGGTTCAGCCTTTCAGCAAGAAGGAGCGCATACCGTTCCTTTTTCTGGGCATTTACAGTTTCATGGCTATCTTTTTTTAAGCTTACTCTCAGTGATTCTACCAGGCTTTCATGAATTGGCTTGCTATCCGATATTTTTTTTCTGTACATTCTATCTTCTGCTTCCTTTAATATATCCTCTATGCTCTCTCCCGGCTTCTTCTTGGTTGAGACCCCGAGCGAAATACTCAAGGGCATGTCCGGGGTGCATTGTTCCTTACACATCTTACTTATTCTTTTTATTATACTATTTGCATCTGCAGTGTTTGTTCTGGGAAGTATTATTATAAACTCATCCCCGCCCCAGCGTGATATTATATCTTCCTTCCTAAAGGCTTCCCTTAGTATATCTGCTATCTTTTTCAGGAGCAGGTCTCCCTTTTCATGCCCTAACGCATCATTTATCAACTTCAGGCCATTTGTATCTCCCATTACTATGGTAAGCGGGAGCTGCCTTGCAGTATCCAGCCTTTTTATCTCTTCTTCTAAGTATGCCCTGTTATACAGCCCGGTAAGTGTGTCGTGAAAGGACAGGTATTCCACTTTCTCCTCAGCCTTTTTCCTGTCTGAAATGTCCCGTGAAATTCCGAATGTCCCTATTATATTGCCCTTCCAGTCATAAAATGGCATCTTTGTTGTTGATATCCACCGGGGCTCTTTCTCTCGCGCCCATGTTTCTTTTTCCTCAATGCTTACCATAGGTTTTCCGGTTTTTATTATTCTCTGCTCATCTGCATATGCCTGACTGGCATGCTCTTTAGAAAAGAAGTCAAAATCTGTCTTACCAACAGCTTCTTCCGGACCTTTTAATTTATAAGCTTCCACTGCACAGGCTTTATTCACTCTTATAATCCTGCTTTTAAGGTCCTTAAAATATATACTGTCCGGAATATGCTCCATAAGAGATTCCAGTATAAGATCCCTGACTATTTCCGGCTCAGCCGTTCCGGGTTTGTCTGTCTTACTTTTTTTTGTCATTTTGATACCTTTCCTATTACTGTATACATTAAAAATTTTACTTTTATTATATATATATTATCCTCAATTTTGATTTTATCAACAATTCTTTTAAAACCCACGACCCTTCCGGGGTTTAGCTTCACTGTTAATATATTTATCCCGTGTTTTATAGATTACCTTCTTCCGTGGTTTACCCACACGGAAGAATTTAAATGCAAATTTATAAGTCTTATAAGTTTGTTATCACAAAGTTAACTATATTTACAATCCCTGATCTTCATACTAATTTATCAATTATAATTCTTAACTCTTCGGCTTTTTCCTCCGGCAATGTGTCATTTATAAATGTTCCTGCACCAAGCTCGCATCCTGCCATATATTTTAATTTGTCCCCTGTCCTGTATGGGGGGTAAAACTCAAAATGGAAGTGATAATAGCTATAATCTTTATCATCTGTTGGATTCTGGTGAATTGCCATCACATAGGGCATCCTGAAACCAAAAAGCCTGTTGTAACCATTTATCAGCTCTCTGATTGTTTTTGAGAGAGAGTTAATTTCTCTCTCTTTCAGTTCACATATACTGCCCAGATGCCTCATGGAATAAATATGTACTTCATAAGGCCAGGCAGCGTAAAATGGTATAAAAGCAACAAAATCGTCATTTTTAATAACAACCCGCCTTTTATCACTTAATTCATTTTCGATTATGGCGCAGTGAAGGCATTTTTTATTTTTTCTGTAAAATTCTTTAGATGATTTTAATTCATCCATAACAATTGGCGGTATATATGGAAATGCATATATCTGACCGTGGGGATGGGAAAGAGTAACGCCTATTTCTTTTCCTTTATTCTCAAAAATAAAAACATATCTTATAAAACTTTTTTTCCCCAGGTTAAAATACCTGTCCTGCCAGACTTTTATTAAATTTCTTATTTTTTCTACTGGCATATCTTCCAGGAATAAATCATGCTCCGGTGTGTAACATACAACTTCACAGATTCCCCTGGATTGTTTCTTTAAAAAGGAAAAGGTGCTTTTACTGCCTGCATCATTATGAGTATCTAATTCATCCGGATTCCTGCTGAATGTGGGAAATTTATTTTCGAAAACCACTATATCATAATCACTCTCTGGAATTTCGGTAATAATCCTGCTGTTCTTTGTTGAACAGAGAGGGCAAAAATCTTTTGGCGGCAAAAAAGTCCTCTCCTGCCTTTTAGTTGCCATGGCAACCCACTTGCTTTTAACCGGGTCATATCGTAATTCTAATATTTTATACCCCCATTATCTTCTGGATAATCTTACTAATTAGTTGTCTTTGTTAATATCACATATTAAAATCATAATAAATCAGGTACCTGCCGTCTTCTTTTACAACTATTCTCTTTTTAAAGGCCGGGTCTTTACCGAACTTTCTATCAGTCAAATTTTTAACTTCCCGGCTGTTCGAGCTAACTTTTTTGATTTTACTTTTATTTTTCCGGGTTTCCTTTTTACTTAAAATAGCTTTTCTCTTTTTCATTCTTTTTACATTTTCCTTTTATTTCCTATACATATTGTATAATTAACATTATCTACCCTTTGCTACCCGGCCGCACAATTTCTTTTAAAATTCTGGATTAATGTCAAATTTTTAATTTATTCTCACATTTTATACCATTAATGTCGTAAATCTCAATTTTTAGGATACTTTTCTTTCAGCATAGCAAACTGCCTACTTTTTCTTCTTCCCGGCCAGATTTTTTATAGCTTCTATTATTCTCTTACCCGGACTTATTCTTTTATTCATTAAGGCATAAATTGTAAGAGACAGAACTATTACAAACCCAAAGACAAACTGTGTCCAGAATCCAGAAATTCCTCCTGAAACAATACCGGCTTCCAGTGACCCCATGATTATGGCTCCAACAAAAGTTCCGAATATTGTTCCAGCTCCTCCAAAAACAGAGGTACCTCCTATAAAAACCGAAGCCAGTGATTTCATAAGATAGCCTTCTCCTGTTGAAGGCCACAGATATAATACCTCCAGAGTTGCAAGGACACCAACAAACGCAGAGAAAACCCCGACCTGCATAAAAACAATTGTTTTCACCTTTGATACATTTACCCCCATCATTTTCGCACTTACTTCGTCGTCACCAGTATAAAGTATATGTGCCCCAAATCTATGGCGGTTTAATACCAGTGCAAAAAACACCGCAATTAAAACAGCCCACACCGCCTGAGCAGGAAGCACTCCTCCTATCCTGCCAACAAGGGCTTTATAGAGAATTGTTCCTTTTGCTCCAACTACAGATATACCATGGCCTCCACTTGCTATATAAACCATCCCGCGCCACAGGAACATCATTCCTATGGTTAATATTAAAGACGGTATTCCAACTCTTACTATAAGTAAACTATTTAAGTAGCCGGCAAATAAACCTACTGCCAGGCATGCTATAAATGCCAGGTAAATATTATTTGTTTGACTAAACACAGCTGAAAATACCCATGCAGAAAACCCCACTATTGAGGGAAAGGAAAGGTCAATTTCTC
This sequence comes from uncultured Actinomycetota bacterium, assembly GCA_964601205.1. Lineage (GTDB taxonomy): Bacteria > Actinomycetota > Humimicrobiia > Humimicrobiales > Humimicrobiaceae > JAQVEM01. The sequence continues at coordinate 32,872 of CAZRML010000035.1, read as the reverse complement.
CTAAAATAACGACCGGTGTTAATGATAAAGCAAGTATTGCTGAAAAGGGAATAGTTGACATAAATGCGTAATAAATTCTATAGCTAAGAAAAGTATTCGGATTTCCAGCAATAAAAACCACAAATACAAGTATCAATACTCCGAATATGCTTAACTGCAATTTGGATTCACTTATCTTTAATTTAATTTTTTCTAACATTTTTACTGTTCCTTTTTTTATATCCATTTATTTCCCTTCTAACAGGACCCTGTATTTGGAAAATAATGTGATTCAGATCTCAGGACAATTTTTACTAGTATATTAATAGTTTTGCCCTGGCATAATTTCTTATAACCAGGGCAAAATCAATTTATTTTATAGCCATGTTGCTGCCCTCTATTATCATTCTAATTTAATACACCATGTTTGGCTACATATTCCAGCTTCTCAACAAGCTCATCCAGCGAGAGGTCCCTCTTAAGAAACTCTCCTATGATATTGCCGCGATCCATAATCACAAATCTCTCTGCCACAGAGTAAACGTGATAAATGCTATGGGTTATAAAAATGCAGGATTTTCTATTCTCTTTTATCCACTTTACAAATTCCAGCACTTTATTTGTCTCAGAAAGCGAAAGATTGTTGGTGGGTTCGTCCAGGATGATTAATTGGGCATCAAAATAAAGAGCTCTTGCTATTGCTATCCCCTGCTTTTCTCCACCGGATAGTCCCATCACACCCAGATTTGGAGCGAGACCCGACTGGGTAAGCCCTACCATCTTTCTTAACAGATTAATAGCTTCCTTTTGTGACTTACCAATTTTTATAAATCCCGTCCGTCCATAGGTTAATTCTCTTCCCATAAAAAGGTTCCGCCATATATTCTGGTTCTCTGCAAGAGCCCTGTCCTGAAAAACAGTTTCAATCCCTATATTCCGGGAATTCTCAACTGTGTGTTTCTTTATTTTTTCACCCTTCCAGTAAATCTTTCCCTTATCCTGTTTCTCTACCCCTGTAAGTACTTTGATAAGAGTAGATTTTCCTGCACCATTATCTCCTATAAGCCCAACAATTTCATTTCTCCCAACAGTAAAATCCACTCCATTTAACGCAGTAACTGCCCCATATGATTTGTGTATATCTATCATTTTTACCAGAGGTGAATTTTCTGATGGAGTCTGTGCTGGAGAATTTACTGCGTTATTTTCCATAAGTTATCTAATTCCTTTCTCCGCAAGTTCCGTAAGAAGGTCCACATTATCCGCATTTACAAAACCGCTCCCGGTATCAATATGGAGACCTGCAAAATAGTATTTCTCGGTCAGGCAAACCTGTAAAATTGGTAGATATCCCTGCAGCCATGGCTGCTGGTCAATTATTAGTCCCAGGTATCCAGACTTAATAGCTTCAACAGAAGCTGCTGACAGGTCGAACCCCGCAAAATTAACTTCGCCCGGTTCCAGGCCTGCACCCTTGCCATAAGCTTCAGCTGTTGAAGTGAGAGCTCCATGGTCAGTTATTATTAACTTAACATCTGGATTTGCTGATACATAGCCGCTTACTACAGGTGTACCAAGAGTTGCATCTGCATTAACTTCGTCACTTATTTCAATATAGTCAACAACCAGACCGGCTTCTTCCAGGCCATCTATGCAGCCCTGTGATCTTAGCCCGCGGTCTGCCTGCGCCAGAAGACCCCAGACAAGAGCCCTATCTCCTTCGCCAAGACCAAATTCCATTACTGCCTGTCTTCCCAGTGAGAGTCCAGCATTATAGTTAGAAGCACCGACATAACCAAAACCATTGGCGCCGTATTTTGCTTCGGATTCTGGAAGTTCAGTATTCTGGCTTGTTACTATAATCCCTTCTGATACAGCATCATCTATCAGGGGACCGAATGCAACATCTCCCGGGTGCCCCATAACACAAATACCATCAGGCTCTGCTGCGATAGCTTCTTTGAACTGCGAAATCATTGTTTCAACATTCCAGTCAGACCAGACGTATGTAACGTTAGGCCCCAGGTCCTCTTCCGCAGCCTTTGCACCATTATATACCACACTTGCGAATGGTCCTCCTTCCGGCCCCCCGGGGAAAAACCATATGTCTATTCCTTCAAAATGTTTACCTTCTGTTACTTCTTCTGCCCCGGCCGGAGCTTCTTCCTCCTTACATCCGTATAATGATAAAGATAAAACCATAGATATACTGACTGCAAGAATAACCAGCCATAATAATAGCTTTCTCATTTTTTGTATCTCCTTTCTTATTTTTTCAGAGCTTTTAGTAAAATTGCCTCCTGGATATACTCTCGAAATACCTGCATCTGTTCCTGTATATGTGCAGATCTCTTTATTAAGTAGCCGATACCTCACCTCCTGTCTTTTCTTTCTCAATATTTATTACAAAATATGATTGTATTAATAGTGCTATAGATGTTTTATGCTCTGTATTCTATGGGTGTTTTCATAATGTTATTTTATTTCTGATTAAGTTTGGATTTGAAAATATTATAGTTAATAATTTTAACTAACTATTGAAATTTTGTCAAATTTACCCGGTCTAAGTTCTTTTTTTATTTTTTAGTATGGCTCTTTAGCCCACTCTTTTATCGGCTCGCAGCTATATCCTAATTCACGGATTTTACCATCCTGGTTCCATCTGATAATAAACACTCTATAAAGTCAGGGGTAACATTAAATTTTTTTAAGAAACTTTTGCCTGTAATATTTTTAATATCATTGATACTATCCCTGCTGATAATGCTTATAACGCTCCCCCCAAAACCTGCTCCCATTAATCTTGCGCCATAGACACCTTTAATTTTACCAAGCTCATTTACCAGATAATCAAGCTTTCTTGTTGATACTTCATAATCATTTTTTAAGCTTTTATGTGATTCATATAATATCCGGCCCAGCTCTTTGATGTCCCCTTTAAGAAGATTCTCTTTCGCCCGTAAAACCCTATTATTCTCGGTTACTACATGTCTTGTTCTCCTAAAAAGTTTTTCGGGCATGCTGTTTTCCAGCCCGCCAAGCATTTCCTGGCTAATATCTGATAGGGATTCAATTTTTCTTCCACCAATTACGGTGGATATCAATTTTACCGCATCATTGCATTCTTTTCTTCTTTTATTGTATTCGGTATCAGCAAGATTTCTTCCCTCTTTTGAATTAATAATTAAAATCAGATTATCGCCAAGGTTGAACGGAATATATTCATAAGAGAGGTCCTTAAATTTTAGAAAAATCACGTAATCTTTTTTACCATATGCAACCGAGAACTGGTCCATAAATCCACAGTTTAATCCTACAAAATTGTTCTCTGCGCTGTTGCACAGGGTTACCATTGTCTTTCTGCTAACCTTTAAACCAAAAAGCTCCTCAATAAACTTTGCTACCCCAACTTCAAGAGCAGCAGAGGAACTTATGCCGGCGCCTACAGGAAGGTTGCTGTCTAAGATCATGTTAAAACCTGAAATTTTGTGACCTTTCTGGATATATTCCTTTACAACGCCCCTTATATAATTTGTCCAGTGTTTACTTTTATCAAAAATGATATCTTCCAAAAGAAATCTAGCAGAACCACCCAGGTATTTAGTATAAACTTCTATGTAGTCTGAATCATTTTTATAACCCGTTATAAATATATGTTTATCTATCGCCGCATTTATTGACAGCCCCAGATTATAATCTGTGTGTTCTCCGATGATATTTATTCTTCCCGGGGACAGAATATTTAAAAGTCTTTTATTTTTTAATATATCTTTTCTTTCTCTTTCACTTTTTGCAAACCTATCCAGATATAAATCCTGTAATTCTTTAAAACAATTATTGATTTTTGCTTTTTCCATTGAATATTATCCCTGCCTTATAGTTATCTTTAATTTTAATTTTTAATATTATCCGTGAAACTACTAATTAGTATTATTTTATTATTTTTACTAAATCAATAAAATAATTATAGAATTAGATAACTATATTATCAATTATTTAAATTTGTTTTCATCTACGATTAAAAATAATAAAATCCACTGTTTTTATATTATCCGGGCAGACCTCTTTGCTTTTACTATATATTAAATTACTCTATAATATAAAATTGTATATTTTTTAAATTTTTAACCGTACATAACTATGGTTTATTCAATTAAAACACTGCTTTTTTCGGATAACAGGGCGCTTGAAGGTGTAATAAAAAATGTTCTAAACACAGGTAATTTCAATATGCAGTTACCTGACAGCCCTGAAAAATTCGCTGCTGACCTTAAAGGTGCTAAATTGATAATTTTACATTTTACCGCTAAAAATACTGCTGATATTACTATTATCAAAAATGAACTAAAAAGCAAAGGGGAAACAGATATAGCAAAGATTGCGTTGCTGGATTTTAGCTGCGCTGATCTCCTGTTTGAAAGCGGAATCAAGTTTGATGATTTTTGCTTCCCGGAAAATATTAAAAAAGAACTTGCCATCAGGGTAAAAGCTGTTCTTATAAGGAAAGGTATTTATCCTCCAGAAAATGCTATTGTGTTAGACGGGCTTGTGTTAAACTTTGATAAATATGAACTTAAGGTCAACGACACCACAATTGAACTGACTTTTAAAGAATTTGAGCTTCTAAAGCTACTCCTGCAGAATCAAAATAAAGTTTTTACCAGAAATAAACTTCTTTCCATTATCTGGGAATATGATTTTTACGGGGGCAGCCGGACAATTGATGTTCATATTAGAAGACTGCGTTCTAAAATCCCATCCCCTTATAATCTTATGTTAAAAACCGTAAGAAACGTTGGCTATATGTTCTCTTCCCGGGTTCAGGTTTAATTTATTTATTAATTAAACTAAACCGTTTATTTCACTCAAAACACTAAGTTGCTAAAATTTACACATTCTTAACGGAACCGTAACCTGCATGAAATTTTTATGCTGTATAATTTCACCAACCTATCTTCATTACGTCAATCATATATCGTGCAGCTTAAAACCTGATATGGTAGGTAATCTGATTTTATATAGAGGAATGATTAATCTATTTTGAATGGAAAAAGCTCTGTCATTGACCTCCGGGATGCATTAGAACAAGAGCCTTAAAAGAAGGGTAAAAAGGCCATTGGCTGAGCCTGCGCTTTTAGCAGGCTCCCAGATTTAACATAGATTTAACATTTTTTAGATAAATTTTTACCAGAAATTAGGCTATAATGTTATGAAATTTAAAAACTTAATTCTCAGTACAAATATAAAACTAATTAATTATTAAAATTAATCACCAGAACAGGGGGAGTGACGACATGGAAAAAAATGATGAGATGAAAGAATATGTTCTAAAAAAAGCTCATGACCATAATATAAAGTTTATAAGGCTCTGGTTTACAGATGTCCAGGGGTTTCTAAAAAGCTTTGCCATAACAGTTGAAGAACTGGAAAGCGCGCTAACTGAAGGTATGGGTTTTGACGGCTCATCCATTGAGGGGTTTTCAAGGATAGAAGAAAGTGACGTTATTGCAATGCCCGACCCAAATACTTTTCAGATACTTCCCTGGAGTCCCGAAGAAAATGGGGTTGCCAGGATTTTCTGTGACATACTTGAGCCAGATGGGTCAAATTTCAAGGGGGACCCGAGATGGGTTCTCAAAAAAATGCTAAAAAAAGCAAAAGATATGGGTTTTACATTCTATGTTGGTCCCGAGCTGGAATTTTTCTATTTTAAAAATGATACAGGTGAACCTCAGATACTGGATAAAGGAGGATACTTTGACCTGACCACTCTTGATGTGGCAAGCGAGCTAAGAAGAAACACGGTTCTTTATTTAGAATCAATGGGCATAGGCGTGGAATATTCCCATCATGAGGTTGCCCCCTCGCAACATGAAATAGACCTGAGGTATACAGATGCTCTCACTATGGCCGATAACGCTATGACTTATAGACTCATAGTAAAGGAAGTTGCAACCAGGCACGGCGTATACGCTACTTTTATGCCCAAGCCAATATTTGGAGTGAATGGAAGCGGAATGCACACCCATCAATCCCTGTTCAAAGGAGATAAAAATGCATTTTACGATCCAGGTGACCAATATCATCTATCTGACACCGGCAAATACTATATAGCAGGTATACTCAGGCACTGCAAGGAAATAGTAGCCATAACTAACCAGTGGGTAAACTCCTACAAGAGGCTGGTCCCCGGTTATGAAGCTCCTGTTTATATCTCCTGGGCCAGAAGAAACAGGTCAACACTTGTAAGAGTGCCCATGTACAAACCGGGTAAAGAAACATCAACCAGAGTAGAATTCAGGTGCCCTGACCCGGCCTGCAACCCATACCTCGCATTCAGTGTTATGCTTGCGGCAGGTCTGGAGGGTGTAAAGAATAAATATCTCCTTCCAAAACCAATTGAAGAAAATATTTTTGATATGGATGTTTTGAAAAGAGAAGAATCAAAAATAGAAACCCTCCCGGATAACCTTCTTGAAGCAGTAAAATTAATGGAAAAAAGTGACCTTGTCCAGGAAACCCTTGGAGACCATATATTTTATAAATTTATAGAAAATAAAAAAATTGAATGGGACAGATACAGAACCCACGTTTCAAAATACGAGCTTGATTCTTATCTCCCGATTTTATGATCTCCGGCTTATCTTAAAAAAAGAAAAGACAAAAAGTCCGGTGGCCTCTGTCCGCGACTTTTTGTCTTTTCTCCATTTAATTCTTACTTCATCAACTCCAGCAACAAACTAAGAGCAATGCAAAAAACACCTGCGACAAGCATTTTAATGCCATAAACCACCAGATTGCCGCGGGAAATCTTTCCTAAAAAAATACCTATTCCGAATAGTATTAAAAATGCAAGCGCAAAACCGATGTAGTAGCAGGTATCTATGGGTAAAAACCTTCCAAAAAGAAAAGGTGTTAATGGAATAAACGCCATTATAACAGGGGATAGACCGTTTACAGCCGCGAGTATTCTTACTGCGAACTTTTGCGCTCTCGAGATTACGGTTTCATCTAAATTATAAAGAACTGACTCTTCCAGGTCGAATAGTTCTTTTTTCCTTTCAGCGGTCTCACTAAAGTAAGCACTCCATATTCCGGATACTCCAAGAGAAATACATATTGCGAACCCTGCTATCATTACATGCTTGTATTCTTTAACCCCAATAATATAATTACCGGCCAGAACACCTATACCGGTGATTACTCCATCAAAACCATTTACTGCAAAATACCTTCTTACAATTTTTGATATACTCGCAATATTATTATACGATTTTATCTCTTCTATATAATTCAATAAGCGCTTTCTTATTTTATTCATTCCAGGCTCAACATCCCTCAAAAATGCTTTATATTAATTTATGTTTAAAAATAATAACCCATTTCTTTTATTTCTACTAAATTTCCGTTCCGCACATGCCCATTAATTTTCATCTTCCTGGTTATCCGCGGTAGCTGTTTCTCCTGTACCCTGACTTTCCTGATAATAACTGCCCGTTTTTTCCTGTAGCTTACCAAGGTCAATAAGTGGAACAATGCCTTCATCGGGAAGTATTCCCCAGGATATATTCGGAGATAATTTTTGTATAAACTCAAGCTGTATTATCTGTGGATAAGCCCTGAGCGCTCCACCTTTAATCTCAATCTGTTTTGCCTCTGCTTCCGCTTTAATTATCGCCTGTTCCTTCTTTATTTTTTCCTGTTCAAGAATATTCTCTTCAACCACGATTTTTTCCTCGGCAATCTGTTTTTCTTCAAGGATATTGAAATACTCCTCGGTAAAGTCTATTTTCCTGAGTAAAAATTCATCCAGGATTATTCCGTTTTCTCCGAATACGGGTGACAGTGTCTCACCTATTTCTCTCTGTACATCAAACACCTGTTCAGAATAAAGCTGTGCAGCGGTATATTTTTTTGGTATGTTGCGTGACAGAGACCTTGCTTCAGTCTTTACTACTTTTTCCACCACGTTATCCATGTCACCGACGTTGTTGTATATCCATTCTGCCTTCTCGCCATCAATAGAAAATCTTATAGTATATTTTAGCCTTATCTGCTGTCCGTCAGAAGATGTGGTATCAACCGAATAATCAGGATAATTTGCCCTGCTTGTTTCGGGATTATCACTGGTCTCATAAGTAACCTGCCTTGTTGAATAATTTACCACATTCTGGATAAAAGGTATTTTTAGATGCAGCCCCGGCTTAAAAGTCACTCCGGTAGTCCTGCCAAACTGCGTAAGGACCTTCACATTCCCCGCCTGGACCACAACAAAACTATTAAATACAATAAATAAAAACACGACCAGTATAACAACACCTAATATTATCCTGGGCACAAGCTTCATTCTCTTTATCTCCTTTTATTAATTACCTGCCTTTAAATACGACCATATAGGCATTTATTATTATCTTAAACACCTGTATTAAGTTAACTACTATAATGACTGCGTTGCTCTGATTAACTTTATATTGGTTCAACAACTATGCAGGATACTGTATCTTTAATCCCTTTCAGGTTCTGGACCTTGGATATTACCATTTTCCCCAGACTGTCCAGACTCTCGCTTTCTACAAAGACAATTAGGTCGTATATGCCCAGTACTGTATTTGCACTCCTAACGCCTTTTAATTTCAGGACTTTTGTATAAATATCCCCCTGTTCCCCCGGTTCTGATTTTATAAATATATACGCCCTGACCAACTTTTACCCCCCTCTTTTAATATTAATCAAAAAGATATAAACTTAACTTTTCCCTTGCGCGGCCCACTTCGGGGGATATGAAAAATAAATGGCTTTCACACTTGCAATCCGATGCTCCAAAATTTTTTACCGGCGATGCTATCCTTCTTATTCTCTCTGCAATGCCACATTCTATTTTTTTGTCGCTCCTAAAAAAATAAACCTGCTCCACATTAACATAGCTGCTGGATAAAAAATAATCAATATGCCAGTAATTCTTCTTCCTGTTCCCCAGGTGTCTTGATACCCTTCTTTCTATACCATTCAAAGCAGACCCTACATAAAGATAGAAACCCTTTTTGAACCATATTGATCCAAGTTTACCAATTCTTATTCGCCGGGGTTTGCTACATTTAATCAATAAACAATATGAACCTCTCATAATATAAAGGTTTTAATCCACCGCCAACTATTATAATTTCGGTGAAGATACTCTCCGGAAACTATAATCTTTCTTCCTGTCATTATTTAGAACTTTTTCCAGAACAATACCAGCATTATATGAAGACCTGACGAATATTCCGCTTACCACTGCCTTAAAGCCCATATCCTCCGCCATTTTCCCTATTTTTACAAATTCCTGTTCGGTATAATACTTTTCTACTTTAAGATTCAAATCAGATGGCCTGAGATACTGCCCTATGGTAAGAATATCACAATCTACCTCCCTCAGGTCTTTTAACAATTCCACTATTTCGTGTTCTTTTTCCCCCAGGCCAAGCATAAAACCCGATTTTGTATAAATATCCGGTTTTATTACCTTTGCTAATTTTAGTACTTTGAGCGACCTTTCATAATCTGAACCTCTTCTTACTTTCTCAAAAATCCTTTTAACCGCCTCTATGTTATGATTCAGTACATCCAGCTTCTGTCTCAAAACAATATTAAGACTGTCTGCATCCCCTTTAAAATCAGGAATAAGGCACTCTACCCCCGAGTCCGGGTTGAGCTTCTTTATCTGCCTTATAGTCTCCGCAAAATGGTTAGCTCCTCCATCAGGAAGGTCGTCTCTGGTTACGGAAGTAATAACAACATATTTTAACCCCATCTTTCTGACTGCTCCTGCAACTCCCAGTGGCTCCCTCCCATCAAGCGCCTCCGGCCTTCCGGACTTCACGCTGCAATAGCTGCAGTTTCTGGTGCAAACATCTCCCATAAGCATGAAGGTCGCTGTTTTATTGGCAAAACATTCAAATATATTCGGGCATTTTGCGCTCTGGCAAACCGTATTCAGATTTAAATCCTCTATAAGGGTCCTGACCTCATTGATTGTTTGAACATTCAGATTTATCTTTTTCCTTACCCAATCCGGCCTTTTATCTGACAATTTTACCCACTATTCTTTCCAGGTCCTTAACCGAACCAAATTCTATTGTAACCCTGCCCTTCTTTTTACTCATTGTTATCCTGACAGGTGCATTAAGGTAATTAGATATTTTTTGAGATATCTCCGGGAATTTGCTGAATTGCAAAACTTTTTTGTCCTGCTTTCCTTCTCTATCTTTTCCTTTTCTTCTTGCTAATCTCTCAGCCTCTCTTACGCTCAATTCATTTTTCACAATAAGGTTTGCAATTTTTATCATTTCTTCTTTTCTATCCACGGCCAGTATCGTTCTTGCGTGCCCTTCACTGATTTTCTCTTCATTTATTAATTTTTGTACCTCTATCGGAAGATTGAGGAGCCTCAGTGTATTGGTTATAGTTGTTCTGCTCTTTCCAATCCTCTTTGAAAGTTTATCATGCGTTATACTGAATTCATCTATGAGCTGCCTGAATGTGTAAGCCTTTTCCATTGGACTCAGATTATCCCTGTGAATATTTTCAATAAGAGCCATCTCAAGGGAAGAAACATCATCAACATTCTTAACCACGATGGAAGGAATAGTATTTAAACCGGCTTTTTTAGTAGCCCTGTACCTTCTTTCACCGGTAATAATTTCATATTTTTCTTCTCCTCCAAGTTTCCTGACCACTATGGGCTGAATAACACCGACCTCCTTTATTGATTCGGCCAGCTCTAACAGTGAATCATCATCAAATTTATTTCTTGGTTGATTCTTGTTCGGAATTATCCTATCCAGCAAAAGTTCCACTATCTCGTTGGTTCCGGTTTCGGAAGGCCTGTTTACCGTTGGAATCAGCGCTCCAAGTCCCCTGCCTAACCCCCTTTTAGCCATTTCTTATCACTTCCTTTGTAAAATTACTATATGCTTCAGCTCCCTTGCACCCGGGGTCATATTCCATTATCGGCTTGCCGTAGCTCGGTGCCTCACTGAGCCTGACATTTCTCGGAATAATCGTTTTATATACTTTTTCTGAGAAAAAGTTCTTTACTTCTTCAATAACCTGCCCTGAAAGTTTTATCCTCGGGTCATACATGGTCATTATAGCTCCATTTATCTTTAAATCCTCGTTCAGGTTCTTTTTCACCAGGTCTATGGTATTTAAAAGTTGGCCAAGTCCCTCAAGAGCGTAGTATTCACACTGTATGGGTATTATTACTTCCTTTGCCGCGGTCAGCGCATTAATGGTCAAAAGCCCGAGCGCCGGCGGGCAGTCAATCAGCATAAAATCATAATCTTTTCCAACCCTGCTCACAGCTTCCTTTAATTTGAACTCCCTCTTTAAACTTGAAACCAGCTCCACTTCTGCTCCTGCAAGCTGTATAGAAGACGGTATCATTTTTAGATTTTTATACCCGGTGTCTAAAATTACCTCAACCGGTTCTATATCATGTATAAGAATATCATATATTGATACTTTCACATCAGTGGGGTTTATCCCGATGCCACTCGTTGAATTGCTCTGGGGGTCAAGGTCTATGAGCAATGTTTTATACCCATAGAAGCTCAGATATGCTGAGACGTTCACTGCTGTCGTGCTTTTTCCTACCCCGCCTTTCTGGTTTGTAATCGCAATTATTCTCTCCAGATGCTTTTTTTTAAAAAGCTCTGTATCTTCCTTCTTCCTAATTACTTTACTAAAAAGACCCATTAATATCTCTTACACCTTTTACCTAAATATACTTTTAAGCTTTTGCACATTTTAACATTTTATAAAGGCCTCCTCTTTATTTTATTAAAACTACGTGGATACATCAAAGGCGTTTCTTTAATTTTTTTTATAGCCAGAAAAGCTCTGTATTCATTTAAATAGGGAACACTTACTTCTAACAATTTATCTACTTTCCCTCCTAACCTGGATATACCTTCTCTGTTTTTCCTCAGCTCATCATCTAACTTAACACTTTTATAAAATATAATTTTACCATTTATCCTGGAAAATGGAATTGTTAATTCGCTTAAAATATCAAATCTTGCCACGGCCCTCGCCAGGACTACATCAAAACCCTCCCTGTATGGAATTGCTTTCGCAATTTCTTCGGCTCTGCCTCTTATTATCACCACGTTTTTTAGTTTAAGTTCGCCTGCCAGTTCAGTTAAGAAATTTACCTTTTTCATTGAGTTATCCAGAAGATAAAATGTCTTATCTTCCATAAAAATGGCCAGTGGAATTCCCGGTAAACCAGCCCCCGTTCCCACATCAAGTATTTTTTCATTTTTGCCTTCGCCCAAAAAAATCTCTTTCCTGTACTTTAATATGGATATTGAATCAATAATATGCCTTTCCAGAATATCTTTCCTGTCTTTTGTCCCGATTAAATTGAATTTCCTGTTATTTTCATAAACTATATCAAGATATTCCTTTATATTTACCAGTTGTTTATTAACATAGCCGGTGCCAAATTTTTTTAGTGCTGACTTTAAAATCTTTTCAGTTTCCAAACATGTATCCCTTATTTAGCTTCCCTTTCAGGCTCAACAACAAAATTGATATATCAGCAGGAGATATCCCTGCTATTCTGGAGGCCTGGCCAAGGGTATCCGGTTTAATTTCTGTAAGTTTCTCCATGGCCTCATAAGTAAGGCCCTTTAAATCAAAATAATTCAGGTTTCCGGGAAGGAAATATCTCTCCAGACCCCCCATTTTTTTTATCTCGCTTATTTGCCTGTTTATATAACCCTCATATTTTATCTCTATCTCTGCCTTTTTCAGGGCCTGCCTGCTATAATCGCCTTCTATCCCGTTAAGAAATTCGGCAATGTTTTCTATTTTAACTTCAGGCCTCTTTAAAAGTTTATAGAGACTTATTGGTGAATCAATAGTTTCTGTCCCTATTTTTTTTAGGATTAAATTTTTATCCTTTCCCGGTTTCAACACGCTGTCTTTAAGTCTGGCAATAAGGTCTTCTATTTCTTTCTTTCTACTTACAACTTCTCTATACTGCTTTAAGGTTATGAGCCCGATATCATTTCCAATTTTACTCAGCCTTATATCAGCATTATCCGACCTTAATACAAGCCTGTGCTCGGCCCTTGAAGTATACATCCTGTATGGTTCCATAAGTTTCTTGGTAATCAGGTCGTCTATAAGTACTCCTATATAACTATTATCTCTTGTTAAAATCAGGGGATCTTTTCCTTCTATCTTCCGGGCTGCATTTACTCCAGCAACAAACCCCTGTACGGCTGCTTCCTCATATCCGGACGTTCCGTTAATCTGCCCTGCAAAATACAGATTTTCAATTATCTTCGACTCAAGGGTTAAATTCAGCTGATTTGGTATTATATAATCATATTCAACAGCATAACCGGGCCTTATTATCCTTGCATTCTCAAGTCCACCAACAGTATTAACAATTTTTTGCTGCATTTCTGCAGGCATACTTGTAGTCAGCCCCTGTAGATACATTTCATTAGTGTTAACCCCCTCGGGTTCAATAAAAACAGGGTGCCTGCTCTTTTCGGGATAATTTATAACCTTTCTATCAATAGAAGGACAGTGCCTCGGACCATGGGTATCTACCATCCCGGATTTTATGGGTGATTCATCTATATTTTCTGATATAACCTTATGTGTCCTGCTGTTAGTATATGTTAAATAACAGTTTACACTTTTATAAATCTTTTCTTCATCCCAGAATGAAAAACTCAGAGGCTCCTCTTCACCATACTGAATATCTGTTTTTGAAAAATCTATCGTCCTTTTATCAACTCTGGGAGGAGTTGCCGTTTGAAACCTGTCAATCCTGAAACCAAGCTCTTCCAGATTTCCGGTCAGAATCCATGCGGGATACTCTCCCATTCGTCCTGCCCGGTAATCTTTTTTCCCTATAACTATTCTCCCTCTTAAAAATGTACCTGTAGTTATAACCACGGCTTTTGCTTTAAATACCAGGCCGCTCTCTACCTTTACGCCTTCAACCAGGTCTCCCTTCACCACTATGCCGCTTACAATACCCTGCCTGAGCGTAAGGTTCTCTGTGTTTTCAAGGACTCTTTTCATCTCAATTTCATATTCCTTTTTATCAATCTGTGCTCTCAATGCCTGTACTGCAGGGCCCTTCTTTTTGTTAAGAACCTTTATCTGTATAAGTGTTTTATCAGTTACCCTGGCCATCTGCCCGCCCATTGCATCAAGTTCTCTTACGAGCTGGCTTTTCCCCATCCCTCCTATAGACGGGTTACAGGGCATCAATGCAATTTTTTCCACATTTATGGTTAAAAGCAGAGTCCTTAATCCCAGCCTTGCTGACGCAAGGGCTGCTTCGCACCCGGCATGCCCTGCACCTACTACTACCATATCATAATCCATTTTTCTCATATCTTTTTTTATTTCCATAACTTTCTCATTGTTTCACGTGAAACATTCACAAAATCCTGTAAATTTCAATTTTTAAAATCAACTTTGTTTAATTACCATTAAACCGCTTTTTAATATTTTTAAATATACAAAATTATTTTCCCACATATTAAATTTTACCTTAAACTTATGTTATTATTATCTTCTCCTTTAATCAATTACATTCTATTTTTCTATCTTCCAGAAGCATTTTTTCCTGAAACTACGCCCTGTTCAGCAGACTCCTCATAGCTTTCCGCTCCATTTAACTTCCCGGCAAAAAATATTCCCTTTACCTTTTTGCTTTCCATCCAGCTGTCAATCTGTGATTTAATTAAATAATTATATTCTATGCCATAGCCCGGTCTGGTCATTTCAGCATTACCAAAACCCCTTATCCTTCTTATCATTTCCAGCTGAAGTTCCTCTGATAAATCATTTTCCAGTCCTTTAAGATATAATTCGTTAGTATTCTTTCCCAGAGGATACGCCCCTATCCTTTTACCTACCGTGCAGAGCCCGCCAAAAAGTTCTTCTCTTGCTGATTTAGCACTCGCGGTCTCCCGGGTTTCACTATCCCTGCCGTATAATATTTTATCTTTATTTTTAACCATAAAATCAATAAATTTTTCATCTGTATGGGCAAAATAAATACTTTTCCCTCCCGGAGATTTAAAACCATTTTCATACAAAAAGTTAATATCACTAATTTCCCACCCCTGTTTCTCAAGCTCCTTTTTCTTTATAGTTTTTTTATCTATAACAGGAGCTGTAAATATTTTTTTCAGAGCGAACTTAAATTCCAGCTTCCCAAGGCTTACCAGGAGGCTCTTTGAGCATATCTCGCCCTGTCTTCCTGCTTCAATCTTATATTTGCCCCAAAAAATCCTGGCCCCCAGAAAGCTCCCGGTACAGAATATTATAGAATTTGCACTATAGGCAATACCATCGCTTGTCCTTAATTCTAATTTATCTCCATTTCTTCTCACAACCACTGCAAGACCCTGCCTTAAATCCAAATTTTTTTGATTTTCCAGAACTTTCTTCATTTTCAGGGAGTATCTTCTTTCATCAACCAGAAAAGTTAACTCTTTAAAAGAAGAAGGTCTTTTATTTATCTCTACTCTCGCATTGATATAATTTTCCCTTATATTTTTTAATATTTCCCCTCCTGATGAATCTATTTTTCTTATTATCGTATATTTTCCCGGTCCCCCCAGCTCATTTCCTGAGGGCATAAGAAGTACTCCGTCCAGATTTATTGTTATTAACAGAGTTTTTGATTTGTTCCTTGCAGATGCCAGCGCTGCCTCACATCCTGAGTGCCCGGCACCAATTACTATAACATCATATATAAGTTTTTCTACTGCTTTTTTCATCTATTCCTAACCGATAAGAAATGTTTCACGTGAAACATTTCCGCCAGATCTTCTTTAAATGTTGTTTTTTGTCATTTTCTACTTTCCTATGCAAAACTGGCTGAATATGCCCTCCAGAACGTCCTCTTTAACCGTCTCTCCAGTAATTTCACCCAGCAGCCCGTATGCTTCTTTCAAATCATAAGATGGAAACTCCTCGGACATATTTATCTTCATTGCCTTTTCTGCTCTTTCTAATGAATCCTTTGCACTGTTTAATATATTTTTATGCCTCTGATTAACTATTATCATCTCTTCAAAATTTACTCTTTTGTCACTTATTACGGTCTTCTTTATCAAATCTTCCAGTTTCTCTATTCCTGTTTCTTTTAAAGCTGAAATTTCTACGATGCTTTCATTTACAAAGTGCCTTTTTACCTTGTCCATGCTAATATTCTTCTTCAAATCAATTTTATTTATGCAGCATATTACTATTTTTCCCCTTATTTTCTCAATTATCTCCAGGTCATATTTCTCAAATTTCCTGCTTCCATCAAGTACCATTAAAACAAGCTCCGCTTCTCCTATATGCTTCATGCTCCTGTCTATGCCAATTTTTTCAATTGTATTCTTTGCTTTCCTTATCCCCGCTGTATCAATTAATATTAGTGGTATTCCTTCCACATACAGTATTTCTTCTACCGCATCTCTAGTTGTCCCCGGTATAGAAGTTACTATGGCCTTCTCTTTTCTCAATAAAAGGTTTAGCAGGCTCGACTTTCCTACATTTGGCTTTCCAACAATTGCAACCTTTACACCACTTTTTATTATTTTTCCCTTTCTCTCATTAGCAATCAACTCTTCCATTTCTTTTCTTATAAGACTTATTTCTTTCTCCAGTTCTCCGTAGGGTGTTATCTCCAGATCTTCTTCAGTAAAATCAACGGACGCTTCCAGCTGTATCATTACTTTAAGAATTTTTTTCCTTAAATTCTGTATTTCTTTTTTTATATTACCCCGTAAATTTTTAGCCGCTATTTTTAAGCTTTCTTCTGTTCTTGATCTTACAACATCTATAACCGCTTCCGCCTGTGAAAGATCTATTCTTCCGTTCAAGAACGCTCTTTTAGTAAACTCCCCTGGTTCCGCGATTCTTGCCCCGTTTTCAATACATAACCCTAAAACTTTTTCTGTCGCAACCAGCCCGCCGTGGCAATTAATTTCCACCACATCTTCTCTTGTATAAGAGCCCGGCTTCCTCATCACAGATACAATCACTTCGTCTGTAATGCTTCCCTCTCTATCAATAATATGCCCGTAGACCATGCTATATGTTTCCAGTGATTTTAGTTTTTTTTTGTTTCTGGCCCTGAAAATTCCGTCAGCAATCTTTATGGAATCATCTCCGCTCAACTTTACAATCCCGATTGCTGCTTCGCCCGCTCTTGTTCCTATTGCTACTATTGTATGGTTCCTGTTTACCATTTTTCTCTATTCCCTGTTTTATTTTTTTAAACAACCACTATTATATTTAATATTTATTATTATTCAAAACTACTGCTTTATAGCGAAAAAAAATGGCACCGCGGTGCCATTTAATTATTTTTTATTTCTTCTGGTTCTATTCGTTGCTTTTAACAGGGTATATTATAATCCTTCTGTTAGGCTCTTCGTGTATGCTTCGTGTCCTTATGTTCTCAAATCCTGCAAGCATCTTGTGTATTACTTTTCTTTCATAAGAGCACATAGGTTCTAATGTAATCTTTTTCCCCTCGCTAATAGCCTTCTTTGCTTTAATCAGGGCTGTTTTTTTTATTTTCTCTATTCTCTTTTTCCTGTAGTTTTTAATATCTATTACCACATTTCCATCAATAAGATTTTTCCTTTTACCTATCAAATTAATTATATACTCAAGTGCCTGCATGTTCTTACCATTTCTTCCTATTGCGATCCCCAGATCCTCCCCGTGTACAGAAAGCTCTAATTTTTTTGAATCGGTGCTTATTTTTACCTTCTCTCCCAGACAGATTAGCTCAATAGACTTCTTTAATATGTTTTTTATTTTTTCTAATCCATTGATTTCTTCAGTATCATCACCTATTTCCTGTTTTCCCTCATGCTTATCCTCTATCAATTTATTGCTCTTCTGCTCTTCTTCAAGCGATTCAACATACGAATCAATAGCCTCTTCTATGCTTCTGTCTTCAGTCAACTTCACACCTCCTGGGTTAGAAGTTATTTTTTCTTCTTTTTTTTCTTCTTTAACTTTCTTCTTATTATCTTCTTTTCCTCTTCACTTAATTCCTTTTCCCCCTGCGAGTCACCGCTCTTTTCTCCCAGCTCTCTCTTTATTTTTTCTTTGGTAACAATTTTATTTACAATCCATTGCTGCCCTATTGACCATATGTTGGTAGTCACCCAGTATACAAGTATTCCTGATGGAAATTGAAATGATATAAAGCCGAAAGCAATTGGCATTATGTACATAATTTTTGACTGCTTGGGGTCTGTATTTGTCATTTTCATTGATACAAACATTGTTGCCACCATTAATATTACCAGGATATAATACGGATCCCTTTCGTTTAAATTCAACCACAAAAAATTATATTTTGGATTAGCAACACCTGTTACGCCGATGTCCGCGGAATTAACAAATCCCATCAGCCCTGTTTTTAAACCATTTGCGACACCATGCAGATTAAAGCTTCCCAGCACATTTGTCACGATCTCTGATGGACTCCTCAGGGCCTGAAACAAAGCAAAAAATACAGGGAGCTGCAACAAAAGTGGCAGGCATCCTGCCAGGGGGTTTACATTATTTTTTCGGTAGAACTCCATGGTTTCCTGTTGAAGCTTCTGCTTATCATCTTTGTACTTCTTCTGCAGCTCTTTTAACTCGGGCTGTAGTTTTTGCATCCTGGCCATGGATTTCGTCTGAGTTATAGTTAGAGGAACAAGTATTAACCTCACTATAATGGTCAAAAGTATTATTACTATGCCGTAATTTCCAATTACGTTATTGTATAAAAAAATTATTATATGTTCCAGAACATCCTGTATCGGGCTCAATATCTGATATATGTAGCTCAATTTATAATGCCCTCCTCAATATTATTTAACAGGGTCATATCCGCCCTTATTAAATGGGTTACATCTTAATATTCTATATATAGATTTAATACCCCCTTTTAATACACCATATTTGCTTATCGCCTCAAGTGCATATTCAGAACATGTGGGATAAAACCTACAGCTCCTTGGTAGCAGGGGTGAAATATATTTTTTATAAGCTTTTATTAAAAAAATTAATACTCTTTTCACGATTACAGGGACCTGGTAGTTTACAATCATAAAATATCAATCAACATTATACTGAAAAGAAATCAAAAATGTTTTCTTCCATATCTATCTTTAAATAACGGACGTTAGTACCGTATTCACTTTTTTTTACAACAAACACCAAATCAAAGCTTCCACGAATTTTAACATCCATATTCCTTAATGTTTCCTTTAAAACCCTTTTAATTCTATTTCTAAAAACAGCTCCGCCTATCTTTTTACTAATAACAAAACCCGCTCTCAATAAATTGCCGTCACCGGGTTTTTTAAGTATATATATTCCCAGATATCTGCTTCTCCTGTAAAATCCTTCCCTGAATACCTCTGCAAAATCAGCCCTTCTTTTAATTGTTTCAAATTTAATTTTTATCTTCCTTTTTCATGTCAGGCTGTAAGTTTCTTTCTTCCTTTTTTTCTCCTGCTGGATATAATTGCCCTGCCGGCTCTAGTTTTCATTCTCTCCCTGAAGCCATGATTTTTCTTTCTTTTTTTTACATTTGGCTGATATGTTCTTTTCATCTTTTCCCAACTTTACTATTGTTTCCAATCAGGTAGTAGATTATACATTTTAATCTTTTTAATATCAAGGCTGCCCTTTTGGTCCGGAAATGGTTTATTATTATTCTTTTCAAGTATTAAAATTTAATACTTATTTTTTTTTCAAACACATGTTCTACTGCAGCGTTTACCTGAAAAAGATATTTTTAAAATTTTATTTATAGTGTGCTTTTTCAAATCCTTTCCGCAATATTATTAACTTTTCAACACGTGTTGAAAAAACTGTTGAAAACTCAAAAAACCTCACTATATTACATGTCATGTGTTCCCGGAATTTTATATCTATCAAATAATCTAGTAGCTTTTTCCTGACTAAAATATTATCATTTATATGTTGATAACTTTAAATTTCTGAAAAGAAAATGAAAAGTGTTAACATTGTTTAATGCTTTTACTTAATAAACATAAAAAAACAAATACCGTTGTTCTGCTTTTTTATTAATTATGATTGACAACAATAATATAGATCCAGACAACACAACCAACCAGCATAATTCCGGCCAGGGTATTAATAAATTGTCGGCAAGAATTGCCATCTATGACAATATGCGCAGCATCCCGAGAATAATAGACCTTAACTATGATAATATAAACAACTTCTTAAACGAAACATCCCAGAAAACCTATAATCTTTCACATGAGATAGGTGGTAGCATCCCATATACTATTATTAGAGAAATAATTGAGAATCTCATCCACGCAGATTTCAAAGAAGTTGTCATTACCGTCCTCGATAACGGGAACCACATAATTGTATCAGACCAGGGACCGGGAATAGGTGACAAGGAAAAAGCTTTTCTTCCCGGTTATACATCTGCTACCAACAAAATGAAAGAGTATATCAGAGGCGTTGGCTCCGGATTCCCGATAGTTAAGGAAACCATCACTTTCTCAGGCGGCTCAATAGACGTCAGTGATAATATAACAGAGGGAACAGTCATCTCTTTAAAATTAGACCGGACTCCTAAAAACCACGGCCTTCAGGGTACAGATACCACATTGTCCCGTGACCAATCACCGGTCCGGGATGCATCAAGCCAGGAACCGCCGGCAGAACCTGCCGCATCTTTTGATAAAATGATACTTTCGGACAGGCAGAGAAAAATCCTCTTTGTTATCCTGGAGCTTGATGAGGCCGGCCCGTCAACCATAGCCAAAGAACTTGGCTTCAGCCTTTCAACATCCTACCGTGAGCTAATTTACCTTGAAAAACATAAATTCTTAATCTCCAGCGGGAGCGGTAAAAGAAAATTGTCCAAAAAAGGCATAAAATACCTTGAATATTATTCAAATAATATTTAATATAAGAATATTATGGCGGAACTACAGAACATCTGGAAAAATACTCTTGACGACGTAAAAAACAGGATAAATCTTCCTACATACAAAGCCTGGTTTGAGCATATAACACCTGTGTCTTTAAAAAAAAACTGTTTAACCATCTCTGTTGGCAGCCCTTTCGCAAAAGAGTGGCTTGAATCAAGGTACTCGGGCATCATATCCGAGTCTGTTAAAAAAGTAACCAACAATTCATATAAAATAAAGATTATTACACTTCCCGATAAGAGCGGGCTCTCAAATGATAATTATGAAGACTATACCATTGAAAGCCCTGATATTAAAAACTCCACGAGCACAAAAAACAGGAGTTCCTCTTTTAACTCCAAATATACTTTTGATACTTTTATTGTTGGAAACAGTAACAGGTTCGCCTGTACAGCTGCCCTTGCCGTAAGCGAGAAGCCCGGTAAAACCTATAATCCTCTCTTTATATACGGCGGAGTTGGGCTGGGCAAGACACACCTGCTACACGCAATAGGGCAATACACACTGCAATTAAACCCTAGCAAGATAGTGAAGTACGTGTCAGCAGAGAGATTTTTAAATGATTTTATTAATGCCCTCAGATACAAAGACATATTCACTTTTAAAGAGAGTTATAGAAACAATGATGTCCTTCTCGTAGACGACATACAGTTTCTTGAGGATAAAGAAGCAAGCCAGGAAGAATTTTTTCACACCTTTAATGCTCTTCATGACACCAACCGTCAGATAGTACTGTCAAGTGACCGCGCCCCAAAAAACATAACCACCCTTGAAGAAAGGCTTTGCTCAAGATTTGAGTGGGGTCTTGTCACAGACATTAAGCCACCGGATTTTGAGACAAGGCTCGCCATCTTAAAGAAATACTCTGAAAGGGAAAGCATAACCGCATCCGATGCGATTTTAAACCTTATAGCCGAAAAGATTACCTCAAATATCAGGGAGCTTGAGGGGTCTCTTACAAGGATAGTAGCATTCGCCTCATTAACAAAGTCCAGGCCAGATTTAAATATAGCCAAAAACATTTTAAAAGATATGCTGCCCGACGACAGGGAACACAAAACAAGTATACAAACAATTATTAAAGAAGTTTCAAAATATTTCTCAATACCAATAAGCGATATCCTCAGTACCAAAAGAAATAAATTTATCTCCCACGCCCGACAGCTTGCTATGTATCTATCAAGAGAGCTAACCAGTAACTCTCTTCCAAGAATAGGTAAATCTTTTGGAGACAGGGACCACTCAACAGTTATATATGCTGTCTCAAAAGTTTCGGATCTTATAAATAACGACAAAACCGTTTACAGGCAGATTCAGGAGTTAACAAATAAAATTAAGACCTCTTCTTAAACCTGTGTAAAAACTGTTTATAATCCCTTGCTTTTATAAACATATTTTTTTATTTTCTGTTAATAACTAACGTAAATTATGTAAAGCTCTTATTTTTCAAAATCTTTAAACAGTATTCTGGTTTATTATCAACAATTAATTTCTTTGATTTTATTCTCTATAAAATACTTTTACTGGTTATAAACATTTCCAACAGTCCTTATAACTTCTACTGGCTATTTAAATTAAATACTATATATAATAAAATATGTTTATATTTAAATATCCTTAGAGAGGTTATAATGAAGTTTCAAACAACAAAAACAGATTTTCTTGACACAGTATTATTCTCAAGCAAAGTAATAAACCCTAAAACTTCCACAGTTATTTTAAATGGAATAATGCTGGACGCAGACAGGGAGCTGACCGTATATAGTACGGATTTAGAGACGAGCATAAAATGTAGATACCCGGTTAAAATAATAGAAAAAGGGAAGGCAATAGTCCCGGCAAGAATATTAACCAGTATTCTAAAAAGCCTGAAGGAGTCAAAAGTAGAAGTAGAGCTTAATAAGACCACGAACCAGCTGGGGATTACCTGCGAGAAAGCCTTTTTCACACTGAACACGCTGGCGGTGGGGGAGTATCCCGGATTTCCAGACATAAAAAAAGAGAATAGCCTAAAGTTAAGCACAGATAAATTTAGGAGACTTGTAACGAAAGTACAGAAAGCGGCGTCTGTTGACGAAAGCAGGGCGATATTGACAGGAGTATTTTTAGAGATTGAAGATGGAATAATAAGTATGGTAGCAACTGACAGCTACAGGCTGGCAATGGTAAAAGAAAAAATAGATAAAGATATTTCATCGGCCGGCGTTATAGTGCCGGCAAAGGTTCTGGACAGTGTGTCCAGGAGTGAATACAGGGGGAGTAGTATAGAAGCGAGCATAGAGGAGAACCAGATAAGTTTTTATATGGAAGATGATGAAAAAAGGAAGGACATTATAGTGTCACGGCTGCTTTCGGGGAAATTTCCGGAATACAAACAATTAATACCTCAGAAACTAAAACACAATATAATTGTCAGCAAAGACAGGATGCTGGATGTTGTAAAGAGGATTTCGTCAATATCGCAGGATAATATACCTGTAAGGATTACTATAGAAAAGGGCACCATAACAGTTTCTATGAATGTTAAGGAAGTTGGAAGCTCGAGTGAGGATTTTGAGGTGTCGTATGCTGATGAAAAAATGGAAGTAGCATTTAATCCGGAGTTTTTAATCGACGGAATAAACATTATGGATGGGAAAAATATAATAATATCGATTGATGAACCCCTGAAGCCTATCCTGCTGAGACCGGAGAAGAACAACAATATAATGTATCTGTTAATGCCAATAAGGGTTTCTTAGACGTCTTTTGATAAAAACTTAAATACAGTTAAGAAAATAATGAGTAAAAAAAAATCCATAGAGCTGTGTATAATTGGTGCAGGGAGAGTTGGAACTACTCTAGGGTATATTTTTTCAAAGGGAAACTTTCCCGGGATAAAACTGAAGGCGATTTCTTCCAGGACAGATAAATCATTAAAAAGAGCAAAGAAAATTATAGACAGCAAGAGCCAGGGTATAATTTTCACGAAAAATAACAGGGAGGCGGCATTTGCTTCAAATTGTGTTCTGATATGCACACCCGACGATGCGATAGAGAGTGTTTGTAAAGAGATATTTAAAGGTCCGGACAATAAGTCCTTAAAAGACTACTGTGTGATACACTTTAGCGGTTCAAAGAAACTCGGAGTGCTTGAATCGGCAGGTGTTCTGGGCGCAGGGACTGCATCAATTCATCCCATGAAATCATTTGCCTCAATAGGGGAGGCGATAAAAACAATGCCCGGAACCATCTTTGGGGTAACCTGCTCCAGCAGTGATGTAAAAAAGACGGCCGGAATACTTATAGAAAAACTGGACGGTGAAATAATAGAGGTAGAAGATGAAAAGAAACCACTGTACCACGCTGCGGCCTGCATAGCATCAAACTATCTGGTTACATTATTAAATTACGCAGCCGGGTTGTATAAAAAGATAGGTATGAGCTCGGAAGATTCATTAAAAGGGATTATGAGTCTGGTTGATGGCACTATTGATAATGTAAAAAAACTGGGTACCGAGAAATCACTGACCGGACCCATAGCGCGGGGGGATCTGGGAACCATAAGGGAGCATATTAAAAGCATGGAGGAGCAATTTTTAGAAGAGGAGCTAAGGCTGTATAAAATAATGGGAGTAGAAACCGGAAAGCTGGCAGGAAGGAACGGATGGATAGAAGATGATATTTTAAACGAACTAAAAAAAATACTGGGGGATTAGAAAGGAAGCTTTATGAACATTGCGAAGGTAACAACAGCTGCTCTTATAGAAATGAAGAAAAGGGGCGAAAAGATAGCAATGCTGACAGCCTATGATTATTTAATGGCATCCCAACTTGACGAGTGCGGAATAGACCTTGTCCTGGTAGGGGATTCAGTGGGCAACGTTGTTCTGGGGTATGATAATACCATACCGGTTACTATGGAAGAAATAATACACCACTGTAAGGCAGTTTCCAGAGGGGTAAAAAGGGCAATGATAATAGGAGATATGCCATTTATGTCTTACCAGGCAAGTATCGGGGAGGCAGTGAGAAACGCTGGAAGGTTATTAAAGGAAGCCGGGGTAGAGGCGGTAAAGCTGGAAGGTGGAAGAGAGTTTTTCGCTACAGTCAAACGGATAGTGGAATCAGGAATACCTGTGATGGGTCATCTGGGTCTTACACCGCAGTCGGTTTATAAGTTTGGCGGATACGGGGTGAGAGGAAAGGATAAAACACAGGCATCGGAGATGGTAGAAGACGCAAAGGGACTTGAGGAAGCCGGTGCGTTTTCAATAGTGCTGGAAAAGATTCCTGCGGAGCTTGCAAAAAAGATAACCGGAGCGGTAAGTATTCCTACTATAGGAATAGGAGCAGGGGTGGATTGTGATGGCCAGGTTCTTGTAACGCATGATATGTTAGGGATTTTTGAGGGATTTATCCCGAAGTTTTCAAAGAGGTATTCTGAGATAGGGAAGGAAATGAAGAAGTGTTACAGAGAGTATATTAAAGAAGTAAAAAGTAAAGAGTTCCCGGACAGGGAACACTCTTATTGAACCGGTTTAACCTGAAAATATTTACCACAAAAGAAGAAATTAAAATGGTAAAAAATAGAAGCGGCAGGGCATGAAAGTGGAGATTATAGGAAAAGTCAGTGACTGTAAACTTATTGCTGAAAAATTGCGCAGAGAAGGGGTCACGATAGGATTCGTGCCCACAATGGGGTTCCTTCACCAGGGTCATCTGAGTCTTATAAGAATGGCAAAAAAGCAATGCGACAGGGTGATAGTAAGCATATTTGTTAACCCAACACAGTTTGGTCCGGATGAGGACTTTAAAAAGTATCCAAGGGACATTAAAAGAGATACTGCCCTTGCAGAGAAGGAAGGAGCGGACTTTATTTTTCACCCGACTGCAAAGGAAATGTACGGGAGAGGACACGGAACAGTTGTTGTGGTAAGGGAGCTGGGTAATATTATGTGCGGGAAATACAGGCCCGGACATTTTGAGGGCGTAGCAACCGTGGTTCTAAAACTTTTAAATATCACAAGGGCAAACAGGGTATATTTTGGGGAGAAAGATTATCAGCAAATGGTGATATTAAAGAAAATGGTGTCTGACCTTAATGTTGACGTAAAGGTAGTCAGTGCGCCGACTATAAGAGAAGAAGATGGACTTGCAATGAGTTCGAGGAACAGGTATCTTACTAAAAAAGAAAGAGAAAATGCAGTTATTTTATATAAGTGTTTAAATCTTGCGAAGAAAATGATTAAAGGTGGTAAAAGGAATCTCAGCTCGATACAAAAGGAGATACTGGGGGAATTAAACAGAAATGAGTTTGTAAAAAAGGTGGATTATTTTGAATTCAGAGACCCGGAAAATCTGGAAGAAAAAAGCAGGATAGGGGACAGTGACAGAAGAATACTGGCAGCGGTTGCGGCGTGGATTGGCAATACAAGGCTGATTGATAATATGGTTATAAAGTTATAAAAAACCAGTTTTAAACAACAGAACAAAAAAATTAATAAAAGTTAAATTAATTAGGCGGTGTAGACACAGAGTGTTAGTGAATGTTTTAAAAAGTAAAATTCACAGGGCTACAGTAACAGATGCTGTAATTGACTATGAGGGTAGTATAACGATAGATAAAGAATTAATGGAGCACGCGGGGATATTTCCTTATGAGAAAGTAATGGTTGTAAGCATTGATAGTGGAGAGAGGCTTGAGACTTATGCTATAGAAGGGGAAAGGAACAGCGGAGAAATATGTACAAACGGTGCGGCTGCAAGAAAGATATTGAGAGGAGAAAAAGTCATAATTTTTTCTTTTGTTTATATGGAAATCGGGGAAGTGCAGGGGCACAAGCCAAAAATAGTATATGTTGATGAGAAAAATAAGATTACGGGCGAAGAGGACCATGTCAGAAAAGATGACCAGTGCTGACATTTGCAGGTTCCGTTCAAATAAATTCCTGCTATATATTATAATAATAATTTTAATTATAACCTCGTTGTTAGTGGCACTACCTGCGTGCGGTCTAAGAGAAGAATATGATAGAAGAGAAGATAGTATGGAGGGTGGCGGTGAAGGTGAAGGGGAGACATTATATGAAGGTGACCTTTATTTATTTGATTATGAGAAGATTGCTCTTGAGAAGACGGGCTCAATTGGAATAGAAATTAGGAACTGTAATATATACACGGACATATACGAGGACCTTATAATACTGGGAGAGATAGAAAATATTTCTACTGTGAATAAAACGGACATTGAGGTTACGCTGGACTTCTACAATATAGACAATGAAGTGATAATGTCAGAAACCATACCGTCTCCTGTTAATTATCTTAATGCGGGGAGCAGGTTTCCTTTTTATTATTATCTTTACGAGAGGGAAAAGTTTATAGAAATAAATAAAATAAAAATCGGGGCCGACTACAAAGATTATAACAGAGGTTTTAAGGGGAATCCAGTAGTAGAAGGAGAGAAGTATTATTATTCCGGGGAAGGAAATAGTCTGGTTATAGAAGGCAGTATAATTAATATAGGTGAAAATAAGATAAAAAACCTGGAGCTTTTTTGTACTTTTTATAACGATAAAGAGCAGGTGGTATTTATAAAAAATTGTTATCTTTTGAGGGAAGAAATGATACCGGGCGAAGAGCAAAGATTTACCTTAGAGGTAATGCTTGATGAATATCTACCCGGGTTTACACACTATAGATTTGAAGTCTTTTTTGAGGATGAGATAAAAGCAGGAGCTTTATTTATAACCAGTCCTTATATTTAAAATAAACAAGCATCCCTATTGATATTATTATCATTGATACCATTATTATAATAAATGCAAAGGGGAAACTCTCCAGAGGAAGTATTATATTCATTCCGTAAATTCCCGATATAAGAGTAAGCGGAAGGATAACCACAGAAAATATGGTAAGTATCCGCATTATGTCGTTAATCTTATTTGAGAGAAGCGACTGGTGAGCATCGTGAACCCCTTCTATTAGCTCCTTGTAATTCTCCAGAGTGTCCCATATTTTTTCCACATGGTCCACCAGGTCACTGAAATAAACCTCCAGAGCCTCTATCAAAAATTCCATGTCTTTTATCTCCAGTGTTTTAAGAAGTTTTCTCTGGGGGAAGATTATATTTCTGAATATTAAAATATTGGTTCTTATTAAAAGTATGTCTTTAACATTTTTACTGCTTGCTTTTTTAAAGATGGCATCTTCAACGTTCTGTATGTTTCTATAAATTTTATTCAGTATGGGGAAATTATAATCAATAAGAGAGTCTATCACTTTATGCAGGAGGTAACCTGACCCCTTATCCAGTATCTGCCTGTTTTCTGTAATGTAATCAAGGGCGTCCTGAATTGGTTTGCACAGGCCCCGGTGTACGGTTACGAGATAATTATTTCCGATGAAGATATTCACACTGAGGGGAACAAGTCTTCCGGTTTGCTTTATAAAATGGGGAATATGCAGCACAAGGAAAAAATAGTCGTCATATTCGTCAAGTTTTGGTCTCTCTATAACACTAAGGCAGTCTTCTATGTCAAGTGGATGAAAATTGAAATATTTCCTCAGAAACTGCATGTTTTCCCTGCCCGGGGTTTCAATGTCTATCCAGATGAGATAATCAGGATTATTAATGTAAGAGGCAACACCCCTGGTAGTGGCTTTGTCCATCAGTTTTTTGGTATTCTTATTATAAACGAGAATTTTCACATGGACACCTCCCGTAATTAAATCTTTATAAAATTTTATAATTATTTATAAAAAAAAGAAATGTAAATTTATTGACATATTTTTTTGCCCGGTATTTCGGTTAATCCGAAAAGTTTCTCTTTTAAAAAGTTATATTTAATATTGGAGAAATGGTGGCCTAATGAAAAAAATGTTGACACGGCGATTTAAGTTATGTAAAATTACTAACAAATATAATAAATCATTAATTCAATTTAAATATCAAGAAAACACCAGATTAAGAAAACAATATTTTATATTCTCAAATGGATAATTATCTCTAAAAATAAAGTCTATATGATATAGGGGGAGGTGATAATAGATAAAAAGAGATTTGTAAAGGCGGTTAATACAAGGATAATCTTCTTTCATATTAAGAACACAACCTAAACAAATGCTGAGTGCGGAGTCAAAGAAACAGAGGCTTTATATAAGCCATTGTCTTGATATTACAGGGGAATAACAGGAGTTTTATTGATTAAAAAAAATATTATTATAATTTAGCAGGTTTTAAACTTATGCAAAAAAAATTTTGCAATATCAAAATGGGCAAAAATATACCTGTTTTCTGTAGTGAAAAAAGAGTGCCCTGAATTGGTTTGCACAGGCCATGATGTACGTAGTGTAAATCCTTAATAGATAACAGGACTATATTAGATTATGGCATATACATAAATTATAAATGAAGGGATGAATATGATAAATTGTATGAAAGAATTTGAATTTTGGTTTGTTGCAGGTTCACAGAATCTTTATGGGGAAGAAGTAATAGAGAAGGTTAGAAATCATGCAATGGAAATGGCCCGTGTTATGGATGGCCAAATTAGCGGAAAACTTATTTTTAAGGATGTTATGACAACACCTGAAAAAATAACAAATCTTATTAAGGAAGCTAATTATGACGATAAATGTGCAGGCATAATAACATGGATGCATACATTTTCACCTTCAAAAATGTGGATTAATGGATTAAAGATACTAAACAAGCCAATGCTACATCTTCATACGCAGTACAATCGTGAAATACCTTTTGATAATATTGATATGGACTTTATGAACATAAATCAGTCAGCGCATGGCGATAGAGAGCATGGTTTTATTTGTACAAGGCTGCGTATTCCCAGAAAAGTTGTTGCAGGATACTGGCGGGATAAGAAAGTTATGGAAGAGATTTCAAATTGGATGCGAAGCGCAGCTGGAGTAGTAGCAGGCAGGTCTTTAAAGGTGGTGCGTTTTGCAGATAACATGCGAGAGGTTGCAGTAACCGAAGGTGATAAAGTTGAAGCGCAAATCAAGCTGGGATGGTCAGTAAATTCACTGGCAATGGGGGATCTGGTAGCTGAAATGGATAAAATATCTACAGATGAAATAGATGAAGGGTTTAAGGAAATTAAGGAGAAATATGATATTGTTACAGATAAAATTGATGCAATTAAGTACCAGATAAGGATCTGGATTGCATTAAAAAAAATATGCCAGACAGGTGGTTTTGATGCATTTGTTACGTGTTTTGAAAATCTTTATGGTTTGGAACAGTTACCCGGTCTTGCATGTCAGCTGCTTATGGAGCAGGGTTATGGTTTTGGACCTGAGGGAGATTGGAAGACTGCAGCACTAATGCGAATTATGAAAGTTATGGAGACGGGTTTGCCGGGTGGATTGTCCTTTATAGAGGATTATACATATCACCTCAAGGGAAAAAACGAGTTAACACTCGGGTCTCATATGCTTGAAGTTGATCCAAGTATTGCAGATGGTAAAATTAGAATTGATGTACAGCCGCTTGGAATTGGTGATAGGTCAGACCCGGCCAGGATGATTTTTGAAGGCCATGCTGGAGATGCTATAATGGTATCACTTGTTGATATGGGAGGGCGAATGAGGCTTATTGTTGCTGATGTTGAAGCAGTTAAACCTGTGGAGATCATGCCAAAATTACCTGTAGCTTCTGTAATGTGGAAACTACTTCCAGATTTTGAAACCGGGGTAAAAGCATGGATATATTCAGGTGGTTCTCATCATAGTGTTCTAAGCTATTCTTTAAATTCAAATATTATGCGTGATCTTGCAGAGATAGTTGATATTGAATTTGTACATATAGGTAAAGGAATAGATATTGATGTGTTCAAGAAAGATTTGATTTTAGCTGATCAAATGTGGAAAATTAAATATTAAAGTAAACCTTTAAGGTTTATATTCTAATCTTACGATGGCTATAGCGAAGGGGCAACACTTGTTCCTATCCCGAACACAAAAGTTAATAGAAAATCAGTCCACTTTTAACTTTTAAATAACAATTAAAAGAAAAAAAAGAAAACGGAAAAGAAAAAAGAGTTGACATACGAATAAATGTTATGTAAAATTACTAACTATCAAATAATTATAACCGTTTTAAAGTTATCCAACAAAGATCTAGACGAAAAACATTACATTATATTTAAAAAAAAGCACTCTATTAAAATAATAATATATAAGAATATTAAAAAAATAAGGGAGGTGACAGGTCTAAAACAGAAAGAGATTTGTTCAGGGTGATTAATATAATATAAATTAGAAACATATTTCAAACAAATCTCAAGAAAAATTTATAAGTGGTATTGTCAGGAACAAGCCATTAGAGGAGGTGATTTAAAGAAAAAAATATATGTATTTTTATAATTGCATGTTTTTAGAAGGAAAGGATTAGAAAATGAAAAAAACATTATTATGGATAATGATACTGGTACTGAGTATATCAATGATTGCAGCTTTTTCATTATCCGGCTGTAAAGAAGAAGAAGTAGCTGAAGAAGAGGAAGAAGAAGCAGAAGAAGCAGCAGCAGAAACGGAGCTGATCAAGGTCGGCATCGTAAATCTACCGCCGGAAGAATCAGGCTACCGGCAGGCTAATGTTGAAGACATGGATAATGTCTTCTCAGAGGAGAACGGCTATGACGCAAAACAGACCAACACCGCGGACAACAGCGAGCAGATCGCTGCGGCCACAGGGTACATTCGAGAAGGAGTGGACTATCTCCTGATCTCGGCCGCAAACGCGTCTGGATGGGACGACACCTTAAAGTCTGCAAAAGACGCAGGCGTTATGGTTATTCTCTTTGACCGTGCGATTGATACGGATCCCTCGAACTATCAAGCAGCACTTCTCTCGGATATGGCTTATGAGGGTGATATGGCAACAGAATGGGTGTTAGGCTTGGGTCTGGATCCGATCAATCTGGTCCTTATTCGTGGTCAGTTGGGTTGCGCGGCTGAAATAGGTCGTAGCCAAGCAGTGCTCGATGCCGAAGCAGCTGGTGAACTCAATATAGTGGCCGATGGAACAGGTGGAGACACTTGGAGTCTTGAGGAAGCCCGCAAAGTGGTTGATGCCGCAATTGCTGCAAACAAGGAATTCAACGTCATCTACGCTCAGAACGACGGTATGGCGCAAGGCGCTGTTCAGGCGCTCGAGGCAGCTGGTATCAGCCATGGCAAGGATGGCGATGTCAAGGTAATTGGTTTTGACTTTAACCGTTTTGCACTTAGGAACGTACAGGAAGGTTACTGGGACGCCGACATGCAGTGCAATCCACGTCAGGCAGCCGAGATTTCTAAGTGGATCCAAAGTGGTGATATCCCCAGCGGAATCATCTATCAGGAAGAATTACTCGTAACTACTGAAACGATTACCGATGAAATCATCGATAAATGGGGCATCAATGACGATCCTGGCAAGGGTGTGATAACAAGGTAGTTGTTTTTTTGGTAAGATTTCACAACTGCAGTACGGTGTGCAGGACTGGATCCGCACACCGCACTGCATTTAATTTTTATAGTAACAGTAAGGAGGTCTTTAGTTGGTGTCAGAAAATATACTCCTCAAAATGGAGGGTATCAGTAAATCCTTTCCAGGTGTTAAAGCTCTGGATAACGTAGACTTCGCGCTCCGAAAAGGTGAGATCCATGCCATTGTGGGTGAAAACGGAGCGGGCAAGTCCACACTGATAAAGGTCATAACCGGGGTTTACGAAGAGGACGCCGGTCGGATTGCTTTAAATGGAAGGCCGATCCACTTCAAGTCGCCGAAGGAAGCGCAGGACATGGGAATCGGTACGGTCTATCAGGAAATGGCGCTTTGCCACAATCTGACCGTGGCGGAGAATATGTTTATAGGTCGCGGCCAATACACTTTCGTT
>CAZRML010000034.1:0-35319 GCA_964601205.1 uncultured Actinomycetota bacterium | reverse complement strand
TTAGGTGACTTTTTTCAATTATCACCATAA
Organism: uncultured Actinomycetota bacterium; assembly: GCA_964601205.1. GTDB lineage: Bacteria > Actinomycetota > Humimicrobiia > Humimicrobiales > Humimicrobiaceae > JAQVEM01. Next base: position 35,289 of record CAZRML010000034.1, on the reverse strand, counting down.
AATAATATTTAATATTTTATGCTTGGAGGAAGTTAAACTGTAAACACCAAGCTTAGATAGTACATATAAGTTAATGAATAACAGTAAAATAAATAGTGTTACTTTTATAATAATAATTCTTTTTCTTTCAATCCTTATCAATCAAGCATGCGGCAAGATAAATTTTGAATTTTTTGGTTCAAAATCCGCCGTGGAAAGCCAGGATGCCTCCCCCGAAAGTGAAAGTGAGATAAAAAGTGACAATTCATCAGCTATAATTGAAGACAATGACATTTCAGAAGAAAAACAATCCGGAAAAGATTATATCCCTGAAGAAAAGGAAACTGAAGCTCCTGTTGTTGCCACCGGAGAAACCGATATTTCAAAATTAAGGTTTTATTTTACCCAGGCAATAAATAATTATAAAGACCAGTCTTACCTTATTACTGAATACTATCTGAATAAAATAAAGGATGATTATATTGTTTTGCAGGACCACATTTACTATTATCTGGCAAAAAGTTTGCTCATGCAGGAAAAATACTACGGTGCAGAGGAATACTACCTCAAATTAATACAGAGCTATCCTGATAGTATATGGCTGGAGACAGCAAGCATTGAACATGCAGATACTTTTTATATTAAAGAAAATTATATTACAGCCGAAAATGAATACAGTAATTTCATTTCTAATTTTCCTGATTCTTCATACATACCATATTGTTTATTCCAGCTGGGAGTCTGCCAGGAAAAAACCGGCAAAAAAGATGTGGCTTTTGAAAATTATAAACGAATATGGCTGAATTACCCGCTCAGCGAATACTCCAGGATGGCATGGGAAAATCTAAACCGCCTGGCAGAGGAACTTTATATCGAACCATTCATTCCAACAGCAGACCAGCTCTATAACAGAGGAGAGATTTTCTTTAATGCTTATCATTACCAGAGTGCCCTGGATGAATTCAACCGCATACTAAAACAGGATTATATTAATAATTTATCACCCGGGCTCCACAGTAAAACTCTTTTTAAAACAGGCATGTGCTATTTCAGGCTTCGCAATTACAGCCAGGCCAGATATTATATGGCATTATCATATGAAAAGGACCCCGGGGGTTCCGTAGCAGACGACAGCCTCTATTACACCGGAATGGCCCTTGCCAACCTGAATAATGATGATGAAGCAATCTCATATTACAACAAACTCCTGGAACTATTCCCATCCAGTAATTATAGCGATGATGCACTTTATAAAACCGGAAGAATATATTCTTTAAGAAGTGATTTTTCAAATGCTGCCGCCTTCTTTAAAAGAGTTGCCACAGAATATCCTTCAGGAGATAAGAGGCCCGATGCATTGTGGGAACTCGGCCTGATACAATACAGGTCAGGTGATTATAACTCTGCTAAAAGCACATTTTCCAGTTATGCATCTTCATACAGAGGAACTTCACTGGAGGAAAAAGGCTTATTCTGGCAGGCAAAATGCTTTCAGAAACTGGGGGATAACACAGAAGCAGCAGGACTGTATAAACAAATTATTGATGTATGTTCCTACTCCTATTACACTTTTACTGCTGCTGAAAAACTGGAGCAAATGGGAATATCATATTCGGTCAGGAGAGTGGACAGTAACTTAAATCCCGAAAATCCTGAAATATCAGAGATTATTCCGGATATATATTATATTCTGGAAGAAGATGCGAACACCAGCACCGCCGGTAATAGTGTTACCGGTGAGCCCGTTGAAATCAGCCACATAAACAAATCCATTGAACTTATAAGGCTTGAATTCTTTAACAGTGCAGCACTGGAGATAGAAGCGTCAGGCAGCGAAATTGAGGAAAATCCTGTAAGGACCCTTGGGATTGCAACTCTTTATCTAAAATCCAATAGTTATTCAAGTTCTATTAATATAATCGGGAAAAACCTTAAAAAATTAAAGTCCGGGCTGGACGAACCTTATACTGATTATATCTACTATCTCTGTTACCCCTATGCTTATAAAGAAATTGTCCGTAAATACAGCAGCCAGTATAATCTTGACCCTCTTTTTACCCTGTCAGTAATCAGACAGGAAAGTAATTTTATGACCGATGCAGTCTCCTATGCAGGGGCTCAGGGACTTATGCAGATTATGCCCTCGACAGGAGAAGGTATCGCCGCGCAAATAGGTATTTCAGATTTTAGTGTTAATGCTCTGCTTGACCCTGAGATAAATATTAAAATGGGGACTTTTTACCTGAGACAGCAACTGGACAACTTCAACCAGAATAAGTTCTACTGTCTCGGGGCATATAATGGCGGCCCGGGCAGAATGAGCGGGTGGGTTTCAGTCAGGGGGGATATGGATACCGATGAATTTATTGAAAGCATTTCATACGAGCAGTCAAGAGAATACATAAAAAAAGTAATGGGAAATTACTACTTCTATCAAATGCTATATCAAAACTAAATGCATATGCCGGCTCCTGCCCTTGCTTCAGCTAATAAATCGTAAAAAAGCCGGGAATTAATCACTCTTCAAGTAGCCAGGTGGAAATATATCTTTCGCCCGTATCGGGCAGGATAATCACGATATTTTTGTTTTCCGATTCCCGCCGTTCTGCTATTTTTAATGCTGCCCACATTGCGGCACCACCTGATATACCGGTAAGAATACCTTCTTTTCTTATTATTTTCCCGGCCATAGCAGCTGCGTCTTCATCTGAGACCTGAATAATCTCATCAATTATATCCATGTTTAATATTTCCGGGATAAACCCTGCTCCAATACCCTGGATTTTATGGGGTGCCGGCCTGCCTCCTGAAAGAACATGTGATTCAGCAGGTTCAACGGCTACAACTTTTACCGAAGGCTTTCTTTCCTTCAGCGCTTCCCCTACACCGGTAATAGTGCCGCCGGTGCCTACCCCCGAAACAAATATATCCACACTGCCGTCAGTATCTTCCCATATTTCTTTAGCTGTTGTCCTGCGGTGTATTTCAGGATTTGCAGTATTTTTGAACTGCTGGGGTATAAAACTATTTTTAATATTCTTCTGGATCTTTTCCGCCTCCTCTATGGCACCCTTCATTCCTTTACAATCCTCTGTCAGGACAAGCTCTGCCCCGAACATTTTAAGAATCTTCTTTCTCTCCAGGCTCATTGATTCGGGCATGGTGATAATTAATTTATATCCCCTGGCGGCGCACACAAAAGCAAGCGCAATACCGGTATTCCCGCTGGTTGGCTCTATTATCACCGTATCTTTATTTATTAACCCCTTTTTTTCAGCATCTTCAATCATTGAAACCCCTATTCTATCTTTCACACTTGAAAGAGGGTTAAATGACTCTATCTTGGCAAGGATTACGACATTTGTTCTTTTTAAAAGTTTATTTATCCTTACCAGGGGTGTTCCACCCACTGTTTCGGTTATATCTTTAAAGATTTTACCCATAATTTATCCTCCAGATTTTGCTATTCTTAAAAAGCCTGAAACTCTCAGTTTTAAATATATTACACTAATTTCTTTACCCTTTCCATTTATCAAAAGATTTATCCTCTTAAATTTATTTGTTTTTTATTATAATATATCTGGATATGAACTATAAGGTAAGAAAAAAACAAATTGGAAGAGAACTAAGCTATAGATATTTTATATACATTATTATAATAATAGCTCTCCTGCAGCTACTGGCATTAAGGGCATTTTATCAAAGCAGAACATCAAAACTTCCGGATAATCTTTTTGTTTCCAGCACGGGGTTTCCTATTTCAGAGCAAACTCTGGAAACAAATTATGGAGAAGACTACACATTAACCCCGGGCAATAGCGATACCGGGCCAGCCGGCGTAGATTCTGAAATAAAGCCCGATGAACCTTTATCCGAAGATTCAACCACTGCAACGGAAAACCATGGTTACAGCAATGCACAAAAAGATATTATTCTTAAAACTCTGGAACTTCTGGATAAAGATATAGAATATGGATACGAGCTATTTCCTGATACAGGTTATCCTACAGGCAATGTATGGATCTCTACTGACCTTATATCTATAACTTTAAATAATTGCGGGTACAATCTCATGGAACTAATATATGATGATATGGTAAATCATAAAGAAGATTACCCGCTGGATGCCAAAGGCAGACAGACTCCCATAAAGTATATTGATTTCAGGGATGTTCTTTTTCAGGAAAAATTTTTTACCCGCAATGCTCTGACTACACTTCCCCATGAATATAATTTAAACGATGAAAACCTTGATTTCTTATGGCAACCCGGAGATATAGTTTACTTCCGCTTTGACGAAAACAACCATGACAAAGACAGAGGAGGGTTTATATCGTCCAACAACAGCAGCGAGGGGGTCCCGCTGGTGATAATGATTTCACCTGATACCAATGAACTTGAAGAAATTAATGTTCTCCAGGAGTATGAAATAGTCGGTCACTATCGTTATCCACCGCCGGAATTTGACTGAGTTTGCTGTGGTTTTAAGAAAAAACAAATGGATTAAAATTGGTTCCGTAATCAAAATAATCAACTCCCTCGGCCCTTTTTAAAAATCCAACAATCTTATAGGTAACAGGTGTTAAAATAGCCTCCAGAGATACTTTAAAAATATAATTTGAAATGATTATAAGCAAAACCATCCTGTTACTATATACCCCGAGGAAGGCAATTACTACAAATATTACTGTATCAATTCCTTCCCCAACTATAGTAGAGCCTATCGTTCTGGTAAAAAGCCATTTTCCCCTTGTAAGAATTTTCATTTTTGCAAGAACATAAGAGTTCGAAAACTCTCCTGCAAAATACGCGATAAGGGAAGCGGTAACAATCCTGGGCGTCTGCCCCAGGATTGCCATATAAGCTTCCTGATATTCCCAACCGCCTGCCGGCCTAATTAAACCTATTAATCCAAGGGTAAAAGACATCAGAAGCGCGCAAAAAAATCCTATCCATATAACCCGCCTGCCTTTTTTATAACCATAAACCTCCGTTAATATGTCCCCAAAAATATAAGAAAGAGGGAAAAGAATCGTTCCCCCATCAAAGGTAAATTTCCATATTTCAACTATCTTTGATGAAGCTATATTTGAAATAAGTAAAACCGCCACGAAAAGGCCAGTTATCAGGTCAAAATATCTATAGCTCCCGGGTATATAAGACTGTTTATTCTGATTGGATTCCATTATATTATTATAACTATTTTTAAAATTTTTTTATTTGTTTTTTTATCATTGCTATTCTATTATTATAATTAAAGTAATTTTAAAAACTAAAACATATTTTATTTTGAATTACTATAATAAATTTTAATATATGGAGGTTGATATCCGATGAACGCAGAAAAAAAATTTGATAGGACAGTTACATATTTTGTACTGGGCGGTGCCGCTATTGGAGCAATCGCCGGCTACATTATAAAAAAAATAGGCCCTAAAAACATAATGGGTATTTTAAAACAAAAAGAAATTATTCCCCCATCGGTATCAAACCTGATAAATGAATTTACCTCCAGGAAGGAATCCCGGGTATAGCAACGCCAAACAATGTAAATCATGCTGCCGGCTTTAATAAATATGTGGGCTTACGTAACACTGAAATTATTTATAATAATTTACACTATATTATTTTAATATAGGAAAACTTTACATTATATAACCTGCTGTCCGACTATCTTTTCAGTGGTTCTTTCTTCATTACCATGAAGTAATAAATAATTGCAGCAATACCATTTAACTGGGTTACAAAAAAGGTCACAATTAAAATTACCAGCCACATTGTTTTTGCGTTTTCCCCTCCTGTTCCCGAAGGGAACTCTTCGGGCTTTCTTCTGCTACAATCAACCAGTGCAATAATCCATACTACAAATAAGAAAAGGGCTATCAATCCCCCTATAACTGCCACGCATATCCACAGGCCTATAAATGGAACAGCCATGACACCAACAGCGCCCCCTATAGCTTCCTCCTCTGTGCAGCCCGTGCCCATAAGTATTGCCGGGATTATTAGCAGTAATAATAAACTCCATAAAAATATTTTTTTCATTGCTCCTCCATTTTATAAAATAATTATTTAATAACTAACCAATCCGGGAATATATTATTGATTCCTTTAACAGTTTAACCCTGTTTCTTATTTATAGCCAATATATCTAAAATTAATTCCTGCTCCACTTATTAATGCAAAGACTTATTGATATGGGTTTTCCCTTAACTCTGGAGAATTAAACCAGGAACCCGATATTTTAAAGCTCCCATCCCCGATTTCAGAAATAACCATAGTAACTATCATCTTTTCAGATTCCCCTGTATAATTGGCTTCATAAACTATTATATTTGTTTCCTTCTGGATCCCCGATTTGGACATCTCTTTTGAACCTGCCACATATTCTCCTGCTGTATCCTTTAGATAAGAGGAAAATTTTATAAAATCTTCTTCGGGGACTGCCTCAAGCATTGCGCTATCCAGGTCTTTTTTATAGCTTTCATAATCCTGATTATTTAAAGCAATAAGGAAATTTTCTGTTGCCCCGTCAGCAAAAGAAATTACTTCTTCGCTGACTCCGGCACAACCCGTAATAATAATTATGATAAGTGCCACAGGAACCAGAAAAATTAAATTTTTTTTCATAAGCCTCCAGACTAAGATTTCTTCTATATTATAATATTTATTTAATTTTTAAAATAAACCCCTGACAGGAAAGTTAAATTTCATAAATAAAATACGGCAAAGCTTAAATCATTTACCCATTTCCAGCAACGTTTCCCAATCAAAACCCAGAAAAATTATAAAGGTACCATTTTCTGCTCCAGCCAGTACAAAAGCCTGTGGCTCATTTCCATCAGAGGCAATCATTACCACTGGCTCATTTCTATCTTCAGCCTGCTCCTCGCTCTTTAATTCTTTTATATCAAATTCTTTATTTTCAAATGAACTATAATAATCCACTACTTCTGCTTTTTTCCCGGTAGTTGAATATATCGTAGCGCTTATCTCCTGCTCCATTAATTCCTGTGGCAGTTCACCCAGAACCTTAATGTCTTTTTCGGATATAGTGGCCCCATAACTGCCGGCTATTTCCATAATTGTCTCTATATCACCTTCCGCCTGGAGCAAACCCTTAGAATCAGGATATATCAGGCTATCTTCTATAAGACTTTCATCAATGCTGTCACCGACTTTTACCTCAACACCGGTAAGTCTTTCAATCAGCGAAAAAATCGGGCAGGTGCAGCTGCTGCTAACCAACACCACTGCCATCAGGAATAAAACAAATACCGGTAATAATAATCCCGATCTTAAAAAAGCTATCTTTTCCTTCACAAAATACCACCCCTGATAATTTATAAAACCCGGTATTACTTATTTAAATTCTATTTTACATATATCCTCGGGATCCTATTTTTTATCATACATATTACTTCATAATTAATGGTACCCATAAATTCTGCAATATTTTCCGCCGTTATTTTCTTTCCCGAAGAACTTCCTATGAGTGCTACCTCATCCCCCACATTTATATTTTCTTTAATCTCTGTAACATCTACCATGAACTGGTCCATTGTAATATTGCCCACCACCGGTAAAAATCTCCCCTTTACTAAAACAAAGCCCTTATTTGACAGCAGCCTTGAATAGCCATCCGCATAGCCGACAGGGACAGTTGCAATTACGCTATCTCTCCTGGTTTTAAAGGTGCCACAGTATGATATAGAACAACCCTCCGGAACATTTTTTATAAAAGATATCTTTGCTTTAAAGCTGAGCACGGGCTTTAAATCTGATATTACTTTAATTATTTCTGGCTCAAGCCATTCTGGATAATCCGGGTCATACGGGTTTAATCCATATATAGAAATCCCGATTCTTACCATATCAAGATGCATTTTTTTGTATCTAAAAAAAGCTGCACTATTAGAACAATGATGAAATTTAATTGGAAACCTGTAAATTTTTATCTTTTCCATAACTTCGTTAAACCTTTTGTACTGTAACTGGGTGTAAAAATCTCCCCTGCTGCATGCACAGGCATAATGAGTGCAGATACTTTCTAATTTTAATCCTTCCAATTCGGAAATTCTTAAAATCTCTTCCGGAGCACGGTTAAAGTTTATCCCTATCCTATTCATCCCGGTGTCAATATTGATATTGACACTTATTTTTTTACCCGATTTAACACATTCTTCCGAGTAAAGCCTGGCTGATTTGTATGAATTTATACCCGGAATCAAATCATATTTTACAGTTTCTTCCACTGATTCGGGAGCGCCCTCGCCCAGCACATAAATAGGTGCGGTAATACCTGCTTTTCTTAACTCTAACCCCTCTTCAACCAGTGCCACTCCCAGAGCGTATGCCCCGCTTTTTAACGCCTGCCTGGAAATCTCTACCGCCCCGTGACCATAAGCACCTGCTTTAACCACAGCCATTATCTTAACCTTTTTTGAAACTAAATATGACCTGATTAATTCAAGATTATGGGAAAGGTTGGACAGATTTATTTCAGCCCAGGCAGATCTTTTATTAATTATCAGGTCTTTTTGCATATAACTTAAATCCAGTATATACTTTTTAGGTCATTGACTTTACAATGTCTGCCCTGGTAATTATCCCTATCAGGCTGCCTTTGCTATCCAGAACAGGAACTCTATTAATATTATATTTTATCATTATATTTGCTACTTCGCTGACAGGAGTATCATCCCTGACTGTCTTCACTTTAGCGGTCATGATATCTTCTACTTTTGTTCCCAGATATTTTTTTAGATTTGTTTTAAATTTATCCAGGCTTTCAAGGTATATAATACTATCAAGTAATTTAAAATACCCCGGAAAATGGAGGTCCGCATCTTTTACAATCAGATCCCCTTCGGTAGCAATCCCTATCAGCTTACCGTCATCATCTATTACCGGAACACCACTTATCTTATTTTTTATTAAAACATCAGAAAGTTTTTTTACCGACTCATTTTTATTTATAGTAATAACTTTCTTTACCATGATATCTCTGGCTACAGTCTCTGGCATTTTTATCTCCAATTACTTACATATTAATAATTGCAAAATAAATTTAAAAAAATTTATATATTTTCAGTACTTTAATTTTTCTATCTCTCCAAAAACTCTTTTTAAACCTTCCAGCAGATCAGTTGCCACAAGTGCGGTCCTGCTTGTTTCCCTTACCATAATATCCGCTGCCAGTCCATGAATATATACCCCGCATACTGCACTCTCCTGAAGTCCCATTCCCTGGCAGAGCAATGAGCCAATGATACCGGTTAATATATCACCTGTCCCCGCGGAAGCCAGTCCCCAGTTTCCTGTTGGATTAATAAAGGTTTTCTTATTATAATCAGAAATTATTGTTCTGGCTCCTTTAAGAACTGATGTTAATTTATATTTCTCTGCGACCTCCAGATTTATTTTAATCCTATCTTCCAGTGGAATCTTGCCCAGGCCCATTATTAACGACATTTCCCCTGAATGTGGTGTTATTACAACATTGGAAAGATTAAAAGTTTTTATGATATCCGTGTCATCCGCCCCATAAAGAGCATAGAGCCCATCGGCATCAAGCACTATCGGTTTTTTTATTTTTTTTAGTAATTCTCTGACAAGACACATAGTGTCTGAATTTCTTGAAAGCCCCGGCCCTATTGCCACTGCGCTAAACCTTTCACTTAAATCCATTATTTCGTTTAAACTGTTAATGCTTAAAGAGACATCTTCTGTTTGTTCAACAGGATATGTGATTACTTCAGTTAGCTTTTCTTCAAATATATTATTTAAGCCCCACGGGCATACAAGAGTAACCACCCCTGCCCCTGACCTCAGGGCACTCATACAGGTCATGGAAGCTGCGCCTGTAAATCCGGAAGAACCTGCTATTACCAGTAAACTACCAACTTTATACTTATATGTCCATGATTCCCTCACGGGAATTTTCCCGGCTACCCACCTGATATCAGGCTCAAAAATCTGTTCATATTTATCAAAATATTTTTCAGGAATTCCAATATCAATAACTTTAATCTCTCCTGTAAAATCCGCCCCCGGATAATTTACCTGTCCTACTTTTTTACATGCGAAAGTTATGGTTTTATCCGCCCTGATTGATACCCCCAGAACTTTACCGTTATCAGAATCAATACCCGACGGGATGTCAACAGAATAAATTTTTAGATTTTTATTTTTTTGCTTAAAAAAGTTTACAATTTCTATTATGTCCCTGGAAGGCCCATAAATTTCCTTACCGTGCAGGCCTGTCCCAAATATGGCATCCAAGACAAAATCCGCTTTTTCCAGCTCTTCCCTGAAAAAAGCCACTATCTTCTTATCCTCTGTACTTAAATCATAAATATTATCCTTTTTACTTTCTTCAAGTTTCTTAAAGTAGAAAAGGCTGCTGCCACTGTACTTCTCCACCGGAGAAGTGTGAAATACAGTCACCTTCATGCCATAATCCAGTAATTCACCGGCTGCTACCAATCCGTCCCCGCCATTATTACCGCCCCCACATATAACCACTCCACGCGCGGTCCTCTTTAACTCTTTACTTTCAAAATCACTTATAACTTCCATGGAAACACTTCTGCCTGCATTTCCCATAAGCCATTTCGGGTCTATTCCATCACTGATAGCCCTGGCATCAATCTCCGCTATTTTGCTTCCCTCTAAAATTTTAGTTAATTTTATTTCTCTGCTGATATCCAATTCGTTTATACCATTCTTTCGGACTAAAATAATAAAATCCAGCTATAATTTACAGTCAACCGGAATTCTCCGGACCAGCGTCACTGAACAGCAATCACCTTTATTATTATTTTATACCATAGATATATTCCGTGCTTTTAATTATAAACTATATTAATGCAATAGCATAGGCGACGGCAAAATTATCTGTTGCCGAGACTGATACTTTTATCTCTTTTATGTTTAGCTTCTTACTGAACCTGCTGGTTTTTCCGTAGAGTTTTATAAAAGGCGCACCGCTATTAAGATTTGATACTTCAATCTCATTTAAAGAAATATTTTTAGTGATTCCCTCGGCAAGAGCTTTTGCAACAGCTTCTTTCGCAGCAAAACGGGCCGCAAGACTGGAAAATCTTCCTTTCTTTTTCTTATTACAGTAATCTATTTCGCTTACAGTATATACCCTGTTTAAGAAACCCGAATTGCTCCTTACTGCAGACTTTATTCTTTCAACCTCAATTATGTCAGTGCCTATTCCGTATATTTCCATATACCTTTACTCCACAGTAACACTCTTCGCGAGATTTCTCGGCTGGTCAACATTTCTATTCAAATTCTTTGCTATATAATATGAATATAATTGTATTGGAATAATGGTCAATATAGCATAAAATTCTTCAATTGTTTCGGGTACCCTGAATACATAATCCGCATACTTTTTTGTGTTTTTATCATGCTTACCAATTATAGAAAAAATAGTAGCTTTCCTTGCCTTTACTTCCTGAATATTACTCAGCATTTTTTCATATACCGAATCCACGGGCATAATTCCCACCACCAGTGTTTTTTCATCAGTCAGCGCTATGGGGCCATGCTTCATCTCACCTGCCGGATAGCCCTCTGCGTGGATGTAAGAAATTTCCTTTAACTTTAACGCGCCTTCCAGAGCTACCGGCAGGCCAAAGATCCTTCCCATAAATAAAAAGCAGGTATACTTATATGTTTCATCAGCAATTCTTTTTATCTTATCCGCTTCATTCAATATAGTCTGTATCCTGTCGGGTATAGCCTCCAGCTCATCTATTAATTTTTCAAATTCATCTTTTTTTATTCCACCATTCACTCTTGCAAGATACAGGCCCATGAGATACATAATTATAATTTGCGCGGTAAAAGTTTTAGTAGCGCAGACGCCGATTTCCGGTCCCGCATGGGTATATATCACCGAATCCGCCTCTCTTGCTACCGAACTTCCCACAACATTTGTAATAGCCACCAGCCCCGCTCCTTTTGACTTCACTCCTCTTATTGCAGCAAGCGTATCCACTGTCTCCCCCGATTGTGTTATAGCTATAAACAAACAATTTTTACCAATCAGTGGATTCCTATATCTGTATTCTGAAGAAAAATCTACCTCTACAGGAATTCTGGCCCATTTTTCTATAACCTGCTTCCCGATCAATGCCGCATGATATGAAGACCCGCAGGCAATTATCTGTATTTTTTCAAGGTTTCTAATCTGCTCCGGTGTTAAATTAAGCCCATTAAAATTAAGCCTGCCCTCCGCCAGCCTGCCTCTCATTGTTTCCTTCACTCCGTAAGGCTGCTCAAAGATTTCCTTCAACATAAAATCTTCATAACCGCCTTTTTCTGCGCTTATAATATCCCAGTCAACTTTAAACGGCTTTCTTTTTACTAATTTCCCATCCCTGTTATAAATCTCTACCCTTTCTCCGGTAAGTCTGATGGTCTCAAAATCATTAATTACTATAAAATTATCTGTATATTCAAGAACTGCCGGTATATCCGAAGCAAGAAAATTGCCATCTTCCGATACACCTGCTATAAGGGGACTAAATACCCGTGCCCCGACAAGCTCTTCAGGATTATTTTTTGATATGGCAACTATTGCTCCCGAACCTTTAATTTTTTTTATAACTTTCTGCATTGCCTTAAGCAGGTCGCCTTTATTGTATTTCTCCAGTAAATGAGGTATCACTTCCGTGTCAGTTTCCGAAATAAACCTGTGCCCTTCTTTTTCAAGTTCTTCTTTTAGTTCCGCATAATTTTCTATTATTCCGTTATGTACCACGGCAATTCCACCATTATCTGCTTCATGGGGATGAGCATTTAACCTGGTTGGTCTGCCATGTGTGGCCCATCTTGTGTGCCCTATTCCACAGTTTCCGTCTACATCTAAATTATCCAATTTATTCTCAAGTATATTTATTTTCCCTGCTTCCTTAACTATCCTGATTTTATGGTTCCCGGGGTGACCCGGATTCCCTGCATCATCGGGGATTATGGCTATACCGGATGAATCGTAACCTCTGTACTCCAATCTTTTGAGCCCGCTTAGCAAAATATTCTTACATTTTTTGCTACCTACATATGCAACAATCCCGCACACCTGTGTCCTCCAGATCTTATACAAATTAAACAAAACTCTTAAACAGCATACCTGATTATAAATTTATTAACCAACATATCATAAATTTAACCCCGCAAAAAGATAATAAAATATTATAGCAAATGACCGGGGAACAGGGATTTATATCTTAAAAAACAGTTTCCCTGTACAAAATTACAAAAAACAGCAATAATAATCAACATATTTTTTTATTAATTTTACCGGGGAGGCAAAAATAGAAATCATTATAAAAGAAAATTACGAAGAGATGAGTAAATATGCAGCAGGTATCATAGCAGATTGCATAAGGGAAAAACCTTCCTGTGTGCTTGGCCTGGCTACAGGAAGTACCCCCATAGGGACCTACAGGGAACTCATAAAGCTTCACAGGGAAGGGCTCGACTTTTCACAGGTAAAAACTTTTAATCTTGATGAGTATCTGGGAGTAGGCATTGACCTGAGCAAGCCATACGAACTCGACCAGAGCTACGCGAGGTTTATGCATGAAGAACTTTTTAAACATTTAAATATTAAACAGGAAAATATCCACATACCGGACGGCCTTACCGGGGAACCCGACAAATTTTGCAGGTGGTATGAAAAAGAGATAGAAAGGGCAGGCGGAATAGACCTGCAGCTTCTGGGTATTGGCGGAGATGGGCACTGGGCATTTAATGAACCCGGGTCATCTATTGGCTCGCGAACAAGAATTATACCACTTACCAGACAAACCATGGATGATAACTATGAAAGTTTCTTTAAAAAAGCAAAAATAAAAAGAGAGGATATGCCCCATCATGCCATTACCATGGGAATTGAAACCATCCTTGAAGCAAAACAGTTACTTATGATAGCAAACGGGAAGAAAAAAGCAAAAGTTATTGCCAGAGCTCTCCAGGGTCCCATAACATCAAAAATCACAGCGTCTGCGATACAGTTATATAAAGGAAAAGCAACAGTTGTACTCGATAAAGATGCAGCTTCTGAACTGGAAATTTAAAAAAATTCTTAAAAAGAAGCGGGGATAAATTTAAATTATATGATAAATAAACTTTATCAATAAGGTTAAAAGATTTCCTCTTTCTCCTGTCTGGTATAAAAAAGTTTAATATATTCTTCCTCCTGGAGCAGCCCGTTACATTCAAGAAGATAAGATTCCGCATTTTTCCGGTTCATTATCGCCTCATCTTCCAGAGCCTTTATTTTTTCCGGGATTTTTCTCTCCAGAAGCATGGCTTTTATTCTCCTAAAAATATCCCTGTTTCCATAAAGGAAATTTCCCTCATATAATATCTTTGATGCAACTTTAAATTTAAAAGTACTGAAGTCCAATTGTTTTTTTACTTTCTCAATATCTTTAATAATATAATCTATCTCTTCCCTGTAAGATGGATTCTTAATAAGATAATATTTTTCACGGTATATTGAATGGTCAAGGTTTTTTATAAACTTTTCGGAAAGGTTTTCTGTAACTACTATAATGTCAAGGTCTGAACCTCTAACAATCTCATTTGTTGAAATTTCCGGTCTCGGTTCAGAATGTGCCATTCTGAAAACCACATCACCCGCAACAATAAAACACCCCCGTTTGTTGATAATTTCCGGGTCATTCTGACTCTTAACAATTTTCTCAACTATTGAGCGGGCAAGTTCCTTTTTTTGCCCGCTTATATTTTTTATCTCATTGCAGACTGACTTTACCCTATCATCTATTTTTTTGGAATCTTCCTTTAATCCCGCTACAGTATATGTTAAGAATTCGCGCTTAATGGAAGGTGAAAGTCTGGCATATCCCTTAACGCAGCTGTCAAGCCTTAAAAATCTCTTACCGGAGCTTTTTAAAATTATTCTGTCTGATTTATTGCAGATACGCCACAGAGAAAGTTCATCCAGCCCGGACCGGTCCCGTAGCTCTCTTCCTGTCAGGGGTCCTGACTGTTCTAAAATTTCTATGATTTTATGCATTTTGAGTTCAGGTCACATCTTTTGAACCTATTATTTGTCCTGGCAGCATTCATCCAATTTTATTTTAGACTCCGCATCAACCTGAATAAAATCCGGACGAACAGGCATTTCTAATTTAATTTTTGTTCCACAACTTTAGCTATCTTGCCTGCAAGTCTTTCAGTTTCACTTTCATCAGAGCCCTCAAGCATAACTCTGCAGAGGGGTTGCGTGCCCGAATACCTGACAAGTACTCTCCCCCTGCCCTCAAGTTCCTTCTCAACATCCGATATTACCTTTTTTAATTCCGGTATTTCTTCAAGAGGAGCCTTTCTCTTTACTTTTACATTTATCAGCACCTGGGGAAATGTTTTTGTAATCCCGGATAATTCAAAAAGAGATTTCTTTTCTTTTTTCATAACCGATAAAAGCTGTAGAGCAGTCAGAATCCCGTCACCTGTTGTGTGATACTCTTTAAAAATTACATGTCCCGAGTCCTCTCCGCCAAGAATGCAATCATTTTTTATCATTTCCTCCAGCACATATCTATCGCCAACCTTTGTTGTTATATTTTTTATACCCAGTTCTTTAAATGTAATGGAAAGCCCCAGATTACTCATAACAGTAGTAACTACGGTATTATTTTTTAACATTTTTTCTTCTTTTAATCTTTTTGCACATATTGCAATTACCTTGTCACCATTTAATATGTTTCCTTTCTCATCAACCGCTATCAATCTATCCCCGTCACCATCAAAAGCCAGCCCTATATCCGAACCGGTTTCTATT
Source organism: uncultured Actinomycetota bacterium (assembly GCA_964601205.1). Lineage (GTDB taxonomy): Bacteria > Actinomycetota > Humimicrobiia > Humimicrobiales > Humimicrobiaceae > JAQVEM01. Next base: position 19,475 of record CAZRML010000034.1, on the reverse strand, counting down.
ACCTTTTTTGCAAGTGTTTCCGGATAAAGTGAACCACAATCCAGGTTAATGTTCCTCCCGTTGGGATAAACATTTAAAGCAATTACTTCTGCTCTCATCTCCTTAAATAATACCGGTGCTACTTTATAGGTAGCGCCATTTGCACAGTCGAGAACAATTTTCACCCCTTCAAGGTCAAGACCCCTGGGAAATGAATTCTTAAGAAACACTATATATCTTCCGCTTGCATCTTCCTCCCTGGACACGCTCCCCAGATTCCCGGCACCGACAAGAAGATTGGGCAGTCTCTTTGAAAGTACCAGATCCTCGATCTGCATTTCTTCTTCATCAGACAGCTTATAACCGTTTTTTGAGAATATTTTTATCCCGTTATCCTGGTAAGGATTATGAGACGCGGAAATCATTATACCCGCATCTGCATCCAGATTCGTTGTCAAAAATGCTATTCCGGGTGTTGGTACAGGTCCGACAAGTATCACATCGGTCCCCATTGAGCATATCCCCGAAACCAGCGAGCTTTCTATCATATAGCCCGAAAGTCTTGTATCTTTACCTATGACGATTCTTGAGCGATGTTTTTTCTTTTTTAATATATGTGCGGTAGCCTGGCCTATTTGTGTGACCATGTCCGGAGTTATGGGATATTCATTAGCAACTCCCCTTATCCCGTCAGTCCCAAACAACTTGCCCATATCTTTCCTCCTTTTTTAGTATAATCTTTTGCTTCTTTTTGGAACCTGCTTTTAAATCAATTTATTCTCTGTTCCTGTCTCTGACCCTGCCTTAACTTTACTATAGTTTTTGGTGGATAATAGCCTCTCGCAGTTACATTTGGATATAAAAGCACATCCCTTGCCAGAATTGTCCCCGGAGTTGTCACGCTATTACATCCAGTTTCCACTCCGTCTGCAAGAATTGCACCGAATTTTCTTAAACCTGTTTCATATCTTTTGCCTTTTATATTAACAACCACACTTGATTCAACTATCTTTAAATTCGCAAGTTTTGTTCCGGCTCCCAGGTTAACTTTACCAAGAATGCTGTCGCCAATATACGCAAAATGCCCTGCCTTACTTTCTCCAAGCATTGCGCAGGATTTTAACTCTGTTGTATGACCGACCACACAGCCGTTTCCAACAAGGGTAACACCTCTCAAGTACGCTCCCTGTCGTAATTCTGTATTGTCACCAATAATTGCGGGACCTTTTATTAATACACCCGGTTCTATAACTGTTCCCCTGCCAATGGATATTTTATTATCCATAAGAACTGCCCCTGCATATATAATACTTGCTCCTTCAAGAATCCTGTCTTTTATTCTTACTTCAGGCCTCTTCTTTGATAAATCTATATCAAAACCTGTCTCAATAACTTCATCATTATACAGAACCATGGTTTTACCAATTACCACTCCCCCCTTTCTCAAATCTGATACATTTGGCCTGATAATGTCTGCCATATACTGCCTGAGTTTCTTTAGAGCATCCCATACATATTCGGTACCATCAAAAAGGCTTTTAAAGGGGCTCCGGGAAAGATCAAAAAAATCCTGGGCATTAAACATTTATCATCTCCTGGTAAAATTTTTTATTTCTTAAAATTAATTCATCCTTCTATATATTTTTTCTTCACAAAAGGAGAAGTCATACATGACATCAACCCGAAATAATTAAGTTTAAAAGAAATTATATCGCCTGCTTTAAATGTTAAAAAATTATTTTTACTGTACCCGGATTCTTTTATTCCCAGAATTGTATGGTCGCTGCTCTGGCCGATAATATATAAATCGGGGTTGCATGTATATATATTGTTGCTGTCAACATCCTGGAGTCCGAGAGCTATAATGATTTTATCTACCCTGTTATTTCTCGTTTTTACTTCAATTATCTGGGTTTCCAGAATGAATGTGTCCGTGCGGGCTCCTCTTATTGGCCTGTAATCTACAGTATCATGCCCCAGAAGTATAGCTTCACCTATTCTTACCTGATTAACCCCATCAGGAATAATACCTTTATCAATTAAATTCCAGCTGCTGGAATTACCACCTGATATTACCGGTATATTTATCCCGGTAGCATCTTCAATTTCCTTCCTCAGATTTATAAGAATTCTCATGCTCCCGGCAGTAGGACCGTTATCAGAAATACACCTTGCATTGGTTCCCAGGCCATAAAGCCTGACAGCTTTATAATTCCTGGTAATATGACTGCAGAAGCCAACCACTTCTTCAGGTAAAAGGCCTTCTCTATCATCGTCGGTTTCCACCATTACAATCACCCTGTGCGACAGATTTTTTTTTAAACAGGCCTCTTCAATTTTCTCAATGGTTCTAAACTCTGTATTCAAACTAGTATCGCAGATATCAACCAGCCTGTCAATTTCACCAGGCATGGGGCTTCTTAACATTATAAGGGGCTGTTTTTTACCAAAAAAAATTCTCAATCTTTCAAGGTTTTCTATCCTGCTGTCTCCGAATACCGTGATTCCCGAGCTCTTCATTGCCGATGCTATTTTAACATCTCCCAGAACACACTTGGTAATACCGACAACAGATATGCCTATCGTTGAGCAACGCTTTTTAACCACCCCGCTATTAGCGGATATTTTATCCAGGTATATTTTTAAACAGGGATAATACATCGGGAAAGAGTGATTATCTTTTAGAGAATTGGGGTCTCTTTCTTGCTTTCTTGAGGCCATACTTTTTCCTTTCTTTGACTCTTGAGTCCCGGGTAAGGAAACCCTCCTTCTTAAGTATTGGCCTGTATTCCTGATTAACCTCGAGCAGCGCTTTTGATATACCGTGACGCAATGCTTCTGCCTGCCCTGCTATGCCTCCTCCTGATAGATCTGCAATAACATCGTAAGCATTTTCCGTACCGGTAACCTTAAAAGGCTCCAGAATAATAGTTTCAAGAGATTCTCTCTTGAAATACTCTTTAAAACCCCTTGAATTTATGGTAATTTTCCCTTCTCCAGGGATCATTTTTACCTTTGCCACTGATTCTTTCCTCTTACCGGTTGCATTATAAATTGCCTGGTCTGCCAAATTAACTCTCCTTTTTATATATCAATTTTTTCAGGTTTCTGAGCAGCGTGTATATTTTTTTCACCTTTATATATTTTTAATTTCTTTAACATTTTTCTTCCCAGTATATTATGGGGCAGCATCCCTTTTACTGCGTTCCTTATAATAAAATCCGGTGATTTTTCAATCATTTTTTTAAATCCTATTACCTTTAAATTACCGGTATAACCCGAATGCCTGTAGTACTTTTTATCTTCCATTTTATTGCCGGATACTTTTATTTTATCTGCGTTTATAATAATCACATAATCACCACAATCCAGATGAGGCGTAAAAGACGGTTTATTCTTGCCCCTTAGAATTTTTGCCACAGCCGTACAGAGCCTGCCAAGATTTTTATCACTGGCATCTATTAAAAACCATTTCCTAATGATTTCTTCTTTTTTTAAATTAAATGTTTTAAGCCCAACATTAACCATAATTTCCTCCAATCACCTAAAATATTCCACACCGGTAAGAATGAGCCCCTTTGCAGGTACAATTTTACCTGATAGCTCCCTATTTCTCTCTTTAAAAGCTTCCCTTATACTTACCAGCGCCCTCTTTCCGCTTCCTATCTCAAGCAGGGTTCCGATTATAATCCTGACCATATTATATAGAAAAGAGTTTGCAGCAATTTTAAAAACTATCAAATCTTCTCCGGTCTTTTCTACTGTAAATCTGTATATCCTTCTTACAGTATTTTTCCCCAAACATCCGGGATTGCAAAAAGACGCAAAATCTTTTTCCCCGACAAACACCTTTGCGGCCTTTTTCATAAGTCTTATATCTAACTGTCTGCTCACAAGAATACTGTATTTTTTCAAAAAAACGCTCTGATAATCTTTATTTACTACAAAATAGCTATATTCTCTTAAATATGCATCCCTTCTTGCATCAAAAGCAGGATTAACCTTTTTCATTTCCCTAATAACTATATCGTCGGGGAGCATACTATTTGCAGACCACTTAATTCTATGAATATCCAGTTCCCTTCCGGTTCTAAAATTTATTACCTGGTATCTTGCATGAACTCCCTTATCGGTTCTGCCCGCATATTTCAAAATAATCTCTTCACTTAATATTTTTGAAAAAACTGCGGTCAACTGACCCTGTATGGTATTAATTCCCCCCGGCTGTTTCTGGAAACCGCTGTAATCAGCCCCATCATACTCCACAACAGCCATGTAGTTACTAATCATATTACCCGGTTTAAAGTTAAACTTTTCAAAATAGCAAAACTTATTATCTTTTATTTTTTAAGAAGCTCCATAATCACAAGCTGTGCTCCATCTCCTGCCCTGTTTTTGTATTTAACTATTCGGGTAAACCCGCTTGATTTTTCATACATAGCCGGAGCAATTTCGTTGAACAACTTTTGCACTGCTTCAGTATTCCCCAGTAATTTTATACAGTTTCTCCTGGCCGCCAGGTTATCTTTTTTGGCCGTACTTATTACTTTGTCAACAAAGCTTCTCACAAACCTTGCTTTTGCAAGTGTAGTCTTAATTTTTCCATTATTAAATAGAGAAATAGTTAGATTTCTCATAATTGCTTTCTGATTGCTGCTGCTTCCGCCAAATCTCCTGCCTTTTTTTGGTATTACCATAATTCTAATTCACCTGCCTGTTATTTCTGTTTAAAAGATAAACCCAGTTCTTTAATCTTGTCTTTAACTTCCTGAATAGATTTTTGCCCAAAATTTCTTATATCCAGAAGCTCATCTTCACTGTATCCCAGTAATTTTTCTACAGAATCAATACCTTCCCTTTTCAGGCAATTATATGCTCTAACTGAAAGCTCCAGTTCTTCAATCGAGGGATACACCTGCTTTGTGTCCTCCTCCTCGATTTCTTCAAAAATAGGTTCGTCCTTATTTTCCTTATCTGAGAGGTCTATCAGAAGCGCCATATAATCATTAATAATTTTGGATGCCTGGCTTAAAGCCTCCTCCGGCTTTATGCTGCCATTGGTGTTAATATTTACTGTAAGCTTATCAAAATTAGTCACCTGACCCACTCTTGTATTCTCTACTTTAAAATTAACCAGCTTTACCGGAGAAAATATCGTATCAATGGGTACCACTCCTATAGGTTCCCCTTCCACTGCATTTTCTTCTGCATTTTTATAACCTTTATCCTTTTCAATTCTAATTTCCGCGTTTAATTTCCCCTTTTTGGCCAGGGTACAGATATATTTATCTGGATTTACTATTTCCACTCCCGGTGTAAGCTTTATCTCTGAAGCTATTACACTCCCGGAACCTTTCTTTTCAAGTTTTAATATCACAGGCTCATCATTTTCCATCCTGAAAACAACTTCTTTAAGGTTAGCAATGAATTCCAACATATCTTCTCTCATCCCCTCAAGAGTTGAAAATTCGTGCATAATACCATCCAACCTGATTCTCGTAATTCCTACACCTTCTATAGATGAAAGAAGAACTCTCCTTATGGAATTACCTAAAGTGTGACCAAAACCTCTTTCCAGTGGTTCAATAACAAACTCCCCTGAAAAATCATCCTTATGTTTAACAATTACATTGGGTTTATGCATTTTTAGCAATTTATATCTACCTCCTAAAAAGAATATTCAAATGAATACTCACATTATTTAGAATAAAGTTCTACTATTACTTGCTCATTAATAGGAGCCTTTATTTCCTGTCTCTCTGGATATCTCAATACTTTACCTTTTAAGTTATCAATATCCACTTTCAGCCACTCCGGTACAGTCAGAGTTCCTCCACTTTCTTTTGCTTCTACCACAGGAGCAATTTCTTTACTTGATTCAGCGATGCTCACTTCATCCCCTTCTTTTAACTGATATGAGGGCCTATCAACTTTTTTATTATTAACATGCACATGACCATGAGAAATCAATTGCCTTGCCTGTGCCCTGGAGGCTGCAAGCCCCATTATGTAAACAATGCTGTCAAGTCTCATTTCCAGAAATTGAAGCAAAATCTCTCCTGTAACTCCTTTTCTTTTTACTGCTTTCTCATAATAATTCCTGAACTGCCTTTCCATTAAACCATAATATCTTCTGGCTTTTTGTTTTTCTCTTAACTGTGCATAATAATCTGTCTCCATTGTCCTTCTCCTGGCTCTCTGGCCCGGAACATATGGTTTCTTTTCAAACACACATTTATCAGAGTAACACCTCTGCCCCTTTAGATATAACTTTACTTTTTCTCTCCTGCACTGTTTGCAGGCAGTATTTTTAGAAGATGCCATATAAGATAACTCCTTACTTTATACTTTTTAAACCCTTCTTCTCTTGGGCGGTCTGCATCCATTATGCGGTACGGGCGTTACATCTATTATATTGCCTATTTCTAACCCGGCAGCCTGCAGGCTTCTAACTGCAGTTTCTCTTCCCGACCCAACACCTTTGACTCTAACATCTACCTTTACAACTCCATATTCTTTTGCATTTCTTGCTACTGCAGTAGCCGTTATCTGGGCAGCAAAAGGTGTGCTTTTCCTCGAACCTTTAAAACCCTGGCCACCGGCACTACCCCATGCAATAGTATTCCCATTCAGATCTGTAATATTTACAATAGTATTATTAAAAGTAGACTGAATGTTTGCAATACCATATGGTATGTTTTTTCTTTCTTTACTTTTTAATCTTCTTTTACCACTGGCTTTTTTTGCCAACCTTACCTCCTGTGGTCCCTAATTAAAATTTATCTAAGATTTTCCTTTTCCTATCCCCACGCTTCTTCGCTTACCTTTCCTGGTACGGGCATTGGTGTGGGTCCTCTGCCCTCTTACCGGTAGACCTCTTTTGTGCCTGATCCCCCTGTACGAATTTATCTCGATTAATCTTTTTATATTCTGGGTTACTTCTCTTCTCAGATCTCCCTCTATGGTATAATTACTTTCTATGTACTCCCTTATTTTTACCAGCTCGTCTTCGCTAAGATCCCTGGCCTTTATACCCTTACTAATATTTAATTTATCCAGTATCTTATCAGCAGTTGACCTGCCTATTCCATAAATATAAGTCAGAGCCACACAGATATGCTTATCATTCGGTATGTCAACACCTGAAATTCTTACCAATTAAAACCTCCTTAACCCTGCCTCTGTTTATGTCGTGGATTTTTACAGATAACAATAACTTTTCCTTCTCTTTTTATAATCTTGCAATTCTTGCACATTTTCTTTACTGATGGTTTAACCTTCATTTATATTCCCTCTTTCCATCAACTTCCTTTTATCAATAGCCATAAAACCTGGCTTCAAATCATTTTTTTCTAAAAATAATTCTTCCTCTGCTCAGGTCATACGGTGATATTTCAACCTTAACTTTATCCCCGGGTAAAATTTTTATATAATGCATCCTCATCTTGCCTGAAATATGAGCCAGTACTTTGTGTCCATTATCAAGCTCTACCCTGAACATAGCATTGGGAAGAGCCTCTAAAATAGTTCCCTCGGCCTCTATTATATCTTCTTTTTTAGAAATCTTATAAAACCTCCGCTATTATTTTTATATTAAAATAGCGCAAATACGTAGGTTATCAAAAATACTTCAGTATGTCTATAAAATTTTTATAATAATACTACCCTAAACTCTGGTTAATATTACAGGTTTGCCCTCACATATAGCCACTGAATCTTCAAAATGGCATGAAAGCTTCCTATCATAAGTCACTACAGTCCATAAATCATTTAATACTAGCACTTCACTGCCACCCTGATTTAACATTGGCTCTATAGCAAGAACCATACCTTCTTTTAAAACCGGCCCTCTTCCGGGAATTCCATAATTCAGAACCTGGGGGTCTTCATGCATTTCTCTTCCAATTCCGTGACCGACAAAATCCTTCACTACAGAAAAGTTATCCCTCAGTGCCCTGCTTTCTATTGCATGCGATATATCAGATAATCTATTACCGGCAAAGCACTTTTCTATACCCAGATCAAGTGCTTCTCTGGTGGCTTTATACAGTTTATCGGCAATCCGGATCACTTCACCAACTTTAAAAGTCCGGGCCGCGTCTCCATAAAACCCGTCTTTCTTAACACCAACATCTACAGAAACTAAATCCCCTTCCTTTATAACTTTTTTACCGGGAATCCCGTGGACAACTTCTTCATTAATGGATACGCACACACTACCCGGATAGGGTCTTTTACCAAACTTCCCCACATAACCTTTAAAAGCAGGAATTGCTCCTTTACTAATTATAAAATCTTCGGCTATTTTATCTATATAATCTGTAGTAATACCTGGTTCTATTATTTTCTCTATTTCTAAAAGAACTTCGGCAACAATTTCGCCTGCCCTGCGCATTATCTCTATCTCATCTTTAGACTTGCATATTATCATATATTTTCTAATATCCTTCCGGTTATTTCTTCTTCTTTCCCCGAACCATCGACATTGGCCAATATTCCCCTGTCGGTATAATAATCTATAAGAGGTTTTGTTTCTGATTCGTAAACTTCTAATCTGTGCCTGACAACATCCTCACTGTCGTCTTTCCTTTTCAACAAAAGCCCCCCGCATTTAGGGCACCTCTTCATATTATTGCCATCGTCACCAATACTAAATATACTCTTACATACACTGCATATTCTCCTGTTGCCGAGCCTTCTGATAACCTCATTTTCGCCAACGACTATATTTATAACTCTATCCAGCTTAATATTCAGTTCTTCCATCATCTCTGAAAACATCTTTGCCTGCTTTAGATTTCTCGGGAAACCATCCATTAAAAATCCCCTGTCTAATTCCCCGCTTCCTATCCTGCTTTTTATTATCTCTATTATCATCTCATCCGGAACCAATTTACCGCTTTCAACAAAATCTGCTGCCTTTTTACCCAATTCAGTCCCGTTTTTAATCTCATTCCTTAAGATATCTCCAGTTGAAATATGGGGCACATCAATTTCTTTAGAAATTGCCTTAGCCTGCGTTCCCTTTCCTGCACCCGGCGGTCCCAGTAAAACTATTCTCATTTTAAAAACCCCTCGTAATCTCTCATAGTAAGCTGTGATTCAAGTTGCCTCATAGTATCCAGTGCGACACCCACAGCAATAATTATTGAAGTTCCACCGAATCTAAATGGTATCTTCAGATAGTTAATCAATAACTCCGGCAGAAGCGCAATTATAGCCAGAAATATCGCTCCCGGCAGTGTTATCCTGTTTAAAACATTGGTCAAATAATCTGCAGTATTTTTCCCTGGACGAAGCCCCGGTATAAAACCTCCATATTTTCTTAAATTATCTGCCGTATCAATAGGATTAAAAGTTATAGCGGTATAAAAATAAGCAAATACTATAATAAGAAGTGTATAAGTGATGGCATAAACCGGGTTTATTCTCCCCTCTATAGTGGGGCTCATGGCATTAGCAATTGACCGTATCCACCCCACCGGTATAAACTGTGCAAGGGTGGTAGGAAACAATACCACAGATACAGCCAGTATTATGGGCATTACCCCCGATTGGTTTACCTTTAGTGGTATATATGTGCTCTGCCCGCCAAAAACTTTTCTCCCTACAACCCTTTTCGCGTACTGAACCGGTATTTTCCTCTCCCCCTGTTGAATAAGTATTATGGCCACAATCAATCCTATAGCAAAAATTATAAAAAGGGTCAGGAAGAAATAATTTGTGCCCAATCTAAACAAGCTTATAAGCTGGCCCGGTATCCTTGAGATTATACTGGCAAATATAATAAGCGATATTCCATTCCCTATTCCATGAATATTTATTAATTCACCAAGCCACATTATCACCGTAGTCCCTGCAGTCAGAGTAATAATTATCATACTGACATGCATAAAATCAAACTGGGGTATGGCACCATAACTTCTGAAGGAAAATACCATAGCTGTAGACTGTATTAATGCCAGTCCAACTGTCAAATACCTCGCTATCTGATTTATCTTTCTTCTTCCCAGCTCTCCTTCTTTAGCCAGTTGTTCCAACCTTGGAATTACTACCTGAAGAAGCTGCATAACAATGGTTGCTGTTATGTATGGCATTATGCCCAGTGAAAAAACCGCAAAGTTGCCCAGTGCTCCTCCCGAAAATAAATCCATCATTCCCATTATTCCGGTTTCAACCTGCTCTAAAATTTTAGAGGCATCAACACCCGGCACGGTTAAATTAGCGCCAAATCTGTAAACGGCTAAAATGCCTGCAGTAAATAATATTCTGTTTCTTATCTCGCTAATTCTAAAGGCATTTATTATAGCCCTGAACATTAAACCACCTCTATCTTCCCACCCGCTTTTTCAATTTTATCTATAGCACTCTTACTGAAAAAATTAGCTTTAACAGTTAATTTCTTTGTAAGCTTACCATAGCCCAGTATTTTTACAGGATCTGACTTCTTTTTAAGAAATCCGTTCTTCTCCAAAAACCCGGCATCAACGGTGGTGCCATCATTAAATTTTTCTAACTGCCCCACATTTACCAGATTATTTATTTTTTTTCGTTTATTTTTAAATCCTTTAAGATGAGGCAATCTCCTCTGGAGAGGCATCTGTCCGCCCTCAAAACCCGGTCTGGTTTTACCTCCCGAGCGGGACAATTGGCCTTTGGTGCCCCTGCCACTTGTAGTCCCGTGACCGGAACCATTTCCTCTGCCCACTCTTTTCTTTTTCTTTATAGACCCGGGGGACTTTAAATCACTGAGTTTCACTTTTTTCTCCTTCCGGAAGAACCCAAACTAATTAACCAAAACATTATATTAACTGACCTCTGCTTTATCTTCCTGATTTATTTGCCGTAAACTTTCTACCTGCTCCGGTGTTTTAAGCATTTTTAAGCCATTTATAGTTGCGTTAACAATATTTAAAGCATTGGCACTTCCTAATGACTTGGTAAGAATATTTTTCACCCCGGCTAATTCCATTATCATCCTTACCGGCCCGCCTGCTATTACACCCTTACCATGAGAGGCCGGCTTCATAAAGACATGCCCTGCACCAAAGCGGGCATCAATTGCATATGGTATGGTCCCATCAACCAGAGGTACCTTAAACATATTTTTCTTTGCATTATTAATACCCTTCTGGATCGCAGTAGAAACTTCATTGGCTTTCCCAAAACCAACTCCTACCATACCATTCATGTTGCCTACTGCCACCAGGGCGCTGAAGCTAAACCTCCTGCCGCCTTTTACTACCTTTGCAACTCTATTTATTTTTATTACTTTTTCACTTAATTCTGTATCTTTAGAAAGTTCAGCCACAAAAAATCCTCCTTGATAAAAATAAGGTTAAAATTTTAATCCACCTTTTCTTGCGCCCTCTGCAAGGGCCTTTACTCTTCCATGGTACTTGTATCCACTTCTATCAAAAACAACTTCACTTATCTTCTTCTTCTCGGCCTTTTCAGCCAGCGCCTCGCCGGTTCTAAAACTTATATCTATTTTACCCTTATCGCCCTTTTTACTTTCTACATCCTTACTTGATATTCCCAGCAGGGTAACACCTGAATTATCATCTACAATCTGCCCGTATATATATTTATTGCTTCTATAAACAGCAAGCCTGAGGCGATTGCTCCCCCTCAAAACTTTATATCTTCCCCTTAGCTTTCTTCTTAAACTTTTATCTTTTCTCTCAATTATATTCTTCATAAATAATCTCCTGTGACCGGTTACGCTGTGCTGGTGATTGCAGCCTTGCCTGCTTTCCTTCTTATTATTTCATTTTCGTATTTTATACCTTTCCCCTTGTAGGGGTCGGGTTTTCTTATACGCCTTATCCTGGCAGCTGTTTCTCCTACTAACTGCCTGTCTATTCCCCTGACTATAATTGTGGTGTTATCAGGAACTTCAAAAGATATGCCCTCTGGATGATTTACTGTTACTGGATTTGAATAGCCAACTGCAATTTCCAGATTATCACCTTTCTTCGCAGCCCTGTAACCCACACCCACTATTTTAAGCGTCTTGCTGAAGCCATCGGTTACACCGGTAACCATATTATTTATCAGGCTTCTATAAAGTCCGTATTTAGCCCTGTTTTCATTGCTTTCCGAGAGCGGGATAACCATTAACCTGCTGTCTTCTCTGTTTAACTTAATAGAGCCTCTGTCAAACTTTAAAGAAAGCTCACCCAGCTTACCTTTTATATTAATAATATTTCCATCTATCTTAATCTCCACATCTTCCGGCACAATAACCGGTTTTTTCCCTATCCTTGACACCTTAAATCACCTTTCTACCATATATAGCACACCACTTCGCCGCCAATCTGCTGCTTCTTAGCTTCCCTGCCTGTAAGCACGCCTTTTGACGTAGATAATATTACTGTTCCCAATCCCCCCAGCACTTTTGGTATTTCATCCTTTCTGGCATAAACACGGAGTCCGGGTTTACTTATTTTCTTTAGTCCGCTTATGCTCGGCTTTTTATCTTTACTATATTTCAAGTATATCTTAACCGTTCCGCCTGGACCTTCCTCTTTGTTAACTTCAAAACTTCTGATATAGCCTTCCTCACTTAACACCCTTGCTATTTCCATTTTTAATTTTGAATACGGTATATTAACAATATCCATTTTAGCGGTACAGCTGTTCCTTATCCTGGTTAACATATCTGAAATAGGATCTGTAACCCCAGACATATATCCTCCTTTTACCAGCTGGACTTTGTCAGTCCAGGAATTTTTCCTTCATGTGCCATTTTTCTCAGGCAAATCCTGCATAAACCAAATTTTCTGTAATAACCTCTTGATCTGCCACATACAAAACACCTGTTATATTCTCTTGTTTTATACTTGGCCTCTTTTTTTTGTTTTTCTATAAGTGCTTTCCTTGCCAATTAAATATCTCCTTAGAAAATAAACTTATTATTTTTTAAAAGGGAACCCGAACTCTTCCAATAAATCCAGCGCCTCACTATTATTCCTCGCACTGGTCGTAATTGTTATATTCATTCCCTTAACACTTAAAATATTGTCATAATCCACTTCCGGGAAAACTAATTGTTCTTTTATCCCCATAGTGTAATTTCCATTACCATCAAAGCTTTTTTTAGAAAGGCCCCTAAAATCCCTGATTCTTGGAATTGCTATACTCAGCAGTCTATCTAAAAACTCGTACATTCTTGCTCCTCTCAGGGTCACCCTGCATCCAATAGGATTCCCTTGCCTTATCTTAAATCCTGCGATAGACTTCCTTGCCCTGGTTATAACAGGCCTCTGCCCTGTTATAACAGCAAGGTCGTTGCTGGCAGATTCCAGTTCCTTTATATTTTGAGTTGCAGAACCCACCCCCATATTCAAACATATCTTTTCTATCCGGGGCACCTGCATCACATTTTTAAACTTGCCCTCTTTTAACATTTTAGGAATAATTTCTTTTTTATATTTTTCTTTTAATCTCGGTTCCATTAATACCACCAAAAACCTGTTTTTAAATTTCCTGATTACATTTTCTGCATATCCTTGCTTTTTCGCCAGATTCTTTGACTCTAAAACCGACTCTAACTACTTTACCGCAATTCGGACATATCAACTCAACATTAGAAATATCAATCGGCCCTTCTTTTTTTAGAATCCCGCCCGGTTTATTCTGGTCTTTCTGCCTCATATGCTTCCTTACAATATTGATGCCTTCAACATATAACCTATTCTTTGAGGACTCTATACGGAGTACCTTCCCCATCTTTCCTCTGTCTTTTCCCTTTATAATTTTAACTCTGTCATTTTTCTTTATTTTTAACATTTTTTTCGGGCTCCATCTTCCGATTCTTATATATCTAAATTACCTCGGGTGAAAGTGAAATTATTTTCATAAAATTTTTATCTCTCAGCTCTCTTGCCACCGGGCCAAATATTCTGGTCCCACGAGGGTTGTTCTGTGCATCAATAATAACTGCCGCGTTATCATCAAACCTCACATAAGAACCATCCGGCCTCCTGTATGTCTTCTTTGACCTTACAAGAACAGCCTTAACAACCTCGCTTTTTTTTACTACCCCTCCGGGATTCGCATTCTTTACAGCAGCGATAAATATATCTCCAACACGGGCATATCTTTTTCTTGAACCGCCTAAAACTTTAATACACTTAATTTCCCGGGCACCTGTATTATCGGCTACATTTACACTACTTTCAGTTTGAATCATTTCTAAATCCTTCTTTACTCTGCTTTCTTTACCACTTCCACCAGTCTCCAGCGCTTGGTCTTGCTAAGGGGTCTGGTTTCAGCAATTTTTATTACATCACCTGTTTTGCAAATATTTTCAGGGTCATGAATCTTTAATCTGCTTATCTTTCTTAAAATCTTTTTATATAAAGGGTGCTTGTAATAAGATTCTACCGCTACGACAGCAGTTTTGTTCATACTTTCACTTACTACCGTTCCCACTCTTATTTTTGTTTTGCCTCTTTCCAAAAATCCCCCTTTATTTCTTTGTGACTTTCCTCTTTGCTTTCTTATTTATCTTATCCTGATTTTCTCCACTGCTCTTTTTGTCACGCTCTTTTTCTCTCAGCAAAGTTTCTATTCTGGCTATATCTTTTCTGAGATTACGTATTTTTACCGGATTTTCCAGCTGCCCGGTAGCTTTCTGAAATTTCAGGCCAAAAAGACTCTTTTTTATATCTAAAAGCTTTGTTTCTAATTCCTCTTTTGTATGTTCTCTTATCTCACTTACTTTCATTTCCTGACCAATCTCTATTTAATAGCTATAATTCTTCATAAACAAATTTCGTTTTTATTGATAATTTATTAGAAGCCAGCCTTATGGCTTCCTTTGCAACTTCCATACTAACACCCGAAAGTTCAAATAATATTTTACCCGGTTTTACAACAGCAACCCAATTTTCAGGAACACCCTTACCGCCGCCCATACGGGTTTCCGCCGGCTTTTTGGTCACCGGTTTATGAGGAAAAACATTAATCCAGACTTTTCCCCCTCTTTTTATATATCTTGTAAGAGCCACCCTCGCAGCTTCCAGTTGACGGCTGGTCAGCCAGCCAGATTCCAATGCCTGCAGCCCGTACTCACCAAAAGATAGCCTGGTGCCACCTTTTGCTTTTCCTTTCATCTTGCCTCTCTGCACTTTTCTATATTTTATTCGCTTGGGTATTAACATTGCTGCCATTTTTATCTCCTAATTTTCAACTTTTTTCTTCCTTTTTACTTCCTTTTTACTTCCTTTACCCGGCTGCCTGCTTTTCTTCATTTCTTCTTCATCCAGTATTATATCACCCAGATATATCCATACCTTCACACCTATCTTGCCAAAGGTCGTATTGGCTTCTGTAAAACCATAATCAATATTTGCTCTCAGGGTATGAAGCGGAACTCTTCCTTCTCTATACCACTCCGTCCTTGCCATTTCTGCTCCACCCAATCTGCCCGAGCACTGTACTCTCACGCCTTTCGCTCCTGCTTTCATGCATAATGAAACTGCTTTTTTCATTGCCTTCCTGAAACTAACTCTTCCCTCTAACTGTGAAGCAATTCCTTCGGCCACTAACTTTGCAACCAGCTCGGGTTTTTTTATTTCCATTATATTCAACTGGATAATGTTACCCGTCTTTTTTTCTATTGAATCCCTGATATCGTTTATAGTTGCCCCTCTTCTCCCTATAACTACGCCGGGTTTGGAGGTATACATATCCACTTTTACCTCTTCTTCTGTCCTTTCAATCTCAATTTTCGATATCCCTGCATTACCAAGCTGTTCCTCAATCATATTCCTTATAATAATATCTTCCTTAAGAAGTTTGTCATAACCTTTAGAAGCAAACCACCTGGACTGCCAGCCCTTATTTATACTAAGTCTAAGCCCGATAGGACTAACTTTCTGCCCCATTTTATTCCTCCTTATCCTTCCCGTCAGATACATAAACCGATAGATGCGCCGTTCTTTTCCTTATTCTGTTGGCTCTGCCTCTGGCTCTTGGTCTGAATCTCTTCAGGGTTGGCCCTTCATTCACTATTATTTTTGAAATAAATAAATCTTCCTCTTTCATCTTGTGATTCTCCGTAGCATTTGCTACCGCGCTCTGTATGGCCTTTTTTACCACACCAGCAGCTACCCTGGGCGTTAAAGATAATATATCAATTGCATCTTCTATTGGCTTTTCTTTTATTGCATCAACAACATATTTTAACTTCCTTGGCGATATTCTTATAAATTTTTCAACAGCCATTGCTTCCAAAGAGCAAACCTCCTCCTCATATTAAGGTAATCCATTTTATTTCTTAACAGTGGTAACCTTCTCACTTTTTCCTTTATAAATATGCGGCCTTATAGACCTCGTCTGCGCAAACTCACCCAGCTTATGCCCGACCATAGACTCTGTAATAAACACAGGAATATGTCTCCTACCATCGTAAACAGCTATAGTATGACCGACCATTTCAGGAAAAATAGTTGAACTCCTGGACCAGGTTTTTATTATTTTCTTTCCACCTGATTCATTCAATTCATTTATTTTTTTTAACAATTTTTCTTCAACAAAAGGTCCTTTTTTTAGAGACCTTGACACTTTAGCCCTCCTCTAAATAAAAACTAAAAAATTATTTATTCCTTCTTCTGATTATATACTTATCATTCTGATTATTTTTCTTCCTTGTCCTGTAACCCAGTGTTGGCTTACCCCATGGTGTAACAGGATTCCTCCCGGAACTTTTATTTTTACCTTCTCCCCCACCGTGAGGATGGTCTATAGGGTTCATAGCTGTTCCTCTAACCGACGGTCTTATACCGAGCCATCTTTTTCTCCCGGCTTTACCCAGCTTAATTATCTCATGGGTTGTATTCCCCACCTGGCCAATACATGCCCTGCATTCTATCCCCACCAGTCTTACTTCACCGGAAGGAAGTTTAATGCTGGCATATTCTCCTTCCTTTGCAAGAAGCTGCGCATTCGTCCCTGCAGACCTCGCCAGTTCCGCACCTTTTCCTTTTTTCAATTCAATATTGTGGATTATCGTTCCAACCGGGATATTTTTCAATGGAAGAGTGTTCCCGGGTTTTATGTCAATCTTTTCCCCTGACATCAATATATCCCCCACCTTTAATTTAAGGGGCGCAATTATATAACTTTTTTTACCATCCTTATAACTGAGCAGAGCAATCCTTGCACTTCTGTTGGGGTCGTACTCAATAGCTTCCACCCTTGCCGGAATGCCGTCTCTTAATCTTTTAAAATCTATAGTTCTATATAATTTCTTATGTCCCCCTCCGCTATGCCTTCTGGTGATCCTTCCTTTATTATTTCTCCCTGCATTATCCTTCAATGGACCTGTTAAAGATTTCTCCGGCTTTTTCTTCGTCAAAACAGAAAAATCTGAAACTGTCCCAAACCTTCTACCAGGAGAGGTGGACTTATATTTTTTAACAGCCAATTTTAATACCTCCAGACCAAATTAGACTGATTCAAAAAAATCAATTTTATCATTTTTGCCGAGAGTAACAATAGCTCTCTTTTTCTTAGAGCTGACACCAACAGACCTCCCGAGCCTTTTTGGCTTTGGTTTAACATTAATAGTATTTATCTTCAAAACTCTGACCTTAAAAACCGATTCAATCGCTTTTTTTATTTCACTCTTCTCTGCCCTCATATCAACAAAAAAAGAGTATCTTTTATTCTGAACTCCAGCATAACTCTTTTCCGATACTACAGGAGAAAGTATAATGTCCCTAGGATCTTTCATTGCCCAACCTCTTAATAAATTCATCTATAGAACTTTTAGTAAAAACTATATAATCTGCCAGTAACATAACATAGGTATTTACTCCCTTTACACTTTGTACCAGAACATTCTGTATATTCCTGAAAGATTTTTCCATATTGCTACTTAAATCTTCGGAGACAATCAGAACTTTATCTTTATCTAAATTAAGATTCCTTAATATTTCTGCCGCTTTACTGGTTTTGGGACTATCAAAATCTAATTTATCCAGCACCACTATTTTTTTATTTTTGAACTTCTCTGATAGCGCCATTTTTTTTGACTGCTTCATCACCTTTTTATTTAATTTAAAAGAATAATCTCTGGGCTCGGGCCCAAAAACCACACCTCCACCCTTCCATAAAGGCGACCTTATAGACCCGGCTCTTGCATTACCGGTGCCCTTCTGCCTCCAGGGTTTTCTACCTCCTCCTCTTACTTCGCTCCTGCTTTTGGCCTTATGTGTCCCGGACCTTAAAGAAGCGAGGTATCTCCTAACTTCCTGATATAATATTTCAGAATTTATTGTATGACCAACTATCCTGCTGGATATATTTATCTTCTCTAACTCCCTGCCATTCTGGTCAACAACGCTTAAACTTCCCATTAATTCTCCCAAACACTATAATAAATTAAATTTTTTGTAAAAATACCATACTGCCTTTTGCGCCCGGCACGCTACCTTTTACCAGTATTAGATTCTCCTCTTCAATAATATCAATTATTTCCGAGCCATTAATAGTTGTCTTCTTATGCCCCATTCTCCCGGGCATCTTCTTACCCTTTGCTATTCTTGAGGGTGTTGCGCACATCCCGACCGAACCCGGTATCCTGTGGGAATGAGAACCATGAGTCATTCTACCTCTATGAAACCCATATCTTTTGATAACTCCGGCAAATCCTTTACCCCTGCTATTTCCGGTTATCTTTATCTTATCCCCTACTTTAAAAACACTAACATCCAGGACATCTCCCGGTTTATAATCCTTATCAAATTCATCCACTCTTATTTCCCTTAAATTTTTTTTCAGATCAAGCTTATTTCTAACAAATTCTCCTTTATGGGGTTTAATGGCTTTTTTATCCTTAATACTTCCAAAACCCACCTTTAGAGCATTATAGCCATCTTTTTCATTATTTTTAACCTGAATAACCACGCCTTTTCCAGCCTCTATTGCAGTAACATACACTGCATTCCCGTTCTCGCCGAATATCTGCGTACATCCAAGTTTTTTTCCATATATTGCACTTACCATTTACACACCACTTTCCGGAAAACATACTTTCCTGAAGTCCACTCAGGACTTTATTTCTATTCCCACTCCCGCCGGTAAACTCAACCTCATCAATAAATCTACTGTTTTTGGGGTAGGGTCAATAATATCTATAAGTCTTTTATGTGTCCTTATTTCAAAATGTTCCCTTGAATCTTTATCTACATGGGGAGACCTTATGACACAATATACATTCTTCTTATTGGGCAACGGAATCGGGCCAGAAACTTTTGAACCTGAATTTTCAACAGCCTCAACTATTTTCTTTGCCGAACGATCTATAACTTCATGGTCATAAGCTTTTAACTTTATTCTAATTTTCTGACCTAATTTACCTGCCATTATTAAAGTTCCTCCTGTTTATATTCCCCTTTTTCCTCTTACTCCAGTATCCTGGTAACACTACCCGCTCCAATTGTTCTTCCACCTTCACGGATAGCAAACCTCTGGCCCTCTTC
>CAZRML010000033.1:0-7231 GCA_964601205.1 uncultured Actinomycetota bacterium | reverse complement strand
CCATGGTCCACATGGCCTATAGTCCCTATGTTTATATGTGGCTTTGTTCTTTCAAATTTTTGTTTAGCCATAATATATCCTTTCTCTGGTTAAAAAGTTTTAAAAATTGGTAGCGGTGATTGGATTTGAACCAATGGCCCCACGGGTATGAACCGTGTGCTCTAACCACTGAGCTACACCGCCACACATAAATTTATACATTAAAAATAATTATAGTTATTTTTTATTATTTTTAAAGCAGGGATAAATTTTATAAAAGTTAATTTTTTGTGTCAAATTTAAATCCACTTCTGAATTAATTATATATTATTTAGCAACATTTTAAATTGAACGAATTCCCGTTCGCCTCTTTCAGAATCATTTTCTGCTTTATGTAATTGCCTGCAAGACAACTTTTTATATATCCTGTATAATAAGAAAAATATAAGATTAAAATGAAATATTTTAAAGCTTTTTTAATAGCCATTGGTGTTATTTTACTTTATCATTTTATCTTTCCCGAAAGAATTTTTGCTTACCTTGATGCAGGAAGAAGAGGGGTTCTTAATACCTTTGGTGGTCTTGCAGAAGTAAATGAAATTGAAAGCAGAAAATTTGTATTTTCTCACATTGTTTGCCCGCACCCACCTTATCTATTTGATAGAGAAGGAAATTCGGTACCTGAAGCAGAATTTGATATGAACAACTGGGGTGATGAGCAAAAAAAGTACTGCCTGAACCAGCTAATATATATTAATAAAGAAGTTCAAAAACTTGTAGATGAAATCCTTACCGGGTCAGAAACTCCCCCCATTATCATACTGCAGGCAGACCATGGACCACGAAATACTTTTATTGAGGGGAAATTCCCGACCGAAGATATGTTTAAAGAAGGAATGAGAATACTTAATGCCATATATATTCCGGGGCAGAAATACAATCTTCTGTATGATTCAATTACTCCTGTCAATACCTTTAGAGTAATATTTAATACTCTCTTTGATGAAAATTACGAGTTACTTGAAGATATAAATTATAATTCTTTTGAATTTGCACCCTATAATTTTACCGATGTGACCGATATCGTAGACTATAATTGAGGTGTGAAGTCCGCTTTGAATTTAAATTTTTTTCTTTTGAAAACTCTGTTACACGCATCAACAACATTTTTATCATACAATTTACCTCTGCCTCTATTAATTTCTTCAAGAGCTTTATTTATTCCCAGAGCCGGTCTGTAGGGCCTGTGCGAAGCCATGGCCTCCACTACATCGGATACCCCGATTATCCTGGCCTCCAGCATAATATCTTTACCTTTTAATCCCTTTGGATATCCAGAACCATTCATCCTCTCATGATGCTGTAATATAATTTCAGCTATGGGCCAGGGGAATTCTACGTTCTTTATCATGTCATGACCTAACTGCGAATGAGTTTTAATCATATCATATTCTATTTCCGATAATCTCGCGGGCCGGGTTAAGATCGATTCGGGCAGGTTTATTTTCCCTATGTCATGAATCTGCGCCGCGATTCGTATTGACTCTACTTTATCATTATCAAGTCCCATATCTTCTGCAATAGCAGTAGCAAGCTGGGTCACCCTCTTTTGATGACCCGAAGTGTACGGGTCTCTTACTTCTACTATAGATGCCAGCGTACTGATAATATCGTTTAAAGTTTTTTTAATTTTTTCGTAACTCTCTTTTAATTTTTTCTCGGTTACCTTTCTCCGGGTTATGTCTCTTACTATTCCTTCATAATATGCAGGCTTTCCCTTTTTATAGACCACCCTTGAGTTAATTTCCACCGTAATTATAGAACCATCTTTTTTCTTAAGTTCTGTTTCAAATATCCTGCCCCTTTTTTCCGGAGATGGCCTGTCTTTTTTTCTAACGTACAACTGGGTGGGGATATCTATCTTGAGAAGTTCTTCCCTGCTGCTGTACCCGAGCATTTCTACCAGAGCCGGGTTTGCTTCCACATATTTTCCCTCGAGAGTTGTTTTATAAATACCATCAAGTGAATTTTCAAAAAGTGAACAATAACGCTCTTCGCTTTCTCTGAGCTTCTCTTGGGCCTCTTTAATATCAGTAATATCAACAAGTATTTCCCTTACCCCTATTATTTTATCATCTTTTCCTAAAATATAATCAGGGTAGGTTATGACGGGGAATGTTGAACCATCCTTTCTTAATACATTATAAACAGACCTTGTCAATTTTTTTCCAATTAAGAGCCTCTTAAAATTCTTTTCAAGCTTATCCCTGTCTTCAGGAGAAACCACTTTTATTATATTAATTCCTCTTTCTAATTCTTTTTCCGTATAGCCGGTTTTCTCCATAGTTTTTTTATTAGCATAAACAATCTGCCCTTCCATGTCTATTTCTATAACCATTTCACCCAATCTTTCTGCAAGGTCCCTCTTTTTTTCATTGCCATCACCGTTAGATAAAAACTTTTTATCTTTTAAATCCGGAGATTCCCTGAAATCATTTTTTCCATTTTTAAGGGCTGCGCCTTTCAAGTTACTCATTCTTAACACCTTCTGTAAGTCTTAAGCTTAAAACACATTTGTTTTATTATTATACAATTATAAAATATTTTTGTAAAACATTATTAATATATTAAATTATTATAATAGTCTAAGAATATATATACATATTTATATAACAATATCCTTTTACAATTATTATCTTCAATTCAATATGCACTATAATTATAATTTTAATGGATTGCTCATAACGGGCAGAAGGCTTCCAAAAAGGATTCCCTGCGGCTTATGGATAAAGAAAATATTTCTTAATAAAACTATATAGCTTCTTATTACCCATGAAAGTTTTCAAAACATATATGCCCCGAGTATAGTGGAGCCCGCGATCGGACTTGAACCGATGACCTTTTCCTTACCGAGGAAATGCTCTACCACCTGAGCTACACGGGCAAAAACTGTGGCCTGATTGTGCGCTTACCCATAAAATTCATATACTCGAATTTTACAAATTATATTTGAGCCTTCTTATATAAATTAACCAGTTCCAGTATCTTTTACAATTAAGAAATCCATACAGCATCCAGATAGATTTTATGGTGGAGGGGAGAGGATTTGAACCTCTGTAGGCATTCGCCGGCAGATTTACAGTCTGCTCCCTTTAACCACTCGGGCACCCCTCCTTCATGGAGCCGGCGATCCGACTTGAACGGACAACCTGCTGATTACAAATCAGCTGCTCTACCAATTGAGCTACACCGGCAAATTTATCGCCTAATAATTATCATCATACACCCCGATAATGTCAAGCTTCAAGAAGCTTAAACTCAACAGGCAGAGCATCTTAATCTATCTTTACAAAGTTCTCAATTTTTCAGCAGCTATCTTTATAGCCCCTTCAACAGGGGCAGCCACCAACGGCATAAAATTAATTTTCGGAAATTTCTTTTTTAATTTATTTATTAAAAAATTTTTAAAATACTTTTCACATTTAAATAATCCGCCTACAAGGACAAGGTCAAAGCTTTTTTCCTCAAGCCCGAGCTTTTTCGCTACAGTAATTACCGAAATGGCCGCTTCTACTGCTGCCTCCCTCAATATATCCATACTTACTTTATCACCCATTCCTGCGGTTTCACACACCATTTTTGACAGACTGCTAATTTTATCTTTTGAAAATGGGCCACTGTACGCCCACCCGGTCAGGTCCGGTATCTTATCCAGATTTAATTCTTCCAGTATGACACCGGTAAGAAGAGTGCTTCTGCCCCTGCCATCATAAGCCCTCATAACAGCTCTCAATGATTCAAGGCCCACTCCATATCCACTGCCTTCATCTGAAAGAATATAATCCCAGCCACTTGCCCTGGCTTCCCTACCATCTTCATTAATCCCGAAGCAATTGGACCCTGTCCCGGCGATGATTATTATTTTATTTTTACTGTCACTCCCTGCCTCAATCCCTATTCTGGTATCATTCAATATAAAAGTTTTTTCAGGATTGAGGTAACCGCTAAGCTCATTATTAAATACAATTTTTTCATATACTTTTGAATCCTCCCCGGCATCATTACCCGCAAATCCGAAGCACGAACTTACAAAATAAACATCTCCGGCATTATTTAAGTTACCTATTGCTTCAAAAATCCCCTTATTTAAATTATCTATTGCCTTTTCTTTCCCTACACTCTTATAGCTACTTGCTCCAGAAACAACCCTGGAAATCTGCTTAACGTCTAAATCCGCTATAATTACTTCAGTTTTTGAGCCTCCCCCATCAACTCCAAGAATATATTTCATCTAACACCTCGCTATAATAAAAATCTTTACACTTCAACAAAAATTCAAGATTAATATCATAATAATATAACATGCATAATCTTGATAAAAAATCCCTTTTGTTTTTTTATTTACTCCGAAAGCCAATTTATGGCATTATACCAGAACATCCCGTAGTCTTTCCAGGCAAAAAAGTCCACACCCCGGTGTGGCGCCGGGCCAGAAGCAAAAGCCATAGACTTTCCCTTTCCGGCTTCCCCTACAATTATAAACGGATTTTTTTGTGAAATCTTACTCTCCTCTTTAAATAAAATAATAAATTTTACTTTTTAATATTATATATTTAAAATCCCAATAACCTGCCGTATGATATATATAGATGATACAGGAACTATGCTAATTAACACAACTGATATTTAATATTCCAGCTAAAATTTATAGAATGCTTGAGTTTCTTAAAAGAAAGCCCCGGCTCCAACTTCCAGCCGCCCTTTAAAGGGTTTTTAATGGTATAAAAACATACCCCTTTTTAAAAAAAAATAAATTTAATATAATAAAAAAATACAATTACTGAACTTATTATTGAGTATAATGAATTTTGGCGCTTTAGGAAAAACACTAATTTTTATAGGCATAGGAATTGCTGTTTTCGGGGGACTAATGATGCTTTTTTCTAAAGTCCCCTTTCTTAGCAGGTTGCCCGGAGATATCAGAATAGAAAGAGAAAATTTTACTTTTTATTTTCCCGTAACTTCGTGGATAATCATAAGTATTATTATTACTGTTATATTAAATTTAATCTTCTGGTTAATTATCAGGAAATAAAAATTTATTAAGGGCTAAAAATGACAGCATATAAAAACATAAGAGAAAACGTAGCTGCGGGCAGTTTTTATCCGGCGGGGCCAGATGCACTGCGAAAACAAATAAATAATTTTTTAGAAAATGTGGAACCTGCAAAAATAAGTAACATTAAGTCAATTATCTGCCCCCACGCAGGATATATTTACTCGGGGCAGGTTACAGCTCATTCATATAAGAATATTTCCGGCAAAAAATTTGACAGTATATTTATCATAGCACCCTCTCATTCAGAGTATTTCAATTATATCTCCATATTTAATGGAGACGCATATTCCACGCCACTTGGAATTGCCAGCGTTGATAAGAACAGAGCAGAATTGCTTGCGGGTAAAAGCGCCCTCATAAAACTATCTCAATCCGGCCACTTAAACGAGCACAGCATTGAAGTCCAGCTTCCATTCCTGCAGGCTTTACTTGATGATATAAAAATAGTTCCCATAGTAATGGGGCAGCAAAACAGACAGAATATTGAAGAACTTGGGAATATAATAGGAAATCTTTTTAAAGATGAAGATATTTTGGTTATAGCCAGTACAGACCTGTCACATTATCACCCTTATGAAACCGCAGTTTCTCTTGACAGTAAAGTTAAAGAACTTGTAAGGCGCTTTGATATCAAAAGCATGACAGCAGATTTATTAAACGGTAATATAGAAATGTGCGGCGGGGGCCCTGTAATTTCTGCAATGATTGCTTCAAAAATTATGGGGGCAAACAGCTCTAAAGTTCTTGAATATAAAAATTCCGGAGATGTCACAGGTGATAAAAGTGCTGTAGTGGGATATCTTTCGGCTGTCTTTTATAAAAAATAATTAAAAATAATAAAATATGGTAAATATAGAACTTTCTCCCGGACATAAAAAAACACTCTTAGAAATAGCCCGTGAAACTATTACCCGTGCAGTTAACGGCAAAAAAACTCCCGGGTATAATATAAGTGATGCAGTGTTAAATACCAGGTGCGGTGCTTTTGTTACTCTTCAAATTAAAGGCAACTTAAGAGGTTGCATAGGTAGCATTAGCGCCGATGCCCCCCTGTGGGAAACAGTAAGGAACATGGCCATAGAAGCCGCTCTAAAGGACCCCAGGTTCTATCCTCTCACCCCCGCCGAGCTAAAAAAGACCGAAATTGAAATTTCTGTTCTTTCCCCGTTAGAAAAAATAAATAATCCCGAACAAATAGTTGCAGGAAAGCATGGCCTGCTTATAAAAAAGGGGTTTTACCAGGGCCTGCTCCTGCCCCAGGTAGCCACTGATTATAATTGGGACAGAATTCAATTTTTGGAGCAGACCTGTTATAAAGCCGGCCTTGGCAAAAATTGTTATAAAGAAAAAGGTGTTGAGATTTTTATTTTCTCGGCAATTGTTTTTGGAGAAAAAGACCAGGAACCTTCAGAATAAAATACAAAAAATTACATAAAAACCTTATACATACGGGTCTACTATTTCCTGATTTAGCCTGCTTACGATGATACTTGTTAACCCCGGGCCGGCATGGCCCCCGATAACCGGGGTGCATTCTGCAATCATGGTCTCCGCACATTTTAAAGAATGCTTAACTTTTCTCATTATTTTTTGGCCCTTTTAAGGAAAGAGTGTGGATTACCGCAACTATTACCCGCTGCTCTTTCCTGAAGTCCCTATAGCCCTGCGGGTTATCTCCAATATTGAACCGTACATTGTAACAGCTATCCCTATCATTTCCACTATTCCATTTTTTATTCCCAGAAGTGGCTTTATTTTTAAAATCCCGGAAACAATACTGGCGACAGCGGGCACCCTCCCGCTCCTCCGCAAATATTTTAAAGTATCAATGGTCCCGTATAAACTGATATTGTCCGGCAGATTCCTTTAACTTAATTACATTTTAGTGATAAAATTTATCCTGAGCTATCAGGGATAAAGAACAGTGACAATAATTAAATAATCCAAATAAAAAGAGGGGTAAATAAAATGATTAACAGAAAACAGGCTTTAAACTTTTTAAACCAGCAGATTAAAAATAAAAATATTATTAACCATATGCTGGCAACAGAAGCAATGATGGGGGCACTGGCAAAAAAGCTACACGGGAACGAAGAAGAATGGGCAATGGCCGGTCTGCTGCATGATGGTGAT
>CAZRML010000032.1:0-11882 GCA_964601205.1 uncultured Actinomycetota bacterium | reverse complement strand
ATGGCGGAGAGGGAGGGATTCGAACCCTCGAGGCAAGCTTACACTCGCCTAACCGCTTAGCAGGCGGCCCTTTTCGACCACTCAAGCACCTCTCCGCATTAAATAATTATATATATATTTTACAGCAAACAATATGATAACAGATTTTATAAAAAACTAAAAAATATTTAATTTAAACTGTTAATTTAATAATTTTATTTCATTTAAATTAGCATATATGTTAAACTTTTTTACCTGAAAAGTACCAATTCTTTCGCCAGAAACAATTAAATTTATGAATATTGCCCTGACATTGTTATACTTATTATTAATAATAAAATAATAAAAAGTATACCGGGAAATTAAAAATGGAAAAAATAAAAAAAATAATTTCAAGCATAGATCACAGAGGATATAAAGCCTACAAACAGCTTAAAGGAAGTTACTATTTTCCTAATTTTACCCTTCACATAGATTACGTCCAGGGAGACCCCTTTGCCTCCCCTTCACGGTTAAGAGCTACTGTAGACCGGTCAGTAGCTGGATTCGGTACAGAGCTGTTTAATAATAAATCCAGAAAAACTGCTCTTGAGGACTACATTTCCAGATCATTTGCCAGAGCTTCTAAAAATATTTCCCGAGGAAACAGGGGTACGGGAAAATCAGGTATGATAATAATAGACAGCGGAAAACAGGAAATTTTACAGAGAACCTCATGCAAGGTAAACAATAAATTTGTAGAGGTCAGGTTTTACGCAGGTCTTCCGGCAAGAGGAAGGCGGATACTTGGAAACCACTGTATTGAGATGCTGACCATGGAAATTCCCGAAATAGTAAAGTCCTCAATGATACTCAGCAACCTGGATGAGGAAAAGATAAAAAGACATGTTGAAGTATGCGAGGACCAGGATTATCTACGCAGCTTATTAAAGAAAAATAAACTGGTATCATTTATAAAAAATGACTCCATACTGCCCAGAAGAAGCGGCATTAGCGACAGCCCGCTTCCACAACAAGAGGCTATTGCATTTAAATCCCCGCCAGAGCTTGAAGTAACACTTGAATCTCCAAATGCCGGTAGAATCAACGGTATGGGAATACCGGAAGGTGTGACACTTATTATTGGCGGTGGCTTCCATGGAAAAACTACTCTACTCAAATCAATTGAAAAAGGTATTTATAACCATATTCCCGGTGACGGCAGAGAGTATGTTGTTACTATTGACTCCGCAGTAAAAATAAGGGCAGAAGAAGGAAGAAATATACAGAAAGTAAATATATCTCCTTTTATCTCCAATCTTCCATTTGGTAAAGAAACTATAAAATTCTCAACTGCCAATGCAAGCGGAAGCACATCCCAGGCAGCAAATATAATAGAGGCACTTGAATGTAAATCCAGTCTGCTTCTTATAGATGAAGATACCTCCGCCACCAATTTCCTGATAAGAGATGAAATTATGCAAAAAATTGTGCCTAAAGACAAGGAGCCTATAACACCATTCATTGATAGAGTAAAAGAGATTTACCGGAGGTTTGGGACCTCATCTATAATGGTTATGGGAGGCTCGGGAGATTATTTTGAAGTCGCTGATAACATTATCATGATGGACTGCTACGCCCCATTTCTTATAACCGAAAAAGCATTGAAGGTTATAAAAGAAAGAAAAGATACAAGAATTATTGAAACTACTTTACCGTTTAATAATATAACCAGAAGGATTCCTCTTCCCTCAAGCATCAACCCGTATAGGGGAAGCAAAAAAAAGGTGAAATCAAAAGGTCTTGATAATATTATATTTGGTTCTTACAATATTGACCTGTCTGCTGTTGAGCAAATAGTTGACCCGAGCCAGGTCAACGCAATATCAGATATCCTGCTTTATGCCCTGGATAATAAATATATTGACGGAGAAAGAACACTTGATTCTATTTTAGACATGGTATTCAGGGATCTTGAAATGTATGGACTGGATGTAATCTCCTGTTTTAGGAAAGGCCAGCATCCGGGAAGCTACGCATTGCCAAGAAAAATAGAAGTTGCAGCTGCTATAAACAGGCTCAGGACATTGAAGGTTCTGCATAAAACTTAACCGGCATAATTCTAAAAATTTTTATAAATCTTCCTGATTCCCATAAAAATAAATGCTGCAAAATAGTTTAAATTCCTTTTAACTGTATTCCCGGCTAAACCCGGAAAGTTTTAAAATGGCGCGCCTGGAGGGATTCGAACCCCCAACCTCTGGATTCGTAGTCCACTGCTCTATCCAATTGAGCTACAGGCGCCTGCACAACATATGCTGTGTAATATAATATATTACCAATTAAAAAACAAAAAAATATCCACTCTTAAGCCCAACTCATAATTCTGATAAAAAGAATTTTATTTATTAACTTTTAATAAATACAAGGTTTCAGGAAATTTCATTCAGTTCCTTAAGAAGCCCATTTATATCAAGGCCATAAATCTTAGAAATCTGGCCGAGTGTTAAAAATTTAGCTTCGTAGGCAGCCATTGCACAGTTCATACAGGGCAACCTGTATTTATCAATAACTTTGCGTGCTTCAGGAGAGCCAAGTACTTCTGATAATTTTGTATCTTCAGTAAACTTTATTGCCATGATTCCTTTCATTATTATTAGAGCTAAACATGTAATCTATCAACCGTTATCAAATATGTTACTCTTTTCAGTAACCAGGAAAGTATATCTTTTTTACCTTTCTTTGTATACTAACAAATTAAAACACCTTCAGTAAAGTCCCGGAAAAAAATATTATCAAATTTGCTCCAGGTCTTACCGGAGGTATCAATTATATTAGAATTATCACTGATAAATTATGAATTTAAATATTATTTTATTTAATCAATATTAAAAAAACATAGTATGAAAAGAATTAAAAATGTTCTATAATATTGTAAAAATTTCATTAACAATAATAATCATCGCAGTAAAAAAACTAAAAAATATCAACTTTAATACTAAAGATTATTATGACTGAGAAAAAAGACCATGAATACAATAAAAAAAATATATTTATTGACTCCAGCGAGCAACTCGGCCTATTCCAGAAATTAATAAACAATATTCCCGACCTTATTTATATTAAAGATAAAAAAAGCAGATTCATTATTGTAAATAAAGCTATGGCCGATTATATAGGAGAAAAACCGGAGGACATTATAGGAAAAACAGATTTTGATATTCATCCCGAAGAACATGCAAAAAAAGCTTTTAAGGATGAACAGAATATAATGAAAAAGCGTACTCCTATTATAGATACTGAAGAGAAAATATTACATTCGGGGAAAGAATTATGGATGAGCACCAGTAAAATCCCGTGGTATGACAGAGAAGGAAACGTCATGGGAACCATGGGTATATCCAGGGATATAACCAGAAGAAAAGAACTGGAAAAAGAAGCTCTTGGCAGAGAAAAAAGCTTTTTTTATACATTAATGGATAATATTACCGAAAGTGTATTCTTTAAAGACCTGGAAAGCAGAGTCGTCAGAATTAATAAAGCGTGTGCACGTAAATATGGTGTTAATACTCCGGAAGAAGCTGTGGGCAAAACAGATTTTGATTTTTTCAGCGAAGAGCATGCAAAACAGGCATTTGAAGATGAGCAGAAAATAATAAAAACCGGAAAACCCATATTAAATTTCGAGGAAAAAGAGACTTTCATGGATAAGTCAGATAGATGGACTTTTACATCAAAGTTCCCCTGGTATGATGATAAAGGTAAAATAATAGGAACATTCGGAATCACCAGTGATATAACCGAAAAAAAGAAAGCCGAAGAAGAAATAAAGTATTTATCATTTCATGATACACTCACAGGACTGTACAATAGAGCATACTTTGAAGAAGAACTAAAAAGACTGGATACAGAAAGACAGTTGCCGTTAACTATAGTAATGGGAGATGTAAATGGCCTAAAAGTAATTAATGATGCTTATGGACATCTCAAGGGAGATATATTTTTAAAAAAAATTGCAGATATATTAAAAGAGAGCTTTAGAAAAGAAGATATAATCTCAAGATGGGGTGGAGATGAGTTTATAATGATACTGCCCAGAACAACCCCTGAAGACGCTTCCGTAATTACAAAAAGGATAAAAAAACTGTGCAAAGAAAGGAGCGTTAGGAATATGCCTCTCAGTATTTCCATAGGTGCTTCAACAAAGAATAAACCATTAGAAAAAATAAATAACATATTAAAAGAAGCCGAAAACAGGATGTACAAAAATAAAATAGTAGATAGCAGGTTCACAAATGAGATTATTATAAATTCTTTTAAAGAAAGTTTAAAACAATCAGAGTATGACAGCGAAGAATTGGGTATAAAATTAAAAGAATACGCTCTGGCTATCGGGAAAAAATTAAAACTTTCAAGTCGTAGACTTGAAGAGCTAAAATTGTTAATGGACGTATACAATATAGGTAAGCTTGCCCTGGCAGATGAGATAATGTCAAAACCGGGAAGATTATCAAACGAAGAATGGAAAATAATCAAAAAACTTCCTGAAATCGGCTACCGGATAGCAGAGTCATCAAAAATATTAAAACCAATATCAGAAGCGATACTATCCCATTTTGAGTGGTACAATGGTAGTGGATATCCAAGAGGAATAAAAGCAAAAGAAATTCCTGTAATATCCAGAATTGCATTTCTTATCAATTCTTATGAAGCAATGAGTAAAGATAAACCTTATAGAAAAAAAATGACCGGAGAACAAATAGAAGAAGAAATAAAGAGATATTGTGGAATTCAGTTTGACCCTAA
Organism: uncultured Actinomycetota bacterium; assembly: GCA_964601205.1. Taxonomy (GTDB): domain Bacteria; phylum Actinomycetota; class Humimicrobiia; order Humimicrobiales; family Humimicrobiaceae; genus JAQVEM01. The sequence continues at coordinate 7,118 of CAZRML010000032.1, read as the reverse complement.
GATAACCAGAATCTTTCTTGGTCTGTTAGAAAAAAAATCAAAAAAATAACCCCTGAAACACTCATATATCAACTTAAAATAGTAATTTCTACAACAACTCTTTTCAGATTATTATCTTCATTTGCAATCAAACTTTGCTTTACCGGACTATTTATTTTAAGTTAGTGTAAGTGGCGGAGAGGGAGGGATTTGAACCCCCGGAAGGTATAAACCTTCAACGGTTTTCAAGACCGCCGCATTCAACCAGACTCTGCCACCTCTCCGGGCAAAAACAAATTATAGCATAAAAGAAATATTTATAAATCCATTTTATTTGTATTAAATTGAGATTGCTCTTAATTAAAACCCGGGGTAGTAACAGGTTCATAACTATTTTTTTGAAATTTTCCTTATTCCTGCCATATAAGGAAGCAACACTTCCGGAACATGTATATCTCCATTTTTGTCCTGATAATTTTCTAAAATTGCTATTAAAGTCCTTCCAATTGCGCAGGCAGTACTATTCATTGTGTGGACCAGTTCTTTTTTCTTTCCATCTCTATATTTTATATTGAGCCTCCTTGCCTGAAAATCAGTATCATGGCTGCATGATGCAAGTTCTCTGTATTTTTTTTGTCCGGGAAGCCATGCTTCAAGATCATATTTTTTTGCATTGGGGGTCCCGATATCACCGGTGCACATATTAACAATCCGGTAATGAAATACCAGACCCTGCATGATTTCCTCAAGTGTCTGCCTTAATTTCTCATATTCTTCCCAGGAATGTTCGGGGTGAGCAAAGATAAACATCTCGATCTTATCAAATTGGTGAACTCTGAAAAGCCCGCCTAAATCTTTCCCGTAACTTCCTGCTTCTCTTCTAAAACATGTGGAAAAAGCGGCATACTTCAAAGGCAGGTCATCTGCATCCAAAAACTCATTACTATGATAAGCACAGAGTGGAACCTCAGAAGTACCTGTCAGAAATAAGTTATCAAGCTCTGTTTTGTAATACTGTGTCTTCTCCACTGGAAAAAATCCTGTGCCATACATAGCCGTCTCTTTCACCAGAACAGGTGGTATTACAGGAGTAAAATGCTTTTTAACCAATATATTCAAGACATATTGTATTAATGCAAATTCAAGCAATACTGCTTCATTCTTAAGGAAAACAAATCTTGAACCGGAAATCTTTGCAGCCCTTTTCTCGTCAAGTATACCCAGGTTTACACCCAGTTCAATATGATTCCGGGGTTTAAAATTAAAGTCGGGTTTAATGCCAGAATACGAAATGGCTACATTCCCGCTCTCATCTTTTCCTACAGGAGTGGTAACATGAGATATATTGGGATACACTGAAAAATGGTCAGAAAACTTTTTCTCTACATCTGAAAGCTCCGATTCTAATTTCTCCAGCTCTTTATTTATCTTTCTCATTTGTTTTATTTTTTCATTTTTTTCTTCACCCCTGAGTCCCGGCATTATCTTTGACGTAGTGTTTTTTTCATATTTTAACCTGTCTACTTTAACTATCAGATCCCTTTTTTTTCTATCCAGATCCAGGCCCAGTTCAGTATCTATTTTTAAACCTCTTTTTTCTATTTCTGTTTTAAAAATACCGGGGTTTTTCCGGAATAATTCTATGTCAATCATTAATCCTCTCCACTATATACTATTGTTTTCAAACCCAGAAGACTCTCTGGGGTACGAGCCTAAAATCTTAACCAGATATACACTTCTTCTTAAAACCTCTATTGCCTCAAAAACATTATCATCATGTAAATGTCCATCCATGTCTATTATAAAAACATAATCTCCCAGATTCTTTTTGGCGGGCCTTGATTCCAGCCTGGTTAAATTTATATTTCTGCTGGCAAATTCCCTTAATATATTATATAAACTCCCGGGTTTATCCTGTTTAAGGAAACATACTATAGAAGTTTTATCATTACCTGTTTTTGGCTGTATCTTGTTTCCAATAAAAACAAACCTGGTTTTATTATCCTTATTATCTTCAATATCATTTTCTATTATTTCCAGACCATAAATTTTTGCCGCAATTTTTGTTCCTATTGCAGCTACATCGTCATTCTTTTCCTTTAAAATCCTGACAGCCTCAGCGGTACTGTTGGCAGCCATAATTTCCGCATCTTTTAAACCCGTTGATAAAAATTTTCTGCACTGTGCAGTTGCATGGGGATGAGATATCACTTTTTTTATATCCTTAATTCTTATTTTCTTCTTACCAATAAGACTGTGTCTAACAGGAATACTAACCTCTCCTATTATCTTCGCCTCGCTCTCAAAGGTAAGAATATCCAGTGTAATGTTTACCGAGCCTTCAATAGAGTTTTCAATGGGTACGAGCCCTTCATCAACATACCCTCTATCCACACTCTTTATAACTTCTTCAACTGTATTGCATGGTATTTTCTCTATGCGGTCCGGCTCTTTTATTAACTTATCCAGAGCTTCCTCGGTAAATGTTCCAGGCGGCCCCAGATAAGCTATTTTCTTTTTTATACCCATAATTTAATAATACTTTTTTATTAAGATTAACCTATATAATAAAAAAAATTATAATACACCTTGTTATATATTGAAAATACTATTAAAAAAAGAGCTATAAATTAGTGTACTACCTTACCTCTGGAAGAAAATCCATAGGGTCACGGGGAATACCATCCACAAGTACTTCATAATGCAGGTGTGAGCCTGTACTGTGCCCGGTATTTCCCATTGCTCCTATAATATCACCCTGGGTTACTTCATCACCCACATCAACATAAAATTTGCTGAGATGGGCATATACTGTGGTATAGCCAAACCCGTGATGGACAATGATTTTCCTTCCGTAGTTTCCATGCCAGCCTGCGTAAATTACTACACCACTTGCAGTTGTCTGAATACTGGTGCCTGTATTATTGGCAATATCAAGTCCCTTATGAGTGTAGCCCCTTCTTCTTTCTCCGAAAAGGGAAGTAACCGTCCCCCAGGTAGGCCACATACTCGGGGTATGCTCCATAAGATATATATGGTCTTCCATATTTTGCTTATCTTCTGAAAGTACTCCGGATAGTTCAGGGGCTTTACTTAATAGATCGTCAAGAAGAGCATCTATATCATCTAAACCCTCTTCCTGGTCACTGACATAATAATAAATCTCATCCGGGTCTTCTTCAAATTCAATATTGGAACTTAAATCCGAAGCATAAATTGCCACTTCCTCTCCATATCCACCCTTACCGGTTATGTCCCTTACCATACGGTCGAGGTCTTCTACTTCTTTTAAATAACTTTCCAGAATCTTTGTTTTTGTTTCTATCTCTTTAGTCTTTTTTTCCAGATTTGCGAGTTCAACCTCTTTATAGTTTACCTTATACTCGGCCCTTTCCAGCTCGGCTATTTTTTTATTTAGTTCCTGACGGATTATAAAAAGGTCCGATACAAGAATCACACCGGACGTTACTATTACTATTAAAATTATGAACAATATTCTTAATAAGTTGTGGGATATACTTATTTTTCTTATCCCAGACTTCGCATCTGATAATATTAACAGAGTGAAGGATTTAGGTTTTTTATTATCCATAAATAAAATACTTTCAATTTTAAATTTAATACAATATTATAACCGATAATTCTGATATGAAAAACACTTTTATGCGATCATTTTAATTAATACATTTACACCGATAGATCCAAAATCCGGTTTAAATTCTATTCTAATCCATCATAAATTTAAATGTAGCTGTGTTATTTCCGGAGAATACTTCATCAGGAACCGGACCTGCTTTTATTTCCAGCTCACACTTTCTCCCTGGATAGGTAGTGAATCCCGCTAAAGTAACTATTTTTTTCTCAGATGGACCAATTGTCGGTATAGTGTATTTTTTCTCATCTATAATGTTATCTTCTGCCATATATCTCATAACCACATCTACATCATTTTCTATAACATTTCCCTGATTTTCTATGGCAATACTTACGCTGATTTCAGAACCACCATCTATTATCCAGTAATCACCCTGATTGTTAAGCACTCCCGGATTAAACTCTATTGTATCCTCAATTACTGCTACACCCCTTCTCTCCTGAAGCCCTGATACAGATTTAATTTCTGAAATAAATTCTGACACATTCTGAGTATTTGTTAAACTCCTGTCTTTTAAAATGGCCGAATCCAGTATGGTAAGATTGCTTATCCCCAGTTCCTCTCCTGACTCCATCAGCTTATCCTGAAAATACAAATATATTTCATCACTCATATACATATATAAAAAAGTATTGGTTATCTGCGTGGTGGCTATGTCAAGATCCAGGTCCTGCAATGCATTGGATAGAGCCGGCCTAAAATCTTCGTAAGCCCTATTTCTTGTTTTAAAAACCAGTTCCAGATACCCATGCGCAACCTCAAAAAACTCCGGTGGAATTAATTCTGTGCTATTTCCCAGTGCCACTTTACTTTCCTCTATTATGGTAAGAAGCTCGCTATCCAGGTCTTCCCGGGTCATATTATTTGCTCTATCCAGAACACTAAAAAAGTCATAAGAAATTTTATTGGATTGTTGTACCAGAACTGAAATGGAATTTATATAATCAGAGATGCTCAGTTTTTCTTCATCAGTTAATTCCTTCCTTCCGGTTTCACAGCTCCACAGGCCAGAGAGCCAGCTTACAATCACTACTGCGATTATAATCATTATGATTAAAGTTATGATTGACTCTTTCCTGCCTCTTCTTTCCAAAAATATCCTTTCCTGGCTACAAAAAATGGTTTTTAGATATCATTAAAGCAATGCCTTATCTATAAAATCATTATACAAATGAATACCGCAAAACTCAATTTATACATTAAACTTAAACAGGGCAATATCCCCATCTTTTATTATATATTCTTTTCCTTCGCGCCTGACCATTCCCTTTTCCTTTGCTTCTGTATATGAACCGATATCTACGAGAGTTTTATAATCTATTATGTCTGCACATATAAACCCTTTCTGAAAATCTGTATGTATCTTACCGGCAGCTTCGTATGCTTTTGTACCCTGCCTCACGGTCCATGCCCTTATCTCCGGCGGCTTTATTGTCATGAAACTAACAAGCCCCAGCATCCCGTATGAAACTTTTATTAATCTATTTATACCAGATTCAGGTATACCAAGCTCTTTCATAAATAATTCTCTTTCATCAGGGTCAAGCTGCATTATCTCCTCCTCAATCCTGGCGCTTACTGTTACTATCTTTGAGCCTTCCCCGGAGGCATGCCTGTAAAGTTCTTTAACTGCAGGTATCTCCTCCATGTTCCTACCGAAGTCATCTTCATCAACGTTCGCTGCGTAAATCACTGGCCTGGCCGATATTAAAAACAGCTCACCTATAACTTTTTTCTCTTCCTCGTTTAAATCCATACCTCTTGCGGGAGTTCCCTTTTGCATTTCATCTTTTACTTTTTTCAATAACTCAAATTCAAACTGATATTTTTTTTCTCCGCTTTTTGCCATTCTCTGTACTTTTTCAATCCTTTTTTCAACTCTTTCAAGGTCTGATAGAATCAATTCAAGGTTAACTACTTCTAAATCTCTTATCGGATTTATATCAGGATATTCATGCGAAACATTCTGATCCTTAAAACATCTCATTACATGAATGATTGCATCTACTTCTCTTATATTAGATAGAAATTTATTCCCCAGGCCTTCACCCCTGCTGGCACCTTTTACCAGCCCTGCTATATCCACAAATTCAATAGTAGCATGAGTAACTTTTTCAAGACCGGTTATTTTTGATAATTCCCCGAGCCTTCTATCAGGAATATTAACAGTAGCAACATTGGGCTCTACAGTACAGAATGGATAATTTGAAGCTTCTGCCCCCGCAGCCGTCAGTGCATTAAAAAGTGTACTTTTACCCACATTGGGAAGGCCAATTATTCCTAATTTAATTTTAATCTCCCCGGTAAAGCTTTTTTATTAATTAAAAAAATATATATTCCCATTCTTCTGTGTGTAATCCTTTATTATTCCTGCCTTTCCTTAAGAAGCATTTTTATTTCTTTTAACTCCCCTAAAATATCATTAAAAATACTTTCTTTTCCTGTTTCTGCAGCCCCGCTTTTTAATGTGACGCCTTCCATCTTCCTTTCCACACTTCCTGAAGTACAGGTTGAATCTTTTACTTTCCTTATGATTATATCCCTTACTTTTTCAAGCTCCTTTATACCATTTAACTTAAGTTCGGCCTTCTGTCCTGCTGCCCTCCTGCACCTGCAGTCTGGACATGGACAGTTCCAATATTATAATATCTCTGCATCGGCCCCTGTGTAATATCAACATTGGTTATTTTGTGATATGGAACCGTAACAAACTTTTTCCATATAACTCCGCCCTTCATTTTTACACCTTCATCATCAATACAATACTCCAGAGCCATGAAAGCAGCGTGAATCCATATTATTACAGGTATCATAATTACAATCCAGCCAGTAATTAAAAATATCGTTACCAGCACTTCAGCAACAAATATAAAGAACAATAAAAAAAGTATTACAAGCACCAGCGCAACCACCCATGTTATGATCCACAAAGTCTTTAGCTCTTTTTCTGGTTTTAGCTTAATAGACTCCATTTAGCTCCTTTCAATTTATTAAAAAAATTTTATTTACAGCTAATCTAACAGGTTAATTAATCTTAGACATATAATACCATCAAAATGATTATACCAAAAAAAATTAAAAGGACATTTATAAAAATAGATAAATTAAAGGTTATAATCATAACAGTATAAATTCTATCTGAGGCCAGGAAAAATTTTTTTAAAATAATTAATTTATCTCAAAAAATGGTGGAGATGAGCGGATTTGAACCGCTGACCTCTTGTCTGCCAGACAAGCGTTCTCCCACTGAACTACACCCCCACTTATATATTAGAAAAGATAGTACCGTTATTTATGTAAACAGGATGTTATTATTTATATTTTAAATAACCGGTTTATTATATTATCATAAAGTTAACAATTTACAAATCAGAATATAGCTAATTTGAACTATTTAAGAGTTGTGTTTACAACTCTAGTTTTAAAAGCTCTTTGAAAACAAAATAAAAATATAGATAAAATTGATAGATTAAACACTACCTCC
>CAZRML010000031.1:0-36478 GCA_964601205.1 uncultured Actinomycetota bacterium | reverse complement strand
GGTTTTGCTTCAAAATCATTCGGGCTTTCAAAGTTTACCCTGATTCTATCATTTCCTGTATAAATGACCCTGGCTATATTGACAGGGCCGGCTCCTTTGCATTACCGGAAAGCCGATAGATAATATGGCCATTGACACTATATTTGCTCTGTTGTTATTATAATTAACATTGAAAGAAAGACTGATTATAAGATTGTAAATAAAATAAGGAATAATAAAAAAGTGAAAAGCAGCTCAGGAAATCAATTTTTTACCAGGAGAGATAGTGTTTTAGCGGTTATTGATGTCCAGGAAAGGCTTATAAAAGTAATGAATAATCGCGATAAGCTTATAGCTAATTTAGTTAAACTGGTTAAGTTTGCAAAGATCATTGACCTCCCGGTGGTAATAACCGAGCAGGAGAAGCTGGGGCCTACTATAAAAGAAATCACATCTGAAATATCAAATTTTGAACCCATAAAAAAGATTGAATTCAGTGCCTTCAAATGCAGCCAGTTTGCTGAAAAGCTAAGTAAATTATCAAGGAAAAATATCATTCTTGCCGGTATTGAAACCCATATATGCATAACCCGGACTGCTCTGGATTTACTGGCTGATTATAATGTCAGTGTTGTAAGTGATGCTGTAACATCAAGAACACCGGAAAACCGGGATATTGGATTGCAGCGCATGATACAGAGCGGGGTAATGGTTACTTCTACAGAAATGATAATATACGAGCTTTTAGAAAAAGCAGGGACAGCTGAATTTAAGGAAACTCTGGGCCTGGTAAAATAGCTTTATATTACTCATATCTTAAGGCATCTATCGGGTTGAGTCTTGCGGCACGCATTGCGGGATAAATGCCAAAGAAAAGGCCCACTACCATAGAGAAGCTTAAGGCGATGATTATGGGCATCATAGTTATGAATGTATCCAGGACAGTGAACCTGGTAAGTATCGCAGATACCATTACTGCAAACAGGATTCCAAAAATTCCTCCGGTTATGCTTAACACGGTACTTTCTACCAGAAACTGGATAAGTATATCTCTGTTTTTAGCTCCTATGGCTTTTCTTATCCCTATTTCTCTGGTTCTCTCGGTAACGGAGACCAGCATGATATTCATTATTCCGATACCCCCGACAAGTAGAGAAATGCTTGCGATACCTGCAATAACTACCGTAAATATTCCGGTAATAGAACTGACAATATCAAGTATCTGGGTCTGATTCTGAACACTGAAGTCATCTTTTTCTCCGAATCTGATATTTCTGTATTTCCTTAATATGGATTTTATTTCTTCGCTGGCGGCGTCTATTCTGTCTTCACTTACACTCTGGGCCAGTATCATATTATATGAGTCAATCCCGTAAAGCTTATCCTGAGCAGTTGTTACCGGAACGCTTACGAAGTCATCCTGGTCATTGCCAAACATATCGGTTCCCCTGGGTTTGAGTGTCCCTATCACCTTAAAATTTTTGCCGTCAATTTTAATTATCTTTCCAATGGGGTCTATATTGCCGAATAATTTTTTAATGGTTGACTGTCCTATTACTGCTACGTTTGAGGCGTTTGAAACATCACTTCTGCTGTAAAACTTGCCTCTATCTATATCCATATTATAGAGTTCTACTCCCTTTTCCGATGATGCATATACCGATGTACGGGTACTTTTATTTGAATAAGAGATGACTGATGAGTTAAAAATTACTGGGGCAGCTTCTGTTATAAGTGTCGCCTCTCTTTTTATTGCCTCAAGGTCACCTGCTTCTAATTTTGACTGCTGTCCGCTTAACATCATTTCCATTCCGGTGTTGCTTCCTTCGGGATTTCCGGGAGATATTATGATAAGATTGGAGCCAATGCCCTGGACACTCTCTACCACGGACTGCTGGGCGCCGGTTCCAATTGACAGCATTGCTACAACAGCCCCCACCCCTATGATAATTCCCAGCATGGTAAGAAAAGACCTCATTTTATTTAGGAACAGGGCCTGGAAGGCAATTTTTATGTTTTCAAAGAATCTTTTCATTTTATGTTAACCTCAATTTGCTTTTAGCCTATCTTCGAGCTCTGGCATCTGGCTCAATTTCTCTTCTGCGGATATCTGGTTTTTGACTTCTTCCTCCCCGTGAATAATACCGTCTCTTAAATAAATGATTCTATGGGTGTGCTTTGCTATATCCATTTCGTGGGTAACTAATATTATAGTTTTACCCCCGCGGTTTAATTTTTGGAATATGGCTATAATCTCTTCACCTGTTCTTGAATCAAGATTTCCCGTGGGTTCGTCTGCAAGTATTATGGAAGGTTGATTGACCAGGGCCCTTGCAATGGCCACTCTCTGTTTTTCTCCCCCTGAAATTTCATTGGGTCTGTGTTTAATAAGGCCCGTCAGACCCACGGACTCTATAGAGTCCAGTATTTTCTTTTTTTTATTTACCACTCTTTCCGTAGAATAAATCATGGGAAGTTCAACATTTCCATAAATATTTGTTCTGGAAAGAAGATTAAATGTCTGAAATACAAAGCCAACTTCCTTGTTTCTGATATTTGCCAGTTGGTTATCGTCAAGCTTACTTATGTCTGTATTATTGAGATAATAATGCCCGGATGTGGGTATATCAAGGCATCCGATAATATTCATTAAAGTTGATTTTCCTGAACCAGAAGGCCCCATTGCAGCAACAAATTCACCCTTTCTTATTTCGAGATTTATTCCCCGCAGGGCGTTAACTCTAATGTTGCCTATCCTGTAAACCTTGGTAATTTCAGTTGTTTTTATGACAATATTACTGCTGTTGGTTACCATATCATTAGTAATTACCATATCATTATTTAATCTAAATAGGGAGACTTCCGGCAGGGGTATAATTAACCGGTGAAACCAGTATTTTATCTCCTTCGCTAAGTCCTGATTTTATTTCAATATAATCATAATTAAATACTCCGGTGGTAATCTGTCTTTTTTCTATAGCTCCGTCTCCGGTAACCAGGTCTATATAGGTATTCCCATCCTCCTCATATATTGATTGTACGGGAACATACAGGACATCTTCAACTGTGGAAGTAGTTATATCCAGACTTGCAGAAAGTCCGTATAGAAGCGGGGGAGAATTTTCGGTTTCCGGTGTTACTGTCAGCTCAAAAGAAACCACCCCGCCTATATTGGTGGAGATGGGAGAAATCCCGGTTATCTTACCACTGAATTTATTATCATAGTAAGCATCCAGTGTTATATCTACATCCTGCCCTTCTTTAATATTAACCACATCAATTTCATTTATATCTGCCTTTATTACAAAATCATTACTTATTACAGAAATGGCGTTCATCCCCGGGCTGGCGTACTGACCTTCCTTATAGGTCGATGACAATACCATACCATCATATGGTGCATAAATTATATTATTTTCCGAATCTAATTTAGCCATTTCCAGGTTTATTTCCGATAATTTTAGCTGTGATTCTGCCAGCGCTATATTTTTGGCAGCAAGGTCAATCTGTGTCCGGGCAGACCGGGTGCTGGAAAGGTTTGACCAGTAGGTGGTGGACTGGTTTAAGAGTGACTGTTCATAAGAGCCTTCTGCTGATTTTGATTGGGAAGTTCCCTGTGCTTTAGCAGATTCGTAACTTGCCCGTGCAGATTCCACATTGGCCTCATACTGGGCCAGCTGGGTATCGGGAATAGGGGGCTCGCCTTTAGCTTCTTGGAGCAACTTTTCAGCATTTTCTAAAGCAACCCTGGCGCTTTCCTTTGATTTATCTGCCATATTATTTGCATTCTCTAAAGCGGTAAAAGCATTTCTGGCAGATAACTCTGACTGCATGGAACCGGTTTCTGCAAGCTGTATTGCTATGTGATTTGAATCAAGTGCCTGCTGGTAGTTTATCCTGGCTGTATCCAGGGAGTTTCTGGCTGAATTAAGATTCTCTTCAGCCTGTGCGATCAGAAGCTGCTGCTGGCTGTTATCTATTTCCAGTAAAATATCACCTTTATTGAAAATATCTCCCTGTCTTAGTGAGTATAAAACTTCACCTGAAACCGCAGGAGAATAATCGTTCCTATCGCTGCTGTCCACATAACCGCTGGTGCTTATGGTCTGGACGATATCACCTCTGGCAACTTCAAAGGTGCCCTGGCTTTTTAGAATATCAGCGGTATCATTACAGGAATATAAAGTTAGTGAAGTAATTGAAACTATTGCTAACGCAATAATAACCATAAATAAAGGAAATTTATTTTTAATTTTTTCTTTCATTTTACCCTTTTTATATCATTATCAATTATTGATATCAGTTATTGATAATATAATACAATATTATCCAAAGTCAAGTTTTTTACCGGGATTTTTAACAGTCCCGTCCTGCTGGATAAAAAAGATTAATTTTTTTAACTCAGTAGCATTAAACCAGATTTCATATAATTTTTAAACAGGAATTTTAAGGATTGTAATTTTAAAATATAAAAAATATTAATATAATAGATTAACCGTGTTATTGTTATACAGAAGAAATAAGTTGCCAGTGATTGTAAGAATAAAAATAATTTGTTACCGCAAACATGAAAGGAAGAGTAAACAATGAGTAATGGAACTGAAATTATAGAAATCTTTGCCAGAGAGATTCTTGATTCAAGGGGGAATCCAACTGTTGAGGCTGAAACAGTTCTTGACTGTGGAGCAGTTGGAAGGGCGTCAGTGCCTTCCGGAGCTTCTACAGGAGCATTTGAAGCAATTGAACTGAGGGATGGTGATAAGAAACGATATATGGGTAGGGGGACGCAGAAAGCAGTAGAGAATGTTAATTCACTTATAGCCCCTGAACTTGAGGGAATGGATGCTATTTATCAGCGTGAGATAGATATGACCATGATTGACCTGGACGGAACGGACAATAAGTCTAAACTGGGGGCCAATGCCATACTTGGAGTATCCCTCTCTGTAGCAAAAGCTTCTGCCGCTGCATTTGAACTGCCCCTATATAAATATCTGGGAGGGGTAAATGCTCATATACTGCCTGCTCCTATGATGAATATATTAAATGGTGGGAAGCATGCTGATAATAGTGTTGATTTGCAGGAATTTATGATAATGCCTCTTGGAGCTTCCACTTTTAGCAATGCTTTAAGAATGGGCTCAGAAGTATTTCACAATCTTAAAAGCGTTTTGAGCGCGGAAGGACTGGGAACGGCTGTTGGCGATGAAGGAGGTTTTGCTCCTGATTTAAAATCCAATGAAGATGCTATAAAGTATATAATCCGGGCTATTGAAAAGGCAGGTTTTAAACCGGGTAAGGATATTTACATAGCTCTGGACCCTGCCGCCACTGAGTTTTATGAGAAGGGTAAATATAACCTCAGAGGAGAGGGCAAGGTTTTCAATTCATCAGAGATGGTTAGCTATTATAAGGGACTGGTGGAAAAATATCCCATAATTTCAATTGAAGATGGAATGGCTGAAGAAGATTGGGATGGGTGGAAAGAACTGACAGAAGAAGCCGGTAAAAAGATTCAACTTGTGGGAGATGATGTTTTTGTAACAAACACTGAAAGAATAAAAAAGGGACTGAAACTGGGGGTGGCCAACTCTGTATTAATCAAGGTTAACCAGATAGGAACACTGTCCGAGACACTGGATGCAATTGAGATGGCTAAAACATCCGGGTATACGGCTGTGGTCTCCCACCGTTCAGGAGAGACCGAGGATACCACTATCTCCGATATTGCAGTTGCAGTAAATGCCGGTCAGATAAAAACAGGGGCTCCCTCAAGGACAGACAGGATTTGTAAGTATAATCAACTGCTCCGCATTGAAGAAGATCTGGGAGACGAAGCAGAATATCCGGGGCTTAAAGCTTTTTATAATATAAAGTAAAAATTTATGGAAGTTATTGCCGGCGCAGCAGGCTGGCAGTGCCAGATGCTTCAAAAAGAAGTACCGGCTATTAAAAGGGCAGCAATTGCCCGTTTAATTCATTCTATTATTTCTCCAGAATAATTTGGGAAGGAGATATATTTAAATAAAACCGTTGCAATTTTAAATCAGTATATAGTATATTATAAGTCATAATAAATATGTTTTTTTGAAAAATGGATATCAATTACATAATGGGTATATTGTTATCCAGTTGATATAATTAATAATTTTTAATCAGGGAATCCAGTTAAAATCTGGAGTGGTCCCGCCACTGTGATAGGGTGTGTGCTCTCAATAATAAAGCCACTGGTAAAATTACCGGGAAGGCAGAGAGTAAAGTCCCTTAAGCCAGGATACCTGAAGATTATTAAGTTTTCTCTCTTCGGTAGAAAGAGGGGGCTTTTCATTTTTAAAGAAAACTCCCGGCTGAAGAGACCGGGGGTTTTTTTATTTAATAAAAAAGAATAAGGAGAAAAATGGTGAAAAAAATTTTTACCGCAGTCAGTGTAACTCTGGTTCTCATGCTTGCAGTTGTATTACTTTCGTTTGCCGGCTGTAAGAGCGATATGGATGCAGGGGCAGATTCCGGACCGATTGAGGTAGTGGATGGTGCGGGGGATACGGTTGCCCTGTCTTTACCCGCTGAAAAAGTAGTGGTTATCTCACCAAGCGCGCTGGAAATAATCAGTGGTCTTGGAGCTATGGACAGGGTGGTTGAGGTTGATAGTTACAGCGTAACGAGTGGCGATCCACTGGCTGAAGGGTTTGAGGGTGCAGGAGATTCCTACGGGTTGAATATAGAAAAAATTGCCGAACTTGACCCCGACCTCCTGATAGCGGTAGCCGGGGGTTCCGATGACGATTACCGTAGAGTAGAAGAACTTGGAATTGAGATTTACAGAGTTATCAGTATCAGTGGTATTGAAGGTGTTTATGAAGAAATAACCAATATAAGTAAATTGGTTGGCTTTGAGGAAAAAGGAGAGGAACTTGTAAAAGAACTTAAAAAAAGTGTGGACGGGATTTATAATGAGATTAAGGATTTAAAAAAGGAAGATAAGCCAGAAGTTTTTTACGAGGTATGGAACGATCCTTTAATGAGTGCGGGGAAGGATACTTTTATTAACGACTTGATTGAAAAGGCCGGTGGAATAAATATAGTAGCGGAGGATGATATAACCGGCTGGCCTGAGTATAGCATTGAAACGTTAATAGAGAAGAACCCGGATATTATAGTTGCCCCGATGAGCCTGGCCGGGGACCCTTCTGTGATATTAAATGATGAGAGATTTTCAAGTATTGATGCTGTAACTTCAGGGAGAGTCTATAGTGTTCCCGATAACCCGGTATCCCGTCCAAGTCAGAATTTAATTAAGGCACTCCAGATGTTATCAAAGGCATTTCATCCGGAAATTTTTGGAGAATTTGAAATAGTAGAATAAAATAGTTTTTTTTATTTAGGTTTTTATAATTCGTCATAATTATTTATCTGTGGGTACGATACTATAATGATGGGAACCGGAAAAAGGACAATAAAATATATTCTGGTGTTACTGGCAGTTCTTGTGTTATTGATAATAGTTTCTGCCTCCATAGGTGCAGCCAGGATTAGTTTAAAGGATACCGCACTTATAATTTCGGGTTTTATACCGGGAATTAAAAATATTATAAGCACCGACTCCATTGCGTACAAGGATACAGTCATAATTTCTCAAATAAGGCTTCCCAGGATATTTCTCTCTGTATTTGTCGGGATAGCGCTTGCAGGCTCGGGGGTTATCTTCCAGGGCTTGTTTAGAAATCCTATGGCAGACCCTTTTGTAATCGGTGTTTCGGCAGGAGCTGCTTTTGGGGCGACGGTAGGTCTGGTATTTGTCAGGGGTGCCGGATTGCTGGGTATTTCGGCCACAACTATTTCTGCTCTGTTCGGAGCTATAGCGACAACATTTCTGGTCTATAATATTGCCAGGATCAGGGGCAAAGTTTCAGTTGTCACCCTGCTTCTCTCCGGAATTGCTCTGAGTGCCATGTTGAGTGCAATGACTTACCTGATAATGCTTTTAAGGGTTCAGGATATGGCCAAAATAGTGTTCTGGGTTATGGGAAGTTTTACTTCCGCCTCCTGGGATAATTTTATTATACTGGCCCCGGTGGTTACTGTTCTGGTTTTTGTTTCAGCCTTTTTTATGAGGGATTTAAATATATTATCGCTGGGGGATGAAAGGGCAATCCAGCTGGGTGTACAGGCTGAAAGAGTAAAAAAGATATTGCTGGTAATGGCGTCGCTTATAGCTGCTGTAGCTGTATCAATGAGCGGGATTATTGGGTTTGTGGGTCTGGTAACACCGCACATTCTGAGGATGATGGTGGGGCCCGATCATAAAATTTTGTACCCTACCTCTGCCGTTGCAGGCGGGATAGTCCTTCTTTTATCAGATACTCTGGCAAGAACGATGCTTATGCCCAGGGAAATTCCTGTGGGGATTATAACTTCCATTATAGGCGTGCCATTCTTTTTGTATTTATTATTAAAATCAAAAAGAAATGTTTTTTAAACTCTGGATTTAATTTAATTTATATAGTATGGAACCGGTATAAGATGAAAAAAAACAAAAACATACTTTCTGCAAGGAATCTGAGCTTTTCCTATAATCAGGAAAAAGTGCTGGACAATATAAGCTTTGATGTTGAAGAGGGAAGTTTCATTTCAATCCTTGGCCCCAATGGGGCAGGAAAGAGCACCCTGGTAAACCTTATAAGCAGGGTTACAGATGGGTATAAAGGCAAAATTAAGGTCGGGGGAAGGGATGTAAGGAATCTAAGTTCAAGAGAGATTGCAAAAATAGTGGGAGTTGTGCCCCAGTATACTAATCCCGGTTTTAATTTTACGGTAGCTGAAATGGTTATGATGGGAAGGCATGCCTACATTTCAAGATTTGAAGTAGAAAAAAAGAGTGATTTTGATAAGGTTAATGAAGTTATGGAAAAAGTAAAAATACTGTCCTTTGCAGAAAGGAAATTTAATGAACTCTCCGGTGGTGAAAAGCAGAGGGTAATTGTGGCCCAGGCTCTGGCCCAGGATAGTCCTGTATTGCTTCTTGACGAGCCGACCTCTCACCTTGATATTAATTTTCAGATTGAATTTATGAATTTATTTATGGACCTGAATCAGAAAGAAAGCAAAACCATAATAGGAATTTTTCATGACATAAATCTTGCCCTTCAGAGCAGTGGCAAGATAATGCTCTTAAAAGAAGGCAGAATTTTTGGATTTGGCAGTGGAGAGGATATATTAAACAGGGTAAATATAAAAAATGTATTTGGAAGTGATGTTTTTGTGGGCAGGAATCCGGTGACCGGGAAACTCTATATCAGCCCCAATTTTAATCCCGAGATAGATTGGGGTATCAGTGGTAAGCCGACAAGCAAAGACTTCAGGATGCATGTTATAGGAGGCGGGGGTGCAGCTTCACCAATAATCAGCCTGCTTTATAATAATGGTTATAAAGTATCCTGCGGGGTTGTG
Organism: uncultured Actinomycetota bacterium; assembly: GCA_964601205.1. Lineage (GTDB taxonomy): Bacteria > Actinomycetota > Humimicrobiia > Humimicrobiales > Humimicrobiaceae > JAQVEM01. The sequence continues at coordinate 27,052 of CAZRML010000031.1, read as the reverse complement.
AACACTCTTGATACAGATACAGACACTGCCCAGATGCTGGAAGTTCCCTATGTGGCCGAAGCTCCTTTCTCGCCCATAAGCATAAGTTCCCAGAAAAAAAATCTCCAGTTTATAAAATCCAGCGATATAGTTATCCTTCCAGGAGTGGAATTCGGGTCCGGTAATTTTTCAAATCTGGTTTCGGTTAAAAAAGCACTGGATTTAAATAAAAAAGTTGTAATCATAGATGAGAAAAACATTGAGGATAGGGACCATACCGGCGGAAAAGCAGCAAAACTTTACAGGGAAATAATAGGGCAGGGAGCAGTGGTAGTAAAGACTGCAAATCAGATACTAAAATATTTATCATAAGGTGTAATATGGGAAGAAAAATACCAAAATCTATTATGATACAGGGTACCAGTTCGCATGTGGGAAAAAGTGTGGCTGTTACAGCCATATGCCGGATTCTCAAACAGGATGGATACAGTGTTTGTCCCTTTAAATCTCAGAATATGGCTCTGAATTCGTATGTAACTGCTTCGGGAGGAGAGATGGGCCGGGCGCAGGTGGTTCAGGCGGAAGCATGCGGGCTGGAGCCGGAGGTCTATATGAACCCCGTGCTTATAAAGCCTGTTGCTGATTCCAGGGCACAGATAATATTTATGGGAGAGGTAGTTAAAAATATGAGCGCGGTTGAATACAGCGAAAAGAAGTTTTTTTATTTAAATAAAATAAGAGAAATTCTGAATAATTTGAAAAAAAAGTTTGATTATATTGTCATTGAAGGAGCCGGCAGCCCTGCCGAAGTAAACCTTATGGAAAATGATATTGTAAACATGCGCATAGCGGAGATTGCCTCTTCAAATGTGATACTGGTAGGAGATGTGGATAAAGGAGGAGTGTTTGCCAGTTTTTATGGTACAGTGAAGCTTCTTCCTTACAGATACAGGAAATATATAAAAGCCTTTCTGGTAAATAAGTTTAGAGGGGACATAAGTCTTTTAAAACCGGGCAATGATTATATAGCTGAAAAATTAAAAATCCCGGTGCTGGGGACTATTCCCTTTTTTAAAGACATCTATATAGAAGAGGAAGATTCGGTAAATATAGAGCAGGAAAAAGGAAAGAAAGATATTCTAAAAAATGCCCGGCTATACAATGAAGAGAAAAAAATAATAATTTCTGTCATATATCTTCCGCATATTTCTAATTTCACCGATTTTAATGCTTTTGAGCTGGAAAAGGAAGTCGGCCTGGTGTATATAAAAGACAGGGAGGAGCTAAAAAATTTAAAATCTCACATGATTATTATACCCGGCAGTAAGAGCACCATAAACGATTTGTTATATTTAAGGAAATCAGGGCTCGAAGAAGAGATAAAAGAACAATACCATAAGGGGGTTGTAGTCCTGGGTATTTGCGGAGGGTTTCAGATGCTGGGCAGAAAGATAAACGACAGGTTCGGTAGTGAATCAAAAGATGCCGGCAGCATAAAAGGTATTGGCCTGATGGATATAGATACAGATTTCCTGCGGGATAAAATCACCAATCAGGTAGAATTTAAGATTAGTGAGGATATGCTATTTCACCCTGATTTTAAAAAAATATACGGGAGGCTGACCGAAAATAAAACAGGCATCATGAAGGGCTATGAGATACATATGGGTAAGTCCGTTGTCCTGAGAGGAAATTTCCAGAAGCTGGTTCCGCTTTTCAGGGTTTTATCAAGAGGAAATAAGGGCACGGATTTCTATGACGGTTTCATGGCATTTGATAACAATAAAAATAGCATGGTGCTGGGAACTTATATTCATGGTATTTTCGATAATGATGGTGTTAGAAAGTTCTTTTTACATATATTAAAGGGGAAAAATAATATAATATCCGGTGAAAGAGACGGAAAAACCCTGGAATATAGAGATTTTAAAGAGAATCAATACAACAGGCTGGCAGATATATTCAGGGAGAACATGGATATGGATTTATTTTATAGCATACTGGATAATAAATTATAAGATATTAAACTAATAAAAGATTTAATAAAGGATCTGATAAAAGATGGACAAAAGAGATGACAGAGACAAAAAAAGCCGCAGGGGTCTTATACTGGTAAATACCGGTAACGGCAAGGGCAAAACTACTGCAGCCCTGGGACTGGCTTTAAGAGCGGCCGGGAGCAATCTTAGAGTTTTGATTCTGCAATTCATAAAAGGTCCCTGGAAATCAGGCGAGGTCAGGATAATAGAAAAATTAAAACCCCTTATTGAAATAGAACAGCTGGGGCTGGGATTTATAAGGTTCAGGGATGGAAAACCGGTGGATGAAGAAAAACAGTTTAAGAATGCGGCAGAGTCCTTTAAATACGCCTGTGATAAGATTAACAGCGGGAAGTATGATATGGTTATACTGGACGAAATAAATAATCTGGTCAGTTACGGTTTATTAGAAGTAAAAGAAGTAATGGATGTTTTAAAAAATAAGCCCGAAGAACTATATATAGTCCTGACCGGAAGGGATGCCCCGGGAGAGTTCATAGAAATTGCTGATACAGTTACTGAGATGAAGGAAATAAAACATGCTTATAATAAGGGAATAAAAGCGAGAGAAGGTATTGAATATTAATAAAAAGACAGAGCAGCTTTTATGATAGTTTTTTTTAATGATCCCGGATTTTTAACCTTTACTGGAAAATTTTATTATTTATGGAGAAAAGAAGACGGAGAAATTATAATTCTGTATCTGGGGAATAATAAAAGCGATTTTAAAAATTTCATGGATAATATCAGAGAAGTTCATGGAGACCGGCAGAAGATTACTTTTATTCATAAAAAATCTACAGATATCGAAAAAGCGATTGGAGATTATCTTGATGGAAAAATCAGCAAAATCAATTTTAGAGTAGAATTCTTAATCGGAACCGATTTTCAAAAAAATGTCTGGGAAAAATTAATTTCAATACCCCGCGGTGAGACCATAAGCTACAGGGAACTATCGGATATTGCCGGTTATAAAAAAGCCTGGAGAGCAGTGGGCTCTGCGTTGAGGAACAATCCTGTAATGCTGATTGTTCCCTGCCACAGGGTAATAAAAAGCGACGGCAGCCGGGGGGAATTCAGAGGAGGAAGTAAACTAAAAAGTTTTCTGCTTGACCTGGAGAAAAATTAAAAATTATTTAAAGAATCAGCCTGGTTGGGTTAAAATATATAATTGGAAGGGTTTTGTAATTAGCGGAAAGGAAAATTAAATGGGTGGCTTTTTAGAAAATTTAAAAAAATTTTTTTCTCCGGTGGCAGGAAACTATAGTGCGGACTTTATTACTTTTAAAGTCAGGTGCAACAAATGTGGCGAAGAGATCACAGTTAAGGTAAGAAAAAACAGCGATATATCCAGAGTTTACGAGGGTGAGGGTAAAGATAATGCGGAATATTTTTCAAGGAAAGAAGTGCTGGGTAAGAAATGCAGCAATCTTATATATATAGAGGTATATTTTGGACCGGGCTTTAATATTATTTCAAAGGATATTAGAGGCGGAGAATTTATAGAGTAATGCTTAGATAAATGTGTTTTTTATGTTACAATCTAAGTATAATTTAATAACAATTTTTCTTATAGAAATCTATTAAAGATGGACTTTTCTAAAGATTTAAGTGTGGTTGTTCTGGCTGCAGGCGAAGGCAAGAGAATGAAGTCAGAAGTTCCCAAGGTCTTACATCATATCTCAGGGAAACCAATTTTATACCATATATTATCTACAATAGAAAAGTTAAATCCCGGAAACACTTTTGTAGTTGTGGGCTATAAAAAAGAAGCCGTTATTGATTATATAAAAAATCATTTTAAACAGGTAAAGGTAATTATACAGGAAAGGCAGCTTGGAACCGCCAATGCTGTTTATATGGCAAAAGATAAAAGAAGCAGCTTTGGCAAGTACACTTTAGTCCTTTCGGCTGATACTCCTATGGTGAGCCCGGCAACTTTAAAGAGATTAGTGGAAAGTAAGGACAGGTCGGAAAGCGGGGTAAGCATCATCACTTCACTTGTTCCCGAACCCGGAGGTTATGGAAGGATAATAAAGGACGGGCAGGGGAATATAGTAAAAATCATAGAAGAGGCAGATGCTACACGCGAAGAAAAAAAAATAAATGAGATAAACTCGTCTATTTATTGTTTTGATACCGGGGCTCTGTTTGAAAATATCGGAAAGGTGAAGGCCGGCAATGCGCAGAAAGAATACTATCTCACTGATATTATTGGGATGCTGGTAAAAGAAGGTAAAAAAGTTAGCTGTTTGAGAATTTCTGATTACGTGGAGGTTATGGGGATAAATAACCGGCTTCAGCTTTCCAGCGTGGGAAATATTATGCAGAAGAGAATTAACGAAGAACTTATGGAAAACGGGGTTACTATAAGGAATCCGGAATCATGTTATATTGAGAGCACCGCAGTTATAGAAAAAGATGTAATTATTGAACCGTACTGTTTTATTAAAGGGGAAACCAGGATAGGAAAAAATTCGGTTATAGGCCCCTTTTGCCAGATTATTGATTCTATAATAGGTAAGAGGACCAGAATAAATTCTTCGGTAATAATTGGTTCGCATATTGGAAATAATAATAATATAGGACCATATAGCTATATGCGATTTGAAACGCTAGCAGAAAAGGATTCCGCTTATGCCCGGGGGCATCCCTCCGGGTTCTATGGTGATGGGAAGTAAAGAAAAAAATTATAAAAGATACTGATATTAAAATTTGCAGAAAAAAACAAAATAAATAATTTAGAGTGGGGGATAAAAAGTATATGAGAAAAGGAATAGACTATAAGAGAATGATGCTTTTTTCAGGCTCATCTTATCCTGCTCTGGCGGACAGGATTGCGGAAGAGCTGGGTATAAGTGCTGGGAAAGTTACCAGAACTAAATTTAAAAATGGTGAGATCTATATAAAATTTGATGAGAGTGTAAGGGGTGCCGATGTTTTTGTGGTACAGACATGCTGTAAGCCGGTAAATGACAATATAATGGAATTGCTGATAATGATAGATGCTTTAAAAAGAGCTTCCGCGGGTATGATAAATGCCGTTATCCCCCATTATGGATATGCAAGACAGGATAAGAAAGCCGAAGGAAGAGAGCCAATAACTGCAAAATTGTTTGCAGATTTACTTTCAATAGCAGGGATGGACAGAGCAATTCTTGTTGATTTACATTCCGCAACCATTCAGGGATTTTTTGATGTTCCGGTGGACCATATAACTGCCATACCTATAATAGCCAGGTATTTTAAAGAAAAGAATATAAAAAATGGAGTGGTGGTAAGTCCTGATGTTGGTGGTGTAAAAAGGGCAAGTATTTTTGGTAAAAGGCTCCATTTTCCACTGGCGATACTTGATAAGAGAAGGCCTGCTCCGAACATGGCTGAAATAGAACATATTGTGGGAGATGTGGAAGGCAGGGAGGCTATAATATTTGATGATATGATTGATACAGGTGGAACACTTTTTAAGGCTATTGATATGTTATTCAGGCATAATGCCAGGAAGGTTTATGTTGGCGCCACCCATCCTATCTTTTCCGGTGATATTATTGAAAAACTTGAAAGTTCAAGGGTGGAAGAAATCGTTGTTGCCAACACTATCCCGATAAAAAAAGAAAGCAAAAAAATAAAAGTGCTTTCTATTGCCCCACTGCTTGCAAAAACAATAAAAAAAGTTTATCATTGCAAATCTGTAAGCGAATTATTTAAGGGCGAAAATTTAGTTTAATTTTTAAATAAAATGTAGGAGTGGAAAATAAATGGATAATATTGTTCTTGAAGTGGAGAGAAGAAGCGAGAAAGAAGTTAAGAATAAAGTATCAGGGAAATTAAAAAGAAAAAACTATATCCCTGCGGTCGTATATGGTTTAAAGAAGGAGCCGATCAGCATTAAGGTAAAAGAAAAAGAGTTTAAAGATATTTTAAAGGGTAAGAGCATATACAGCTTGATTTTTAATCTACAGGTAGATGGAAAGAAGAAAAAAGAAAATGAGATAGCCCTGATAAAAGAATTCCAGAGGGACCCGATTACCAGGGAGTTTTTGCACCTGGATTTTTTGAGAATACAGATGGAAAAGGAGATTGAAACCACTGTACCGATACATATTATTAATGAAGAAATAGCTGTGGGTATAAAAGAAAAAGGCGGTGTTCTGCAGCATGGTCTGAGGGAGCTCCATATCTCCTGTATGCCAGCGGATATTCCGGAATATATTGAGTATGATATAAAAGAACTTGATATGGGAGATGCAGTAAGGGTTTCCGAAATCAGTATTTCAGATAAGATAAAAATATTAAATGACCCTGATGAAGTAATTGTTTCAATAATTCACCCAACCCAGCTTAAAGAAGAAGAAGAAGAAGTTTCAGAAGAAGAGATTGAAGAAGAAGTTACTGAGCCCGAGGTGATTGGCAGGGGCAAAGAAGAGCCTGAAGAGGAAAAAGAACGTCCGGAAGGTAAGGGCTCCCGAGAAAAATAACTACTATGATTTTAATTGTCGGTCTTGGTAATCCCGGTAAAAAATATGAGTTAACCAGACATAACATAGGCTTTAAAATTATTGATAGATTTGCCGAAAGTCTTGATGGAAAGAACTGCTACCGCAGGTTTATTTCAGTAGTTACAGAATCATCGTATGAAAACAATAAGCTAATCATTCTAAAGCCGCAGACATTTATGAACAAAAGCGGAGATGCGGTAGCCCTCTGTTTTAATTATTTCAAAAATAAAATAAATTCTGTGCTGATAGTCCATGATGATATTGATATTAACCTGGGTGAAATCAGGATTAAAAAGGGCGGGAGCACGGCAGGACATAAAGGACTGGAATCAATAGCAGCCAGTCTCGGTAGTTATGATTTTGACCGGCTCCGGTTTGGAGTGAGCAGGCCTCCCGGAAGAAAGGATGCAGCTGATTATGTACTTGAAGAATTTAAGAGAGGTGAAAGGCAGGAAGTTAAAGCCGGTATAGAGAAATCTATTGATATTATAAGAAATTACATATCAGAAGGCATTGAATATACAATGAATAAATATAACCAGTAGTTTTCTCTAAGGTAGATTTTTAGCTCCTTAGAATCAGGGCTGTATTGAAAGTTCAGGACGATAATAAATATAATCCTTTTTTAAAAAAATATTCTGTATTCTAAATCAATCCTGAAAGTACCGGGAAATTGTCAGTTTTCTTCTGTATAATCATTTTTACGACCTATTAAAATATTGAGGATGAAATGTTTATAGATATTTTCTCAAATGAGAGCCAGTGGAAGAACTTTATAGAAAAATATAAAGAGTCACATACTGAAGAAAAAAAAGTTACAAAAGTAACTGTTGATACCTTAATATCAGATGAAGACATCTGGTCCTTTGTGATAGGGGCGATCTACAGGCATTTTAATTTGCCTCTTCTGGTAGTTACATCTACACCGGAAAGTTCTCTGGAGTTAATGCAGGAAATAAAATGTATTGCTCCGGGTGCGAAGGTGCATATCTTTCCCGGACTGGGGAACGGTATTTTTTATAAAAATAAGAATATCCCTTCAGAAAATAAAATAAAAAGGCTTAAAGTTATCAAAATTCTTCTGGATTACAGTAAACACGGCAGCCCGCCGTTGATTATTGCCACCAGCAATTCTTTGCTCAATCTAATGGATGCTTCAGGGATAAGTGAGATAAAAAATAATATCAAAATATCAACCGGGATGAAGTATAACAGGGAGAAACTGATTGCCGAACTGGTTGAAAATGGTTATGAAAGAGTACATAACGTTTATGACTGTGGAGAATATAGCGCCAGGGGGGAAGTGGTTGATATTTATGATATAACCGGAGAACATCCCTTAAGAATTGATTTTTTTGGAGATGAAGTGGAAAAGATTTTTACCTATGATATTCAGAACCAGAAAATTGTCAGGCACTTAAATAATGTTTCCATATTTCCAAACATAAATCCATGGGAAATAAAAGAAATCAGTGGAAGCGGGCCGGATAGGAAGTTTGTCTCTTTTATTGATTTAATGAGTGAAAATGTTCCCGGTTTTTTTATGCTGCTCTGTGACCCTGTAGAGGTTTATCTAAAAATAAGAAGTGATATTGATATTCTTAATAAAATATTTAGCAGGGACAGGGATTTACTTATAGCCGATAGTAAGATCATTAAGGATTTTTATCTTGTGAAAGAAAATTTTCTTGAGAGCTTAGACTGCCGCCATAAGCTAAATCTGGCTTCTACGGGAATGGAAACATCCAGCAGGGGTGAATTTATCTTAAGTAAAATAACCGGGCAGAAAAAAAGTTCCGGCAGCTCGATTGATTTCATCAGCAATCTTAAGAATGACATAAAAAAGAAAAGAAGGATTATAGTTTCGATTGGCGGAAAGGTGAGAAGGAAGAAAATAGAAGAGCTTCTTTTAAATAATTCAATATCATATAGTTATATAAATAGTGATAATGACTTCAGTGCTGATTTATCCGCGCCGGGCGTGGTGAATATATCAGGAGAGCGTCTGTACAGGGGCTATGAGTCCGGTGATATCTCATTATATGGTGAGCTTGATATCTATGAACAGATGCAGCAGCAAGTTTCTGAAAGCGGAGCTATCAGAGTTAATGAATTTGAATCTTTTAAACCAGGAGAATATGTGGTGCATAAAACCCATGGCGTGGGAAGGTATATTGGTATTACTTCAAAACAGGTAGAGGGCTGCAAGAGAGAGTATTTCTTAATAGAATATGCCGGTAATGATAGATTGTATGTTCCTACATGGCAGGCTGACCGTATCACGAGGTATATCGGGGCGAATAAACCTCTGGTAACGTCGCTTACTTCAAAGCAATGGGAGAATATTAAAAAAAGAGTAAGAAAGTCAGTGCACAGGCTCGCAGTTGACCTTGCAAGATTATATGCCGAAAGAAATTCAATGAGCGGTTATGCTTTTCCTCCTGATAGCCCGTGGCAGAAAGAAATAGAAGATTTATTTCCTTTCAGGGAAACTCCTGACCAGATTAAAGCAATAAGAAAGGTAAAAAAAGCTATGAGCCGGGCGGAGCCAATGGATATTTTAGTGGTAGGAGATGTGGGATTCGGTAAAACAGAGGTAGCGGTAAGGGCAGCTTTCAAATCAATAGAAAGCGGAAAGCAGGTTTTAATGCTGGTTCCAACCACAATTCTTGCGGACCAGCACTATAACACTTTTAGTGAGCGGTATAAGGATTATCCTGTTATCCTGGAAGTTTTAAGTAGATTTAAAACAAGAAAAGAGCAGATGAATATAGTAAAAAACTTTAATGAAGGAAGGGTTGATATGCTCATTGGTACACACCGTATCCTGCAGGAGGACATTAAACCCGGAGACCTCGGTCTTGTAATAGTAGATGAGGAACAGAGATTCGGGGTCAATAGTAAAGAAAAGATAAAGTTATTAAAAACAAAAGTAGATGTACTGACTTTAAGCGCTACTCCTATACCGCGAACGTTGTATATGTCACTTGCAGGAATCAGGGATATGGTATTGATTGAGACACATCCGGAAGGCAGGAACCCGATTAAGACTTTTGTGGGCGAAACTGATTACAGGGTTATAGCCAAGGCTGTGGAGAGAGAGCTGGTAAGAGGAGGGCAGATATACTATGTATATAACAGAATATCCGGAATAGAAAATAAAAAAATTCAGCTGGAGAAGCTTATGCCACATGCAAAAATCGCTCTTACCCATGGCCGGATGGAAGGAGATAAGATAGAGAGGGTAATGAGAGAGTTTGTAGGCAGGAAATACGATATACTGCTGACCACGTCTATAATAGAATCGGGGATGGATATTGGAAACGTAAATACATTAATTGTTGAAAGTTCACATCTTTTCGGGCTGTCACAATTATACCAGTTGAGGGGCAGAGTGGGCAGGTCAAATGAAACGGCCTATGCATATTTCTTTTACCCCGGCAGGAAAAGTATGAGTATCCAGGCTTTTCAGAGGCTTAAGACACTGTCTGAATATACCGAGCTGGGTTCCGGTTATAATATAGCAATGAGGGACCTTGAAATAAGAGGGGCAGGGGAGATTTTAGGTGCCAGGCAGCACGGCCATATAAATAGTGTTGGTTTTAATATGTACTGTCAGATAATAAGAGAAGAAATAGAAAAGCTTAAAGGCATGGAAGTAAGAGAGGATATTGATGTGCAGATAGACCTTCCGGTCAGCGCGTATATTCCCAAAAGTTATATAAGGAGCGAGAAAGATAGAATAAATATTTACAGGGTTCTGGGTAATGCGAAGAGTCTTGATGAGATAAATAAAATTAAGGAAGAGATGGTCTCCAGATATAAAAATACGCCGCGGGTTGTTGATAATCTGGTAAATATTGCCAGAATAAAATACTTGCTAAAGAACGCGGGAATTGAAAAACTTGTATTTTCAGATGGAAGGGGAATTTACCTGAAAAAAGTAAATATATCGCCGGGCAGGGCAAGAGCAATGACTGAAAAAAACAAAAATCTATCATACGAACCGGTTCTCAAAAAAGTGGCAATAAAAAAAGTTGACAAAAATGTAGATTTGGATTTAGTCTTAGGAGACCTAAATGATATAATAAGATTTATGTAATAATTTATTAATAGAAAGAGGTAACATTTGAAAATAAGATTAAGGAAGAGTTACATCTACGTAATAATATCCGTCGCGGTTGTCCTGATTGCACTATCTGTTTACTTTTTTGTTTTTTACAGTAAAACAGTGGCTGTAGTGGATGGAGTAAAAATAAAACAAAAGGAAGTGGACACTTATGTTGATTTTTTAAAAAGCCAGGATGAAACCGGGCAGGTAGCTTCAGATGAGGAGCAGCTAAAAACATTAGAAGCAAATATAATTGACTCATTAATTGTAATTAAGGTGCTTGAAAAATATGCAGACGAGAACGACCTTGCTGTCACCGGTGATGAAGTAAATGAACAGATGAAATCAATAATAGATACCTATGAATCGGAAAAAGAGTTTGAGGAGGCGCTGGAGGAGCTGGGCGTAAATAAAAAGTTTCTGGAAAGCGAGTTAAGGAGCCAGATATTAAGGAGCAGGATTTATGATAAAGTAACTTACAATGTCGCTGTAACCGATGAAGAGGTGGAACAATATTATAAGGATAATAAAGATATGTTATTTCTGGTACCCAGAAGTGTAAAGGCAGCCCATATTCTGGCTATGTTCCCATGGGTTCTTGATAATTCTGAAGAGACCGTGGAGGGAAGAGAAGAAGCCAGTAAGAAAATAGAGCTGGTGGAGGCCGAGCTAAAAGACGGTTCAGATTTTGGAGAGCTGGCCAGTGAGTATTCTGACGATGAAAGCACTGCTGAAAACGGGGGAGACCTGGGTTATATAAGTGAGGGACAGATGGTTGAAGAGTTTGAGGAGGCACTATTCTCGCTGGATATAGGAGAAGTAAGTGGTATTGTGGAAACAGATTACGGGTTCCATATTATAAAAGTTTATGATATTAAAGAGGAGCATATCCAGGAATTTGAAGAGGTTAAGGAATCAGTTAGCACCTATTTACTGAGTCTTTATAAAGGGAGTAAATGGGAGGATTTTATTTTTTCTTTAATAGGAAAAGCAGATATTAAATATTTAACCGGGGTAGAGGGTACTTTGAATGACACTGATACCAGAAAAGAGGACGAATGAATTTTCAATTAGATACGGATAATCTTGAAAACATAGATAAAATAGATGATAGCGAAAAGCTTTTTTCTATCTTGCTGGGTGTAATGAAAAAATTGAGGTCACCTGAGGGATGCATGTGGGACAGGGAGCAAAATCATAAAACCATAAAAAGGAATTTGATTGAGGAAACATATGAAGCTGTTGAAAGTATAGATAACGAAGACTTTGACGGTCTAAAAGAAGAATTAGGCGATTTAATGCTTCAGGTGGTTTTTCACAGCCAGATTGCAGCTGAAAATAAAAATTTTGATATAAACCAGGTCCTGCGTGGTGTAATAAATAAGTTAGTAAGAAGACACCCGCATGTATTTAAGGGGCTTGTTTTAAAAGACAGTAAGGAAGTACTGGCCAGCTGGGAAGAAATCAAAAAGAAGGAGAAAAAGGAGAAATCAAGTAAACCCGCTTCTGTATTTAGCGGGATACCGAGATCATTGCCTTCACTTCATTTTGCCAGTGAGATCCAGACCAGAGCCTCAAGGCTGGGGTTTGATTGGAATGATAAAATGAGCGTGTTTAAAAAGTTAGAGGAAGAAATAGGCGAGATGAAACAGGAAGTTAAAGAAGGCAGTAAAAATAATATTTCCGGTGAAATAGGAGATGTTATTTTTACTATAGTAAATTTTTCAAGGCATGCCGGCATTGATTGCGAAGAAAGTTTATATGAGACCAGCAGGAGGTTCATAAAAAGATTTGATTTTATGGAAAAATATGCCGAAGAGAAGAATTTGAATTTTAAAAAGTTATCTCTTGAAGAAAAAGATAAGATCTGGGAGATTGCAAAGAAAGAAATAATATGAGAAAAACCAAGATAGTCTGTACCATTGGTCCGGCAACCAGGGATAAAAAGATTCTAAAACGTATGATAAACCGCGGGATGGATATAGCCCGTATTAATGCTTCTCATAGTGATTCTAAAGAAGTTATCGAAATTGTAAGAGGAATAAGGGAAATTTCACAGGAACTCAAAAAAAATACCGCAATAATGTTGGACCTTCAGGGTCCAAAAATAAGAATTGGTAAGCTGGAAAATAATTTAAATTTATGCAGGGGGCAGAAGATAATTTTTACCACGGGTGATAATTATTCTCCGGGCTGCCCAGGGATTGATAAGGATATAGTTGCCATAGTAAAGGTTACTTACGGTAGTTTTATTGATGATATTAAAGAAGGTGCCAGCATTTTTATTGACGATGGCCTCATTGAGTGTGAAGTACTTGAAATTAAAAAACAGGAGAATATTGCTATTTGCGAGGTTGTAACAGGGGGTTTGCTTAGATCATATAAAGGTATTAATTTACCCGGGGTTACCATCAGCGCAGATTCGGTTACCGAAAAAGATATAGAATTCCTGGATATGGGCATAAAGCTGGGAGTAGATTTCATAGCACAGTCTTTTGTCAGGGATGCCGGTGATGTTGAAAAAATCAAGGAGATAATGCAAAAAAAGAACGGGCATGCGATGATTATAGCCAAGATTGAGAAGCATGAAGCCGTAAAAAATTTTGATCATATATTGAATTCAGCGGATGCTATTATGGTGGCGAGAGGGGATCTCGGGATTGAAATTGATGCTGAAGATATTCCCAATCTTCAAAAATGTTTTATAAAGAAAGCGAATATGGCGGGCAAGCCGGTGATAACCGCCACGCAGATGCTGGATTCCATGATAAGAAATCCCAGGCCAACCAGAGCTGAAGTAAGTGACGTGGCCAATGCAATAATAGATGGGTCGGATGCAGTTATGCTTTCAGGTGAAACTGCCATAGGCAAGTATCCACTGGAATCTCTGGAAATGATGGTCAAAATAATAAAAAAAACCGAAGTCTCGCTGGATTATGAGGTACTGGCACGAAATAGTGCCATTGAGAGAAAGAAAACAGGAATTTACCATGAAACTATCACAGATGCGATAAGTTTTGCCGCTGTGGAAGTTGCAAGGATATTAAATGCAAGGGCCATTATCTCATCTACCGAATCGGGGCATACAGCAAGACAGGTTTCTAAAAATAAGCCGAAAAGTATGATAATTGGGGCGAGCGCCAACGATTGGATAGTAAGACAGCTAATGATAAGCTGGGGTGTTATACCGGTAAAAACAGAGATAGCAAAAAATATTGATACCATGATTAAGAAATCCATAGATGTTTCAAAAAAGCTTAAGTACGTAGATACCGGAGACAGAGTTGTTATCACAGGGGGTGTAATGGTAAATAAACCGGGGAGCACAAACTTTATAAATGTTATAGAAGTGGAATAAAGTTTTACCGGATACGGATATATTTATTATTTTATTTAATGTTTTCTTAGTCTTCAGTAAACCTTAGTTTTTTCAGAAGTTTATCTTCACCTATTAATGTCAGTACATCGTCTTTTTGAAATCTGTAGTTAATATCAGGAGGAGCTATAATTTCATTATCTTTCTTTTTTATACTTATTATGGTAACACCGTATTTATTTCTCAAATTTAATTCTATCAGTGTTTTTTCCACCATCAGCTCGGGTGTGGGTATCTCAATTATACTTACGTCCGAGCTCACCCTCAGAAAGTCAATAATATTGGTGCTTACCAGGCTTCTTGCGACTCTCTCTCCCATATCTTTTTCCGGATATACTATAATATCCGCCCCAACTTTAGAGAGGACTCTTCCCTGTGTTCTGGTACCCGCCTTGGCAATTATTTTTTTTGCTCCTTTCTCTTTAAGCAGTAGGGTTACCAGTATTGAGTTTTGAATATATTTCTCCCCGATGCATACGAGTACTGCTTCATAATCGGAAATGCCCATTGACTCCAGTATATCTGCATCTGTGGCGTCACATTTTATAACATCTGCTATTTGTTCGGAAACTCTCTGAATTCTGTCTTCAGACTGATCTATCCCTACCACACTGTGCCCGGATTCGGTTAATGTTCCGGCAACACTTACGCCAAACCTTCCAAGACCTATTACTAAAAATTGTTTTTTCATTTTTTTATCCGATAGTTATATTTTCTTCCGGGTATGTCATTTTATTTACCACACCCCTGATAGCGATAGCTACTGATAAAGTACTGATACCAATTCTACCAATAAACATGGTCACTATCAATATTATCTTGCTGGGTATAGAAAGTGCTGGTGTGATTCTGGTACTCAAACCCACAGTACCGAATGCCGATACTACTTCAAATAAAACTTCTTTTAAGGAATAATTTTCAAATGCCAGTATCCCGATAGTTGATATTATAATTAATACTATTGCTGTAATGGTAAGGGATAGAGCTCTGTAGATCAAACTCGCAGGAAGTTTTCTTTTAAATATGGTAACTTGATTTCTTCTCCTGATTGATCTTAAGCCTGCTGCGGCAACAGTAACGAAGGTTGTAGTTTTAATCCCGCCACCTGTGCCACCCGGTGAAGCTCCTATAAACATTAGAAGGATGATGACCAGAGCGGTAGCAGGGTTTAAACTGGCAATATCCATGGTGTTAAAGCCGGCTGTTCTGGATGTGATTGACTGAAAAAAGCTGGCCAGAAGCTTGATTGGTAGTGATTTATTTGCAATAGATTCCGGATTATTAAATTCAAGAATTAAAAACATAACTGTTCCCGTTAAAATAAGAATTGCGGTAGCAGATAACACCACTTTAGCGTGCAGTGAAAGATGTCTTACTTTTTTTAAGGTGATTATTTCTGAGATTACGGGAAAACCCAATCCTCCCAGTACTATTAATACCATGAATATAAGATTAAGCGGGACATCAGAGCTGAAACTCTCCAGGCTGTTAGAATATAAAGAAAAACCGGCATTATTGAACGCACTTACAGTATGGAACAGGCTGAAAGTCATGGATGTTTTAAAGGTATACAGGTGTTTAAAGTAAAAGATAGCGGTCATAATAATAAATCCAATAAATTCTATGGTAAAAGTTGTTCCGGCTATTACCATAAAAAATTTAGAGGCGCTAAATGATTGACTGGTACCAAAGCTGGAATTGATATAAAATTTATCTCTGATATGTATTTTTCTTCCCAGAATTAATCCAAAGATGGACCCGACGGTCATAATTCCCAGTCCGCCAATCTGTATCAAAATAAGTAAGACAATTTTTCCCAGGTCAGTAAAGAAAGTGGGCGTATCCTGGACAATCAGACCTGTCACACATATAGCAGAGGTTGAAGCAAAGAGAGAATCTATATAACTAATTGTCCCACCCGTGGTCATCTGGGGAATCAGGAGAACAAGTGAGCCAATAAATATAGCTGTAGCAAAACCAAGTAGAACCTGTCTGGCGATTTTATTTTGAGTCCTGGAAGAAAATAAGGGTATTTCTTTCATTATATTCTTGCGTTAAATTATTAAATAAAATTAATATATAAAACATATAACCTGATATTTTAGTTGAATTGGGAATTAAAGACAACAACTTAATTTTTTTTGGGTTAATTTATAAAATATTAACAAAATTTACAAATACTGATATTATTTTATAATATGTTATATTTATATAAATATAACATTAATTTCAGACGACTGTGCTTCTGTTATAAAGATTATTTAAAGTGGTATCAAACAATAAAAAAGTAGCAAAAAATATAAAAAATGAGTAATAACGTAAAAATAGTAAGTAGACTCTCTAGAAAAGCTAAAGTAAATATTTCAATAATCATCTTTCTGGTTTTTATAGCTGTTGCAATCTTAACCTCGATTAATCAGATAAAAGATATTGTTGAGAAGAGAGAAAAGCTTGTAGAACTGGAAGAAAAATTAAACTGGTACAGAAATGAAAATATTGAACTTTTAGCCCTTGAGAAAAGTTTGTATGAGGAAGAGGCCATAGAGCTAGAGGCAAGGAAGCAATTTAATATGACTACCGGTAATGAGACCAATGTTTCTGTAATTACAGAAGACGATGCATCAAAAATAGAATCTGAAAGCAGCAGTCAATCATCCGGTGGAGTAGAATATTCTGGTTATGATCTGTGGGAGAATATAAAGCTTTTTTATAATAATGAAATAAAAGGTGATTGATCAAAGGTCTGAAAATTAGTGCTCAACCGCTGAGTATAAAGAATATTAAATAATAATTATATTAGATGAAACTGGCAGCTATTGATATAGGCACCAATTCCACCAGGTTGCTGATAGAAGATTATCGTAATAATAAGTTCTTTCCCCTGGAAAGAAAAATGGAAATAACGCGTCTGGGTAGGGGACTTAACGATAATAATACTATTTCTGAAGATTCAGCTAAGAAAACTCTGGATACCCTTATAATCTACGGTAAGCTAATGAAAAAAAATGGTGTAAAAAAATACAGGGCTGTTGGGACCAGCGCTTTAAGGAGAGCATCAAACAGTAGAGAGTTTGTATCAATGGTGGAAGAAAATCCGGGGATAAGTGTTGATATTGTAGGGGAGAGTGAAGAAGCCCGCCTGAGCTTCTATGGCGCTGTTAAGGGTGTGGGTCTGGATAGCGTGCGCAGTAGCTATAAGTCAGAATCAAAAATTTTAGTTGTGGATGTTGGAGGAGGAAGCAGCGAGTTTATACTGGGTGATATAAACTGTAACACGGACCTTATTGAGAGTGTGGGTATAGGTTGTGTGAATCTTAGTGAGAAATATATTGATTCAGATGTGCCTGATGCAGGGAGATTAAATAAGATGCATTATTATGTCAGGGGAAAAGTTAATGGCACTATCAGTAAAATAAAAAATTTCAAAATCGGCGCTGTAATAGGAGTAGCAGGAACCATAACCACTCTTGCTGCAATTGACCTGGAATTAGATAAATATAATAGTGAGATGATACATGGTCATGTATTGAGCCTCAAAAGGATTGATGAAATATATAAATTTCTTTGCGGTCTAAATCTTGAAGATAGGAAAAAAGTGGCCGGGGTTGATGCCGGAAGAGCGGATGTAATAATTGGTGGCGTATCAATAATTATAGAGGTGCTGGAACTGCTGGGTTATAAATATATTAATGTTAGTGAGAAAGATATTTTAGACGGGATTATTTACACCCTGGTTGATTTCTGATAATATAATTCAGCAAATTTACAGGATGCCCGAGTGGCGGAATTGGTAGACGCAACGGACTTAAAATCCGTTGAGGTTTTACCTCGTGCCGGTTCGATTCCGGCCTCGGGCACCATCTTAATACTTATATTAATACTTATATTGATATATTTATAAATAAATAATTTATTGGTCGAATCCTGCCTCCCCAGCCAGTAAGACATCTATGTCATAAAAATCTTAAAGCTAATTAAACATTCTAATCCTTTATCCTAAAGCTTTTTCCAGTAGGTATTGGTACCATTACTTATTATCTTAGCCCCGGAAGGCACCTGTATACAAATAAGAATTAAAGTTAATATATCCACTCCCGAACTCATAGAATTTAGAAATATTAAAAATATTATAAGTGGATTTAAAAGACCTGATAACCCTAATACCGTAGGCAATATTATTGAAATAGTAATAAATGGTAAAATAGTAATAATAATGTATCTTTTTTTTGTCAATATCTCTTCTGTATATACATATCCCCCAACTGGGACAATACCGATATATGTTTTATCGGATTTAATAAAATTAGGGATAAATATCAGATGTAAAATTTCATGGATTATCAGTAGTAATAGTATGCCCAGTATATAAAATAAATTAAACTCAAACTCAATGCTTATATTTCCGGTAGCTATATTCATTCCATAATCTGTCAGAGAAATGTCTTTAAATATTTTTATAATACCCAATGAAATAAAAGCACATAATGCCATTAATGGAATTGATAGCAGAATAGCTATGATGGTATTTTTAGGCTCTTTTAACGGTTCCCATCTATTATTAATTAAAAATAGGTGTTTTGCCTTATCTGTTTTTGGTAGTCTGCTTGTTACCCTCATAATTTTTAAATAATATTATTATTTATTATTTTACCAAAATTCAAATTCTATTGGATGATTTATATTTGTTTAAGTTATATATAACTGAAACATTTATGGGGTTTATTAATTTCCTCTAAAAATTGGTTCGAAATTTTACTACCCGGGGCGTCCATTCCGGTATGTATGTCTCGCAAATCTGATTATTCTTTAATTATTTAAACCAGAATTTATTGGTTTATTAATAACTTATCTTTTTCAACAAGTTTTCCGGATATATATTTATGAATAAGACTTGCTATTAAGGTCTGATATGGTATTCCTTCTTCAAGAGCTCTTCTCTGAATGTATTCAAGATCTCTTTGAGATATGCGTATATTTATTCTTTTATTTTTAAGAAATGTGGCTTTGGCATATTCTGTGTGTTTTTCTATTTCTTTTCCCATATCGGATATTTCAACATACTCATTATTTTCATAGTCATCCAGTATTTCTTTTTCTTCACTGTTTAGTTTATATTTCATTTGGCTCCTCCAGATATTTTTTTGTAGCCTTTCTGCTTGGAATAATTGTTTTTAAAAATATTTCTTTTTCAGTTTCAACAAAAGGCACAAGATATGCATAATTATTTATTTCAACTACATATATTTTTTGGCCAGGATATCTTACCTGGTTTTTATGTTTTAATATGGCGCACAACTTTTCATTTTCCATATAATAGATAACATCCTCAAAGCTGATACCCCTTTCCTTTTTAAGCTTTTCATTTTTATCATTGTTCCAGGTATAATACTTCATGTGTAAAATATAATGCATTGTGTGCTTTATGTCAATCCAGTATTATACATATTAGGTATAAAAAAATCATCCTGTGAGGTTGTAACAGCAGTTCTAACTTCCTTCGCTATGCCCGGAAAAATAAACATAATAGATTGTTAAAAAAATCTTTAAATTTTTTTAATTCTTTGAAAATACAGTTCGACTTTGCACTGCCCAGGGGCACCATCTTAAGACTTATATTGATATATTTATCAGTAAGTAATTTATGGTTCGAATCCTGCCTCCCCAGCCAGTACTTTAGGATACCTTCTCAAGACGCTCAGCAACCCAAACCTTAATAATTGATTGCCTGGGTACACCCAACCGTTTTGCTTCTTTATCTAACAAATTGATCATCCAGATAGGGAAATCTACATTAACCCTCTTTTGTTCTTGTTTTGGTCTCCTTGATTTAGATAGATCAAGGTTTTCTGCAATATTCTCATTTTCATCAAATTTTTTTTCAAATTCGTTAGCTTTCATAAATATCAATTTCCTCCTTTCTTGATCTACGAACCGAAATAATCCTAATATTCTCATCCCTGTAAGTTATTACTCCAGTCCAATATTTCCCGGCAATTTTTCCTATTACGAGAAATCTTGGTTCATCACTTGTTTTAACAGGAATCTCAATATAGTCCAGATCCTCCCATAATTCTTTAGCTTCATCAAAATCAATGCCATGTTTTTGTTTGTTTGATTCACTTTTGTCGATATCAAACTCAAATTCCATAATATAATTATTATATCTTTTTTATACCTATTGTAAATATTAAAATTATATCAGCAGAAACTTCTTAAGGATAGTTATTTCCTTTAAAATTTGATTCGAAATTTCGTAACTTGGGGCAGTCAAAATTTCAATTAATTATTAGGTAAATCCTAAATTAAGTTCTTCTATTTTATTTTTAAAGTTTATTATTTCTTGAAAATAAAAAGTTCAAAATGTGTTCAATATCCCCGGCCAAATACTATATTCATTTTTCAAGAAAAGAATTCCATGGCATATATGAGATAGAGCTAAAATAACTTCCAGTCTCATTGCCGTTATAGAGCAGCAGGCCGCTAATATCATATCCTGAATGTACCTTGTATTCTTTTTCTTTTTCCAGGAGGATCTTTATACTCTGCACCATTTTTGGTCTTGCAGTTTTATTATATTTAATCTCACTAAAAATAATCTTTTTATTCGATCTGTCCTCTATAATGAGATCAGATTCACGACCAAGATTACTTCTGAAATAAAAAAGTTTAATGTCCTTATTGTTATGTTTTATAGACTTTAAGATCTCAGATACTATATAATTTTCAAAAATAGGTCCGCAAAGAGGGTCTTTTTCAAACAATTCCATAGTTCTTATACCTGTCAAATAGCTGACCAGTCCCGTATCCCAAAAATATACTTTCGGACGTTTTACGATTCTTTTACCAAGATTATTAAAGTAAGGTTCTACTGTAAATACGATATAACTGGCTTCTAAAATTGAAAACCAGGATTGAATAGTCTTGTAATTTACACCTATTTCATTGGCATAGCTTGAAGCATTAAATTCCTGAGCAGTGTTTGAAGCTAATAGGTTTATAAATCGTTTAAAATCTCTTAGATTTCCAATATTTGCCAGGTTTCTGACATCCCTTTCTAAATAATTTTGTATATAGCTCTCATACCATTCAAGTACTCCATTGTATTCACGTACTACGATTTCCGGGTAGCTTCCAAATAATAACTGATTTGATTTCTGTTTATCAGGGATTTCTAGAAACTGAAACGGTAGTAAGCAAATGTTTCCTGCTCTCCCGGCAAGTGTTTCCGTAATACCTTTTATCATAGAAAATTGGCTGGAGCCTGTTAGGATGAAATTTCCATAATTTTTTCTATCTTCATCTATCATCATTTTTAGATAATTAAATAATTGCGGTACTTTTTGAGCTTCATCAAATATAACTTTTTCATTGTATTTTTGTATAAAGCTTTGAGGATCACTTGAAAAGTCCTCGATATTTTGGATTTTATCGAATGTAACATATTTATATTTATTTTTAAGGTACTCTTTGAGCATGGTGGATTTTCCGGATTGCCGCGGACCAGTAATAACTACTGCAGGAAAAAGTTCCAGGTACTTTTTTAGTGTTCTTTCTATTTGTCGATGAATATACATTAATTAGAATAATAACATACAAAATAGTAATGTCAATACTAATTTGTATGTTATCTAATTATGCTGATTGAATGTTATTCCCAGATAAACTGTTTAATATAACTAATTCCATTTAAAAATTGGTTCGGAATTTCGTAACACTTAGCAAGCTAAAATTAATTATGGAGCAAATTCCAAGTTAATTTCCTGCATTTTACTTCTAAAGCTTTTTATTTTTTTAAAATCTTCCAATTCTTACTAAATACAGGTCCAATTTTCAAATCCCGGGGACACTATAATACTTGTATAATTAAAGTAATTCTTTAATTACAACAGTCAGCGCAAGAATTATAACAATAATTGTAAGCCCAATTTCCAGCCAGAGAGGTTTTGTTTTCAATGAAATCTTACTTCCTACCCTTGCTCCTAACATTGAGCCCGCTATAACACATACTGCAGGAAGTAATGCTATATCTCCCCTGTGCCAGTATATTGGTATTGCCCCAAAAGCGGTAAAAATAGATACAGCCAGTGAAGTAGCAATGGCTCTATGGGCATCAAGGCCAAGACTTTTAAAAAAAGCCGGATAGATTTGCCCGCCGCTGCCGCCCCTCAGGCCCGTTATAAAACTTACAAAAAAAGAGGAGCCAAAGATATTTCTCCTGGTAGGTTTAATCTTTTTAGAAATTTTTGGCACAATCCTATCCAAATGAATTCCCAGCACTACTATAAAGCAAAGCACAACAAAAATAATAGCCAGCGCCAGTGTCGGTATAAACCCTACAGAATATGCTCCGAAAACTTCTCCTAAAACACCTCCGATGATGGCAAAAACGACTATCTCTTTTGCAATATTTTTTCTATGGGTTATGGCGCCTACAGCAGATGAAAAAGGGATGACAAGAAAATTAATTCCAAAGGTGGTCAGCAAAGGCAGGCCTGCAAGATTAAGTAAAGGTATCCTTACAGAACCGCCCCCAATCCCAAACACACCGCTCATAAAACCTGAAAAAAGACCTATAAGGAGATATATTGTTATCTGTTTTGCCAGCTCCATTTTATTTACAAATACAATCTTTCCTGAATTTACCTGAACAATTATTCTAAATGCTTAAATTTATCAAATTTAGGGTAATATTACTATAATTTTTCCGGGCTTGCTTTCTAGTAGCACTATTATCGCTTACTTATACCTGCCAGCGCCATATTTGCTTTAGCTACCCGGATAAATTAATAATCCGGCAATTAACTCCGGTAGCTAATACCGCTTAAAAAAACATACAAAACCTACAAAATAATATTATAATGTTTGATTATGGCTAATAAAAAAATATTTATACTGCTTTTTTTAAAATTATTCTTTCTGGGTATTGGCGGCTCCATAGTTGGCCCTCTGATCCCCATACTTTCGGACAGCTTTGAGGTCGGTCTAGATATGCTTGGCACCACCCTTTCGCTTAATGCATTCGGCCTTCTTATCGCAAGCATATTTTCAGGGACCCTATCGGAAAAAATTGGCAGGAAAAATATGCTTTCCTTTGGCAGCGTACTATTTACAGCCAGTTTTCTTGTCCTTTACTTCTCAAGCAGCTATATCTTATTTACAATAAGCTATTTTTTATTCGGGTTATCCTGGGGAATAATTACAATAAACTCCAACTCGATAATAAGTGACAGTTTTGACCTTAACAGAGGCAGCATGATAATTAGGTTAAACATAGGATTCATACTCGGTGTTGCTTTCGCTCCACTGATATTGAGCGGCGTTTTATTTCTTGACATAAGCTGGAGATATATGTTCCTGTTCGTTTCCCTATCAAACATAATTATACTTATACTTCTTCTGAAGCATTATAATCTCGGCAATAAAAAAAGAAGTGAAAATTCCATAGTTCTTTTTTCCACCAATCGCAACCTTTTATCAAATCCTATTATCATTTTTTGCGGAATAATAAGCTTTTTCCATTTTGGCCTCGGGTTTTCTTTCGGAGCATGGTTTACTAATTATTTTAAAAGTTTAAATGTTCCTTTAAGTATTAGCTCTCTTATACTTAGCTTAAATCTTCTTTTCTTTTGCGCTGGAATGTTTCTTCAGAGTTCTCTATTAAATAAATTCAGCGAAAAACATTTGATGCAGGTTTTTTCAATACCTGCTTTCGTGTTTCTGCTCACTTCTTTTCTTCTGAACAACTTAATTTTGAAAGTATTATTTATCATGCTTTTTTACTTTGCCTTTTCGGGCATAGCCGCTATCGCGCTCTCGCTCGCCATAAAACAGAAACCCCGCTATTCCGGCTTAATAAATAGCATTATTAATAGTTATGGTTTTACGGGGACAATTATCTTCCAATATCTTGCAGGTTACCTTGCGCAAAACTTTTCAGCATCAGGTGTATTCTATACCAGCCTTTCTGCTTTATTTTTGCTGGTAATCTTTACCAGCATTTTAAGAACTTTCCCCGAACAAACTACCAGATGAGGATATGGCATAAGGTTTATTAAAAAATCTGGTTTCCTGAAACAGGGGAATCATATTCAGCTCTGTAAACTAAATATTTATTTCTAAAAGTTTGCCCGGCGAAATTTTATGCTTCTTTCCAGAAACCTCTATATCTATTTCATTTCCTGATTCCAGATGGATATAAAATTTATCCCGGGTTATATTTAAATTGAAATAGCGACCTTTAACAGCAATTTTAAACGATAATCCAACCCACTTCTCGGGAATAACAGGCCTTAAACAAATTATGCCATTTCTTATACTTAAGCCTGCAAAACCCATTACGACCGACATCCAGGCACCTCCCATAGAAGTAACATGTAACCCATCTATGCTATCATTATTGTAATCATCAAGGTCAAGTCTTGATGCTCTCCTGAATAAATTGTATGCTTTATGCCTGTAACCGACTTCCGATGCGATTATCGAATATATACATGCCGAGAGCGAAGATTCATGAGTCGTTTTTGGCTCATAAAAATCAAAATTTCTCTTTTTCTCCCTTGTACCGAAAATATCACTAAATAGACACATGCCGAGTATAACATCTGCCTGTTTTAGCGCATTCGAGCGGTTAATCCTGTCCCAGGACCAGCTCTGTACAATGGGGAGCGAAATTTCGGTTTTCTCTTTATCTAAAAAAGCATCTTCGGTCTCAAGATAGCTATCAAACTGTTCAAATATTCCGAGCCTTTTATTTTCATTTAAATATATTTTTTTAGAAATAATATTCCAATTCTTGAATTCTTCTTCCGTAAAGCTGTATTTACTGCATACCCCCTTATATTTTTCTTCATTATAGCTCTTTAACCAGACTGCCTGCTTATAAGCATAGTCCAGTGCCCACTTTGCCATGAAGTTCGTGTACCAGTTATTATTGACATTATTATGAAATTCATCGGGCCCTGTTACACCCAGAATCACATATATATCCCTGTCTTTTTTATAGGTCACCCTGTCAGCCCAGAACCTTGCGACATTTGCAACAACTTCAAAACCATAATCAGCCATGTAATCCAGATCATCTGTAGAACGTATATAATTATAAATAGCATAAGCTATAGCAGAGTTTCTATGTATCTCCATCAGGGTAATTTCCCACTCTGCATGCCCTTCTCTCCCATCCATCGTTATCATCGGATAAAGGGCGCCTTTCAGCCCGAGTAGCTTTGCATTTTCAATCGCGTTCTGGAGGTGGTTATACCTGTAAATAAGCAAATTTCTCGCTACCTCGGGCTTTGTATAAAGATAGTAGGGGAAACAGAAAATTTCCGTATCCCAGTAGGTAGAACCGCTGTATTTCTCCCCGCTAAAACCTTTCGGACTTATATTTAAATTTCCATCCTCCCCCGTGAAAGTTGAATTCAATACGAACAGGTTATACCGGACAGACTGTTGCAAGCCTGCATCTCCATCTATCCCGACATCTATTCTATCCCATCTCTTACTCCAAACTTTTTCTGAAAGGGTTAATAAATCGTTAAAGCAATATCCGGTTACGATTGCCAGATTCTCTTTCGACCTTGCAGCCACTTCCGCCTCTCTGGTATCCTGTGAGTTATAACACGAAACATATTTTTCAATTTTTATCGTTTTGCCCTTGGTCAAATCCATCTTAAAATTATGGCCGACATAATAATCACCCATTACCGGCTCGAAAGAGATGTCCTCTGGCAAGTTATCCTCATATACTTTTACTTCCATAGAAGTAGCCAGATGGAATCCTGTCTTTTTCGTTTTGACTACAAGGGTGTTATTATCCTTACTGACTTCTTCCCACAATATTTTTTCCTCACCCTGCATATCGTCACATTCAACAAGGCCGTTCATATACGGCTCAAACTCTAACTTGCCATCGTAATTTAAGGGGGTCACATTATAGGAAATTACAAGCAAATTTTTATTATGAGCCGATATGAACCTTTTTGCATTAACGGCAGTCTCACGTTTTGAATCGTCAACAATAACAAATGACCTTTCCAATAAACCGTTTTTCATGTTAAGGGTCATCCTGAAATCTTTAAAATTATTTTTTGCCAGGTCAAGTTTGCAACCATTTATGGATATTTTTATTCCAATAACATCAGTGGAATTTATTATTTTGTTATTAACTTCCGGATATCCTATCTTGTGCCATCCGTACTTGGGCTTATCGGGGTAATATACACCGGCATGGAAAAAAGACCTTAATGTATTACCACCGTAACCTTCCTCAAAATTCCCCCGTCCTCCCATATATCCATTAGAAAGACTGAATATGCTTTCAACAAGAAGGCAGTCCCCGTCATTAAAACCCTCTTTTATAATTTTCCATTCATCTTCTTTTATGATTTTTTTCAAACAAATCCTCCAATTTCGCGAATTTTGTCAATATCAAATTCTGATAAATCCTTGATGCAAACATCAGCCATATTTAGCACTTCTTTCTTACCGACACCTACTGAAAACATACCGCATGAATTGATTGCCAATATTCCTGCTACCGCATCCTCGACCCCCACGCAATTTTTAGTGGAGGCCTTTATTCCTCTAGCTGATTTAATAAAAATCTCGGGATCCGGCTTGCTTTTTAAAATATCCATACCACTAATTACATAGTCAAAATACCCTTCTATTTTAAGTCTTTTTATAACATCCATCGCATTTTTGCTCATTGAAGCCAGGACCATTTTTATTTTTTTTCCCCCCAGCATTTTAAAGCAATCTATTGCCCCAGGAAGCATATCATCTGGAGTTATATTTTCTATTAAATCAAGATAGTATCTGTTTTTCCTGTTAGCCAGCTCTCTTTCCCCCATATCACTGTAACTTTTATCCGAAAGTGAAAGTATCAAACCAAGCGATTCCATCCTTCCTACTCCCCGCAATTTATCATTAAACTCTTCTTTTAAATCTATACCTATTTCAGAAGCCAGTTTTTTCCATGCCAGGTAATGGAGTTTTGCTGTATCGGCTATTACTCCATCAAGATCGAAAATTACTGCTTTAAGTTCTC
>CAZRML010000030.1:0-56651 GCA_964601205.1 uncultured Actinomycetota bacterium | reverse complement strand
GGTAGAGGGGGCAGGGGGCTGCTCTTCTACAATTACTTCCCCCACATAGGCGGTTATGGATGATTCGGAAGTGTTGCCCATACCATCATTTACGGTTACCGATAATTTATAATCTCCAGGGGTATCAGGTGTGTTCCACCTGGCCGTGTTAGCTATGTTATCAACAATAGAGCCTCCGGACACGCTCCAAGCATAGGACAATTTATCACCATCCATATCCGTAGCATCAACCGAAACATCATACTGCTTTCCTACATACAGAGTGCTGCTTGAGAGCGATATACCTTTTATTTCAGGTTCTGCATTGCAGTTCCAGATAAGAGTCAGTGTATCTGTTGTTTTGCCTGAATCATTCTCTGCAACAGCGGTAAGGATATAGTGTTTGCTATCTCTTGTGATATTGACCTGCGCTTTATCGGTGCCAAGCGAGCCCTGGCTGTCATCTTTGCTGAAACTAATTTCAGGCAGAGGTTCTCCGGTAACATTTGCTTTAACACGGTAATAACAAACATCTCCGGCCCTGGAATAAAGAGGACCCTCATATATTTCCAGCTTTATTGTGGGCAGTGTTCCCGGAGTCTTTTCTTTCTCATCTTCTTTTTCGTTTTCGTCGTCTAACTTTTCTTCATCAGTAACTTCCGGTTCTTCAACTGTATTATTTTCATTTTCATTTTTATTATCTTCATTCTCGTTTTCAATTTCACCCGCAGCTACTTCATTTTCCTCGTTTCCGGCACCAAACAGCATCCCTGCCAGAGCTGTCATTTTTGAATCTATAAATTTATAAATCGGCTGAAAGTAAAACACAACAGCAACAATTATCAGCACAAGCGCCACGGCGCCAAGTACAGCAAATACCGTTTTTTTATTAATTCTTATTTTTGACTTTTCTTTTTTTTCCTGTTTTCGGGCATGTTTTATTTCCTGTCCATCATCTCTGGCATGTTTCATACTGTGTTTCATAAAGTTGAGCCTACCTGTTATTAAATGCTTTCACGGTGCCCCGCACACCACCGGTTATTTCCCCGGTTATTTAATTTCTATTATACCCGGGATTTTTAATACGGGTTTAAAAAAATCATTTAATTTAAAAATTACAGATACTAAGATTCTTTAAGGGGCCTCCACCAGTCTTCATTATTTACATACCAGTTTACGGTCTTTTCCAGTGCTTCCTCAAATTTATAGGAAGGCTCCCAGCCAAGTTTCTTTTTTATTTTAGAACAGTTAACTGAATACCTCCGGTCATGGCCCAGCCTGTCTTCAACCGGTTCAATCATATCTTCCGATTTATCCATAATCTTTATTATCTCCTTCGTAATCCAGATGTTTGGCTTCTCGTTTCCCGCACCAATGTTGTAAATCTCCCCTATTTTTCCTTTATGAAGAACCCGGTCCAGTGCATTACAATTATCCTCTACATAAATCCAGTCCCTTACATTCATACCGTCCCCATAAAGAGGAACCTTTTTATTGTCAATAAGATTGGTGACAAAAAGAGGAATTATTTTTTCAGGATACTGGTATGGCCCAAAATTATTGGAGGTCCTGGTGATAATTACCGGGGTACCGTAAGTCTTATAAAAAGACCTTGCAATCATCTCTGCTCCCGCTTTGGAAGCAGAATAGGGGCTGTTGGGCCCGAGCGGGTCTTTTTCCTTAAATGAGCCATTTTCTATTGAGCCGTAAACTTCGTCAGTGCTTATCTGGAGGAAAATACTATTCCCATATTTTTTTACCGCCTCTAAAAGTACGTAGGTTCCATAAACATCGGTCTGAATAAAAATACCCGGGTCCTCTATGGACCTGTCCACATGGGATTCGGCAGCAAAATTTATAACAGCATCAATCTTCCTGGCACTAAAGATTTCATGCACAATTTTTCTATCTGCTATATCTCCTCTAATAAAACTGTATCCGGGGTTATTCTCAATATCCCTTAGATTTTCAAGATTACCTGCATAAGTCAACTTATCAAGGTTTATTATCTTATATTCCGGATACTTCTTTACCATATAACGTATAAAGTTACTTCCAATAAATCCTGCCCCACCGGTTACAAGAAGGGTCTTAAAATTTCTTTCTTCCAATTTTTCTCCTTACCCATCCTTCCTGTCCCAGTTGTACGGTACTTCGGTACCATGCGGATCTGCCCTGAATTCATCGGGCTCATCGTAGTTATAGGGCTCGGTGACAACATTTATGCATATTGCCTCATAATCGGTGATACATTTAAAGCCGTGATAGACATATTTTGGTATTTGAAGAAGCATGGGATTATGCACCCCCATAAAAAATTCATTTACTTCTCCATAGGTAGGTGAATCTTTCCTGCTGTCATATAAAACAATTTTCATCATGCCCCTTACCACTACCATGTTGTCTGTCTGTTTCCTGTGATAATGCCATCCTTTAACTACTCCCGGATAGGCTGTGGTCATATAAACCTGGCCGAATTTTATATACAGGTCATCATCCGACCGGAGCATTTCCATAAGTCTTCCTCTTTCATCGGGGATAACCCTGAGTTTCTTTACCTTAACTCCTTCTATCACGACAAATCCTCCTCATCCAATAAAAAATATATTAATAAAACTAATATCCTATTCCGGTGTAATTAAATCCCAGCTCTGCAATCTCTTCCCTGTCAAATATATTCCTTCCATCTATAATATTTAATCCTGCCATAAGAGATTTTATTTTCTTAAAATCAAGATTGTAAAACTCTTCCCATTCCGTGACCAGCACCATCAGGTGCGCCCCTTCCAGCGCCTTATAGGAAGTGGGTGCCATTACGGCTCCTCTGTCCATATCCTCGGGGCATTTTTTTACCACAGGGTCATAAACCCTTACTTCTGCCCCCAGCTCCAGAAACTTATTAACTATGGCAACAGAAGGTGATTCCCTGGTATCATCGGTATTTGGCTTAAAAGAAAGGCCCAGCACCCCGATAATCTTATCATCAATGATACCCAGCATATTTACTGCTTTCTGTATTACTTTAAACCTCTGTTGATTATTTACCTGGATCACTGCATTTAATATATTTGCCGGCGAGCCGTATTCCTCGGCAGTATAGCTTAATGCCCTCACATCCTTGGGAAAACACGAGCCGCCCCATCCAATTCCGGCTTTCATGAACCTTGAGCCGATTCTGTTATCAAGCCCCATGCCATAGGTCACATCCAGGATATTGGCGCCCACCCTCTCGCATATATTTGCAATCTCATTTACAAAAGAGATCTTGGTGGCAAGAAACGCGTTTGAAGCATACTTTATAAGCTCCGAACTGGTTGAATCGGTAACAATAACCGGAATCTTACCTTTTTTATGACTGTTGTTTAACGCATAATCAAAATCCTGCTCTATAATGGGCCGGTAAAGCTCTATCATTGTCTCTATCGCTCTTTTGCTCCTGGAGCCTATTACAATTCTTTCCGGGAAAAAAGCATCCTTTACCGCTTCACCTTCTTTTAAAAACTCGGGATTGGATACTATGTCAAACTCATATTCGTTATTCCCGTCAACCTGATTTTCTTTTATTATTTTTCTGATTCTTTTTGCGGTACCAATGGGAACTGTGCTTTTATTTGAAATAATTTTGTATCCGTTTATGTTCCCGCCGATTAAAGCAGCTACTTCATCAATTGCCGAAAGGTCAGGCCTGCCCGAAGGCAGCGGAGGGGTACCAACAGCGATAAATACTATATCGCTTTCCCTGACTCCATAAGCGGTATCATCATCAAATATGAGATTGCCACCAGCTGTATTCTTTTTTACAAGTTCCTCAAGCCCTTCTTCGTATATGGGAATTTTCCCATTTTTAAGCATGTCTATTTTTTCTTTATTCTTGTCAACACACAGAACCCTGTTACCAACTTCAGCCAGGCAGACCCCGGTAACAAGACCTACATATCCTGTCCCTATCACACAGATTTTCATTTCCGGTCTCCCACCAATAAATTTTAATTCTTAATTCTTTCACAGATATCTTTATAAAAAATTTTATCTTAAACTCTCAGCCCTAAATTATAATATCAACTAAAATATTTTAATACAATTTTTTACCCGGTTTGCATGCATTAAGATTTTTATAATGATCCCGGGACTCATCTGCTCATTATGATTATATGCCCTGACAATTTCCTATTCTGTATTTTTAAAAATATATGGCTCCTCCAGTCCAAATCTTTCGGCTTTTTTCTCCACTGTTAAATGATTGAAAGAAACATAAATATTTGCTATCAGGAAAAATACCAGAAAAACAACAATTGCTGCAATAACTAATATTTTTTGTTTATTTTTTTTATTTTTCGCACAGTTCATTTTCTCTTAGATTGTATGATAACAGAATCGTTATGATTAAAATAAATGAATAAATAATCTGCCCTTCATAATAATTAGTCCCTGAAATAAAATTAAACATTGCAAGACAGGTAAAAATAATGAATATAAATATAACAAGAAATTTTTTGTTTTTTGCTCTGCTAATTTTTCTTAAATTATTAAATATGATTGTCAGTAATGTAACGTAGAAGCCCATAAAGAATATAAAGGTAAAAATGCCATTTTCTGCCAGTATCTGAAGATAGGTATTCAGGGTATAATCAATTATTCTCAGGTCAGAGCCCGCCAGTTTTAAATAATTGGGAAGCTCCAGGGGGAAAGTTCCTATTCCAATACCCACTACAGGATAATCTCTTATTACATTAAACGCCTGTGGCCATATAATTGTCCTTCCGCTTGTTAATCCTGGAAGTGGGTCTTCCAACTGTAGCTGTTCAAGATTTTTCACCAGCCTTAGCAGCAGTGAAGGCCGGACGATATCAGAATCCCAATCCATACCTGATTTCAACATGGCCAGAGAAAAAATTAATGGCACTATAATGAGAAGTACTAAAACCGTAACTGCCACCCTCACATCATTTTTATTTACCTTTCTTTTTTTGATTAGATTCACCATTGCCGGTAACAGAAAATAAGATATTACAAGTCCAGCAAAGATTACCAGACCCATAAGAGAGGCTCTCGAGCCGGAGTATAGAATTTGAACAGGCAGAACAAGAAGAACCGGTAAACATAAAATCTTATGTTTTTTATTATTCAGATAAAATAGTAACGCAGTAAATATACCAATATTAAGAAATAAAAAAAAGCCATACGCATTCGGGTTAAACATTGTAGAATTTAATTGTCCAACTTTAATCCAGCGTGGCTGGTTGCCAAACCTTTTATCAAAAAACACCTGATAAATAAAAACAAGAAATACAATGATGTTGGCGCTGAATAAAATGTAAAACAATCTTACAAGAAACCTTCTGGTTACTTTAAGTTTTTTAACCATTAGAAATAATAAAATAAAAGTCATTATATAGTTTAAATACATCTCCATGGAAAAAAGCAGCGCACTTAGTGAGGTGGAGCCTATTACATTTATATTGTATATGTGAATACCCTGCCCCTTAAGGTTAAAAAGGTTAAAATTATTTAGCGAAGTAAAAACAACTGAAATTGTTATGGTTATAGTAAATAGAATTATAAAGAAACCGAGTATCTTAAATTTATTATCTTCTTCAAATAATTTAATTTCCGCTTCTGAAGCCCTGAACCTCCCTCCAAGTACAAACCCCAGGTAAGCAAACAGTATTAATGGATAGAAAAGATTTAGCTTTATTATTATAACCGGTATTGAATTTATAACGCAGGTTAGAAATAGAAGAGCAAGCAGTCCTTTTTCGAAATCAAAAACAGAAATAAATAAAAGTAAAATAACCAGAACTCCGGATATTATAAAAACTTCGTCAAAGCTACCCATTACAACCAGGTTTTTTACAATCAAATATATAACCGAAAGAAATATAAAAAGAGGGATTAAAAAACTGAATATATATTTATTCGTGGTATCCTTTATATCCAACATACCTATTTCTAAGAGTTTTTTAATTTATAAAAAATTAAAATATTAACCACCTATAATTTTTCCTGCCGGTCTTCATTTTCTCCTGTGAGCATCTTAAAAGCTCTTACAGTATCTTTTATGCTGTTATTCCATGAAAATACTTCTTCAACTCTCTTTTTATTCATATTACCCAGTTTTTGGGCCTCTTTTTCATTTTCAATTGCCCATACTATCCTGCCAGCAAGATTTTCAATTTTATTATCAGCTGCATAAATTCCGCCATCCCCCAGGAACCTTCTGTTGTTTTTACCCTCAAAACATACCACCGGAAGACCCGCACCCATGTAATTTATAACCTTGCCGCTTGCTTCTCCTGCCCTGTCAACCTTGGGCTCCACTGCTATATCACTTATTAGAAGATAATCGGGAAGTTTAAAATAATCCACCATACCGGTAAAATGGACATTGCCCTCAACTCCCAGTTCTTTTACTTTTTTTTCAGTCTCTTCAACCGGATAACCGACAATCAGAAAATTAGCATCGGGCTTTTTTTCCAGAACCAGTGGAATTGCCGATACCAGATTCCATATTCCCTTGGCTGCAAGAAGAGCGCCTGTAAATATTACCAGCGGGGAATTTTCGGGTATTCCAAGTTTTTTCCGTAACCCTTTTTCCGGCGGCTGATTAAAAAAATCGGTATGGACTCCATCTATTACCACCCTCACCCTATCCGGGCTGATATTGAATTTATTTTTTATAATATCACCATTGGACACCGAGCTGCATATAAAAAAATCGGGCATTTTGCAGATGAACTTTTCCAGGGTATGGAAAAACCAGCGGATAAGCTTTCCTCCCCTTATCCAGTTAAATGTATCCAGCTCTGCAGTCAGGCTCCCCTGCACATCAAAAACCAGGGGGATTCTCCCAAATGTCAGAAGATATTTTATAAGCCCTCCAACAAAAGCTCCCTCGTGAAGATGCCCGTAAATAATGTCGGGTTTTTCTTTTATATATACCGCTGCTGCCTTAAAGAACAGCAGTATATCAATATAGAATTTATGTATTGAGGGCCCTGCCTCCAGTTTCCTGTACCAGGGAACATTTATCATTCTTCTGATATCAAGACCTTCAAGGTCGCGGCCTATATGGTAGGTTACGATAATATTTTGATAACCGTAATTTGCCAGTGCCTTCATTTCCCCCAGTATTCTCATGTGGCAGCCCCTGTCGGCAAAAAAAGGGGTGGGAACTATGTTCAGAACCTTATTATTTTTTCTTTTTTTTATTCTTTCGGCCAATTTATATTATTAATGATTATACAAAAAGTTTACTAATATTTTTCTTATTACCATTATTCATTATATATCAAAAAAAATTCTAACCCACCACCAGAACATTGTAAACAACAAATCCAGAAGGTGTAAAAGATTTGCTATATCTTTAAATTATAACCAACACCTAACTTAAGGATTAAATTTAAGAACTCTTTAAAATCAGCAACTTTCTCTTAACGCCGGACCTTATTCTCAAATCAGGAATTTTCTCAGCCCATTCCCCGGCTCTTTTAAAACTGAAAGATTCAGGAAAAAACAATTCGGGAAAATAGGTAAACTGGTTTTTCTTTCTGGTTGATAAATACAGGCTATCAATTAATGCTTTCTCCGGTTCCGCTATAAGAAAACTACCACTCCCCCTGTACCAGTCGAAACCATTAAACAGCGCGGGTGTAATCTGATGAATGATAAATGTTCCTATACCTGTGTGAATTTTTTTTGTATGAATGGTTGAAGCCAGAGTAATCACCTGTGGTATCTGCTCAATAATTCCATAAAGGTTGAGTGCACTGACAAAAGAAACATAAGCAATGTGTTTTGGTAATAAAAAAGGTATCAGAGAATACGGGCTTAATCTTTCATTTCCTGTTTCTGCCCATATACCTCTTGCCACCTTAAAAATTAATCCGCTTTTTTCGAGATTATTAAGTTTCTGAGTTGTATTGGATAAAGAGCTTCCTGAAAGCATTGCCAGCTCTCTTGTAGTGGAAAAAGGCCTTTTTAGTTGCTTTATGTAAGCTATAATTGACTTATTATTTTTACTCATTTAAAAACTCTTCGATTAAACTGGCAGCTTTTAATCTAACTTCATCCCAGGATGATTTACTGTTATATATAACCTGGTCTTCCGGAGGAAGGTATGAAACAACGCTATCACGGAACTGCTCAAAAGTTACTGAAAATAAATTATTATATGCTTTTCTAAATTTTTCCCTGCCTGCAATTTCATACTCGCCTGTATCTTTATCCGAATACTGAGAATTCAATATATATAAATCATAAATATCCCTTGCCTGGGTTACCGGGCGGGAAGCAATCGCATCAATCTTCTGGTTTATGGTAGCTCTTATATTATAATGAGGAAGAATAAGAGGTGCTAATTTATAAGGGCGCAGTATGTGGTCCGAAACAGACTGTACAATAACACCTGTTTTTATGCCTCTCCGTGAAAATTCAACTTTTGTAAAAAGATTCTCTCCTGCAGATGTTATAAGGTGGATTTTAAATCTCTGGGTAGTCTCTGTTTGTTTTGCTTTCTCAATATCAGGAGCAATAATATTTTCAATATTGTAATAATTAAAAATATTCTTAAATGATTGCGAAAGAAGTATGCCCAATACCACATTCTGAAGAACGTCTACTGCTACATCTGATATATCAACATCCATATCCTCGGAATAACGGACACTATTAAAGAAAAAACGTAAATTCGCTCCACCTTTAATAGTATAATATCTTGCTTCTATCTTTCGGCTGAACCATCGTAAAAATTCTAAATGAAAAATTTCTCTTTGTTGTAATGTGTTAAACATAATTATGTATTATAGTTTAGTTATATATAAATATCAATACATAATTATTTATCATCGCAATTACTATCCGATCTGTATCCCTGTAAATAATTTATTAAAAGTTAGTGATTTTTAAACCAGTTGTAGGTTAGCTTGAGCCCTTCTTTAATTGAGACTTCCGGTCTCCAGCCCATTATCTCTTTTGCTTTATTATACAAAAGACTACTTCTTCTCTGCTCTCCCTTTCTGGCAGGCCCGTGGATCTCTTCTATATAATCCTTCCCCGATACTTTCTTTAAAATTTTAAAAAGTTCCACAACGCTGGTCTCTTCAGACGTTCCTATATTTAATGCGCCAACGAAATCACTTTCAATAGCCCTTATATTCGCATTCACTGCATCCCCCACATAAACATAATCCCTTGTCTGGAGCCCATCCCCGTTGATGGTGGGGTTTTTATCACCCAGAATTTTAGTTGAAAATATTGCCACCACCCCTGCTTCTCCATAGGGGTCCTGCCTGGGACCGTATATGTTTCCATATCTTAAGGATATGTATTTAAGGCCACATGTTTTATGAAAATAATAAAGATAATTTTCGGTGGCCAGCTTCGCCACCCCGTAGGGAGATATCGGGTGAGTGGGATGGTTCTCATCTGCAGGAAAGTACTCCTGCTCACCGTATGCTGTCCCCCCTGAAGAGGCAAATATTAATTTTTTAACCTTAAAGGCGCTGCATGCATTAATCACATTAAGCCCTCCCATTACATTAATATCTGCATCCAGAAGTGGATTTTCAACTGATATCCTGACACTCAGCTGTGCTGCATTATGAATTACAATATCCGGCTTTTCTGTCTTTAATATATCATATATTTTTTTGGTCCTGATATCACACCTGTAAAAAACTGCTTCCCCGGGTATGTTTTCTTTCTTCCCATTTGACAGGTCATCTACGATAACCACCTTATAATTTTTTTCCAGCATTGCATCCGCTATATTTGAACCGATAAATCCTGCTCCTCCGGTTATAAGTACCTTCAAATTCCCCCCTTTTATAAAATTTTTTATAAATTTTTTAATTTATTTAAAAATCCTTTCTTAAATATAAATAAGAGAACATTTATTGAGCCCGTATTATCCTCATAATCAGTATCTTTCCATCACAAATTTCCAGTCATTAAAAACGGGTGACTTTTCCGTTTTTTTCGTCCTTCTCAACAAGGCCGGGCGGGCGGTCAGAAGGATTTCCAAAACCACCGCCGCCCGGTGTCTCAATAACTACAGTATCACCTTTTTTAAGCATTATATTTGAACATTTGGATGGCACGGTCTTACCATTAATTAAGAATCTCCCGCACCTGCCGTCTTCCCCTCCGTTCCATCCCCAGGGAGGAAATTTATGCCTGTCTCCATGGGAAGAAAACGCTACATTATCTTCAAGTATCTCAATCTTTCTCCTGATTCCCAGGCCACCTCTGTATTTACCCTTACCGCCGGAGTCCGGTATGAACTCATAGCTTAAGACCCTGATAGGAAATTCCGCCTCTAAAGATTCTATGGGCAGATTTGAGGTATTAGTAACATGAACCTGCACCCCATCAGGACCGTCCCCGCTTTCAGAAGCACCGGAGCCCCCGCCCACTGCTTCTACATAGACAAATTCTTTCTCTTTTGACAGTACAATAGCGGTGCTGGCATCATTTGAACCTGAAATTGCTTTTTCTGGCATTGCCTTATTAAAAGCACCTATCATGGTACCGGCTACTCTCTGACAGGTATCGGTTCTCGCCCCCACCGCCGCCGGTTCACGTGGATTTACTATGCTCCCGGGAGGCGCTTTTATGCTTACCACTCTTTTAAGGCCCTCATTTGCCGGTAGCTCAGGGTCCAAAAAAGCTTTGACTGCATAATATACCGTGGCAACAAGAGCGGACCTTACCACATTTATTGCGCCACCGCTCTGGCGGCCGCTGCCGGTAAAATCAACTTTTAACTTCCCGCTGTTTACCTTTATGCAAACTTTTATGGGAATGGGGTTATCCGATACCCCATCATCGTCTAACTTATCCTCAAAGAAATATTTTCCATCCGGAATTTTTTTAATTTTTGCCCCAAGTCTTTTCTCGGTATAGGAAAGCAATTTTTCAATTGAACCTTCCACCACTTCCTCGCCATATCTGGCATAAAGTTCGCCCAGATATCTTATCCCGACTTTATTGGTGGCTATCTGTGCCTTCAGGTCGGTGTATCTCTCATCCGGGACTCTGCAATTTTTTACTATAAAATCAAGCAGGTTCTCATCTATTGTGCCTGCTCTTACCAGTTTTACCGGTGTTATTCTCAGGCCCTCCTCATATATAGTTTTAGCATTGCCGGCAATACCTCCCGGTACCGCTCCCCCGATATCTGAATGATGGGCTATATTGGCAGTAAAATTAACCAGCCTGTTACACTCAAAATAAGGTGAAATAATGGTCACGTCGGGGAGATGAGTACCGCCGCAGTAAGGTTCATTGGCAATAAACACATCACCCGGCTCTATATTTCCTCTGAAACGCTCCAGTACTTCTTTTACCAGTCCCATCATTGAGCCCAGGTGAAGGGGAATATGTTCCGCCTGCGCCACCAGCCTCCCTCCGGCATCAAAAACAGCAGTTGAGCAGTCCCTTCTTTCCTTTATATTGGCCGAAAAAGCACTTCTTACCAGAACCTCGCCCATAAGTTCTGCTATTGTTTTTAGACGATTACCTATTACTTTTGCAGTTATAATATCAGCGCTATCTTCCATAGCTAACTTTACCTCTTTTTATTGCCCTTAAACTCTTATCTTTTAAGAAAGTTTTATTTTCTCCGGATAAATTTCAAACCTTTGTCCCGTTAGATGCTATACTCTTAAAATAATGCTTCCATCATCTATAACCCTGCCCTCACTCTGTTGTGGAATAACTATAGTTGAATCAAACTGTTCTATTATGGCAGGACCTTTAATCACAAATCCTTCGGGCAGGCTTCTTCTCTCATATACCGGAGTTTTTAAAGATTTATTATCCCCGGTAAAATAAACATCTCTAAATTTCCTGGCTATTTTACCCGGGGATTTACTGCCCTTTATTTCTCTGTAAATCCTGTGTCTTGCCTGCAGTGATAAAACCCCGGTACATCTCAATCTTAAATTTATTATCTCTATGTCTCTATCCTCAAGCTTATACCCGTAAACACTGTAATGCTTTTTATAAAAAATCTCTTTTACTGCATCTATCCTGTAATCCTCCAGGCATTTTATATCTTCAGCGGATACCGGGATGTTTAACTCATAATTCTGTCCTTTGTACCTTATATCAAGGGACCATTCCAGCCTCCGCCTGCCGGATGGAATATTTTCCGTTCTAAACCATTTTTCTGCCCTGCTTTTAAAATTTGAAATAATGCCGGATATGCTTTCTTTTTTTGCTCCCTTTATGGTTTTTACAAAATCTATGGTGGAATTGCTATAAAGAAGACCTTCGGCAGAAAAAGCTCCCGGTATCTCAGGAATTATAATTCTGGCTATCCCCAGTTCTTTTGCAATCATAGCAGCATGCATCGGCCCCGCTCCTCCGTAAGCAACAAGCTCTAAATCTGCGGGATGTAAACCTTTTGATATAGTTATTTTCCTTATTGCTTCCGATATATCCGAGGTTACAATACGGATTATTGACCACGCTCCCTCAATTAAAGAGATATTTAGTGGCCCGGAAACCAGGCTTTTTATAGCTTCTTTTGCCCTATCCGGATTTAGCTTCATTTTGCCACCGAGCATAGTTTTTATACCAATAGTACCGAGAACCAGATTGGCATCAGTAACTGTAGGATTGTCCCCTCCCCTGTCATAACAGGCCGGACCGGGCTCTGCACCGGAACTCCCGGGGCCCACTCTTAAGAACCCGCCTTCGTCAACGGCGGCTATGCTTCCTCCACCGGCCCCGATGGTAGAAACATCTACCGCAGGAAATTTAACCGGATAACCCATAATCTCTTTCTCGGTGGTCTTTACTGGATTTGAGCCCGAAATAATTGCCACATCTGTACTGGTTCCTCCCATATCCAGGGTTATAAGGCTTTCTTCACCAGTTTTATCACCCATTTGTTTATTACCACTGCCGTATAAAAATGATGCTCCGATTACTCCTGCTGCAGGACCGGAAAATAATGTCCTTACCGGAAGTTCTGTAACACCCTCCGGTGATATTAATCCTCCATCGGACTGGCATATAAATAAAGGCGCCCTGATGTTAAGTTTTTCTAATTCAGATAAAAAGTTATCCAGGTAATTTTTAAAAAGCGGGCCTATACAGGCATTAAGAACTGTTGTGGATAACCTTTCATACTCTCTAAATTCAGGAATTACCTCTGAAGACAGAGAAATATATGCTCCGGGTAAATTTTTTTTTAGTATTTTGCCGGTTTCCTCTTCATTTTTTCCATTAGCATAAGAATTTAAAAACAGAACCGCCACGGATTCTACCTTTTCCTGCTTTAATTTATCTATGCTTTCCAGAACTTCTTTTTTGTTAAGGGGGGATATAACTCTTCCATTATTATCTATTCTCTCTGTTATGGGTATTCTTAAATACCGGGGGACTAAAGGATAGGGTTTTTTTATATGAAGATTATAAAGATGCGGGCGCCTCTGCCTGCCAATTTCAAGCAAATCTCTAAAACCACTTGTTGTAAGCAGGGCAGTCTTGCCTGCCTTTCTCTCAATTATTGCATTAACTCCAATAGTTGTACCGTGACGTATATCGGCTATGTTAGCTTTATTTTTTATTTCTTTATTAATCATGTTAACTATTGGAAGCCACGGAGTATTTTTGTCGGAATGAATTTTAAATACCCTGATTTTCTCTTCATCTTCGCTATATACCACAAAATCTGTAAATGTTCCTCCGACATCCACTCCAATCCTGTACAACAAAATTCACCTCCAGTTTAAGTTCTGTTTTATTCTTCATTTATCAACTCTTTATTCCTTATAGCCGGAATGGATAAATCAATGCTCCCGTAAACTTTAATTCTTACTCCCTCAATATAGAAAATAACCCCTTCTATTCCCGGAATTTCTGTTAATGTATTTACCATGGAATAAATTATGTATTCATCCAGTATCCTGGTGTCCAGGCTGTTCTCAAGAAATTCCCGGGAAAGGTCAACCTTGGCTATATTATCAATAGCCTCCACTCCAATTAGCTCCGTCCCTGCCGGTATTACCGGGAAGTGATATGATTTAACGGGGCCCTTAAGAAGCTCCTTAACCGCATTCTGCGCAGCAATACCAGGACTCCCCGCATTTATGGTTCTCTTTTCTGAAACCAGTTTTTTTTCTTCGCCAACACCTGAAAAATAAAAATTTATCTCAATACTTGAAGGATATACTTCCTCCCCTTCCATAACGTCCCCTTTACCTGTAAGACCGGCAATAAATCCCATGATTTTCTGCCACAAAGATAAACTTCTTTTATTGTTATCATCACTTTCTACACCATCACTGCCGGTAGAAATTACCTCTTCTGCGCTGCTGTCTTTAATCTCGTTTTCTTCGGTTTCAAATCCCGCCGGCTCACTGGCTGAATCCGGCCCTTCACTACTTACGGCGGATTGGACACCCCCGTCTGAGCCCGGGGCCTCTATGGCTTCTTCGCTTTCACTTTCTCCAGAAAGAGCGGAAAACTTACTCTTTAAAAAATCCGGGTTATCTATGCTGTAGAATATAAAAAAGCCCGCTATAAAAGTAAATACCATAATTAATGTTAATTTTAATATCGGGCTGGAACTTCTTGCCTTTTTTATTTTTTTATTGGCCATATTTATAAAGATAGAATTTTATTTAAGAAGCACTAAAATACATAATATTTTAAAATATACACTATTTATATATTCTTACCAGATTGGCCTCCGGCTGGCAGTAAAACCTGAACGGGGTGTATCTGCCTTCTCCAAGACCTCTGGTTATAAATAGAACCACATCCTTAAAATAAAATAGACCCGATGCAAATTTTGTTTTTATCTTGCATCCCGAAATTATCGCCCCGATAAATGGAAGCCTTACCTGCCCTCCATGGGTATGTCCGCAAAAAATTATATCAGCTTTTCTTCTTGCCAGGCTTATTATTGAATCCGAGTCAGGAGTATGAAGGAGTACAATGCGCAGTTTATCTCTTTCATGCAACCTGTGTATTTTATCCTTTTTTAATCTGAATACGCTCTCATAAATTTTCTTATAATCCTTTTTACTTTCTAATTCAAGGTTAATATCTTCTTTAAAAGAATCAGAAAATGCTTTATCAATATCCATTTTTTCTATTACCGGGTCATCAAGCCCGATTATTTCAACATTTTTTATACCATTACGATTAACGGGGAACGATCTTTTTTCATTCATTAAAACTTCAACGCCGGTATCTTTTAGCCTCTTAACTAAATACTCGATATCATTTTCTTTGTTATATCTCCTTTTTCTTTTGAACATATTTTTCAAAAATTCTACAAGTGCTTTATCATAATGGTCGTGCACGCCAAAAATGGCGTACTTACCTTCTTTTGCCCTCAGGGGAGAAAGCATTTCTATAAGATAATCTACATCAGCTCCGCCAAGCAGGTCGCCGGTTATGAAAATAAAATCCGGTTCCAATCGGCCCAGGCCCTGAATAAAATTAAATAACTTTCTTCCTTTAAAATTCTTTCTCAAATGAAAATCAGATAGGTGCAGTATGCTAAGAAAGGGTTTTCGGGTATTATTTTTCAACTCAGTTTTTTCAGGGTTAATCTCCGGATTTTTATCTTCTACCAGGACATTTATTTCCGATAGCTTAAAATTGGTGGGCTCGTACAAAAATGAGTACAGAACTAATAATATAAATACAATTCCGGCTATTATATATATATAAAACATCGGTATTTATCTTCCTTTTCTTTCCAGTTTATAAAACTAATTCAAATTTATAAGATAATAACACAAATTCATTATAATTTAACCCGGGGTATCAAACTTCCGGAACAGGGACAGTTTCCGGAGCAGTTTTATTGACAAAAATGTTCACAATATTAATATTAATAATATTATTATTATAATATAACAGCTGTGTTATTTAGATAGAGAAGAGAGGGAAAA
The DNA here is from genome assembly GCA_964601205.1 of uncultured Actinomycetota bacterium. Taxonomy (GTDB): domain Bacteria; phylum Actinomycetota; class Humimicrobiia; order Humimicrobiales; family Humimicrobiaceae; genus JAQVEM01. Next base: position 40,755 of record CAZRML010000030.1, on the reverse strand, counting down.
AAATGATTTTATTGATTGGAGCCACCGGTTTCCTTGGCTCGCCGGTTCTTGAAGAAATTTTAAAAAAAGACTACCCGGTTAACTGCCTCGTAAGAGCATCCAGCAACACTCAAAAGCTTAAAGAAACAGCAAAAAAAACAGGAAAAGATATTACATTCAGTTCAGGGAACCTTCAGAGTGTAGATTCATTAATATTCCCACTTAAAAAAGCAGAAAGCGCGGTTTACATGGTAGACCTTGAACGCACAGAACTCGTTAAACACTTTATCAGCGCAGCCATCAGGGCCGGGCTGAGGAGAGTTGTTTTTATCAGTTCTACAACAGTTTTAACTCCACTGGATAATAAAGTGAAGGATAATAAGTTAGCTTCTGAAAACCTGATAACAAAATCCGGGCTTTGTTATACTATCTTAAGACCTTCAATGATTTATGGTTCAAAAGACGATAAAAATTTTTCAAAAATGCTTGATTTTATAAAAAAAAGAGGCTTTTTTGTAACCTTTGGAAATGGCAATAATTTAATCCAGCCAGTATATATTGAAGATGTCGCCAGAGCAGTCGGGTCAGTTCTGGATAATAAAAAAACTTTTAATAAAATTTATAATTTACCCGGGGAAAAACCTCTAACTTATAATAATATGCTGGAAATTGTCAGGGAAAAATTAAAAAAGAAGTTCAGGGTAATAAAAATACCCATAGGGCCAGGGATTTTTTTTACATCCATTTATGCCCGGGTTTTTAAAAACCCGGCGCTTACTCCCGACCAGGTAGAGAGAGCGGGTATAAATAAATCATACTCATACAAGGAAGCTTCAGATGATTTCAATTTCACTCCTTTAAGTTTTGAACAGGGTATTGAAAGACTAATAAAGGAAATAGAAAGCTAAAAAATACCAGTAAAAGTATTTTAAAGATTTATCCCTCTGCCTGTAATTGCTGCTTTGATGGTAGCCATAAATATCTTTAAGTCCAGCCACAGGGAAGCATTTTTTACATACTGCCAGTCATACATTACTTTGTCAGGGATTGACAGGTTATCCCTGCCGTTTATCTGGGCGAGCCCGGTCACCCCGGGTTTTACTTTATCCACCTCTTTTTCCTTCCTCAGCTTTATAAGTAAGTCCTGATTGTACAGTGCCGGTCTCGGACCAACAAAACTCATATCACCTTTTAATATATTTATAAGCTGCGGGAATTCATCAATGCTTAATCTCCTTAAGACTTTTCCTGCTCCAGTATAAAGGTTCCTCTGATTTTCCAGCTCATCGGTAGGAATATCAGGGGTACCCTCTTTCATAGTTCTAAATTTAAAAATAGTAAAATACCCGCTGTCCAGGCCTACCCTTTTTTGTTTGAATAATATATTCCCATTAGAATCAGCCTTAATTATCAGGGGGATAATAATCCAGAAAGGAATAAAAAGTATAATTAAAATAACTGAGAATATTGTATCTAAAATTCTTTTTATAGTCCTGTAAAACATATATTATCTAAATCTGCTACTATTCATATAATCTGGGCCACATCTTGTCTCCGTTAAAATCAGGGATTATTCTTTTTAAATCTCTGAATAGATTTTTGTAGTCATCAGTCTGGATCTCTTTTTCAATGTTAAATAAAATATTAATTATCTCTTCCCTGCTAAATTTATCTACTTTACCATTATTTCTTGCTTCATATATATGTTTGTATTCCGTCAGAGCCAGTTCCTCACCTTCATTTACCAGCTCCTCATCCATTTTCTCCCCGTCCCTCGGGCCGGTATATTTTATCTCAATATCCTTGCCCGGCTCCAGCCCGTAAATTCTTATCATGTTATTTGCCAGGTCAAGTATATTTATGGGTTCCCCCATATCCAGTACAAATATCTCCCCTCCTTTTCCCATTATGCAGGCCTGTATAACAAGCTGAGAAGCCTCGGGTATGGTCATAAAATATCTCTTCATGTTGGGATGGGTGACTCTCACCGGCCCGCCTGACTGTATTTGTTCTTTAAATAGCGGGACCACGCTCCCCATACTTCCCAGAACATTCCCGAATCTTACAATCATAAACCCCGTATTTTTAACACTCCCCAGGGACTGAAGATATTTTTCCGAAAGTAACTTTGATATGCCCATCACATTTCTTGGTTTTACCGCTTTATCAGTTGAAAGCATTACAAATCTCTTAACACCAAATCCAATAGAAAGTCTGGCCAGTATTTTTGTCCCGAGATAGTTATTCAGAATAGCGGCTTTTGGATTAAGCTGCATCAACGGCACATGCTTATACGCGGCAGCATGAAACACTATGTCGGGTCTATACCTCTTAAAAACACTTTTTAAAGCCTGCTTATCTCTTATGTCAACTACAACGGGAACTGTTGACACAAATGCAAATTTATTGTCCAGCTCTTCCAGTATTAAAAATAAATTATTTTCTGAATGGTCCACAAGTATTATTTTTTCCGGTTTGAACCTTATAACCTGCCTGCATATTTCAGAACCTATAGAACCGCCTGCTCCAGTGACAAGGATAGTTTTATCTTTTATCTCGGATACCACCTCGGGAATTTTTATATTTATGGCCTCCCTGCCCAGAATGTCTTCAATTTCTATGTCCCTGACCTGATATAGATAAACCTTTCCATCAATAATCTCATAAAGGCTGGGCAGTGTTTTGCAGTTAACTCCCAGTTTCCTTGCCCTTACGGCTACTTCCTTTCTTACTCTACCCGAAGCCGAGGGCATGGCTATTATCACTTCGTCAATGGAATAATTTTTAACTATCTCCTCCATCTCTGATACCGGCCCCAGTACACTTACCCCGTGTATCCTGTTTTTTATTTTTGAATAGTCATCGTCCAGGAAACCCACAGGCGTATAGTCACTATTTTTTTGTCTTATCATTTCCCGGACTATCATCTCTCCGGCATCACCGGCTCCTATAATCAATACCCTCTTTTTTCTGGTGCTTAAATTCCCGAATTTCAGTTCGTTAAAGAACCTTTCTGAAAATTTTGATACCGTTATAAGTAGAAGCGTAAGCAGATAATCAATTATAAATATGCTTCTGGGGAAAAAGCGGAGAGAAAAGTTTATCTCAAACCCAAAGAAGTATATGGGATAACTCAAAATATAAAAAATAACCGCCAGTACCACGGAACCAAGGGTAATAGCTTCAACTATGGCTACCATATCTTTTAAAGAAGCATACTTCCAGACCCTCCTGTATGTCCCGAAAAGCCACAGCATCACTATCCTGACCACTATTACTATGATAACATACCACACCATAGAATCTGAGTACTCTAAGAACAGGCCTGTAGTATCAGTAGGGTCTATCTGACCCCTTAAAAAAAACGAAATTACAAATGATGAAAATATTATCAGGACATCAAATACAATCTGTCCCGCTATTTTAAAAATAGGTTTATTTTTCATTTATCTTTATATTAACTTTAAAGGTAAAATAATAAGTAACTATCTTATTATATCACTGTAATCTTTTCCTGTTATAAACATCAAATCTGCACCGGTTTTATAAAAATTCCAGGACTTATTATATTCATAAATTTCCAAATTTTCAAAAACGAGTGACATCTCTTCGGCTTTTTCTTTATTCCCTTTATTATATATAATAATGCTTTTTTCAAAATTAAAATTTTCTGCATTGGAAAGACCATATATTTTAAAACCATAACTTTCCAGGTATTCCTCAATCTCACCGGCGGCACCGCTTATGCCATTTCCATTAAATATTTTTACTGTTGTTTCTTTAGCTATTCTTTCATCAACTATCCTGCCCACATCTATATTAACTTCCATCGGTATTACACCCTTCTCCGAAAACCAGCTAACTCTTTCATGCACCATATCATACTGCAGTGTGTATCTTCCCGGTTCATCCGGTGCCTTTAACTCTATATTAACCCTCGCTTCCTCATCATGGCCTACATCAAAAGGAAGGAGCCCCCTATCACCATCCCATATCAGGACTTCTCCCGTGTCCCTGTTTATCCAGTGGGTTCCCAGCGCCACTCTCTCTCTTCCTGAAGACTCCCAGTTTAAAAATCCATTATTACTTACTTTAACTTCTACTTCAAACTTCTCAGAGCAGTCGAGGTAATTTGGCGTATCTCCCCCATCATCATATTTTGCACCATAGGAGATATCAACTGATATAAATTTTTCCAGCGGGGGAACACCCTGAAAAGAAAACCAGGTTACCCCTTCCTGTACAAGGTCTACCTGCAAAATATATTCACCGGCTTCAGTAGGGGATATTACAGTCAGGTCAAAGGATACCTCATCACCTACTTTTACTCCATCCCTGGGAATTATACTTCTCTTCCCATCAAAAACAACTGTCTCCCTGCTGTTGAAATCTATCCAGTGATAGCCAAGATAAACTGGCTCATCACCATTCCTGTTCCATTCAAGAGCGCCGGTATTTTTTACTTTTATTTTAAATTTATACTCACTATTTTGTGTCATTACATTCCCTATCTCGTCCACCTCAATATACTCTGCATTATATCTACTGGCCGGCTCACCCTTTATTACCCTGTCCCACATATCCCGTGCTTCTTCTTTATCCGGAATCTGAACACTTATGGTCCCCTCACCTTTCCAGTCCGGATGCGAAGGAATAATTGAAGTTTCAAAGACTTCAGAATTAAATGACAGGACCGCTTTTGAATATTTAAGAATGGTCAGAATATCAAGGTCCGTTCTGGTATTATCCACCAGGATATTAAAATAATAAGGCACGCTGGACAAATACTTTGTATTTAACTTCTGCCTGACTAGTTCCTTAAATAGCTGCTGCTGCCTCTGTATCCTGCCAATATCCCCCAGTTCAGTAGACCTGCTCCTGGTATATGATAGCGCCTGCTCCCCGGTAAGATGGTGGTTGCCGGCAGAAAAGTTAGCGCCACTCTTAGGGTCCACTATAGGCCTCTCAATAGTAATATCCACTCCACCCACTGCATCAATCAATTCTACAAATCCATCAAAATCAAGGGTAACATAATGATTTATTTCTGCTCCGAGAAACGAATTGATTGTTTTAATCATAAGTTCTTCGCCCCCATAAGCATAGGCGGCATTTATTTTATCTTCGCCATAACCGGGTATTTCAACCCAGCAATCCCTGGGTATTGAGAGGAGGCTGCAGGCTTGTTTCTCCGGGTCCAGGTGAAACAGCATTATAATGTCAGCCCTGCCGGCATCATTTTCAGCATCTCTGGTATCCCTGCCCAGAACCATTATGGTAACCGGCTCTTCCGGTGATTCTATTGGAGCGAGCATATCTTTAATTTCTGCGGTATTGATTGAGTTTATGGTTCTGTTTACCGAGTTAATGTAATAAAAGAATACCCCCGCTGCTACCCCGCCAATAAGTATTATCACAGACAGCACCACTATTATTATTCTTAAATATAGTGGCAGCCTCTTAAACCGGCCCCCGTTTATTTTTTTACCTGCATTTTCTTCCGGCCTGATCCTGCCTTCTATTTTGCCCTCATCTTCCAATCTATTTTTATTTCTTTCCATTTACTCTAATTGCCATAACAGTCTGCCTGATATAATTATAACCACTACCCGCCGGGTAGCTTTAATTTTTTACTCTTATATCTGCACCGAGCTGTCTTAGCTTTTGCTCAAAATTTTCATAACCTCTTTTAATATGATATATATCGCTTACTTCCGTAACTCCTTCAGCTACAAGGCCCGCGAGCACCATAGCTGCGCCGGCTCTCAGGTCAAAAGACCTGACCGGAGCTCCCGATAATTTTTTAACTCCCCTTATGACGGCGTGGTGGCCATCAATCTTTATACTGGCCCCCATCCTGTTTAATTCATCTACATACATGAACCTGTTTTCAAATACATTTTCGGTCAGTACAGATACACCCGGGACAATAGAAAGAAAAACTGAAATTATCGGCTGCAAATCTGTTGGAAAACCCGGATAGGGTAAAGTGCTGATATTGGTGGGCTTATATTTACCCTGAGCTTTTTCCACCCTTATATTATTTTCATCTATAATAGAAATATTCGCACCAATTTCTTTTAATTTGAAATAAAATACTTCAAGGTTCTTCCATCTTGCATTTTCAATTTCTACTCTATCCCCGCACAAGACTGCCGCTGTAATAAAAGTACCCGCCTCAATGCTGTCGGGCATGACTCTGTAATCTGTTCCCGCGAGGTGTTTTACCCCATTTATAGTGATACAAAAGGTTCCCGCTCCCATAATATCCGCGCCCATTGAATTTAGAAAACAGGCAAGGTCGGTTATTTCGGGCTCTCTTGCAGCGTTATTTATGATTGTTCGCCCCTCCGCCAGGGTGGCTGCCATCATTATATTCTCAGTGGCTCCTCTTGAAGGAAAATCAAGATTAATTACTGTACCGCGGAGCCTACCTCCTTCCTTACTGCCATTAATCTCGCAGTTAACATAACCATGCTCCACAGAAAACTCCGCACCAAGTTCTTTAAAACCCTTGAGGTGCAGGTCAATCTGTCTGGAGCCTATGTTACACCCACCCGGAATGGCCACTCTGACTTTACCAAATCTGCTCAGCAGCGGGCCGGCCACCAGTATTGAAGCCCTCATTTTCCTGACCAGCTCATATGGCGCTTCATAGCTATTGATACTATCCGGATTAATTTCAACTTCTTTATTTTTTTTATCTATATTTACTATAGCGCCAAGATTCCTCATAACTTCTAGCATAATGCTGACATCCTTAATTTCCGGTACATTTCTCAGTATAGTCCTGCCGCTTGAAAGGATAGAGGCTGCTATTAATTTTAATGCAGAGTTTTTGGCACCGCTTATTTTAACTTTTCCGGACAGCCTTTTACCGCCATTTATAACAAACTTTTCCATAAAAAAACTTCCCCTCACAAAAAGTAACCGCTATTATAACAAATAAAGATTAATTAAAAAACAACAGTTGCCTTGGATTAAATCTGCAGTCTAAAGAGGGCAGTATTTAAAAGTCAAGTTTTATTAGTTCAACTCCCGCTTCATTAAGAAGTTCCACGGCAAGTGTATCGGGATATTCTTCAAAATAATATATTTTTCTGATTCCGCTGTTTATTATCATCTTAGCACAGAGAACGCAGGGCTGGTTTGTAGTATAGATAACAGAATCTTTTATGGACACCCCGTAGTATGCCGCCTGGATAATTGCATTCTGCTCTGCGTGGAGGCCCCTGCATATTTCATGCCTTTCTCCAGAGGGTATTCCGAGTTCTTCTCTCAGGCAGGTTCCAATTTCAAGGCTGCTTCTTACCCCTCTCGGTGCACCATTGTAACCTGTTGCAAGAATCCTATTGTCTTTTACTATGATTGCACCAACTTTTCTTCTCAGGCAGGTGGACCTTGATGCCACCTGTCTTGTTATTATTGCAAAATATTCATGCCATGACGGACGTGTATCTAACATTCTTAATATCTCCAGACAAATTATGATAAAAATTTATATTTTCTGCCGCCTTTACCGGCTGCAATACTTATTAAACTTTCTATGATATACTAAATCTAATTGGACTAAATGTTAAGTTTTTTTATAAAAAATTATCTATCCCGGTTTATTCTCAATTTTCGTTTTTATTTAAAAAATAGTATATATTAAAAACAGTCTGTATACATTTTTATGAGCATAATAAAAATTGATAATCTCAATAAGATTACTGACATATCTAAAATAAACAGAATCGCTGAAATTATATCCAGGGGCAGGATAGTAATTCTTCCCACCGGTACAATATATGGTCTGAGCTGTAAATATGACCATGAAAATGCGATAAAACAAATATATAAAATTAAGAAAAGAAATAAAGATTTACCTTTTATAATAATGATTTCAAATCCCGATGATTTAAAAATTTTTACCCGTGACATAAACCCGGCAACAAAAATAATAATTAAAAAATTCTGGGACACTGAAAAACCCGGGCCACTTACCTTAATTTTCAACAAAAGAGAAAATTTAAAAGAATTTATCACCGGCGGTAAGTCTACCATTGCCCTGCGTGTAGCTGACTGCAGATTTTTGAGGGATTTAATAAATATCTGTGGCCCCATAATATCTACCAGCGCCAATATATCAGGCACAAAAAAATACCCCGGGAAAATGGAGGATATACCTGCTAGAATTAAAAAACAGGTAGCTCTCCTGGTAGAGTATAAATTTGTTCTACCCGGTGGTGAATCAACTATTGTAAACGTCACTGATGATAGGCCTGTTTTAATAAGAGAAGGAAGAATTAAATTTCATGATATTATTGAAACACTGAAAAATTGATAAAAAAAATTTTTATTTTAATGTAAAAAAACAGGGATATTTTTGGATTATCTCATTAATTAGAATATAATATTACAGAGTTTAAGATGAAAATAATTATGTAAAAAGGATGTGAATTTATGAAAATTGCAATAGGGGTAGACCATGCAGGATTTGATTATAAGGACAGTTTGATAAAAGTGATAGAATCCATGGGGCACAGCGTAGAAGACACTGGAACCAGCAGCTCTGAAAGTGTAGATTATCCCGATTTTGCAGAAAAAGTTTCCATAATAGTAGCCTGCGGAGATGCCGATGCCGGAATACTTATATGCGGCACCGGAATAGGCATGAGCATATCCGCCAATAAGGTAAAGGGAATACGTGCTGCTTTGTGCTGTGATGTCCGGAGTGCAACGCTCGCCAGGGAACACAACAGCGCAAATGTATTGTGTATGGGAGCAAGAATTCTGTCACTTGAAAATTGTATTGAAATAACAAAAACATTTCTAAACACGCCCCCGGGCAGTGAAAAGAGACATTTAAACAGAATTAATAAAATAAAAAAAATTGAAGAAAGGGAACAGACCTGCAATGAGTAATCCAGGAAAACATAAAAATCACACCTTGAATACAGAAGAAGATACCCAGATAAAAAAGATTATAGAAAATGAGATAAAAAGACAGAGGAGCCAGATCATTCTTATAGCTTCAGAAAATTTTGCCTCCATGGAAGTTATAAAAACCATGGGTTCCGTACTTACCAATAAATACGCCGAGGGTTATCCCGGCTCCAGATACTACGCGGGCTGTGAGAATGTGGATGACGCCGAGCAACTGGCCATAAACAGGGCCAACAGGCTATTTGGTTCAAATTATTGTAATGTCCAGCCCCACAGCGGGGTAAACGCCAACCTTGCGGTCCTCCTGGGTGTTTTAAATTGCGGAGATAAGGTGCTGAGCATGAACCTCAGAGATGGAGGACATCTCTCCCACGGTCACAAACAGAACCTGAGCGGCAGGTATTATGAGATACACACTTATAACGTTGACCCTGAAACTGAAATACTAAATTATGATAATATTAAAAAAATTGCTATGACCATCAAACCAAAACTCATAATAGCAGGCGCAAGCTCGTATTCCAGAATAATTGACTTTAAAAAGTTCAGGGAAATTGCTGATGAGGCAGGCTGTTATCTTATGGCCGATACGGCTCATATTGCAGGCCTTATGGTAAGCGGCTATCATCCGGACGCTGTTAAAGTAGCAGATTTTACCACAGCAACTACCCATAAAACTCTCAGGGGACCCAGGGGCGGGTTAATAATTGCCGATAAAAAATATTCTAAGCTTCTGGATAGTTCGGTTTTCCCGGGAGTACAGGGTGGACCCCTTATGCATATTATTGCAGCAAAAGCAGTAGCTTTCAAAGAAGCTCTAAAAGATTCATTTAAAGATTACAGCAGACGGATAATAGAGAATTCAAGAGCCCTGTGTGAATATATGAAAAATGAAGGCTTTAGAATTGTATCCGGCGGAACCGATAATCATTTATTTTTAATAGATTTAACCGGTAAAAAAATAACCGGTTCTGAAGCAGTAGATACATTAACTTCTGTAGGAATAATAGTTAATAAAAATGTAATCCCGTTTGATAAACTCAGTCCCACTATAGCCAGCGGCATAAGAATAGGAACCCCTGCTGTTACAACCATGGGAATGGGCGTGGAAGAAATGTATAAAGTAGGTGAATTTATTTCCTCGGCGCTAAAAAACAGAGACAACCATATAATACTAAAAGATATAGGTAAAAAAGTTAAGAATCTATCTGAAGAATTTCCTGTTTATACCACACTATAATTAATTACTGGTTCCTTACAATTTCTTTTACCCTCATGAGCCTTACAGTATTGGAACGTTCGGTTTCACCCAGTTTCATAGATATATAACTTATGGTTTCGGACATATCAGGTATTAATTTATACTCAAGTGCATTTACTCTTCTTCTTGTCTCTTCAATTTCAAAGGCCATAAGCTGCAGCATTTTCTCTTTTTCGGCAAGGTCAAGAAGTTTATCTATAAACTTTTCAAAATCACTGAGGACTATATCCATTTCTCCCGAAGTATTTATGTATCCATAAGGAATTATATTTTCGCTTACTTCCCTGACATAGACCGGTATGTTAACACTCATCACATTTTTCTTTTTAACAGAAATCATTATTTTTTTTGAAGGAATGAGAAACTCCTGTTCTGTCTGACTGGTCCCCGAATACGCCTTTGCCAGGGCAAATCTTTCCAGTATGGCCTGGAACTCTTTATCAATTGAAAACCGCAGTTTCTTTACCTCGTCCACTATCTCGAGCCACTGTCTCATAAGCTCGTCTCTTTTATCCTTAAGAAGTTTATGACCCCTCCGGGCAAGCCCCAGCCTCTTTTTCAATCCAAGCAGTTCCATCCTGGTGGGATTAACATTTAAAAGCATCTAATCACCCTCATTATTTCCTTCTTCAGTTTTAAATTTAGAAAGATATTTATCCAGATACTCCGTACTTATCCTTTTTAATTCTCCTCTCGGGAAAATGCTTAAAAGTTCCCAGCCTAAATCAAGGGTACAGTCTATGGTCCTGTTTTCATACTCATCCTGAGAAACATACCTGGCCTCGAATTTCTCTGCAAAATCCAGATATAGCTTATCCATATCCGTCAGTGCTGCTTCTCCCAGAATTACAGCCAGCTCCTCTACTTCCTTTCCCCGCGCATATGCCGCATATAGCTGATTGAATATATCCGCGTGATCCTCTCTTGTTTTCCCCTGACCTATGCCCTTGTCCTTAAGTCTTGAAAGCGATGGCAGAACATCAATAGGGGGAGAAACATTTTTCTTATGAAGAGACCTTGATAATATAATCTGTCCTTCAGTAATGTATCCTGTAAGGTCCGGAATTGGGTGAGTTTTGTCATCCTCGGGCATGGTAAGTATCGGGATCTGGGTTATTGAGCCTTTTTTACCCTTAATTCTGCCGGCTCTTTCATAAATAGTGGCAAGGTCGGTATATAAATACCCCGGGTATCCCCTTCTTCCGGGAATTTCTTTCCTGGCAGCCGATACTTCTTTCAGCGCCTCGCAGTAGTTGGTCATATCGGTTAAAATAACCAGCACATGCATATCTTTTTCAAAAGCAAGGTATTCAGCAAAAGTAAGCCCTGCCCTCGGGGTTGCGATCCTTTCAATTGCCGGGTCATCGGCAAGATTTAATACCAGAACCGTTCTGTTTATGGCACCCGTTTTTTTGAAATCATTAATAAAATACTCGGATTCCTCAAATGTTATTCCTATGGCCACAAAAACAACTGCGAATTCTTCTTCATCTGACAGGACTGTAGCCTGCCTTGCAATCTGTGCAGCAATCCTGTTATGGGGTAATCCTGAACCGGAAAATATTGGTAATTTCTGTCCCCTTACCAGTGTATTCAAACCATCCAGCGAAGATATTCCGGTTTGAATAAATTCATTGGGGTAATCTCTGGCATACGGATTTATAGGCGCACCATTTATATCCCGGCTTTCTTCAGGAATAATTCTGTCATTTTCAGTCATTGGTTTACCCAGACCTGTAAAAACCCTGCCCAATATATCAGGAGAAAGATAGACATGGGTTCCCCTTCCCAGAAACCGCACCCTGGTATTTCTGGAATCTATTCCGGATGTGCCCTCAAATACCTGCACAAGCGCATTATCCCTGTTGACTTCAAGCACCCTTCCATTCCTTATGCTGCCATCATCAAGCCTTATATCAACCATTTCATCATACTTAACGCCCTCTACTCCTTCAACATGCAGCAGCGGGCCGGAAATACTGGTTATACTTTTATATTCTTTTAGCATTCTCACTCCTCTAATATTGAAGTAACTTCTTTTTCTATGTCTTCTTTGATTCTATCAATGCTGTCTATGTCTTCATTTTTTATATATTTCATTCTTGCTATCTTATCCCTGACCTTCATATTTTCAATATCTTTAATATCAGCATTCATACTTAAACTATGATTTGCCCGGTTGTAAAAATATATAATTACACTTATCATCTTATATTGCTTTTCAATTGATGAATAAGTATCTACTTCATGAAAAGCGATCTGATGCAAAAAGTCTTCTCTTAACATTCTTGCTGTAAGCATTATTAAACGGTCAGGCCCTGAAAGAGCATCTACCCCTACCAGGCGAACAATTTCTTCCAGCTCTGATTCCTTTTCAAGAATCCTCATAGCTTCTGCCCTGAGGTCAAAATAATCCTCGTGGACATTCCTGGCGACATATTCTTTTATATTGTCAATATAAAGAGAATAAGAATTTAACCACGATATTGCAGGAAAGTGCCTGCTGTATGCCAGATGAGCTTCAAGTGACCAGAAAACTTTTACCACCCTTAATGTAGCCTGCACCACGGGGTCGGATAGATCCCCTCCAGGCGGGGAAACAGCGCCAATAACAGACAATGCCCCCGTCCTCTGATTGGCCTCCGAAATGCATTTTACCATACCGGCCCTCTCGTAAAATGAAGCAAGCCTTGCACTTAGATACGCCGGATAACCTTCTTCCCCGGGCATCTCTTCCATCCTGCCGGATATTTCTCTCATTGCTTCTGCCCATCTTGATGTTGAATCAGCCATCAGAGCCACCGAGTACCCCATATCCCTGAAATACTCAGCTATAGTTATTCCCGTATAAACAGATGCTTCTCTGGCAGCAACCGGCATATTGGAGGTATTGGCAATCAGGACTGTTCTTTTCATAAGAGAAACCCCGGATTTCGGGTCAACCAGCTCGGGAAACTCCATAAGAACATCGGTCATTTCATTGCCCCTTTCGCCACAGCCTATATATACTATAATCTCGGCATCGGCCCACTTGGCCAGCTGGTGCTGGATTACAGTCTTACCGGAGCCAAATGGACCGGGAACACATGCTGTCCCGCCCCTGGCAATGGGGAAAAACATGTCTATGACCCGTTGACCGGTTGACAGTGGCATATCCGGACTCATCTTGCTTAAAAAAGGCCTCGGCTTTCTAACGGGCCACTTCTGCATCATATTTAGCTCTATATCATTCTTTTCGCCCTTTATAACAGCTACCGTTTCCTCAACAGTAAATTCACCCTTATTAATTGATTTAATTTCCCCGCTTATTCCCTCCGGGACCATGATATAATGCCTTACCACCTCTGTTTCCTCAACGAACCCGAGAAAATCACCATAACTAACTCTATCTCCCGCTGCGGCAACAGGTTGAAATCTCCATTTCTTCTTCCTGTCCAGTGCCGGAGCAGAAACACCTCTGGTTATAAAGTTCCCCATCTTTTCATATATTACATCAAGTGGCCTCTGGATCCCGTCGTAAATAGACTGTATTATACCCGGTCCCAGTTCTACCGTTAAAGGCCTTCCGCTGAGATACACAGGTTCTCCGACGCCTATCCCCTCGGTTTCTTCATAAACCTGTATGGAAGCAAGGTCTTTTTTTAATTCAATTATCTCACCCATTAACTTCTTATCAGAAACGTAAACTATATCAAACATTCTGGAACCGTACATTCCCTCAGCTACAACCAGTGGGCCCGCTACCTTTACAATTTTACCCAAATTATTCATTTAATTACTCCTATTTCTTTCTCTGTCATTATGTCAACTCCAATAGCTTTTATTATTATTCTTCTTAAATCGTTAACCGCGTAATTATTCCTTTTCCCCGGGCCGGGGATTACCACTACCGAAGGCTGAAACTTTTCCGAGAACTCTCTTATTAAATGATCCAGCTTTAACGCTACCGTCTCGGTAACAAATATAATTCCATAATTGCTACCTACCAGTTGCCTGAATTTTTTCTCGGCTTCATCAATTTCACTGATATCACCGCTTAAAGGAAAGACATCAATCCCCGCTGCTTTAAAAATAAGCATTATATCTTTTTCTCCAAATGCGGCTATTTTTACATCCATTTAAATCCCTATCTTGCTTCTTACTTTTCCAACATCAATTCCATAAAGAACACCTGTAAATATAATATTCAAATATCTTAATTCCATTTTTTTCCTTAAAAAGAAATGAAAAATTTTCTCCATATTAGAAACTGTATATTTTAACGGATTAAAAAAATCAAGAAAAAATAAATCTTCTTCCCTTTCAAAGGTTGAAAATATACCGTCAGAATAAAGATCATGGGCTCCTCTGCCAGCTAAATCCGCATACTCTGTTTGCTCTAATTTTTTCCTGAAAATATCCATATTCTCTCCAACAAATTCCACCAGGAAGTCAACTGCAAGAGAGCCATTATCATGTAAAAAATAATCCTTGCTTAAATCCTGCTTTAGATACTGGTTCCTGTAAATGTTTTTTATATTGATTATATCAATCACATGCCTTAGATAATCCCTGATTAACCTGCTGCCTGTTTCTTCAACAGACTTAAAAATTTCCTTCAAATAAAATTTTTCTATCTCAAATTCTAAAATACGACTATTTTTCTCACTTTTCATTTTTTCAGCTGCATACTGCAATGTATCGGAAACCGGCTGGCTCAGACCCCCATAATCACCGGTTTCTAAACCATTCTTTAGCTTACCGTAAGAATAATATACGGGAATAAAAAGCCTCTCCATATCCTCATCAAGAATAATTGATTTAATTACAGTTTTCATGTTATGAATATTCTCTTCAAAAAATAACAGTTCTCCCGCAGCCTGGTGGGATGGTCTTAAGTTCCTCAATAAAAAATCAGCAATTTTTTTATATTCAATGGCTATTACTGATTCAATATTACCCCGGTTTGCCAGCACCTCTGCATATCCTGAATAAACCGTATCCCTGAGCAGCCTCATTAATTCATCCGGGTTTTGAGATTTTAACATTCTATCAATTTTACTTTTATCCAGAAGCTCTGCCTCTCTTGTCATTAATTCTGCAGATGTAAAAAGATAAAAACTATCATCCTCTATATCATAACTTATTTGTTTCAACTATTGCTCCCCCTGCTGTTATCAAATAATACACGGGCTGTCTCCATTCTTATGTCATCAATATCCGAATCAATCAAAATTCCGGGAGATATATTATATTCAGCCTTCCCGCTGATTATTTTAATTCCTTTCTTAAAATCAGGTTCTTCGTCTAATTTTTTTAGATTTGTCACAGACTCAACCATTTTACCGTCAATCTTTTTTTCTTCACTTCCTATGATGTAATACCCATCATTTATGTCCAGGGCATCAATATTTTTTTTGAGCATTTTTTTAAAATCTTCCCTGTCAATATCCTCCAGTTGATTTTTTGCCTTTCTCACCACTTCATCAACAAGATTAATTTTATACAGGAGTATTTTCTGATTTAAACTTGATTTGATTTTGGACAACTCAATTTTTAAATCTTCTCTATATTTATCCCAGGATTTACGCTTACCCTCACGATGAACCTGCAGAGCCCTTTTCTTTGCCTGCTCTATTATTTCCGAAGCCTTCTTTCTGGCTTCTTCCAGCTCACGTTCCTTCTGCTTGATTGCGTCATCCATAACTTTTTTGGAAACATTATCTAAATCTGACATTTATCATCTCCTGTTAGAACTCTATAAGATTATTTAAAAAGAATGTTACAAGAAGGCCGAGCACCGCATAGGTCTCAACCATAGCAGCATATATTACTCCCTTCATAACCTCCTTTGGCCTTTTAGCTACCAGGTTAACGCCGGCCGCACATACCTTGCCCTGATGAATCCCGGAAAGTAAACCGGTAAAAGCAATGGGCAGCGCGGCAAAAAACAACTGCCAGCCCTGCGCCAGGGTTTCAATATTGGATATATTACCAATAAGCAAAAAAGCAGCAACAAAACCATAAAACCCCTGCGTACCCGGAAGAACCACCAGAAGGAACAGACTTCCAAACCGGCCGGGGTCTTCTGAAAGGACGCCTGCTGCCGCTCTGGCAGGATATCCTATTCCAACTATCGAACCAATGCCGGCAAAAATAACTGCAAAGCCCACTCCACACATTGCAACCGTAACACCAAGCGATAAATCTGTCATTTTTCCTCCTAATACTAATCAATTATTGTTACATATTTATGTTCATCTCTTAAATCTCTAAAAGGCCTTCCCCCTCCTGCATAAAATTTTGGGAAAAACTCTACATATTGCAGTCTTAAAGTATGCACAAAACCGCTTAAAACATTAATTCCAATATTGGCAATATGACCAAATACCAGAATTACAATTAATATTACTATTCCCACAACAGGAACCGAGCCTAACTGGAATGCTATGGTATTAATGGCCACTCCAATGCCCGCAGTGACCAGGCCAAGTGCCATCAACCTGATATAGGAAAGAAAATCACCCAAAAAAGAAGTTAATCCATTGACCACAGTCAGGTTTAGAACTCCCATGAATAATCTAAATCCCCAGCTTTTCATATCCCGGGCACTAAATAGAATAATCATTATAGCACCAATAATAACCGGCCATATAAGAATCTTCATAACTCCTGCCGGGAAAATAGGACTGGAAACCAGCTTCATATTTACTCCTATTTGAGAGGATAATAAAATTATTACCAGCGGTATTATAATAATTATCCAGGGGAGACCATCAAAAAATGCAGCCTCCCAGTCTTTTCTTTTCAGGCTATCAAAAAATTTTATAAAAAGCCCAAATATTACCTGAATCACTCCGAGGGCCAGCGCCAGCCTGAAAAAATTCATAGAACCTTCATTTGACTTAACAGGGTCCCCGAGTATAGCCAGTCTGGAGAAAAAGCCTTCCATCCCCAGATACTGCGGAAGGTCGCCAAACCACCCGTTAAAGATTGCTCCGGCAAAAACAGAAAAGATTCCACCGGCAAAAATTAACATAAGGAATTTCCTGGCACTTTTCATTTTATAGGACAATATCAGGGCCAGTGCTGCCAGTATTAACCCGTATCCCGCATCGGTAAGACACAGTCCAAAAAACAGAGCAAAGAATAAAGAAACAAAAGGCGTGGGGTCAATCTCAAAATAACGGGGAACCCCATAAAGGTCCACCACTATCTCAAATGGCCTGAACAGAGGCTTATTTTCAAGCATAACAGGGATACTTTCATCCTTATCCGGCTGAACTTCTACCACCCTTACGGACTTAAAGCCTTCAATCATGGAAATAGCCTTTTTCACTTCCGATTTTTTTACCCATGCAGTGTGAAAGGAAACAGATTCTGTCGAAAATCCCTTTCTTACAGCTTCTTCAATTTCAAGGTTATTTTCAATGTAATCAAGGTAAACAGTCAATACTTTTTCATACTTATCTGATATCTTTTTTAATTCAGATTGTAAGTTTTCTTTTCTTTCTTCGCTCAGACCCACGCTTTTTTTAATTTTATTTAAATTCTCATTGATAGTACCACTGTAACCTTCCAGTCCTGCTTCTTCAAAATTAATACTCCCCAGGTATTCTTCAGCTTCCTTTCCAAACAGATTATGATAGGCTAAAATCACGCGGGCGCTGTTTTTATCTGACCATAACTCTTCACATACAATATTATTCTCATCCAGATTCTTTTTTATTTCTTCAAAATCATTTTCCCTGTACCTTATAATGCCCAGCCGTATAGTGCTGGTATCAGTCTCTCCTATATCTTCAAGTTTACCCTTATAGCAAATCCAATCCCTCAGCCGGTTAATCTCGGGCCCTGCACCGGCGATCTTCTCGCTGAGAGTCCCAATCTCGTCTCCAATTTCCAGTATATTATTTATTATCCCTTCAAAATTTCCATCTTTTAAAATATCCTCGTACTCACTTCTTTTTATTACCATTTTGCCGGCGCGGGTTAAGGTTTTTTTTATCTCTTCTTTACCGCCCCCTTTATATGAACCTAGAATTTCCAGAGCACTCTTCACTTCAATATTGTGTTCCCTGCTCACGCCGGATTCAGGAATATCCAGATTAATCTCCCCCGTATACGGAGAAACTTCTACAGAGATAGAAGTTTTCTGTAATTTTTTAAGAACTGCTTTCGTATCAGATTTATGGGAAATAATAAAAAGTTTACTTAGCTTAGCTACTGCCATTAACCTAAAATCCTCTGAATAATTTTCTCTATAGCTTTTTCGCAGTTGGAATTAAAAACATTTCTTATTTCCTCCTGTTTTTTGCTATAATCTTTTTCCATTTTTTCAGCTTCTATGGCTGCTTCATCCTTTGCTTTTTTCTCAGCTCCGGCAATCATAGCTTTAGTCTCTTCTTCAGCTTCTTTTACTATTTTTTCAGACTTTTTATATGCATCCTCTATAATTTTTTTATATTCTTTTTTTGAAGAAGCCAGAATATCCTTTGCCTTCTCTTCGGTCTCTTTTATTTGATTAATTATATTCTCAACCATTTTTTTAAAAGTTTATTATTGTTTTAATAATTTAAATTCATTCTTATATAAATAACACCTGCTATTGAACCCTAAAATATTTCTAAAATATCCTTTCAATAGTAGAATTGACAAAATAACCAAAAATTAAATCCATAAGAGAGTAACTGACCTGCTTTCCTATTATTACAGGCTCACCTTCTATTTTACCCAGTTCTGCAGCTATTTCTATGGCGTCTTTGTAGTTCCCAATCCCGTCAATAAGACCGAGCTCAAGAGCCTCCGTACCCAGAAAAACCCATCCAGTGGCAAGCTCTTCAACCTCACCTACATCCATGCCTCTCGCTTCAGCAACATCCGAAATAAATTGGCTGTAAATTTCATTAAGCTGTGCTTCAAATAAATCTATTTCCTCACCGGTTAGCGGTCTGTCGGGGCTCCCCACATCTTTATATTTGCCCTGTTTTATAGTTGTATATTTTAATCCCAGTTTCTCGTATAAATCTTCATAATTTGGAATCTGCATAATTACTCCGATGCTGCCCACAGAAGATGACCTGTTTGCAATTATCTTATCTGCCGCGCTTGATATATAATACGCTCCCGAAGCACAGGTTTCGCTGACCGATACCACAACAGGTTTTTCTATTTTTTTAATCTCCTCAAATATTTCCTGAGAAGCCGCAGCGCTGCCCCCGGGGCTGTTCACTCTTATCAGTATCGCCTTCACATCGGGATTATCTTCAGCTTCATCTAACTGGCTCATTATTTCTTCGGGTGTAACCGTTCCTCCGCTCAAAATGTTAGAATATTTTTCAGCAGAAATTACACCTTCAAGTCTGATTTCATAAATTGACTTTCCTCCACCATAAGAGTAGGAAATTCCGTTAAAACTTCTCCCCAGAAGTCCCATAACAAAACATCCCCCGGAAACCATAAAAAGTACAAATATGCAGAGCAAAGTAATTCCAACTATTTTACCTGTACTCCATCTTGCCAAATTAAAATTCCCCTTTTCTTTTATTATTCCATATAATGCCGGTGTTTAATCCCGCCGCCGGCTCAAAAAGTTAATTTCCATGGTAAATAAGGCACAGTTTATATGCCATTCGCTTTTTTCACTCCTGCAATAATATAATAATTATGAGATAGCTTCAAATAATTTTTATTATCTACTTTTACCAAAGAAATAATCTGCAAGCCTCCAGCCATCTTTAAAATACCGGCCTGTTTTTTTACCGGATAATTCATTAAATCCTTCCAGATTATTATTTACTTTTTTAGAACTTTCATAAATTAAGAAAGGTACCGGTTCCGGGGAATGGGTTCTAAGTGAAATTGGCGTATAGTGGTCTGGAAGTATCATCATGCGGTAATTTAAGCCCCTTTTATCCAGAGCCCCCTTTATCGGCCCTATAATTTCCCTGTCAATTATCTCAATTGCTCTAACTTTATTATCAATGTTTCCCTGATGACTGCATTCATCAGTCGCTTCAAGATGGAGATAAACAAAATCCGCAGGACCCGTAAGTTCTCTGATTGCGGCGCTGGCCTTTCCCTTAAAATTAGTATTAATGGTCCCGGTTGCACCTTTCACGCTGACCGACCGGAGACCCACTAATATACCAATACCTTTTATCAAGTCAACAGCAGATATTATTGAACCTTTCAATCCGTACTTTTTATAAAAACTATCCAGAGAAGGCCTCCTGCCCTCCCCCCATATCCATATTGAATTTGCAGGATTTAAACCTTTTTTTACCCGTCTTTTATTTATCACATTCTCCTTTAATATATCAGAACTTCTTTTCATCATATCAAGAAGGATGCCGCCTGCAGGACCTTTCGGTAAAAATTCTGAAATCTTCTTTCCCAGTATATCGTGGGGAGGGGTAAGAGTATTTTTATCAGTGCCCTTCTGCCATACAATAATATGCCTGTAGCTCACGCCGCTATAAAATTTTATTTCTTCTGTCTGGAGATGGCCTCTTATAAAATCAATTAATCTCCCCGCCTCACCGGTGGGTATTTCTCCTGCACTGTAATCAACCATAGCTCTTTCTTCGTAATTATCCTCGCCGGATAATGTTACAAGATTACACCTGAAGGCGACATCTTCTTCCGAAAGTTCTATACCCATGCTTGCAGCTTCAAGAGATGAACGGCCGGTGTAATACTTTTCAGGGTCATATCCCATCACGGACAGGTTGGCAACATCACTGCCGGGATGCATGCCATCAGGGACAGTCTTTACCAGACCAATTTCGCTTTTTCTTACCATGCTGTCAATAACCGGGGTATTCGCATACTCAAGAGGCGTCTTATTGCCCAGCCCGGGCAGCCTGTAGTCCGCTACCCCATCCATCAGTATTATTATATATTTCATAAGGTTTATATCCTCTTTACTCTATACCTATTTTCATCCTTTAAATAAGACCAGTAATATTCTCTTTAATCTTCTACAGGCCCAGAATATCAGATAGAACATCCTTCATCCCATCAGGTTCACAGACAGTTGAATGGAGTATATCTTTTTCCCCCAGATTTTTTATGGTCTGTGGAACTTCCAGCCCCGAAATTTCTGACAGCACCTCCAGCAAAGAGAATTCATCCATACCAGTATATTTCTTATCAATAGCAGCGCACACACTTCCAGGAAATTTAAAAGGACTCGCAGTTGAAACTATGATTGTTTTTGTCTTATCCCCGCTATCTTTTAAATATTTCTTATAAACATTATACCCCACTGCTGTATGGGTATCTATGAGATAGTTTAAATTTGAGAATACGTATTTTATAGTTTCATAGGTTTCTTCATCGGTTGCAAAACCTCCATAAAAATCTGCCATTTTATTTTTTATTTTTCCCGTAATTCTAAATTCTCCCCTCTCATTTAGATCATTCATAAGTTTATTTACAAACGAGCTATCGTTTCCGGAAATATCATAAAGCAGCCTCTCCAGGTTGCTTGAAACCAGAATATCCATTGCGGGTGAACTGGTCATTATTAATTTCCTGTTCCTGTTATATATCCCGGTTGTTATAAAATCATAGAGCACATTATTCTGGTTGGAAGCGCATATCAGTTTTTTTACCGGAAGCCCCATTTTCTTTGAGTAATAAGCAGCCAGGATATTCCCAAAATTTCCTGTAGGAACAACTATATTTACGTATTCGCCCGATTTAATTTTTCCCCATTTCCTGAGATTCAGATAGGCATATATATAATAAACTATCTGCGGAATAAGCCTCCCGATATTAATAGAATTTGCAGAAGAAAAAATATAGCCCTTTTTATTTAAAGCCAGGTTAAAACTACCCTCAGAAAAGATTTTCTTTACCCCTCTCTGCGTATCATCAAAGTCTCCCTCAACCCCGACCACATATGTATTTTCCCCCTCCTGGGTTCTCATATGTCTTTCCTGTATACTGCTTACGCCGCCTGCAGGATAAAATACTATTATCTTTGTGCCATCAACCCCGGAGAAACCTTCCAGAGCCGCTTTCCCTGTGTCGCCCGATGTAGCGGTAAGTATAACTATCTCCTTATCTATGCCGTTTTTTAATACGGCTATTTTTAATAAATGCGGCAGTATGGACAGGGCCATATCTTTAAAGGCAAGAGTTGGCCCATGAAACAGCTCGAGAAAATAAACATCGTCTTTTTCTACCATCGGTGTTATCCCGGGGTCATCAAATTTCTCATCATAGGCCTCTCTTATGCAGTATTTAAGTTCTTCTTCTGTAAAATCGGTAAAAAATTTACTCATTACATATGATGCAATCCCGTGGTAGTCAGGTTCTGAAAGGCTTTTAAAGTCGGGGGCAGCCCAGGGAATTCTTTCCGGAACAAAAAGCCCCCCATCGGATGCAATTCCTCTTATAATCGCATCTGAAGATTTTTTATTGTCCCCGGTTCCACGGGTACTCTTATAGTACATTCTTACCCTTCAAAAATTAAAGCTTTTTGATTTCTTTAACATTGTTAACCGGCGGTCTAATTCAGGTCTTCTACCCTTATTACACTTAAAACCTTATCCACAACATCAAGTTCTGACATTTCTTTTATTGACCTGGACAGGTTCCTATTGACCACCTTATGGGTTATAAATATAAGCCTTGCGCTTTTCCCCCTGCTGGTTTGCTTCTGGACCATTGAATTTATGCTTACCTTATTTTTACCAAATACCTCCGCAATTTTGGCCAGAACGCCCGGCCTGTCCAGTACATCTATAAGAATATAAAACTTGCTTTCAGTGTCATCTATCAGGCGGAACTTTTTATTCTCAAAACAGCTGCATCCATAAATTTTACCCTTTTTTTTGCGGTCAAAGTTCCGCGCAATTTTTAAAATATCCCCGGCTACAGAACTTGCTGTGGGTCTATCTCCCGCGCCCCTCCCGTAGCTCATTATCTCGCCGACATAATTACCATAAATATATACCGCATTAAATGTATCCTCTATTGAAGCCAGAATATGCCCCACAGGTATAAGCGCAGGATGAACCCTTACATTGATTGTCCCGCTGTCTTCAACACCAACAGCCAGCAATTTTATCCTGTAACCCATATCCATGGCATTTTTTATGTCATCGGGCAGAATGCCGGTTATTCCCTCCCTGTAAACATCATCCAGTTTCACTCTTGAATTAAAAGCTATGGTACTTAATATTGCCAGCTTGCAGGCAGCATCATAACCTTCTATATCTGATGATGGATTCGCTTTTTCTGCATAACCGAGTTCCTGGGCCTTTTTTAATGCATTATCAAATGACAGATTATCCTTCTCCATACGGGTAAGTATATAATTTGTGGTTCCATTCAGTATTCCGACGATTTTATAGATATTGTTGGAGGCCAGGGACGATTTTAAGGGCCCTATAATGGGTATACCCCCTCCCACACTTGCTTCAAATAATATATCAACATTATTTTTCTCCGCTACTTCAAAAAGCTCTGCCCCCTTATTGGCGATGAGGTCCTTATTTGCGGTTACCACGTATTTACCTGCATCTAAAGCTCTATGGACATAATCGTAAGCAGGTTCAATACCACCTATAAGCTCCACCACAATATCAATATTTTCATCTCCGATAACATCATCGGCATTGTCGGTTATCTTTATATCCCTGAACTTTTTTACAAAAGACCTGTCGATTTTATCCAGATTCCTCTCCGCAATCCGTGTAATATTAATATTTTTCTTTATTTTCTGTGCAAGATAATCTTTTTGCTCCTGAATAAGAGAAAAAACACCACTGGCAATATACCCCAGCCCGATCATACCAATGTTAATATTATCCATACTTTTATTTTTATTATTCATATAATCTCACATCTCCCATCACTAAATCCTTATAAGATTGCCTTTTTACCCATACCCGGCTGCTGCCATTTTCCACCGCGACCACCGCACTTCTGGGCTGGCCATTATAATTGCTGGACATGGCATAGCAATAAGCGCCCGTTGTCGCTACGACTATAAAATCACCGGAAGAAACTTCCGGCAACTTTATGTCGTTAATTATCACATCCCCGCTCTCGCAATGTTTCCCGGCTATAATATAGCTTCTTTTGCTAATATTATCAGTATCCATTCCCTCTTCCATTTTATTTGCCACACGGGCAGTATATTTAGCCTGATAAAGCATGGGTCTTATATTATCAGACATACCGCCATCTATTAACATATATTTTTTTACGCCACCTGCACTCTTGATTGCCCCGACCTGGTAAAGAGTCACTCCTGCATTCCCGATGATTGACCTTCCAGGTTCAATGCATAAACGTCCAAGCTTTATACCAAACTTTTTCTGATATTTTATAACTGCATTATGTAACAGCTCAGAGAACTCTTTTATGTCAGGCGGGTTATCCGCAGAAGTATATTTTATACCCAGCCCGCCCCCGATATCTATACTTTCTAACGAGATACCCATTTTATCTTTAATATCCCTTATAAACTTAATCAATAATTCTATAAGCCTGTCATAACATGATATATTGAATATCTGGGAACCTATATGCGCATGTATACCGGTAATCTCAAGCTGGCTGTATTGATTCGCCAACTCTACAGCTTTCATAGCATCCATATTCCGGATATTAAATCCGAACTTGGAATCCACTCTTCCTGTCTGGATATATTCATGAGTATCAGCTTTAATTCCCGGGTTTACTCTTAAAAATATTTTCTGTTTTATATCATTTTCCGTGCATAATTTGCCCAGTGTTTCAAGCTCTTTGAAATTGTCCACCATAAAGTACCCTGCTTTATTTTTTAACCCGTACAGTATCTCTTCTTCTGATTTATTGTTACCATGGAAATATATTTTATCAGCGGGGAATCCGCTGTTAAGTGCAATAAAAAGCTCTCCTCCCGTGGAAACGTCCAGCTTAAGACCCTCTTTTTCCACAAGCTGGCACATTGCGGTGCATATAAATGCTTTAGCAGCATAAATAATATCAACTTTAATATCAGGAAAATTGAAATTTTCTCTGTAACTGGCACACTGTCTCTTTATAGTGGCTACATCTACAATATAAAGTGGAGTTTTATACTTTTCCTTTAGTTTCACCACATCACTTCCGCCAATAACCAGGTGTTTATTAACTATTTCTGAAGTTATCGGAAGAATCATTATAATACCTCTTCTATGTTTTTATTTAATAATACAAATAATGTTAAATATAATAATAGCTTCATGTGCCGGATATAAACATAATTAAATTATTTAATTAAATATTAATCAAGATGTATTTTTATACTACATTTCTTCAGGGGCACTAACCTCAAGCAGCCGAAGAGCATTTTGAAGTATCTGTTTTATCAGAATAATTAAGATAAATCTATCTTTATTCACTACCATTTCGCCATTACTGTCATCAATCACTCTAAAATTATTATAGAAGTAATGAAACTGGGCTGCCAGTCTGTATAAATACCGGGTTATAATATTAGGAGCATTATTCATGCAGCTGGAATAAACCATATCCGGATATAAAATCATTGTTTTTGCCAGCTTTCTTTCACTATCATTTTTAAATTGCATTTTCAATATATCTTCTTTCCCAATAGAGAAGCTCTCAAACCCCGGACTTTTGAGTTTTTCTCTGTCTGCTCTTTCAATAATACTTTCAATCCTGGCGTGTGCGTACTGAACATAAAATACCGGATTTTGATTGGACTTCTGTTTTGCAAGATTTATATCAAAATCCATGGGGGTGTCAAAGGAGTTCATACTAAAAAAGTATCTCACTGCATCTTTACCCACTTCTTTTATTAAATCCATCAAGGTATAAACCCTGCCTTTCCTTCTGGACATCTTCAGGGTCTGCCTCCCATCTACTATTTTTACCAGCTGGCCTATTATTACCGTAATCTTTTCTTCGGGCAGACCGAGTGCTCTGACAATTGCTTTCAGCCTGTCAACATACCCGTGGTGGTCCGCGCCCAGTATATATAAAATTCTGTCATAACCTCTTTTTAACTTATCTTTTAAATATAGTATATCTGAGGCAAAATAAGTGGGGTTGCCATCTTTCCTTATTACCACCCTATCCTTATCTTCCACAAAAAGAGAAGCCTTAAACCACATAGCGCCGTCTTTATTGTAAATAACACCTTTATTTTTTAATTCTTCAACCACTTTTTCAAAGTTTGAATTTTCATACAGCGAGCTTTCGTAAAACCACCCGTCGTACTTTACACCCATTAAAGCAAGCGTCTCTGATATATAAGAAATCATTATCTTTATTATCTCATTCCTGAATGATTCTTTATCTACCTCCTTTTGCCCGTTCTTTTCAATAATAAAAAAATCATTATGCTCTTTAATCAGCCTATCAACTGCCATTGATACAGTATTTTCAGGATAACCATCTTCAGGATAGGGGATATCCCTCCCGAAATGCTTTAAATACAGGCATGACGCGCACTCACTAAATTTCTCCGCCTGGGTCCCATAATCATTAACATAATATTCTCTGAATACCTCATATCCGTTGGCACTATAGATATTTGCCAGGCTATCTCCCAGAGCCCCCCACCTGCCGTGCCCTATATGAAGTCTGCCCGTAGGGTTGGAGCTAACATATTCCATATGTACTTTTATCCCCGTACCGCTCTGATTAAAGCCGAAATTTTCTTTTTCTTCTATGATTTCCTTCAGGGCCCCCCTTATAAAATCATCGGTTAAATTAAAATTAATAAATCCGGGTTTTACAACATTTATACCATAAACCTCCGGGCACCCTGAAGATATTTTCTGTTCAAGTAATTTAGCAATATCCAGAGGATTTTTCTTTAGTAATGGTGCCAGTACCATAGCCGCATTTGTTGAGAGGTCACCGAAACTTTCTTCTCTGGGTTCCTCAACAGTAAAGTTGTCCGGACCGGTCTCAGTTCCGGACATTTCTTTAATAAAATCAAGAATTTTTTGTTTTAATTCCCCTATTACCAATAGCTATTCCTTTTTCTAAAATTTTATGCATCAATAATCTTATTTTCATAAACCTGGAGCCGACGACCGGACTTGAACCGGTAACCTGCTCATTACGAATGAGCCGCTCTACCAGTTGAGCTACATCGGCCTATAAAAATTGACCGGTATCTATGATTATACTGAGCAGGATTTTTAAGAATCCTCTATTTTATCATTATCGGCATCTTCCTGTTCGGCATCTTTGCTGCCGTCATTATTTATTTCAACTCTCCCGCCTGTAACTTCTATTTCGGACAGCGGGACAGACTTTCTGTTCTCATTATCAAATTCCACAATTACAGATTCTTTTAATGGCTCATATCCCCATACCCATCCCGAACCGTAATCACATTTTACCTTTACTCCCCTCTCAGGCGCTTTCTCAACAAATTCCTTATATGAATCATATTCATACCTGAGACAGCACATCAATCTTCCGCAGACACCCGATATTTTAAAGGGATTCAGGGGTAAATTCTGGTCCTTTGCCATTTTTATAGAAATAGATTCAAAATCAGTCAAAAAGCTCTTACAGCAGAGGTTCCTCCCGCATGGACCCAGCCCGCCAAGCATCTTTGCTTCGTCTCTTACCCCGATCTGGCGCAATTCTATCCTGATTTTGAAATAGGTGGCGAGGTCTTTTACCATTTCCCTGAAATCAACTCTTCTTTCTGAAGTAAAATAAAAAACCATCTTGCTCTTATCAAAGAGCACATGGACATGTACCAGTTTCATCTTAAGTTTATATTTTTCAGCCAGCTCGTTAAACTTCTCAATCCCTTTTTTTTCTTTTTCACGGTTCAACTCATCAACAGACAGATCATAATAAGTTGCTTTCCTTATTACTTTATTCAGGGGATTGGAAATACCAACTTCATTGATATCAACAGGCGGAACCACTACCTCTCCAATTTCTTTTACTCCATCATCCAGATTGCAGATGATTTTATTCCCGACTTTTAATTCAATTCCAGCCGGGTCGCAATAATGTACTGTATCGTTTTTATTAAATGTTATTCCTACAATCAAAGCCATAACTTTCACCTCTTATGTAAATATACGCTGAAATTTAAGAAAAATATTATCCAGAGCCAATTCTGAATTAATAGAATACCCGGAATAACTTTTATTTCTCCTTATTACCTCCATCAGCTCGAAAATTCCTTCTATTTTAACACTTTCAATATTCTTGCATATAAGTGAATAATTTTTTTTAAAGTTAAGGCTTATTTCCTCTCCACCAAATTTTACTGCAAGAATATCTTCAAGCCAGGCAGATATTATATCAAAAATTCTGCATATAGCTAAATTATGGAATTTAGCTATTCTCCTTTTGTGCCTTGATTTTAGAATTTCAACATACTTTGCAACAGAACTTTTGTCAAAATCACTCTTGTTAAAATCCAGAAGCTCTTTTTCCATATCTGCCCTGACAGCAGCTTCCATTTTCCTGAGTAATTCTATTATTTTTAATGTAAGATTTAAAGGCGCTGAAGTTGCTCTGCCCTGCAGTCTCCCGGGTATTAATATATTTCTAATACCTTCATCTAAATATTTATCCATCATTTCAAAACCATCTTTCTTATCAGTATCCGCATCAAGCCTTAAGTTCCAATTATAAACCAGGCACCTTGATACAACTGTGGGAAGCATGACTGATATATCCTCCGAGAGCAGGATGAATACACTATCATTGTCCGGAGGGTCTTCAAGTGTTTTAAGCAGCCTGTTTGCGGCTTCCCCGTTCATAAGCTCACATTCTTTTATAATACATATTTTTCTCCCCGGGTAATATGAAGTCAAACCCATAAACTTCTGGAGCCTTTTAATTTCTTCTATTCTCAGCACACTGCCTTCCGGTTCAATAACCAGGACATTTGGATAAACACCCCTGATTGTGTTCCTGCATATAAGACAGCTGCCACACCCATTATCAGGACAGTTAATAGCAGCAGCAACTTCCAGCGCAAGCTTTAAAAGAAGTTCTGTGCTATTTCCATAAAAAAGGTATGCATGGGAAATATTATCACTCTGCACCATCCACGAAAGTGATTTTATATTGGACTTATTAACGTCATCATTAATCAGGAAATTAACATTTTCAAGTAGTTTCATTTCAAATCTTTAACACAGTATAAATTTTGCTCTTTATTTCTCCAAATATATCTTTAATACTTTTTTCTCCATCAATAACCACAAACCTGTCTTTATTTTTACTGGCAATATTTAGATACCCCTGGTAAATTTTCTGTTTAAAATCATCCTCTTCCATTTCAATCCTATCTTTTTTTCTGTTTGTATCATTGATTCTCTTCTTTGCCCTGCTCACATCTACCATGAGCAGAAAAGTTATATCCGGCACCAGGCCACCGGTAGCCACCAGACTCATCTCCAGAATCTTCTTATCTCCAAGTCCCCTTGCTATTCCCTGATAAACAACTGTTGAATCAAAGAATCGGTCACATATCACAATTTTACCCCTTTTTAGTGACGGCTCTATTACTTTTGCCACCAGCTCAGCTCTGGATGCCAGGAACAAAAAAGTTTCGGCCCACGCAGATATGTGCACTTTCTCCCCTGCAAGCAGTATATCCCTTATCTTCTGGCCAACCTCTGTTCCGCCTGGCTCCACAGTAAGAACCACATCAAGACCTTTCTGTTTTAGATAGTCTCTTAATAATTTTATCTGTGTGGTCTTACCCGAGCCATCAGGCCCCTCAAAAGTTATAAATAATCCTTTTTTCATAATAAGTTGTTGATAAGATTATTGATATATTAATTCCATATTTTGTATCGTTTATCATTCTCTTACCAGATTATAATATCTTAATAATAGGAAATTTAAAACTGTAATGAAAGAGCTAACCTGCATAAAAATAATTATAGCTCCCGGAAATATTTTCCCTTCCCCCTTACAGATAATTTCTTTAACCTTAAAAAGTCAACTTTTTATACCATATTAATATTAATATGCTAAAATTATTTATTAACATATTAGAGTAACCATGACAAAACTAAACTACGTAAAAATTTTTATAATATTTATTCTCTGTATTTTTATACTTCTTTTTATTACTTCCTGCGACCAGACACTCATTGACATTTTTACCGAGTTAAACTCCGATTACTCCGGGACCAGAACAATTGATATAGCAGTAAAAACAGAATACCTCCAGAAAAGTGAAGCCATCCCGGACCAGAGCCAGTCCCTTTACAACAAAATACTGGAAAATATTGAGAACTTTCCCGAAGGAGAGCTAAAAACATATGAAGAGGGTGAATATACTCACTTTACCAATACTTTTAGTTTTGATGACGTAAATTTTCTTCAGCATATATCCATAGATAATTTTTCTGAAAATCCACCGGAAAGATTTTACGCAAAACTGGAAAAAAATGACTATTTCTTCTACAGCGAATATTTTTTTAATGATTTTATAGATATGAAAATAGATGACATCCTTCTTACTTCTTCGGATATGAATTCCGACTATAACCGGCTCGCTGACCTGGCCAGGGCTGACAGCAGCATTTTAAATATAACCTATCAGATAAAGTTCCCGGTAAAAATAATAAGACACAATGCAGATATAATAGGAGAAAATAATATCGCTATATGGAATATTAAATACGGTGATGAAAAAAATATATATATAGAAGGAGAAAAAACCAAGTTCCTTACCTATTTCCTGATAGTAATTTTAGGTATTATAGTCTTATTTATAATTTTTATCATTTTTATAATAATATTCAGCTCAAGAAGGAGCAAAAGACAGCCTCCTTACAGAAAAACTCCATATTTTTATGACAATTACTTCAAGAGAGACAGGCATTTTGATAACTATGACTGACAGAGCTTTTATTTTAAAAAGGTCCGGTAATAATGAAGAATAGCACTTTCAGGCTCTCAACGCCCCTTACGGAAGAAAATATTAAAAAATTAAAAGCAGGAGATATAGTATACCTGAACGGTGCCATACTGGGGGCAAGAGATGCAGCCCATAAAAGATTTATTGAAGCTATCCATTCAAATAAAAAACTACCCGTTGACCTGAAGGACGGTACCATATTTTATGTTGGACCGTCACCAACTCCTCCAGGTAAAAAAAGCGGGAGCATTGGCCCGACCACCAGCGCCAGAATGGATAATTTAACCGAACCACTCCTGAAGCAGGGGCTAAAAGCAACCATAGGCAAGGGTAAAAGAAGTGACAGAATTAAGGACCTCTTAAAAAAATATAAATCTGTTTATTTTATAATGATAGGGGGTATTTCTGCATACCTTTCCACAAAAGTAGAAAGCATAGAAATCATTGCCTACAACGACCTCGGGGCCGAAGCCGTTTACCGGATAGAGGTAAAAAACTTACCTCTATTTGTAGCTTACGATATTTATGGCGGAGATATTTTTGACTCTGCACGGCGCATAGAGTGACAGCCCATAAAAATTGCTACCGGCAGGGTAGCCATGTGACAGGGAGCATATTCTATATTACATGCCAGGGCAGTAGTTCTGCCACCGATTCCCTGGGGTCCTATCCCGGTTTCATTTACAGCCTCAAGAATCCTGTCTTCTAATTTTTTATATCTTTTATCCGGGTTCCTCTTATTTATATTTCTAAAACTGGCAATCCTTGCCATCCTGGTTACCTCCGAAGAAGAACCGCCAATTCCAACACCCAGTACTACCGGAGGGCAGCATCTGGTAACATTTTCTTTTACCCGGTTAACCACAAGTTTTACTACTTCGTCCTCGCCGGCCGAGGGGTTAATCATATGCAGATAAGAACAATTCTCACTCCCGCCACCCTTCAAATAAACCCTGAGATTGATATCTTTATCCATTGTAAAGCCGATATGAATTATCGCCGGGGTGTTATCAGAAGTATTCTTTCTCTCATAAAGGGGATCCGTAACAATTGATTTCCTCAAATAGTTCTCATTATAGGCATCTGCTACCGCTTTATTTAACAACTTATTCAGGTCTTCACTTTTTTCTATATAGATGCCCTTCCCAATTTCAATGTCAATATAGGCCAAGCCACAATCCTGACACAGCGGAAGTTTCTGGCTGCGCGCAATCTTCTCATTTTTTAAAATAAGCTTCAAAACTTCTTTAGCTTCGGGAGCAGTTTCTTTATCAACGGCATCCCTTACAGCTTTTATAATATCATCAGGCAAATTAAAGCTTGCTTTAATCAGAAGTTTTTTTAGCTCTTCTTTTATCTTTGTAATTTCTATACTTCTCATCTTTTCCGGGACAATCCGGGTTTATGCACAAATTCCAGGGTTTTCTTCCCTTATTTATAATTTTAACTATGGGATAATTACAATGCTTGCAGACCTCTCTGGTTGTGACCAGCAACCCTTTCTGTGGAAGCGGGAACGTGACCTTACACTCAGGATAGGCGCTGCAGCCTATAAATCTTTTCTTTGTCTTTCTTGATATCCTTACAATTAAATTACCGGTGCAATTTTCCCGCGGGCATTTCCCCACAATCATATCTTCCTTTATCCCCTTTTTTATCTCCCGCGATATTTCATCCTTTTCATTCTTCAGGTTAACCATAACCTCCTTCAACATCTTTCTGGATATATTTACAACATCCTCTTTTGTCTGGTCACCACTCACAATAGCATCCATATACATTTCCAGTTCCGAAGTCATATCCGGAGACGATATTTTTTCCGCATGTTTCTTGAGCATTTTAACCACAGCAATAGCCTTTTCCCCCGGCTGCAGGGGGTTCCCATTAATATAACCCCTCTGTATTAAATTCTGGATAATAGTATGACGGGTAGCTTTGGTTCCCAGGCCAAGCTCCTCCATCTTCTCAACCAGCTTCCCCTGAGTATACCTCGCAGGAGGCTTCGTTTCTTTATCCTGCAAATCCTTTGAAGTGACCCTGAGTTCCTGATTTTCCTTAAGTCCGGGGAGAAAAACATCTTTATATTTATAATATGGATAAAAATTTATCCAGTTTCCTTCTATTATATTGGAACCACTGGCAACAAACGTTTCACCATTTATATCAATTAACGCAGTTATATTTTTAATTTTTGCTGCTGGCATTAAAGTAGATAGAAATCTCCTGACAATCAAATCATAAAGCTTCCACTCGTCACTGCTAAGATTACTTTTCTCTGCAACTGATGCAGGGTGAATTGGCGGATGGTCTGTTGACCTTTTTTTACCCCTGCTGGCAACTATTTTTTTACGGGCCAGGACTATTTCACACATATTTCTATATTCACCCGAAACCTCCAGAGCTCTTACAATTTCCTTTAAGTCAATAGAAGAAGAATACACTGTATTATCGGTCCTGGGATAGCTGATATAACCATTCATGTACAGGCTTTCTGCAATACTGATAGTCTTTGATGCAGAAAAACCAATTGAATTGCCGCTTATTATAAGGGCAGTGGTGTTGAAAGGGGTCGGGGGTTTTATGTCTTTAATATTTTCATTTACCTTCTGGACAGTCCCCTTTTCTCCGATCCGGGAGAATGCATTTTGTGCATCCTCTTTTTTTAAGAATCTCTTTGTTTTGTGACTGGCTTCAAATTCCTCACCTGACTCAGTCATAAGATTTACACTTACAGACCAGTAAGGAGTGGGGGTGAACGATTTTATCTCTAATTCCTTATCAACAATAAGAGTGAGGGTAGGTGTCTGCACCCTTCCCACGGAGAGAAATTTATCTTTAATCTGATAAGTAGCAAGAGATATGAAACGGGTCAGAGTTGCTCCCCATATAAGATCTATATCCTGCCTCGCTCTGCCGGCAAACGCCAGATTTATATCAACTTTACCCGGCTTTCCAAACGCCTGACTTATATCCTTCGGGGTAATGGCTGAAAACTTTGCCCTTTTTGTTGTTATCAGTGCATTGAATTCCTTTAATTTTTGCATTGCGTCATAACCGATAAGTTCACCTTCTCTATCATAATCCGTAGCTATAATAACTCCATCTGTATCGCCCGAAATCTTTTTTAATGCCTGGATTATCTTCTTTTGAATGGGGATTTTTTCTATTTTGGCGTCAATAAGTTCTACGGGGTCTACTTTAAACCAGTTTGAATATTCTTCAGGGTAATCCACCTTCATTATATGGCCCTTTAAGCCAATTACTCTACATTCCTTTCCATCAAGGTCAAAATGATAAACGGGAACACCATATACTTTTTCCTCTTTTACGCCATCCCCCGCAAGTATACCGGCAATTCTTCTGGCAGCTATTTCCTTTTCACTTATAATCAACTTCAATATAATATCACCATATAATAATTAAGGTTTTAAAAAATTTAATTAAATTCATCTGAATTTGAAATAATAACATTAAAAGAGAAATAAATAAATCTATCCCGTTCATGTAGTTTCTATTTTTATTTAACTTTTTAATCAATAGATAGAAAAAGTGCTTATTTTAATTTTATAGATGTTGTTTTACAATAACAGGGGTAATTCTGTTACTCAGGAAAAAATATGAACTCAAACGTAGAAATTTTAAACAATATAATTAAGCTGAAGGTTGAAAAGGATGCCATCATACTGGCACATAATTATCAGATTGGAGAAGTCCAGGACATTGCCGATTTTGTTGGAGATTCCTTTCAATTAAGTTATGAAGCATCAAAGACACAGAAAAAAATTATAATATTCTGCGGAGTCCAGTTTATGGCCGAAACCGCTAAAATTCTTTCCCCTGAAAAAAAGGTTATTCTTCCTGATAAAAGCAGCGGCTGCCCCATGGCTGATATGATAAATGCAGGTCAGCTTAAAAAATTAAGAGACAAACACCCCGATGCAGTAGTTGTTTGTTATGTAAACTCATCTGCCGAAGTCAAGGCTCTGAGTGATATCTGCTGCACATCTTCAAATGCAGTCAATGTGGTAAAATCAATACCCGAAAATAAAGAAATAATTTTTATACCGGATAAATATCTGGGAAGTTATGTACAGAGCCAGACAGGCAGGGAACTTATATTATGGAATGGATACTGCCCCTCCCATGTTATGATAAGCATAAGAGACATTATCAAGCTCAAGAAAGAACACCTTGATGCTGTAGTTGTGGTTCATCCGGAGTGTACCCCTGACGTAATAGATATCGCCGATAAAGTTGCTTCAACCGGGGGAATGCTGAGATATGCCAGAAAGAGCAAAAAAAAGAACTTTATAATAGGCACAGAGATTGGAATAATACACAGATTAAAAAAAGAAAACCCTGATAAGACTTTTTACCCTGCAACCAGCAGAGCCATATGCCCCGATATGAAGCTCATAAACCTGGAAAAAGTAATGTGGTCACTTGAAGATGAAAAATATGAAATAAGAATCCCGACAGAAGTTATCAGAAAGGCGAAATCAGCTATCAATAGAATGATAGCTATAAAATGAATATGTTACCAAGATATCTTATAAGCCCGTCATTCCACCACAAAATTCATGAATACTCCGATTGTGTCATTATTGGTAGCGGAATTGCAGGTCTCTCTACTGCCATGAGGCTCTCTAAAAAAGGCAGCGTAAAAATCATAACCAAGAGCTCACTTTCCAATTCAACTACCTGGTATGCACAGGGTGGCATTGCAGCCGCCATTAAAACTCCCGATCTCTGGGAAAATCACTACAGGGATACCATAATTGCCGGACAGGGCCTTTGTGACCGGAAGGCAGTTGAAATACTGGCCAGGAACGCCCCGAGAATGATTGAAGACCTTATTGGAATAGGTATAAACTTTGATATCTCTGAAGGCAATATCAGCCTTACTACAGAAGGCGGGCACAGCTACCCCCGCGTTCTTCATGCCGGAGGAGATGCAACAGGAGAAGAACTTGAAAGAAAATTAATTTCTTACTCAAGAAGCTCCGGGAAGATAGACTTCCTACCCGAACATTTTGCTCTTGACGTACTGGTCTTAAAAAATAATTGCGTGGGAGTTACAGTTATGGATGTAAAAACAGGAGAAGTTGAGATATACCCAACTGCTAATACAGTCATTGCAGCCGGCGGAATAGGCCAGATTTTTGAACTTTCTACAAATCCCTCTATATCAACAGGTGACGGTATTGCCGTGGCTTACAGGGCAGGCGCCCGCATAATGGATATTGAATTTATCCAGTTCCACCCCACGGTATTTAAAACAAACGATTCCGGGCTATATTTAATAAGCGAAGCTCTGAGAGGAGAGGGCGCATACCTTAAAGATTGCCACTGCAATAGATTTATGATTGGAAAACACCCCAAAGCAGAACTTGCCCCGAGGGATATAGTGGTAAAAGAAATAGTAAAAGTTATGAGTGAATGTGGTACCGATTATGTTTATCTGGATGCCAGGCATATACCAGAAAACCTTTTAAAGACACGTTTCCCTCACATAATTTCAAAGTTAAAAGAAAATGGTCTTGACCTCAGAAAAGACCTTGTCAGGGTATCTCCAGCAGAACACTATATTAACGGCGGGATTAAAACCAGCTACAATGGGAAAACAAACATAGAGGGACTCTATAGCTGTGGTGAAACAGCAGCAACAGGAGCACACGGCGCAAACAGACTTGCCAGCAACTCGCTGATAGAAGGTGTTGTGTACGGATGGAAAATTTATGAAGATATAGCAAAAAAACTAAATCAAAAAAACAGAGACCTTGAAAGCAAAGTTAATAAATCCATAATTGATATTTTAAACAAAATTAAAACCGAAAAAATAAAAACAGGCAGGAAAGTTGAATCAGATAACAACTATCCTGATTTAGACCGGCTCATTTCTCGTTTAAGAAATACCATGACTGAAAAAGTTGGGATACTCAGAGATGAGACAAGCTTAAAAGAGGCTGCGAAACTTGTTAATTCCTATATAAAAAACTTAAATTTTAATAAAATAAAGAATAAGGAAGCTCTGGAGTTTGTAAATATGCTAACTGTAGCAAGTATTATAATAAAAGCGGCAGGACTCAGAAAAGAAAGCAGGGGGACTCACCAGAGGAAAGATTTTCCAAAAAAAGATGACATTAACTGGAAAAAGCATATAATACTACAACAAAAAAAAGTATATTTTGAAGATGCTCGGACATTTATAACTGGAAATGACATATAAAATTTTAAAAAGTGAAGTTTTAGATTTAATACACGGAGCAATATCCGAGGAATTAAACGGTCTGGGAGATATTACTTCAGATTATCTAATTCCTCCTTATAAAAATTCGTTCTCATACATTGTATGCAAGGAAAAAGACGGCGCAATTTTAAGCGGTACCGATATGGTAAACTTCGTGGCTGAAGAAATTGATGACAATATAAAAATTGACTGGTTTAAAAGTGACGGTGACTCTCTTGAATACATGGACAGGGTCTGTAATATAAGCGGCCCGACCCTGTCAATTCTAAAGGCTGAGAGAATTTGCCTCAATTTTATCCAGCATATGTCAGGAATCGCTACTATTACCAGCAAATTTGTAAAAATAGCAAAACCCTATGGAATAAAGATTAAAGATACCAGAAAAACAAAACCGCTTCTCCGTAAAATTGAAAAATACGCAGTTCTATGCGGTGGAGGGTATAACCATCGTTTCGGCCTTTTTGACGGGATACTTATAAAAGATAATCATATAGTGGCTGCGGGAGGAATTTTAAAAGCCATAGAAAAAGTTAGAGCCAATGCCCCATCCACTTTAAAAATTGAAATAGAAGTCAGAGACTTCAACCAGCTCGACGAGGCGCTGTCAGGCGGAGCAGATATCATAATGCTTGACAATATGAAAATAGACCGGATGAAAAAAGCAATCAAAATAATAAGAGAAAAAAAAGATAAAACCGTTCTGGTTGAGGCTTCCGGGAATATTAATTTAGAAAATCTTGAACAGACATGTAAAACAGGAGTTGACATAATCTCAGTGGGACTGATTACCCATTCTGCCCCGGCCGTTGATTTTTCCATAGAATTTGAAAAGAATACCTGAGATATTATGTCAACAATTTTTTAACATAATTAATCAAGTCTGCTATACTATAAAAGCCAAATATTGACCTTCTGGCTATTAGTTAATGTCAGTTTTATAAATATTTTTAAAAATTTTGCCAAATAAAGTAAGGAATAAAAAATGAATATCAACAATGAAAGCCAGGCCTCCAGATGTATTATGATTCTGGGTGCAGGATTTGACCAGGTAGCCATGATAAAAGCAGCCAGGGCTCTTGGCCTTAAAGTCATTGCAGTTGACAGTGACAAAAATGCTCCCGGTTTTTTTATAGCTGACGAGCATTATGTCCTGGATGTTATGGAATACGAGAAGATACTTGAGATTGCCAGGGAAAAGAAAATAGATGGAATAACAACCATGGTAAGTAACTTAGGAATGCGAACTGTGGCCTATGTAGCAGATAAAATGAATTTAATAGCCATACCATTAAAAGCAGCCCAGATAGCAACAGATAAAAAGGAAATTAAAGAATATTTAAAAATAGGAGGCGTCCCGGTCCCGGAAGGGTTCAGTGCTCCATCAATTGAGTATGCCATGGATAAAATCAACCAGATAGATTTTCCGGTAATAGTAAAACCTGTCGATGGGACAAAGGGTAGAGGTATATCAGTAGCTTCATCTAAAGATGACTTTAAAAATTGCGTCATCCAGGCAATGGATGTCTCAATTGAAAAGAGAGTAATTATTGAAGAATGGGTTGATGGACCTACTATAGGGGCAGAATGCCTTATAATTGACGGCGAATTAGAGCCAATTATTTTGACGGATAAATACAATACTCCCCCTCCCAAATGTGTAACCGTGGGACTAACAGCGCCATCAAGATTCCCCGAAGAAGTAAAGGACAGAGTAAAAGATAATGCAAAAAAGGTTGCCAATGTCCTCGGCCTGAGCACAGGAGCAGCCCATATTGATATGATAGTCGGGAAAGATGGTATACCAAGAGTCATAGACGTTGGGCCAAGACTTGCCAGCGGTCCAGTCATATTTGATTTTGTGCCAAATCTCCTGGGAGTTGATATGATAAAATCAGTGGTACAGATGGCTATGGGAGAAAAACCTGAATTGGACATAAATTGGAACAGGAGATTTGCAGCAAGCAGGTTTTTAACTGCTCCCAAGACAGGCTGTATGTACAGAATTGAAATTCCAAAATGGCACAGAGATTTCACCTTCTATCAGTTTAAAGAACTGGGAGAAATAGTAGGCCCGCCTGATAATGATACTGACCGTATAGCATGTATAACGATTAAAGGCAATTCATATGAAAAAACCATGAAAGCTGCTGATGAGCTTCTAAAGAAAATCAGGGTCAATATTGTTTATTAACTCTGACATAGATATATAAGGATTTTAATAAGTTTATTTAATATGCAGTTTTCTTTTAATCTCGGGGATTTTTTCCTGTGCCGCTTCCACTCCTCTCTGGATTATCCGGGAGCCACGCATCAAATCGAAATACCCGAAGTCCCCTACTTCGGGCTCAATTACAATATCGGCACTTTTAAGATGATTTTTTATTAACTCCTGGTGTATTATGCTGAAAGTTGTATCAAGGATTTTATTAACCGATAGTTTTTCAGTAACCTCTTTCTCCAGTTTTTCTGAT
The DNA here is from genome assembly GCA_964601205.1 of uncultured Actinomycetota bacterium. Lineage (GTDB taxonomy): Bacteria > Actinomycetota > Humimicrobiia > Humimicrobiales > Humimicrobiaceae > JAQVEM01. Next base: position 1,012 of record CAZRML010000030.1, on the reverse strand, counting down.
TTTCTGATATTAAAAAATTTTCCACTACCTTTTTTACTATTATCTTTTTCTTTTAGCAACAGGCCCTGCCTTCCCGGTCCGGTGTTTATGCTATTTTCTTCAAGAATCCCGGAATACTCCTCTATGTTCTTCTGAAAATCTGTTGATGATGCTATAACAAAATTTACATCCATTGTTTTTAACGATTCCACCGGCAGCGGCTCTATTATTCCACCATCTACAAGTAATTTATTATCCATATAAACCGCAGAGAAAAAACCGGGGATTGATATTGAAGCTCTAACTGCGTCAACCAGTTTTCCTTCCGATAAAACTACCTTTTCTCTTTTAATTAAATCCACTGCTACACAGGAAAAAGGAATTCTGCAGTCCTTAAAAGTCTTATCTCCTAGAAACATACGCAATATATTTTCAATTTTTTTTCCATTAATAATACCGGTTCTGGAGAGAACCAGGTCAGAAAAAAGTAAAAAACTTTTCCAGTTCATTGACTTAATATATGATTTCATTTCTTCAAGAGTTACGCCGGCACAGTAAAACGACCCAATAATAGCTCCCATGCTGGTGCCTGCTATTGCTCCTGGTTTTACCCCCAGTCCTTCAAGAACCTCCAGTACACCAATGTGACAGAGCGCTCTTGCCGCTCCACCGCTCAAAGCTATACCCGGTTTTATTCTTCTTCTGAGAAACCTCACTGGACTCTGCCTTCTTTTTCCCTTATGCTATAAAAAAATTGTTTATCATTAACGCTTCAAGTCTCAAGAAGCTTTTTGCTTATAACCATTTAAAAAAAATTATGTTCTAATTATACTACTTATTTTATACCGCTGTTAATTAATATTGTGAATTCATTTACAATAAACAGGATGTAAAGTAAAATTTTTCTTACCATAAAAAGTTAATTATATATAAGTTGAACTATTTAAGAGTTGTGTTTACAACTCTAGTTTTAAAAGCTCTTTGAAAACAAAATAAAAATATAGATAAAATTGATAGATTAAACACTACCTCC
>CAZRML010000029.1:0-62455 GCA_964601205.1 uncultured Actinomycetota bacterium | reverse complement strand
GTGTAAAAAAGGGGGAGATGATATCTATTATTTCTACCGACAGCAGGGTAATTAAAAATATAGAGGCAGGGGAAGAAATTGCATCCGGCCATAAAATAGCCATAGATTCAATTGATGAAGGAGGGACGGTCACCAAATATGGCGGGGGCATCGGAACCGCAACTTGCCTGATTAACAGGGGCGCACATGTCCACATTCATAATGTTAGAAGCATGCTGAAATATGATAGTAATTAAAGGAGGGAACAATGCATTTTAAAGGGTACCGGAGGAAAAACAGCCGGGCCGGTATAAGGAATCATGTTGTAGTCCTGCCAACTGTTGGCTGTATTAACGAACTGGCATCGGAGATCGCCTCAAAGGTTAATGGGGCTATTCCGCTTTTACATAATCATGCCTGTATCAGGCTGGGCCCGGACCTTTCAAGAGCCAGAAGGACCCTGGCCGGTATAGGGACCAATCCCAATATCCATTCAGTGCTGCTTGTTGGGATTGGCTGTGAAAGCATTACAGCGGAAGAACTGGCAGAAGAGATATTGCCGTATAAGCAGGTTGAGGCGGTTACAATTAAAAATGATAAAAATTATAACTCTGCCCTGGAAAAAGGGGTGGCCATATTACGCAGGCTGGTGAGGGAATCTTCAGAGGTTGAAAGGGAAAATTACGATTTAGCTGATCTGACAGTTGGCATAAAATGCGGGGGGTCGGGCTCCGTGTCCGCTATTGCCAGTAACCCTGCTACGGGGCAGGCATCAGATTTACTGATTGAAGAAGGTGGAAGAGTAATCTTTTCGGAAACAGCAGAACTGATTGGAGCAGAACATGTGCTGGCCAGAAGAGCTGCCAGTAAAGAAGTAAGTGAAAAATTGCTGGAATGTGTTAACCGCATGAAAAGGGAAATAGCTGAATATGGGGTAGATATACTGGGTTCTGAGCCGACAAAAGGTAATATAGCCGGAGGGCTAACCACCATTGAGGAAAAATCACTGGGGGCAATTATTAAGGGGGGGCAATTCACTGCTGGCTGGCGTGCTGGAATACGGGGAAAAGCCTTCATCTTCCGGGCTTTATTTTATGGACGGCACCACCCAGGCCTCGCAGCTTTTCCTGGGTATGTTTACTGCAGGGGCCCAGATACAGGTATTTAGCTATGGAGGGGGACTGCCGGCGCGTTTCAGGGGCCTTCCATCATATCCTCCCGGACTGCCTGTCCTTCCGGTAATAAAAGTGCTGGGGAATCCCGAAGATATAGAAGAAAAAGAGTATTTTGATATATATGCCGGCGGTATAATAAGTGGAGAGATGTCCGTAAAGGATGTAGGGGAATCACTTTTTGAAGAATTTATAAAAGTTGCTTCGGGGAAAATGACAGTTACTGAGAGCCGTGGCGGATACAGGGAAATGTTACAGATTTATGCTAATGGTCTTTTGATGTAGAGACTATTTTGATGCAGGAATAAAAATGGTATAAAAAACACATCCCTGCTATTATCCGGGTCTAAGTATGGAGTTCACCCCAATTCACCCCAATTATTATATAAAAAATTAAAGTTTTCACCTATTTATAATAATAATGATGATGGATTATTGCGCCAGCTGCAACTTGTTTCATGAAAATATTTGACTTGGAAACAATAATGCAACCGGTGATCAAATAAGGATTTCTAATAAATTGAGTTAAATTGATTTAACCTGACAGGGAATAGGCAAGATAGTATGTTGTAAAAAAATATAGTAATTCAGTTATAAAGGAGATTATTCAAATAATTTAGGTTTACCTGAAAAAAACAATCAAAGAATTAAAAAGGATTAGCCAAACCGACCTTTTTCCAATGCTTAGGATGGATGATAAATTCGATCTTGATGAGGTTCTGTATTATTTTAATAATTTATTTAGGAGAATAAACCAATAAAATAAATCTACACAATAAAAGATAAGCCGGTAAGGTAGAATCATAATATTAGGTGAATAAGTCAGTAAAAGCAATAATTTGAAAAAGATAAAATCAATTTTAGATTTCAACCTAAAAAATTTATTTAATATATATTTAATTACAGGTAAGAAGATGTAGGGTGAACCCCAACCTCAAACAATTAACCACAATTATATAGTTTAAATAGATATAATTACTTTTTTTTATTTTAAACTATAATTTTAAAGTTTATATTTTACGAATATCAAATATTGTTTATGTGCAGGTTTTTAACCATCTCTCCGATTTCTTCCTCTGATAAACTGCTTACGTCAAAGCCTTTTTCCTCCAGCCATCCTTTAAACTGACTCTGTGATTGCTTTATGGACCTTTCATATTTGAGCTCTACCATTTGTTCTAATAACTTCTTGTGTTCCATGTATTTTTTGTAGGATATTATTACGACTTCGGGTATACAATCTCTGGTGACTATGTAAGTTTCATTATTATCGGATATGGAATCTACAATTTCCTTAATATTATTCCTTGCATTTGTAATTCCAACTATATGTTCCATAGAACTCCTTTCTAAAATGATGCTTAGACTGTACATTTAAATGTAATTTATTATTATATACTACATTTATATAATAATATAGTATAAATTGTGTATAGAAATTGTATTGACATAATGAATAATATAATTTATTCTATTTAAACAAATTTCTTTAAATTATTCAATTATTTAAAAGTGCTTATGAATATAAACACTATTTCTAAGGATAAGACAAATAGAAATATTAGTTCTTTTAATATCATACTGGCTGACAGGGATAATGATACATTTAGGAGGATTCAGAATTTAACTAATAGATTTAATTTTATAAATCTCAGTAGCTGCTTTGCTGTAAACTTTATTCTGGAGTATGAAAAAATTGATCTTGTAATTATCAGTAAAAAAATTTCTGATCTATCCAATATAATAAAAAGAGCCAATAGGAAAAAAATAAATGTCTACATTCTGGGGAGAGATGTTGGATATCCTATAAATGAAAAGGAAATAGAAAATTTAATATTAAAAGAAATTGAGAAAAGTACGGCTAACGAAAGAAATAAACGTTTTAATCTAAGAGCATACTTTAGTAATTTTTTAAATCTTAAAAAAAGTACAAAAGTAATTTTAAAGGGCAAATACAAAAATTCCGGGGAGAGCGACAGGAATAAAGATAGAGCGGAGAAAGAAGCTAGCGAAAAACACAAGGAAAAGGTATATAGCGCAGAGGATTGTAATAACGGTTCAAACAAGAAAGAAAAAGAGAATGAGGATAAAGAAGATAGCAAGGGTCTTAAGTTGGATAAAAAAGTAAAATCTCAGGATGAAAATGTTTCAAAAGAAAATGAAACTACAGAAATTAGAAAGATAAAAACATTAAAACAAAAGATAATTGTTATATTGAAAGCTAAAGGTGGGGTTGGAAGTACAACAATTTCTATTTTTCTAAGTTCTGTTTTTAATAAAATAAAAACTCTTCTCGTTGATTTAAATTTTTCTGAAGGAGGAGGAGATATAAGCTATTATCTGAGCATCCCGGCTTCTCCCAATATTTTAAATTTTGTTGATGGATATAATAGAAGTTCTCTGGATAATTCAATTATAAAAATTAATGAGAATCTGGATGTTTTGCAGTCGCCACCGACATATGATTTATCAAAAAAAATAGATTTACAGGATATATATTGTCTGGCTGATATTGCGAAAAAAAAGTATCACATGATTATAATTGATCTCCCGAATAAATTGGACGACTTGTATCTGGGAGTAATAGACCTTGCTGATCTTTTAATAATGGTATCTGATAATACAGCAGGGAGTATGGGTAGACTTGTAAGAATAAATGATAGATTTTTATGTTCTGATGTAGAAAAAGTTTTGATAATAAATAAATACGACAGGCTTGATAATTTAAATTTTTTTAAAAACCAGATCAAACATTTTTTCCATTTAAAAAATTTGATTTTCTTGGATGAAAACGAAATGCTAAGAAATAAATCAGAGTTTTTAAATTTTAGTTTTAGTAATTTAAAAAGTTTTAATTATCTGGCAGAAAAAATATTTAATTTACTAACTTATGATTAAAGGAAATATGATGAGAAATAATTATAGAAAATATTTGGTGCTGGCAATTATTGGGTCGATTATTATAGGACTGGCTTTTTACTTATTACTTAATAATTACCTTGATAAAAAGGAGATAGTGGTTACCTCCAGGGATATTGAAGCCGGTAAAAAAATAAATGAGGAAGATTTGGATTTTAAGGAATATTATAAAAATTCACTCCCTGAAAATTATGTAGAGGATAAAGAAAATATAATTGGGAAAATTATTAATGTAGAAAGAAGAAAAGGTGATTATATCTCTATTGGTATGTTTGATAAAAAAACACAGGAGAGCATCTTTGACAGATTAGCAGAGGGAGATGTCGTAATAGCGATAAATGTACAATACGAGGAACCTCTTTTAGAAGAGGTAAGAATAGGTAATTGTATATCTATAGTATCAACTGAATATGAAAAAGAGTTGCTATATCCGGATTATATTCAATTTTTAGAAAGTAGTAATAATAAATATTCAAATCAAACTGATGGCTCTTATCATAATGGGAGCATAAAGGATAAAAGCATAAATTTTTTTTCTGCTGGAGACTATATTAGCAGTACTATGTTTAATTTGTCGGAGAATATAATTTTAATTAATGGTCAGGTTATGGTAAGGAATTTAGAGGTAATATGCATAGAAGAAAATATTTCAGATATTAATAAGAACATTCTTTTGAATAATAGTAATCATATTACCAGCATTTATCTAAAATGTGATATTAAAGAAGCTCCTATAGTTGCCAGATTAACAAAGGATAATAATTATAAAATTGTAATAGAAGAAGTTTAATAACGGTTTTTAATTGAAGTTGAAAGTTTTTTTATGAATTTAGAGATTCAAAATACAATCACTTATAAAAATTTTAACGATATCGGTTTGGATTCCGCTGGTTATGAAAATAATAAAATTCACCATAATAGAGATTTTTATGATAAAAGTGTAATAACTTCAGTTGTATCCAATAAAGGTGGAGTCGGCAAAACCTCATTTGCCATAGTTTCTGCAATAGTTATGTCTCAAAAAATGGGAAAGAAGACGTTATTGCTTGAACTGGATAGTTCTCCCGGGGATTTTGGTATTTTATTTGATATAGAAGAAAACAAATCTTTAGAACTTGCGATAAGGTTTCCGGAAAAATATAACGAATTTGTTAAGAATATACACAAAAATATGGATGTTTTAAAGGGAGTGTCAAATCCCCTTATGGCTGAGAATATAAAAAAGGGTTCTATAAATAAATTGATTGATTTTATTTCTAAAGATTATGATTGCATTATTGTAGACACACAAACAATTATAAATGGGCCAGTTTTAGATGTTCTCAAACTTTCAAATGAAATCCTCTTAATAAGTGATTATTCTTTAGCAAGTATTGCACGTATTTCAAATTTAGCGGGCGTGCTGGTAAATAAATTTTCTATCCAGGAATATAAAATGAAACTTATTATAAATAAAAAAAAATTTACAGATTTTTTTAGAATTATTGATCTCACTAAAATTATTAAAATACCTGTTTATGCTTTTATAAAGTTTGATAAAAGCTTCAATAAAAATAAATTGATGTTTAATAAAGCTAATATTTTAAAAAGTATTTTTTTTAGAGAAGTCAGCAGGGTTCTGACAGTAGAAAATAGGGGGGTTTAAAAGTAATGTTAAAGGATAGGCTGCATGAGGGGAATAAATTAAGAAGAATAGATGAAGAAGAAATAATAAGTTCGGTTAAAAAAAGGGTTAGGAAAGATAAGTCTTTTTTAAATTATAGTTATTTAAATAGAGAATATTTTAAGGATAAATTATATATTTTTTTGAAGGATGAGATTGAAAAGAAATATCCCTCCCTTGTTTTTGATATCAGAGATGAGCTAATCAATAAAGCATTATCGGAAATATTTGGGTTGGGGATATTAGAAGAATTCCTGCAGGATAAAGAAGTAACAGATATATTTATACAGGATATGGAAATGGTAATAATAAAGAGTGGGATTAAGAAATATCTGGGGAGGGTATTTAGTAATATTGATGAGGTATATTTGATAATAGATAGGATTAAAAGCAACACCGGCAAGATAGTTGATCAGAGGGTTCCTTTTTTAAATACTGAACTTTATGATGGAAGTAGATGTTCAATAATAATTCCACCAGTTTCCGACAGGGTATATATTTCAATAAGAGTGTTTAACTGTATAGATTTTAATCTGGAGGACTTATTAAGATTAAATATGTTTGATGAAAAATATTATGATATTTTGAAGGATCTGGTGATCAGGAAAAAGAATATTCTTATTGCAGGTTCCATGGGTTCCGGGAAAACTACTTTGCTTAACACGCTGGCGAAATTAATTCCAAAAAGTGAATTTATTAATATTATACAGGATGTTCCCGAAATAAAACTTTCAGGGCACCCTTTTGTGAGAATGTTATATACCAGAACGAAATCAAGAGAGTATGATAACGAAATTAACCAGGATAAATTAATATTTGAAACATTAAGAATGAAGGCTGATAGAATCATAGTCGGTGAGGTGAGAGATTCTATGGCAGCTTATCAAATGCTTCAGGCGTTAAATACGGGGCACAGAGGGAGTTTTACAACCATTCATGCTGACTCTGCTTTCGATGCTTTCATACGACTGGAAACATTAGCGATGGAGTATAAAACCAATATAAGTGATTATGTCGTAAGAAAAATGATTTCAAGAGTAATTGATTCAGTCTTATTTTTGAGTTACGAAAAAGATAAAGATTTGAATATATGTAACAGAAAATTAAAAGAAATTTTGTTAGTGGATAATACTCTTGATGAAAGGGGAGATTACAAATTAGAGTATCTGTAATTATATCAATCTCAATTGGACTTGGATTATTATATATATTTAGTTCTATAGCAATTTTTATTGTTAATAGGCAGGAAAAAATAATCAATAGAATCTTGAGGGTGTCCAGCAGTACGGATCTTGCGAAAAAAGATAATGAGAAGCACAGCATTATAAGCAAAATTAAAAATTGGATTGATAAGAGTAATCTAAATTTAAATGTGGAAGAATTTTTTATTTTGATTTTTGTGTTATTTTCCCTCGTCTTTTTTTTGGGATTGTTTTTTAAACTGGGATTGATTTTATCTATTTTACTACTAATTATAAATATATTCATATTCTTCATTTTTATTAACATAAGAAAGAGAAGAGAGAATATAAAAAAGGAGGACCAGCTTGAACAATTTTTACTGGATCTGGTTGGTTATCTGTATGGGAATCCTAATATTCTAAATTGTATACAAAAAACTATAGAAGACTCAGATTATCCATTAAAGAGAGAATTTGAGTTGGTATTAAATGATACCCGCAGGGGTTTATTATTAAATAAGGCATTAAGAAATATGATACAAAGAAACAGCAGCCCCCTGATTGAAGTGGTTCTTACAGGTTTTATAGTTGCTAATGACAAAGGAGTAGATTTAATAGAATTTTTAAAGAATCAGGTTGAGTATATAAGAGAAAAGAAAAATATGGAAAGATATGTTAAGATTTTAAGCTCGGGGCCGCGCTATACTTCTTATTTGATAACTCTAATTCCGATAATTTCAATAATAATTATTGTTCTTATCAATAAAGAAATTATGAATATCCTGTTTACAGGAGCCGGTATTTTAATTCTTATATATGTTGTACTCAGTAACGTGATTGGTTTTTTTATAATAAACAGAGTTATTAATTATTATGGAGGAAGCAGGGTTATCAGGTGAATTTTTTAATAGTATTAGTTTCTGTTCTTATTTCAGTTTTTATATTTTTATTTCTTATAAAATTTAGTTATAAGGATACCAGGTTGATTATTGGTGCAATTGAATCCAGGACTGAAAATATAGTTAAAAAATACAGCAGGAATAAATTAAATGAAGATTTAAAATTATTGTTTAAGGAACAAAATGGAGTAAAAGTATTTTGTTTTAAAATAAAATCTTTAGAAGGCTTATTCTTGCTAAGGATTATTCTTTCACTGAGCTTTTTTATATTTATCCTTATAATTGGATTCTTTTTAAAAAAGAATTTTGTCTGGCATTCACTTATTACAGCAATAGTTATTTATTTTATACCCTCTGAAGTTATTAGAGGCAAGATTAATTCAAAGAGTAAGAAAATACAGAATGAGCTCCCGGATATAATAGATATTTTATCTTCTTTAATTAAAGCTGGCCTGAGCCTTGGTGAAGCGTTAAGTTATATTTCAGAGAATTATAAGTGTGAAATTGGTAAACTCTTAAGGCTGGCACAGGTTAAAATATTTGAAGGTTGTAGCAAAATTGATGCCTACCATATGGTTGCAAAACTTTCTTTTTGTAACGATTTTAAGACCGTAATTAAAATTTTGATGCAGGCTGAAATAATTGGGAATCCAATTAGTAATGTTTTAAAAGATATGTCAAAGGTTATAAGAAATAATCAAAGAGATCTGATGAAGATAAAATCTGAAAGATTGGAGAGTAACCTGGTTATTATTATTTTCATTTTTATGTTCATTCCAACAGTAATATTATTCTTATTACCGGTTATACCTCAACTAAAATTATTATTTTAGGGGGTATTATTTTTATCAGGTTAGGCTAGATGAGAAGTAATTATTTTATTTGTATAAATAAGTTATAAAAAAATTAAATTTAAGAATGGGGGTAAGTATGAATTTATTAAAGAATTTTTTAAACAGGGTATTTTCTAATTCAATAGGGGCTACATTAATAGAAATGGCTCTTTATATAGCCCTTGTTGTTATTGTTTCTATTACAGTAGTATCTGCACTTGGTGGTAAGCTACAGTCTGTTTTCCAAACTATAGTTGATAGTCTATAGCTGCAGAGTTACAGATTCCTATACTGATTATTAATAATGCTAGGTCAAAAATTAATTTTTTTAGTAAAGAAATACAGCATCATGTGTAAACCAAAACTTTACTCGGAAAAAGGTAGTGTTTTTGTCGAGTTTGCTCTGGTATTACCACTATTAATTTTGTTAGTTGCGGGGATAATCCAATTTGGGTTTTTATTGAATGCGAAGATAGCTGTGAATTCTGCATCTTATGAAGCTGCCAGAGCTGCTACTCTGTCCAGTGATCCAGAAATGGGTGCGGTAAACTCCGCATTGGAATATGCTTCATCTGCGATGCCGGGTTGGAATCTTGATGAAAGACTCAGTTTAAGGATAGATATCTCTGGTACGAACCCCGGTGACGCGGTTGGGGTTGATGTAATTTACGAAGTTCCTATTTTTTTTTCAAAAATTCCTCCTTTTTCAATGATTGGAGATGGATATGCTGAAGTAACTGGAAGTAGTGTGATGAGGATAGAAGAAAAAGAGTAAATAGCAAATTTATAAGTCTGTTTGGAGTAGGAAGGTATGTATTTAATAGAAAAATTTTTTTATAGAAATTTAGATTATAGTGCTTTTTTATTTTCTAAAGAAGGATTTGGATGGAGAGAAAAAGGAAAATTATAAATATAACTCTTATTGTATTTATAGGTGTCTGCATATTTTTTGTAATTAAGTTTGATGTGTCTGAAAAAATTAAAGATTCTATAAATAAAAGCGTGGAACAGAATAATGCTATTTCAGATAGAGATAGTCAGGAGGAACTAAGGTATGAAACATTTCTTGATGAAGAAGGAAATGAAATAGTTATTGAAATGGAAAAAAATATTGGAGAGGATAAAGAAGGAAATAAAATTGAATTCTGGGTTGATACAGCTGAACATGAAATTATATACGATTATATGTACAGAGGCACTATAGAGAAAATAGAGGATAACAAAATTTATTTCCTTGTGGATAAAAAGTCTAAGAATGGAAGTTCTTTCTGTGAAGATGTTGAAGATTATCAGGTTATTTTTGATATTGATACTTATGACTTGGAGTCTGACCCTTATGTAGGATATAATTTTTGTGATTTTTTAAGTTTTGATTATGAGAATTATCACAGCTCAGAAGATCTAAATTTTCTTCTCAGTAAATATTTAAGAGTTTGTGATTATAAATTTATAGATAAAAATACAGGTGATAGTCATAAAATTCTTGAATTCTTTTTGAAGTAAGGAGCGTCTATGTTAAATAAAATTATAACGCGTTTATTTAAAATAATTCCAATAGTAATTATTTTATCTGTTTTTTTATTGCCTTCTAATATTTATTCGGAAACTCAGAAAGTCTGGGTAGATACCAGCCACTGGGAGATAAAGAAGAATAAAGTTGAAGATGGCTACTGGCAGACAACTACGAAGAAAAGATGGGTTGACACTTCTTATACTGTGAATCAGGGGTACTGGGAAAATTATACCGATAGAGTATGGGTGAGCAGTGGATACTATGACTACTACAATAAGACTGTGTGGGTGGATACAAGTCACTGGGAGACCAGGTACAGATACATTGACAAATGGGTCCCGGCAAATTTGATTATTTATGTGGGGACGGATAGTTATGGCTGGTCAGTTTATTCGGGTTTTGCAAAGCCTAGAGATCCAGTAACAATAATTTACAAAGGCAATAAATATCATGCGAAAAAATGGATTATTGATTACCGCCCAATTTATGGCGGACGGGTTTATGCTAAAAAATATAAATGTTATGAAAAGCTTACAAGAGTAAAGGAATCTTATAAAGTCTGGATAAAAAGCGGTTACTGGAAAACACTTTCAATTAGTTACTGGGTGGATACCAGTCACTGGGAGACAGTTTCCGGTAGAAGATGGGTTGACACTTCTTATACTGTGAATCAGGGGTACTGGGGAAATTATACCGAAAAGGAATGGGTTGATACAAGTTATTATGAATATGAGATGGTATGGATTGAGGATGGATTCTACGCAACACCTCTTCATGGTGAACTTATAGTTGAAAAGAGTCCAGAATATGTTTTTACAAAATGGCATAAAGAAGGGGATAACGAAGAATGTGATATGGAGCTAAATATAAGCTGGAGAGTAGATAATAGCGATTTATCTGAAGGTGAAGAAGAAAAAAAGATTGTTAGGGTCCATGTTTATGAGGATGTGTGTAGATTTAATAATAATGGTATTGAGAAAGTAATAATATTTGATGAAGATGTGGCTCCATCCGCGGAAGGGAATATAGGTACCCTTACAAAATTTGAATACAGCGGGAGCGAGGAAAGCCTCCTTCATATTTACCTTTTTGCTCAAAATGGTGAGAGTGCCCATGTAAGTTTTAAAAATCCTATTAACGGCTTCAGGTCTATTAACCTAAAACCGGAAGGTAGCAGTACAGACGCAAATAAATGGCTCGGTGGGATGAGATATGAAGAATTTGAATTTTAATTTAAAAATTAGCAGAGGCTCAATTCTTATTACGGTAGCTATACTGATGCCCATCTTTATTTTACTGGCAGGCTTTGTTGTTGATATAGGCAGGGCTTTTATGTATAAGGGAGAAATAAATAAGGCATGTATGATAGCAGCAGAAGAGGCTTCAAAATGTATTGATATGGAAGCAGCCCAGGTTCTTGGTATTAACAGGCTGGAAAATAATTATCCGGATATAATTTATGAGTATTTTTATAGAAACTATAAAGATGCAGACGGATGTAAAATTAAGTATTTAAATTATGATGTTATTGAAAATGCGGATAACCCAAAATATATAGAAGTAAGCTGCGAGGCAGATGTAAGCTGCTTTTTCTTAAAGATAATTTCCATAAACAATATAACAATACACACAAGAGCAAATGGCAGGCTGAGAAGGATAAAGTAGGGCTTCTTATTGCAGGCTAACGCTATCTAATATTGGATTTAAGATATTTTATAAAGGGACAGTATAACCCCAGAGAACTGCCATAAACCAAAAGATTTTCTAAACTTTATTTTAAATATAAAATGTTTAATCGCTCTTAAATTAAATAATTTAAAAATTCCTATTAAACAAATTTTTTTATAGGCTCCCAGCGATGACTGCCGATTGTTTGAACAGTTACCAAAGAAGTATTATAATTTAATTACAATTGTTACATGCTACTGTTTGATTAAGGATTAAATGATTCTAATACTTTCATAAATTATTGAGAGTCTATCTGAAAAGGTCTGGGAGAATATGGGACTAAAAATACCACAGGATGATGGGCCGACTTTTTTTAAATTTAACTTACAGGAGGTGATAAGATGCAGGCATATATATTAATTACAGCTGAAGCTGGAAGAGCAAAGGAGGCAGCGGTTGCTATTAATGGGCTGGAAAATGTAAAAAGCGCTCATACGACAGTTGGGCCTTATGATATTATTGCTTTTGTTGAAGTTTCCGATGCTGATGCCCTTACGAATCTAATACTGGATAAGATTCAGAAAATTGACGGTATTTCCCGTACCCTGACCTGTGTCGCAGTCAGCTAAATCAAAAGTATCTATAAAAAGGGCAAAAAGTTATTCCACCGAGAAATCTACGGTCTTAGCCTCTTCGTTATTAAGGTAGACTATTGCATTGTATCTACCTGCAGGGAAGCCGTTATCTATTTGCAGGCTAAAGCCAATGTAGCCTGAACCGCGTTCTTCTGTGGTGAAATCTGTGGTATTAATCTGCTCTTTGGTTTCAAGATAATTCCATGTGGTGGTTACCCTGTCTTCAGTGGTCATATTTTTGATTTTAACCGCTATATATACTACTTCTGTTCCTGACGGAAAAGTAGTCGTAATATCCAGCGGCTTGTACTCGCTGTCCAGGTTTTTGCAGGTTACCACTTCTTCAATCTCAACGGGACCGGGGCTGCAACCTCCGATAAGGGCCGCAAAGGTAAGTGCTACAATCAGTGAAAAAATAGTTGCTTTAGTTTTCATGTTTGTCCTTTTCTGTATAATTGTTCTGCTTATAAACATACAGGTTTATAGTAAAAGAATTTTAAATTTTTGTAAATGAAGATGTATAAATATTGAACTATGTAATAATATAAGTTATAAATAAATATAAAAAAATAAGAGAGATTTAAAAAAGCTATGGAAGAATATGACAGGAGACAAAAATTAAAAGAATTTTATCTGGAGATTAAGGATTGCACTAAATGCGAGCTGTCAAAGACCAGGAACAGGTTCGTTTTTGGTGGAGGGAGTGCCTATGCAAAAATTATGCTTGTCGGAGAGGCACCCGGGAAAAATGAAGATTTGCAGGGGCTGCCTTTCGTGGGCCAGGCAGGGAAGATTCTTGATGAGCTTCTTGATTCAATCGGTCTGGTAAGGAGTGAAGTTTTTATTGCCAATGTGTTAAAATGCAGGCCCCCCGGGAACAGGGACCCCGGGATAGAAGAGATTGAAGCCTGTAAGGGTTACCTGTTCAAGCAGATAGAGATAATTGACCCGAAGTTAATATGCACCATGGGGAAATACTCAACGCAGCTTCTTCTTAATACTAATAAGGGAATAACCGGTCTCAGGGGAAAGGTGTATAAAGTTAATAACCGTATTATAATGCCCATAAATCATCCTGCCGCTGTTCTGTATAGCCCTTCAAAAATGGAAGTTCTAAGACAGGATTTCCAGAAAATAAATAAAATTGTTGAGTCCGGTGAAGAGACGGACGGCTACCGGGAAGATATCTTAAGTCTAGAAGCCGAAAGTGAAGAAAATAAGGGTGAACAGTTAGGACTCTTTTAACATGCAGATTGAGATAATTTCAAATTCCGGTGTTTCTACCTGTAAACTTGGACAGATTTTCTCTAAGGTTCTTTCGGGAGGAGATGTTATCCTTTTTACCGGAGAACTTGGCGGAGGCAAAACGACATTTATATCGGGTATAGCCAGGGGTCTGGATATAACCGGGAATCCCTCAAGCCCCAGTTTTACTATTATCAACGAGTACAGGGTCGGCAGATTCAAAAACCTTGTGCATATTGACCTGTACAGGCTGGAAGGTACAGGGGAAATAAGTGAGATTGGAATTGGAGATTATATATATAATAGCAATTCAATTGTTTGCATAGAATGGGGAGATAAGGTAAAAGAATATATAAAAGGGGATTTTTTAGAGATAAACCTTGATTATCTAAAGGATAAAGATGATACAGAATCAAAAAGAAAAATATTGTTCAGCAGCTCAAACCGCTACTGGGATAGGAAGCTTGAAGAACTCAGGGGCATATTGGGTAAAAATAAAGAATGGGAATATAACAGTACATTTTAGAAAAATTAATGCCATTTGATAGAAAAAGATATATATTACCGGGTAAAACGGGTCAGAATTATAAAGTATTACGGAACATGAGTTATGAATATTTTAAGCGTTGACAGCAGTACCAGATACCTGAGTGTTGCTGTAAGCCGTGACAGCAGTGTCATTTATGAAGCAATGAGCAGGGCCGGCACCGGGCATATGGTAAATATAATGGGAATGCTGGACAGGACTCTGGGCAAATCAAAAATTGAATTAAAAGATATAGATGTGTTTGGGGTAAACAGTGGCCCCGGTGATTTTACAGGGACAAGAATCGGGGTCAGTGTCATAAAGATGTTAGCCTTCCTGGAAGAAAAGCCGGCGTATGGGATTAATTCGCTTGATGCTGTTGCGGTGGGCATGGTCCTGAAAAATATCAATCTTATTGCAGGTTCACCGGCCAGAGGTGTTTCTATCATAGTTATGCCCTGCCTTGACGTAAGGAGGAAGGAAGTATACTTTTCTTTCTACAGTTCCGTCCCTGCTGCTGAAGCCGGTGGTGGGGGAAATTATATTGCAAAAATTGGTTCCGGGAAGGACATTTTTTTTATTAAGAAGGAAAGCCGAAACTTTTTGGTTGGCTATGATAAGCTAAAAGGGTTTTTAGACGGATTAGTAGAGAGCAGAACCTTAAGGGTTCCGGGTAGCTCTGCTATATATAGAAATCCAGAGGTAGTTATAGGGGGGAACTGTTATAAAGCCTACAGGGAAACTTTATCTAATATTATAAAGCACGGCAAAGTTTATATCCTGGATAAAAAGACTGCATATCCCCGGGCAGGATATGTCAATGCCTGCGCTTATTATAATGCGTTAAAAAAGGCCGGGCCCGGTAATATTACCCCTGTTTATGTAAGAGAATTCATTCCCTTTGGGGGTGCTGATAAAGATAAACATAATAGTAATAGCCAACAATGAGACCGGGGATAAAAGGGCAGTTTAACAGATATCATGCGCGTAAAAACATCAGGAACGACGATGAGTAAAGAAAGTGTAAAAGGAGAAATTAATATACTGGGTATAGAGACTTCCTGTGATGACAGCTGTGCCGCTGTGGTTAAGAATGGCTCCACTGTGCTTTCCAATATTGTCTCCTCCCAGGAAGATATTCACAGAAAATATGGGGGTATCGTTCCCGAGATAGCATCAAGAAAACATATAGAAGTAATAAATATAGTTATAAAGGAGGCGCTGGAGAAGGCAGGCAGAAGTTTTGAAGATATTGACGCAGTCAGCGTTTCAAATAGGCCCGGCCTTATAGGTTCACTCCTGGTTGGGATGGGTGCGGCCAAAGCTATAAGTTATTCTAAAAAGATTCCTCTTATTGCAGTAAATCATCTTGAGGCACACATATATTCAAACTTAATTGAAAGCCCTGATATCACGGGTGGGTTTATAGGGCTTGTTGTCTCAGGGGGGCATTCAAGCCTGTATTATGTTGATAGGGACTGGAGCATAAAAGAAATAGGCCATACTGTTGATGATGCAGCAGGAGAAGCTTATGATAAGATAGCGCGATACCTGGGACTCGGTTACCCCGGCGGCCCCGTTATTGACAGGCTGGCGCAGAGCGGAGATTCCTCTTATATAGACTTTCCCAGGCCCATGATGGAAAGCGGTGATTTTAACTTTAGTTTCAGCGGGCTCAAGACTTCTCTTATTTACAGGACAAAAAAAGATAAAAAGCTCCTACTGGAGGAAAATATTCCCAATCTTGTTGCCAGTTTCCAGAAAGCGATAGTGGAGGTTCTGACGGAAAAAACAATAAGAGCAGCCAAAGAGTTCGGGGTGAAGAAGATACTGGTAAGCGGTGGAGTGGCTGCCAATAGCGAGCTCAGGAAAGAGTTTCTGAAGAAAGGTGAAGCCAGTGGTATTAAAATATATATCCCTCCCTTTTACCTGTGCATGGATAATGCAGCGATGGTGGCCTGTGCGGGCTATTACAGGGTTTTAAAAAGAAGATTTGACAGCCTGGAAGTTGACGTCCACTCAAGAAGCGATGTTTAATTATAATTTATTTTATATGGTTGATAAATTGTATAAAAAGAGAAAAAGGATGGCTAACTCTAAGCTATCCGAAGTAAAAGGCATTAATATAAAACCACCGGCTATTCCGGGCCGGCCTTAGAGTTATTTTTTGTTTCCGGTTTAAAATTTATCTAAATTTTTTCTTGATTTTTTGTTTCCGTTATAATATTATTCTTAAGGGTTAGCAGTCTATATATGAGAGTGCTAACTCTATTTAATGTATTTAAGTAAATGCACAATATTTTAAAAAGGAGGAAAGAATAATGGGATACAAACCGCTTGGTGACAGATTACTGGTAAAGCCAAACCCCAGTGAGGAGAAAACTAAGAGTGGAATCGTTCTTCCAGATTCTGCGAAAGAAAAACCACAGGAAGGAAAAGTAATTGCAGTTGGCAGTGGAGCAAGAGACGAGAAAGGAAGCAAAGTTCCTATGGAAGTAAAGGTCGGGGATGTTGTCCTTTACTCCAAGTATTCAGGGACCGAAGTAAAAATTGATGGAGAGGAACATCTGATTATAAAAGAGAGTGACATTCTGGCAATCGTAGAGTAAAAGTTTTATTTTTTGAAGGAGGTAAAGAAATAATGGCAAAAGAAATAAAGTATAATGAGGTCGCAAGAAGATCTCTGGAAAAAGGGGTAAATACAATAGCTGATGCAATAAAAGTTACCCTTGGCCCCAAGGGTAGGAATGTAGTGCTTGATAAGAAATATGGTTCTCCTACCATTACAAATGATGGCGTAACCATAGCAAGAGAAATTGAAGTGGAAGATGTTTTTGAAAACGCAGGTGTTCAGCTGTTAAAAGAAGTTGCTACCAAAACTAATGATGTTGCTGGTGATGGTACAACCACAGCTACCATACTTGCCCAGGCTATGGTAAAAGAAGGCCTGAGAAACGTGGCAGCAGGAGCAAATCCAATGTTGCTAAAAAAAGGTATAGAAGAAGCAGTTAATATAGTTGTAGATGAAATAGGAAAAATGAGTCAGGATATTGCAACTGACAAAAAGAAAATAGCTGAAGTTGCAGCTATTTCGGCTGCAGATGAAAAGATCGGTAATACCATAGCTGATGCTATGGACAAGGTAGGAAAAGATGGAGTTATTACTGTTGAGGAATCAAATAAATTTGGTATAGAAATAGAGCTGGTTGAGGGTCTGCAGTTTGATAAGGGTTATCTATCTCCTTATATGGTTACCGATGCAGAGAGGATGGAAGCGGTTCTGAGCGACCCTTATATCCTTATAGCAAATCAGAAAATAGCAGCAGTTGGAGATTTAATTCCGGTTCTTGAGAAAATACAGCAGTCAGGAAAACCGCTTTTAATAATTGCAGAAGATGTTGAGGGCGAAGCTCTGGCTACCATAGTAGTTAACAAACTCAGGGGCACATTGACCGTTGTTGCTGTGAAAGCTCCAGGGTTTGGCGACAGGCGAAAGGCTATGCTGGAAGACATTGCCATTGTAACCGACGGTAAAGTGATAAGTGAAGAGATTGGCATTAAGCTTGAGAACGTTACCCTTGAGATGCTTGGCTCGGCAAGGCAGGTTAAGGTAGATAAAGAAAATACAACAGTTGTTGAAGGAAAAGGTTCTATAAACTCTATAAAAGGCAGGATAAAGCAGATTAAAAATGAGATAGAACAGAGTGACTCGGATTTTGATAAGGAAAAATTACAGGAAAGGCTGGCCAAACTATCCGGCGGCGTAGCAGTAATAAAAGTTGGAGCTGCAACTGAAGTGGAATTAAAGGAGAAGAAGCACAGGATAGAAGATGCTCTATCAGCTACAAAGGCTGCAGTTGAAGAGGGTATTGTTGCAGGCGGTGGAGTTGTTCTTATAAATACAATTAAAAAGATTGACCTCGGCAAATTTGAGGGCGATATGAAAACCGGTGCGGCTATCGTAGCCAGAGCTCTTGAAGAACCGCTCAGACAAATCGCAGCCAATGCGGGACTTGAGGGTTCGGTTGTTGTGGAGAAAGTAAGTAAGATGGAACCGGGAGAAGGACTTGATGCATTAAATGGGAAATATGTAAATATGATAGATGCCGGTATTATAGACCCGGCAAAAGTAACCAGGAGCGCGCTGCAGAATGCTGCATCAATAGCAGCACTCATGCTTACGACTGAAGTGGTTGTTGCAGAAAAACCTGAAAAAGACAAACCCGGACCCGGACCTGCGATGCCTCCAGGAGGAGGGTATGGCGGAATGCCCCCGATGTAATGAGGTAGGAGTAAGTCAGGCTCAGGAAGGTTTATATTATTAAAGTTAAATTAAGTTGTCATAAACCTGCCTGATACTGGTAGACATCATGGTATTTGTAGATAAGATGAGGGCCGGTTTTAATTTTAAAACCGGCCCTCTTTTATTATTCTATGGGATATAATGTTGGACCACTGATTTCCTGTATATGAAATAATCAAATTCGCCAGGAAAAGCCTCTGATATAAGGGTTAATATCCTGAGTGTTTTTGCTGAAAATATTTAAAGCAGCCAGCCCGTAAAAAATTTATATTTGGACCTGAAAGTCAAATAAATATTCTTAACTTAAAATAAGAGATAATTTATGAGTAAATTATAATAATAATTTTTCCTTGACAGGGAAGAATTAAAAGATATTATAAAGTTAGGCAAAGCTAACTTTATAATATTAATAATTAGCGAATTAAAAATTTTAAAGATAGGAATCAGGTAAAATGAATGTAAAAGAAAATAAAAAACTTTCCGGAAGAAGAATAGGTATACTGGGAAAAGGAGGAAGCGGAAAAAGTACGGTTACAGCTTTACTGGCAGGAGCTCTTAGAGATTCTGGATATAAAGTATGTGTGCTGGACGCTGATTCAACTAATATAGGGCTCCACCAGGCACTGGGACTAAAAAAACTTCCTGCATCTCTTATAGATTATTTTGGGGGGGCTGCGTTCAGTGGTGGGTCGGTAACCTGTCCGGTTGATGACCCCACCCCTTTGCCCGGCGCAAAAATTTATTTAAATAAGCTATCTGATAAATATTATGCCCGAAGTCAGGAGGGCATATTTTTCCTGACGGCAGGCAAGATAGGAGATAAGGGGCCGGGAGCAGGGTGTGATGGTCCTATATCTAAAATAAGCAGAGATTTAAGAATAACCGGTTTTGGAGATAATCCTGTAACTTTAATAGACCTGAAAGCTGGGCTGGAAGATCCTGCAAGGGGAGTAATTACCAGCCTGGACTGGATTATTGTTGTAGTTGATGCCAATAACGCCTCCATCCAGATAGCAGCGGATATAAAAAAGATAGTGGGTCAGATAAGAGCCGGGAAATTGCCTGCTACCAGGCACCTGGATAATCCTAAACTTGTTAAAATAGCAAATAAAATATTTCTGAACTCAAAAATCAGGGATGTCATGGTGTTATTAAACAAGATAAAGGGGAAAGATGTAGAAAGCTATATAAAAAGAAAATTAATAAAGAATGGAATAGAGCCTGCAGGAACAATTTATGAAGATAATTCAATTTCCCTGTTATGGTTAAAAGGGGAACCCATTAAGTATGACAAAAAAATGCCGGGCGTAGAGGAATTAATTAAAAAAATGGAAGAGAGAAACGGGTAGTGCGATAGGAAGAGACCGGTTGATTATGCTATTGAATGTTTTTTTATGCATGATATTTTTTAAAATTAACCTGAGATTGGTAGCAGCCAGTCCAGATACCCGCTTAATAAATTGAATAAATCAATAACTTATAGTAATATTTCTTTTATTATTATTTTATGTGGTTTGAGATAAAAATTTCCGGTTCACATAGTTCTTAAAAATTTTTATCTTTTAGTTTTCTGTAATTTCTGAAGTTAAACATCTACTACGAATATGGCAATTGAATTATTTTACAAAACTTTAATTGTAATCGCAGCTTACCTTTTTGGTTCTTTCCCGACTGCGTATGTGATCCATAAAATAAAAAAAGGTGACGATATAAGAAATTACGGGAGCGGGAATGTAGGTGGTACCAATGTTACCCGCACCCTCGGCGCGGCTTATGGGGTTATTACTATTATTGTTGACATTATTAAAGGATTTATCCCTGTACTTGTGCTTTATCTCATTTATCCTGGAGATTTAGTACTTCTTTCAGTAGTATCTGTTGTAGTTGTGCTGGGTCATGACTTTCCTGTATACATTAAGTTTAAGGGAGGAAAGGGGATAGCAGCTTCATTTGGAGTAATTATAGGTGTTGCGCTGCTTCCCTTTGTAAATATTGCAGATAGTGCGTTAGGGATAAAGATACTGCCGCCTGTTATCATTCTGGGGACATGGGTTATTGTTTTTTTTATTTTTAGAATAGTATCCGTAGCCTCGCTGGGCGGCGCTGTTGCCAATCCTGTTGCATTTTTCTTTGCCGGATATGTGTGGGCAATAGTAATTGCTGCGGTTTGCTGGAGCCTGCTGACTTTTATTACTCACAGGGAAAATATTAAAAGATTAATAAATAAAGAAGAAAAAAAAATTAAGAAATAAGGGGTGTAAATGGAAATTGAAATTGGTAAGGGTAAAACCGGCAGGAGGTCCTATGGTTTTGATGAAATATCAATAGTTCCAAGCAGAAGGACCAGGGACCCGGAAGATATTGATATTTCGGTGAATATTGGAGATTTCAAACTTGATTTGCCTGTTCTTGCTTCAGCTATGGATGGTGTTGTGGATGTGAAATTTGCCATAGAAATGAGAAAATTGGGGGGTCTTGCTGTACTCAATCTTGAGGGCTTACAGTGCAGATACGAAGAAGCTGATGAGGTTCTGGATAAAATCTCAAAATTTACCAGTGAGGAAGCTACAAGGAAAATGCAGGAAATTTATACCGAGCCAGTAAAAGAAGAGCTGATAGCCAAAAGAATAAAACAGATAAAGGATGGGAGTGATATAGCATGTGCCTCGCTGACTCCAAAAAATGTTGAAAAGTACTATAAAATAGCTGTAGATGCCGGCCTTGATATTCTTGTGGTACAGGGAACTGTGGTAAGTGCAGAACATGTTAGTAAAACAAAGACGCCACTGGATTTGAAGAAGTTTATTCCGGAGTGCTCTATTCCGGTAATAGTTGGTGGCTGTTCCTCATACTCAACTTCCCTGCATCTCATGCGAACGGGTGCTGTGGGTGTACTGGTAGGAGTTGGTCCCGGAGCCGCCTGTACCACCAGGCAGGTACTGGGTATTGGTGCCCCTCAGGCTACAGCTATCGCAGATGCCTCGGCAGCGAGGATGAGGCATCTGGAAGAAACTGGAAATTACTCGTTAGTTATCGCTGATGGAGGGATGCGTACAGGTGGTGATATAGCGAAAGCTATTGCCTGCGGCGCAGACCTGGTTATGATAGGCTCTCCTCTTTCAAGTGCCAGGGAAGCTCCGGGGAGAGGTTATCACTGGGGTATGGCTACTTTTCACCCTGACTTACCGAGGGGAACAAGGATAAAAACGGAAATAAAAGCAAGCCTGAAGGAAATACTGGTGGGGCCTGCATTTGAGAATGATGGAACCTTAAACCTGTTCGGGGCATTAAGGACTTCAATGGCAACCTGCGGATATGAAAATATCAAGGACTTCCAGAAAGCCGAGGTGCTGGTTGCTCCTTCCATAAAAACAGAAGGCAAACTCCAGCAGCAACAGCAGAAAGTAGGAATGGGATTTTAAAATGGATAGTGTACTGGTCATAGATTTTGGTGGACAATACAGTCAGTTGATTACCAGGAGAATAAGGGAACTGAGGGTTTATTCTGAGCTTATTCCTTATGATGCTGATATAAAAGAAATAATAGATAAAAAGCCAAGTGGTTTGATATTATCCGGTTCGCCGTATAGTATTCTATCCAGAGATGGGAAAATTCCTGTAATGGATAAAGGAATTTTTTCTCTGGGCATACCAATACTGGGAATTTGTTATGGAATGCAGCTGATATCCAGATTATTTGGTGGAGAAATTACTGCCACCGGCCATAACGAATATGGCAAAATGAAAATAAAATTAAACCTGGGTTCACCCCTGTTTAAAGATTTAAAGCCAGTAGAAGTATGCTGGATGAGTCACAAAGACAGTGTAAAGAAAGTCCCTCCGGGGTTTAATACTATAGCTTCCACTGTGAATCTTCCTATAGCCGGTATAGAGAATGCAAAAGAAAGAATATACGGAATACAATTCCATCCCGAGGTGATTCATACCCCGTCAGGTATGGGTATACTTAAAAACTTTTTGTTTGATATCTGCGGGTGCTCGCCAGTCTGGACAATGGTCTCCATTATTGAAAATCAGATAAAAAAAATAAAAGACGAGGTAAAGGACGGGAGAGTAATATGCGGGTTAAGCGGCGGGGTAGATTCTTCTGTGGCCGCAGTTCTTGTAAACAAGGCTGTCGGTGATAAACTTACCTGTATATTTGTTGACCATGGTCTCCTGCGTAAGGGGGAAGCAGAAAAAGTTGTGGGGACATTTAAGGAAAATTTTAAAATCAATTTAATTCATAGAAATGCCAGCGAGAGGTTCCTTAAAAAATTGGTGGGTGTTACAGACCCGGAAAAGAAGAGGAAAATAATCGGGACTGAATTTATAAGGGTATTTGAAGAGGAAGCTTTAAGAACAAGAGATGCAAAGTATCTGGTGCAGGGCACACTGTATTCGGATGTTATTGAAAGCGGTACCAGGGATGCGGCAAAGATAAAGTCACATCATAATGTTGGCGGGCTCCCTGAAGACATGAAACTTAAGTTGATTGAACCTTTAAGATTATTATTTAAGGATGAAATACGGAAGATAGGGATAGAACTGGGACTTCCCGATGAAATAATATGGAGGCAACCTTTCCCGGGTCCCGGGCTGGCGATTAGAATAATCGGTGAAGTTACCGGGGAAAAAATAAAGATACTACAGGATGCAGACGAGATAGTTGTTGAGGAAATAAAGAGAGCAAAGTTATATGAAAAAATATGGCAGTCTTTTGCCGTTCTTCCGAGTATAAGGAGTGTCGGAGTGATGGGTGACGAAAGAACTTACTCCTATCCAATAATAATAAGAGCTGTGAACAGTACCGATGCCATGACTGCTGATTGGGTGAGGCTTCCACACAGGGTTCTGGAGAGAATAAGCAATAGAATTGTAAATGAGGTTGAAGGGGTAAACAGAGTAGTATATGATATAAGTTCAAAGCCGCCAAGTACTATAGAGTGGGAATGAGTTAAAATTTAATAAGTAAAATATTATTTATATTATTATATGAGGAGTGTTAATGAAAGAAGAATTTAAGGAGAAGTTGAATAAATATAGAGAGGAAATTAATCAGGTAGACAAAAAGATTGTGGATTTTTTAAATAAAAGGGCAGTTGTAGTGATGAAAATAAAAAAATTAAAGGAAGATCAAAATTTCCCCCTATATGATGCTAAAAGGGAGGAAGAGCTGTTTGATAATATTGTTAAGTATAATAAGGGCCCTCTTTACAATGACAATATTATTCAAATTTTTGAAAGCATATTAAGGAATGTGCAGATACTGGAAAAAGATGAGAATCTTTAGCAATATTTAAGTTTTATCTATTTATAATTTAAGACATGGCAGGGTGGTTATCTGCAGGTTAGTCAATTTTAGGTTGATAAATTTTTATTTTAAAAAATATTGTAAATAAAATAAGTAGAAAGAAATATATTCAGATGGGAAATAATAAAGAAGAATCAAAAAAAACTGACAATAACGAAAACGGCAGACTGGTAAAGGAAGGATATTTTACCGTGATTGCGGGTCCCTGCGCCATAGAAAGCTGGGAGCAGCTGGAGGCCAGTGCGAAAGTTATAAAAGACCTGGGTCTTTTATATATAAGAGGAGGGGCCTATAAACCAAGAACTTCTCCTTATAGCTTTCAGGGTCTAAAGGAAGAAGGCTTAAGGTATTTAAGAGAGATTAATGCGAAGTATGGACTTAAGACAGTGACCGAAGTTACTGATACCAAGAATGTTGATATAGTGGCGGATAGCGCGGATGTACTTCAAATTGGTACCAGGAATATGTCAAATTTTGCCCTGCTTGAAAAGATCGGTGAAGTAGCAGCTAAGAAAAATAGAAAGGTCATCCTGAAAAGAGGATGGGCATCCACAATAAAAGAATGGCTGCTTGCTGTTGAATATTTAACTTATAAAGCAGATGTTGAGGTGGTGCTGTGTGAAAGAGGAATAAGGACATTTGAAACCAGCACAAGATTTACACTGGATTTGTCGGCAGTACCTGTTATTAAGAAATTAAGCAAACTTCCGATACTTATAGACCCTTCTCATGCTGTAGGGCAGAGCGACCTGGTCATTCCCATGAGCAGAGCTGCAATGGCCGTGGGTGCAGATGGTCTTCTGGTAGAATCACATATCAACCCGGGCAAAGCTTTAAGTGACGGGCAACAGCAATTGACTACAAAAGAATTGGTAGAGCTGATAAGGCAGTTAAGAAATATGTCTGCTGTTATTGGAAAGAAAATAAGATAGTTGATGAAATTTGGAACTGGAAAAATATTTAAATCCCCAGCAAATTAAGGCTGTAAAAAGTACCGAGAAACCACTATTAGTTATTGCAGGAGCGGGCAGTGGAAAAACAAGGGTACTTACGTACAGGATTGCGCACCTTATTAAGAATAAAGGAGTAGACCCCTTCCATATTCTGGCCATAACCTTTACCAACAAGGCAGCAAAGGAAATGAAAAGAAGAGTGATAGAACTTGTGGGCAGGATAGGTGAATATATGTGGGTCAGCACTTTCCATGCATTCTGCGCAAGGCTTCTCAGGTACGAAATCAACCGCCTGGGCATGTCCAGGAATTACGTAATTTACGATGCCGACGATTCTGTGAGCCTGGTTTCCAGTATTGAGAAAGAGCTGGACCTGGATGTCAGGAGATTTCCCCCCAGAGCGGTGCTTTCAGCTATAAGTGATGCAAAGAACAAATTAATTGACCATGAAACTTTTTCCAGAGAAGCGACTGACTACTTTGAAAAATTAGTGTCCAGAGTCTACTCGGGATATCAGGAAAAGTTAGTCAAAGCCAATGCACTTGATTTTGATGACCTGCTGATGTACACAGTTGATGTCTTAAATCTTTATCCGGAGGTGAAAAAAAAGTACCAGGAGAAATTTAAATATATTCTGGTTGATGAATTCCAGGATACAAATATTGCCCAGAATGAAATTGTCCTGCTTTTATCAGAAGAACACAGAAGGTTATGTGTGGTTGGAGATGATGACCAGAGCATATATAGCTGGAGGGGAGCGGAAATAAGAAATATAACGGAGTTTGACAGGAAATTTAAGAATACTGTTGTTATAAGACTGGAGCAGAATTATCGCTCCACTCAAAATATTTTAAATGCGGCAAATTGTATAATAGAAAACAATGAGAACAGAAAAGATAAAAAATTATGGACCGAGAACCCGGAGGGTGAGAAAGTATCAAAGTATATAGCTCTGGATGAAAAAGATGAAGTTGATTTTATAGTAAGAAAAATAAAAGAGTTTATGGGGCAGGGTAATAAGAAATATAGAGATTTTGCCATTTTCTACCGTACAAATGCGCAGTCAAGAGCTGTAGAGGAGTGTCTGGTCAGGCAGAATGTACCCTATAAAATTTATGGAGGCCTTAGGTTTTACGATCGGAAGGAAATAAAGGATATGCTTGCTTATATGAAGCTGATTGTCAATCCTAAAGATGTGATAAGCCTTACCAGGATTGTAAATGTCCCGAGCCGCAGAATTGGCAGGACCACAATTTCAGTTGTAGAAAAGTATTCCAGAAAAAATAATATGACATTCTGCGAAGCTTTTTACAGGGCTGATGAAATTAATTTACTGAGCAGAACTACAAAAGAAAGAATAAATGATTTTCTATCTCTTATGTCAGAACTGAGAGATTATTCCATAAAAAACGGAGCAGGTGAGGTGCTGAAAAAAATATGGGAGAAGACGGGTTATTTAAAGGGGCTTGAACGTGAAAATACGATAGACGCATTAAACAGGATAGATAACCTGAGGGAACTTCTGACTGTCACTAAAGAATATGAAGAAAGACTTGAATTTAATAACGTTGGAGCGGATGTCCCGGAGCCTGTTTTAACCGGCAGCGGGCAGGTAGAAAGTGAAGCCGGCGCAGAAGAAAAATCTTCTGCAGCAGAAGGTTTATATGACCTGGACAGATTCCTGGAGGAAGTGTCACTTCTGACCGATATTGATAATTATGATGAAAGCGCAGACAGTCTGGTTCTTATGACCCTTCACAATGCCAAGGGGCTGGAGTTTCCTGTTGTATTTATAATAGGGATGGAGGAGGGAATTTTTCCGCATTCGAGGAGTATGAATAGCATGGAGGAACTGGAGGAGGAAAGAAGACTTTGCTATGTGGGTATTACCCGGGCCAAAGAAAAAGTTTTCCTGTCGTCTTCACGGTCGCACAGTATTTATGGTGATACAAGTTTCAGAACTATTTCCAGATTTATAAATGAAATTACCCCCGGCCTTATTATAGATGAAAATAAAAGGGAGAAAGAAAGAAAAGAGGGGAGTCCCGAAGAGGTTAAAGAGGGGTATGGTAAAGAATATAGTTATAAGGAAGGGGATATTGTAGAGCATAAATACTGGGGTCTCGGAAAAATATTGAAGGTCAAAAAGCTTTCAGATGACTGTGAACTTGATGTTATTTTTGACCGTGCCGGATTAAGGCATCTTCTTTTAAGTTTTGCTCCCATAAAAAAGATAGAGCAGTAGAATATTTTTTCTGATGTTTTAAGTTTTTAAAAACTTTATTCTGTTTTTATCCAGGACGTCACTATTTTAGATTTTCAGGGTTCAAACATTCAAGCCCGGGTATAACAAATCTACCGTCTTTCCTTATAAGTTTATCATCAAAATAGATTTCGCCTCCGCCGTATTCCGGTGTCTGTATACATACCAGGTCCCAGTGCACAGCAGAGTCATTTCCATTAGAGGCTTCTTTATAACATTTTCCCGGTGTAAAGTGAAAACTTCCCATTATCTTCTCATCAAAAAGTATGTCCTTCATGGGATTTTTAATATAGGGGTTTACTCCCAGTGCAAATTCTCCGACATACCTTGCTCCTTCATCTGTATCAAGAACTTTATTAATTCTTGCAGTGTCATTGGCCGAAGCTTTGATAATTTTACCATTTTTAAAGGTCAGGCTGACATTTTCATAAGTAACACCCTGGTAAACGGAAGGAGTATTATAAGTAACTATGCCATTAACGGATGTCTTTACCGGCGCGGTAAAAACTTCTCCATCCGGTATATTATATTCTCCGGCGCACTTTATAGCGGGTATATCCTTTATTGAGAATGAGAGGTCAGTTTCTTTACCTGTTATGTGAACTCTGTCGGTTTTATTCATAAGTTCTACAAGATTGTCCATTGCTTTTGACATTCTGGAATAATCAAGGTTGCATACCTTAAAATAAAAGTTTTCAAAGGCTTCCACACTGGTATTTGCCAGCTGGGCCATTGAAGGATTGGGATATCTTAATACCACCCATTTTGTATTGCCCACTCTTTCTGCGCTGACAACTTCCGCATAGTATTTCATATAATCATTCATTTTTTCGGATGTGATGTCGCTCAACTCACTGATATTGTTGCTTGCTCTTATGCCAATGAAAGAATCAATTTCTTTCATTCTTGCCAGTTCATGAGCTGCCATGAATTTCAATTGCTGAACAGTGCAGCCTTTTAAGAGTTCTCTGGTAACAGCGGATTCTTTTAAGTCAATAAAAGGTACGCCGCCTGCCTTATATGTTTCTTTCACCAGGGCTTTTACAAGGGGGATTCCCGAGCTGCCCACACACTCTACGAGAACTTTTTCATCTTTTTTAACCCTGCATGAATAATTTACAAGGTTTTCTGCCAGTTTTTTTATTCTTGGGTCCATTGTGTCTGTCTCCTTTTATTCCGGATATTACCGCATTTTTATATAGATTTTTTAATCTTTTAATATTTATTGCATCTAACAAAAATTATTTTAAAAAATATGATAAAACATAACAATTATACCGTAAAAACACTTTTAAGCTAATTGTTATTTTGCTAAAAACTAAGATTTGACAGCAAAAAATTCATTTTTTTCTGGAGTATCGATTTGAATGGCGGACAGGTAGAACTGCAAAATATAATTTATAACGGGAGGGAATTTATTTTTACTGTAATTGACCTGTTATTAAGAGAAGCTATATTATGTATATGAAGCTATACATATAATAAAAAAATCAAGTTTATTCGCAGTATAGAGAGTAATTTGTAATGCCTTTTAAAAAACAGCAATGTTATTTGAGGAAGTTGTGTATGGAAAGTTAAGGTAAAAAGCAGGAAGAAAAAATGTGTCTACCGGGAGACTTTTTTAATATAATAAGAAGTGTTAGAAAAATACTGGAAAAATATCTTTCAGAATATATTACCGGGTAACACAATTCATGACACAGGCATGGATTACTGTGGGCTAGCTTTATCGCCAGTATTATAAGTAATTTGAAGTATCGAGCAGGTAAAATATTTCTCTTCATAGTTTAGATACAGGCTATATATACAATTTGAAATATGCGCCAGGAATAAATATTTTGTTAGAGATTTTAATTTTTTTATATAGAATAAAGGGGGGGGTACCAGTAATGAAACAAAAAACCAGGACGGGATTATTATTCTTTATTGTTAGCATTTTATCAATCCTGGCTTTTCCATATAATCCACTTGTTATTTTTAGAGTTGTTGAGCCTAACGATATTAAGGCATTGTCATATATCGGGTGGATATTCTGGGCCGCAGGCATAATTTTAATTTTTTTATCTTTCTATTATATATACATCCGCAGAACAAAAGTCCTGATCAATGTTGGAATTTACGCTCTTGTCCGGCATCCCATGTACCTTGGTTGGATTTTAGGAGTATTTATTGCAATCATTTTTCTATACCAGCACTGGTTATTTATAGTTATTGGAATTCCTGGAATAGTCTGTTTATACCTGATTTCAAAAGAAGAAGAGCAGTTAAACATTGATTTGTTTGGCAATGAGTACAGGCAGTACATGCAAAAGGTTCCGGGTATGAATCTTTTAGCCGGAATTATCAGGCATTTTCGGAATAGGAAGGAAGTATTGTAATGATAACGGAGATTTATTACTTTTCAGGGACGGGTAATTCACTGTTTGTGGCAAAAAAATTACAGGAGCTCATGCCTGGTGTGGAGTTAGTGCCAATTGTCAGGCGTATAAAAGAGAATAATTATAGCATAAAAGGGGAAAACGCCGGTTTTATCTTTCCCTGTCATGGCCTGACCATTCCTATTCCTGTAAGGGATTTTTTAAAGAGGATAAATCCCGAATCCTCCGATTACTTTTTTGCCATAGCCACCCGTGGAGGGACGGTTTTTAAAGGGTTTAAATTGCTTGATAATTATCTGAGGAAGAATGGCAAATATTTAAATGCGGCTTTTACTATTAATATGAGTCTTAACGACCCGAAATTGAATTTTTTTACTGTTCCTACAAAAGACGAGATGGAGGAGATAAAAAATAATGCTCTTGGTAAAATAAGAAAGATTCATAAAATAATCTTGAACAGAAGCGATTACCGCGAAGATGATAATACCGGTGTTACTTTCTCTAATAACAGACTTTTAAACAGAATACTTGAATGGCTGGTTCCGTTTGCAACACACTTCGTATCACCGAGAATCAGAAAATATTTCTATTCGGATTCGAAATGCACCGGATGTGGAATATGTGAAAAGGTATGTCCTTCAGGGAAAATTAGAATGGTTGACGGCAGGCCATTATGGATGCCTGATATAAAATGTTATTTATGTTATTCATGCCTTAATTACTGCCCTTTTGAAGCGGTCCAGATATACTCAAAATTCTGGATGAAATCTTATACGGCTGAAAAGGGCCGTTATCCCCATCCATATGCAACAGTCGGTGATATTTCGAAACAAAAGAATCTATAAATATCATTTTAGTTTAGTTATTATATATAATTATGAAAACACTGGTTATATATAAATCATTATCTGGCTTTACAAAAAAATTGCTGGAAAAGCATCTTAAATCTATGGCAGATAAGCATAATGCTTCTTAAGGGCATATCACGTTAAAAAATGGTCGTATCCGTGTTTTTCGCTAAGCTCCTCTTTACCGTTTTTTATGATTCTTACACCCTTTTTTTGTGTAATTTCACCTACTTTAAATCCTTTTACTTTGCCCAGGTTTTCTTTTGATACGGTGTAAACCAGCTCAAAATCTTCACCGCCGTAAAGGGCAAGGTCGGTTGCGTTCTTCCCGCATGCTTTTGCTGCTTTTTCTGTTTCGGGTTTTATGGGAATTGAATCCCGGTAAATAACGGCACCGTTACCACTCTGCTCGCAGATTCTTCGCACCTCGGAAGCCAGGCCGTCTGACACATCAATCATTGCGTTTATATATTTTAAGAAAGGTTTGACTTTATAAAATTTTGCTTCAGGTTCCAGGTGCTTCTTTTTTACCTGTTTAAATCCAATTATATTTTTTAAGAATAGATTCAAACCGGCCGAACTGGAACCCAGGTCGCCGCTAACCATAATCCAGTCGCCGGGCCTGGCGGATGAGCGGAATTTAAGGTTTTTCTCTTTTGCTTCTCCAATCATGCATATATCTATTATTAGCTGATTGCCGTGGGTTATATTGCCGCCAATTATTTCAATCCGGTATTTTTTACCTGCCTGCCTCATTCCTTTATATATGTCTTCAATGATTTCGACGTCAATTTCTCGTGGAAGGACAAGGGAAACCAGAAAATATTTAGGCTCTGCTCCCATGGCACCTACATCGGAAACATTAACCTCAACTGCTTTATTGCCAGCCTGCCCGGGGGTAAAATACTTTAATGAAAAATGGTCTCCTTCTACCATGGTATCGGTGGTAAAAATAAGATACTTATTGCCATTTTTTATTACGGCAGCATCGTCACCAATCCCCTTTATTATATTCTTATCAGCAGGCTCTCTGGTAAGCCTTTTTATTAAGGCAAACTCGCCTCCTATTTTAGAAATATCCATTTATGAACCCATCTTTTTTATTATTATAATTTTAGCTTTAAATTATAACTTTTTTCAAAATCTTATATTTTACTTTTAATCATGCAGGAATTTATTTACCAGTTCAATTGCACAGTACTCTCCGCACATGGTACACCTTTGATTCAATATCTTGCTTTCTTTTCTGTATCTTCTTGCTTTCGCAGGGTCGATGGATAAGCTTAATTGTTTTTTCCAGTTCAATTGTTTTCTTGCTTTTGCCATTTCTATATCCGGGTCCATTGCATGTTTTCTACCCCTAGCGATGTCTGCTGCATGTGCTGCTATTTTAGAAGCAATTACTCCCTCTCTCACATCTTCAACTACGGGGAGTCTTAGATGCTCGGAAGGGGTGAGATAGCAGAGAAAATCAGCGCCATAGTAGCCTGCAAGTGCGCCTCCAATAGCGCCTGCTATATGGTCATAACCTGATGCTATATCAGTGACCAGCGGACCCAGAACATAAAAAGGTGCGTTGTTGCAGAGCTTTTTTTCCAGGATTACATTTGCTTCTATCTGGTCAATGGACATATGTCCGGGTCCCTCTATTATTATCTGAACGCCTTCCTGTCTGGCTTTTTTTGCAAGTTCGCCAAGAATTAATGTTTCCTGGACCTGACCCCTGTCTGTTGAATCGGAAAGGCAGCCGGGCCTTAATCCATCTCCCAGGCTCAGTGTTATATCATATTTTTTTGCTATTTTTATCAATCTGTCAAAGTTCTCGTAAAGAGGATTTTCTTTTTTATTTGACAGTATCCACGTAATTAAAAAAGCTCCTCCTCTACTTACAACGTCTAAAAGTCTTTTTTGTGATTTTAATTTATTAATGGATTCTATTGTTACTCCGCAGTGAACGGTCATAAAGTCAACTCCATCTTCAGCCTGTTTTTCAATTACTTCAAAAAGATGGTCCTCGGTCATATTTACAATGCCCTTTACCTTTGCCGACTCAATTGCTGCCTGGTAAATGGGAACTGTTCCTACCGGTACCGTGGAATTTTTGATAATGGTCCTTCTTGTTTTATCAATATTAGAACCTGTGCTCAGATCCATTACAGCGTCAGTTTTTGTTTCAATTGCAACAGCCAGCTTTTCTAGCTCCTCATCAAGATTATCATTGTCGGAAGAAGTTCCGATGTTGGCATTAACTTTGATGCTGGCTCCTTCTCCTATGGCACAGATTGATTCCAGGGATTTGTGCCTTTTATTGTAAGGGATTACCATGCTCCCGCCGGCTATTTTCTCCCTTATGTATTCTACACTCAAGCCTTCCTGTCTTGCCACTATTTCCATCTGTCTGGTTGTTTTTCCATTCAATGCCTGTGTTAATTGATTCATTTATAATTAAGCCTCCTTTTAGTTATTTATTTTAGTTATATAAATATTTGTTAAATTTCCTTTTACTGAAAAAAATTTATCTAAAAGATTTTTTTATCCTTTTTATAATATCTCAAGTATCCATTTTTCTGCTCACTCCAGTATTTCCATAACGGTATATTCAATAAGTCAACCGTTAATATAGTATTTACACTCCGGTATAGTCAAGAATAATATCTCTAAACTTCCTGCATTCTTTCTCTACATCAGGGCTGGAAATTATAGCTGATATTATTGCTACCGATTTTGCACCGGATTTAAGTACATCGGCCACATTGCTTTCATTTATGCCTCCGATTGCTACAAATGGTATTTTTATTGTTTTTTTTACCTTTTGTATAAATTTTATTCCGGATGGTGCTCCTGCATCCGGCTTGGTACGGGTTTCAAAAATAGGGCTTGCTCCGATATAATCAGCCCCCGCTTTTTGAGCTTCTGCTGCTTCTCTCAGGTTATGTACGGTTAAGCCTATTATTTTTTTATTTCCCAGTATTTTCCTTGTGGTATGGTAAGGCATATCATCATCTCCAAGATGTACCCCGTCGGCATCTACAGCAAGAGCGATATCAACTCTGTCATTTATAATCAGTAAAGTATTATTTTTTAAACAGAGCTTTTTTATTTTATCTGCTTCTTTAATCATATCCGATGTGCTTTTATTTTTTTCTCTATATTGAATTATTTTTACTCCTGCCTTTAATGCAGCCTTTGCATCCTCCAGAACAGTTTTTCTGGTTAGCCTGGAGTCAGTTATAAAATAAAGGTCTATATCATTTAGTTTTTCTTTCATTTTAGTAAATCTTTTCTATCTTGCTAAATTTTTTTATTTTATCTCCGTCAATGTTAAAAATTTCATCCATCAGCATAGACTTATATGACCCGATACCCCGGGCTCCTTTTGCAGCCATTTCTCCCGCTATTCCAAAAATGGAAAGGGCGCCAAGGGAAGTCTGCAGGTAATCATTGTCCACAGCGGCGAAGACGCCTATCGCCGAAGCAGCCATACAACCCGAGCCTACGAAATAGCCCATCATTTTATGGCCATTTTTACAGATAAAAACATCCTTTCCATCGGACACTATATCCTCTTTTCCGGTTATTACCACGGTGAGTTTTTTTTCAGCGGCCAGTTGCCTGGCTATTGTCAGAGGGTCACCACTTAATGATATTGCTTCTACTCCCCTGGTCTCTGCTTCAACACCTGCAAGCGTACCTATTTCTGATGAATTTCCTTTCAATATTGAAATATTAACTTTGTTCAGAATTTCTTCTGCTTGAGCTGTTCGAAAATTGGTAGCCCCGGCTCCAACAATATCAAGTATTACCGGTATATTTTTTTCATTGGCTCTTCTTCCTGCCAGAATCATTGATTTTACCAGGTCCGTGGTAAGTGTTCCTATATTTAAAACAAGAGCGCTGGATATAGAAGTCATTTGTTCAACCTCTTCCGGGGCATGGGCCATGACCGGGAGCCCACCCATAGCTCTTACTATGTTTGCGCAATCATAGATAGTTACCCAATTTGTAATGTGGTGAACCAGGGGTTTCCGGTCTCTTATCTTTTGTAAATTTTCTATGATATTCATGAAATACTTTCTGGCTAAAATGTTAAATTTTTATATTTCTAAAATAAAAAAACTACTGACCCATGCGCTGGTTAGTAGTTTTTTAATTCCTACTTTCCCTACGCTAGCATTATCCAGGTCAGGTTTAAGGGGTCGATAGCTTAAAATTGCTATCCTCTCAGCCTAAGCTCCCCCAAGTATTATAAATATTTAATTTTCAAAGAATTTTCTTTATAATATAAAAGAAAAAATAATGGTTTTACCTATAAACTAAAAGATATTACCATAAAAAAGTCGTGTTAACAATGGTATAATAATGTAAACTTAGAATGTAAAGAAAATTTTATATACAGGCAGTGATTTATTATGAAATTTACAGAGAGGAAAATAGGAATCTTAAGAGAAGTAGTGGGCAGGTTTATTGAAAATGCTGACCCTGTTTCTTCTAAAGAAATAGTTAATAATCTGGATTTCGACCTCAGCTCTGCGACCATAAGAAAGGAAATGGCGGAGCTGGAATCCATGGGTTATCTCACGCATCCACACACGTCGGCGGGCAGAATGCCTACCGATAAAGGTTATAGATTTTATGTGGATAATTTATTAAAAGAGGAGCTTAATGCAGGTACAGATTATGATAATAAAAGCAGCAATGCAATAAATATAGCTATTGATAAGGATATGGAAATAGAGGCAATCCTGCAGAAGTGCACTGAAATGCTGGCAAGGTTTACCAATTATCTATCAATGATTATTGCCCCCACAATCCAGCAGAGCAGGTTCAAACATATAGAGCTTCTGAAATTCCGGAGTAAAAATATTTTAATAGTGTTGATTACCGATACGGGGAGGGTTTATAAAAAGAGTTCCGCTATGGCAGGAGAGTATACTGACCTTGATTTACAGTCAGCATCAAATATTATGAATATGCAGCTAAGAGATAAAAATTTCGTGGATATAAGCATGGAAGATATTAAATTGCAGAAAGGCGATTCAAACCTGGTGCTTTTAATTAACAGGGTTATTGGCCTGATAAAAGAGTGTATTAAAGAGAACTTCCAGTATAATAAAATTTTTATTCACGGAGCATCGGTTATATTAAAACAGCCAGAGTTTATTGACCTGAAAAAAATTCATAATATCCTGCGTGTTATAGAAAATGAATATTTACTTATGAAACTGTTGCTGGATTTTTCAGATGACAGTGATTTTATTATAAAAATTGGTTCGGAATTATTCGAGGAAGGTACCGAAGACCTTAGTCTGATAGCATCAAGGTATAAGATTTATGGAAACTCCACAGGAGCAATAGGAGTCCTGGGACCCAAGAGAATGGATTACTGCCAGGTTATAAGAAGTCTTAATATTTTCAGAAAAAGTCTCACAGAGATATTTAATTCAAGGGCCTAGCACCCGGGAATAATAAGAATTTGATAAATGCATCTGGCAGAAACTGGAAAAAAGTGCCTGAAAGAGTTATTATATCTGCGCTAATTATTTTATAATCATAAAAAATAAAATATTTTTGAGGTGATTTTTTAGGTGGCGAATAAAAGAGATTATTATGAAATCCTCGGATTATCCCGGGGCTGTACCGGAGAGGATATAAAAAGAGAATACAGAAAGCTTGCTCGCAGGTATCATCCTGATGTAAATAACGGGAATCCAGAGTCAGAGGAAAAGTTCAAGGAAATTTCTGAAGCGTATGCGGTTCTGAGCAATGATGAGAAAAGAAGACAGTATGACCAGTTTGGTTTCAGTAGAAATTTATTTGAAGACTTTGATTTTGGAAGTGTATTTTCAGAGTTCGGGTTCGGTGATTTCTTTGATAACATATTTGGAACCGGATTTGGGGGCCCTTTCTCCGGCGGGAGGGAAGCAAGGCAGAGGAAAAGAGGTTCTGACGTCAAAGTCGGGGTAAAAATAGAGTTAAAAGAAGCTGCTTATGGTGTAAAGAAAGAAATAGAATACGCGGTTGATGATATTTGTGATAAGTGTAACGGAAAAGGCAGCGTGAAGGATAGTGGAATAGAGACCTGCCCGGAATGCGGGGGTACAGGCAGGGTCAGAACTGCAAGGCAATCTTTTCTGGGAAGCATAATAACCACCTCAACCTGTAGCAGGTGCGGAGGGACTGGCAGGATAATAAAGGAACCCTGCCCGAAATGTAAGGGTAGGGGTTATTACCGCAAAAAGAAAAAAATAAAGGTAGATATTCCTGCCGGGATACATGACGGGGATAGCCTGAGGTTAAGTGGAAAAGGAAATTCGCTGGGCAGGGATTCTGTAAACGGAGACCTGTATGTAGTGGTAGGTGTTAATACCAGGCCCGGCTTTACCAGGTCTGGAGATAATATTATTTCAGATATTAATATTTCTTTTGCCCAGGCAGCTCTCGGGTGCAGGATGAAGGTAGACACTATTGATGGAGAAGAGGAAATAAATATAAAGCCCGGAACGCAGCCCGGGGAGAAGATTGTACTGAAATCAAGGGGTATGGTTGAGCTTAACGGATACCGGAGGGGCGACCATATAATAAATATAAAAGTTAAAATTCCCACCAGGCTTTCGAAGGAAGAGGTAGAACTTCTAAAAGATTATGCAAGAGGCAGGAATGAAGAAGCGGGAGAGGGGAATAAGAGTGCTTTTTCTAACATTAAGGATGCTTTTAGAAAGTAGTTGTAGCTAATAAGCGGTAAATATTGTTTTTTAATTGCCTTATATGTTGTGTTAATCTATATTCTGTTTATCTAATTATAATTATTCTTTTTAGTATATCTTTTTATAGTTATTGAATAAATAAAATGAGCCATCCATATTTTTTTATAGATTCCGATTATATTAAAGGAAATGAAATAAAAATAGCAGGAGATGACTTAAACCACCTTAAAAACGTGTTGAGATGCGCTGCCGGGGATGTCGTGTATATATCAGATAATGACCGGTATAAATATAAAACTGAAATTATAAATATTGGTAAAAAAGAGGTTGTGCTGTCCATAAAAGATAAAAAGGAAATTATAAGGAAATTTCCCGAGCTTGTATTGTTCCAGTGTGTGCTTAAAAAAAATTCAATGGAGTTTGTGATACAGAAATCAACCGAGATAGGTGTTGACAGGATAATCCCGGTTACAAGCAGCAGGACTATTATGGATTCCAGAAAAGTTTCTTCCAGGATAGAGAGATGGCAGAAGATTTCTGACGGGGCGTCCATGCAATGCAGGAGGGATTTCAAATGCATGATAGAACCGCCCAGAGATATTTACCGCATCAGAGTTCCGGAGTACGGTCATTTTTTTATACCTTACGAAGAGAGCACTAATTATGCTAAAGGCATTTTTAATAATTCAGATGCTTTATCCGGTGTTTCGGCTATTGGATTTATAATAGGGCCGGAAGGGGGTTTTGAGAAAGGCGAGCTCAATTTTCTTAAAAAAAACGGAGCTTCAGAAATAAGACTCGGTAAAAATATTTACCGCTCCGAGACGGCGGCCATTTACTTTTTATCGGTTCTGGACTATCTGATTGGAAACAAGAGATGGGTAAAATAAGGTTTTCTATTAATACCCTCGGCTGTAAGGTGAATCAGAGTGAATCTGATTATATTGCCGGGGAGCTGCAAAAGAAGGGGATGCTGCTGGTTCCCCATGACAAAAACCCTGATTATTGCCTGGTTAATACCTGCACGGTAACTTCCAGGAGCGACAGGAAAGTAAGGCAGCTGGTAAGAAGGTTAAAATCAGAGAATAAAGGCAGCAAAATAATAGTTACCGGTTGTTTTGTGGAATTCAATAAGAAGTTTTTAAGGGACTCCGGCGTTGACTTCATAGTAAGTAACAGAGGTAAGGCAAAAATACCGGATTTAATTTTGGAAGAGGTGCTGAAAGGGAAAAATAGGAATAATTTTAAAACGGGTTTTTTACCGGCAAGTAAAATGCTTCACTCCAGGGCTCTGGTAAAAATACAGGACGGGTGTGAGCAGAACTGCAATTACTGTATAATTCCGAAAGTAAGAGGAGGGTATAAAAGCACTACCCCCGGAGAAGTCCTGCAAAAAATAGCGGAGCTGCAGAAAAACGGTTTTGAAGAAATAGTCCTTACCGGAATTAATATCGGGAAATATGGAATTGATTTTAATAAAAATGTGCCGGGTTTTGTTAATGGAACTTCTAATCTTACAGATTTAATGGATAAGATTTTTAAAAGTACCAGTGTAAGAAGAATAAGGATAAGCTCTATAGAGGTAAATGATATTACTACCGGGCTTCTGGATGTTTTAAAAAGAAACCGGGAGCGTTTTGCTCCCCATCTCCACATTCCTCTTCAGAGTGGAAGCGGCAAGGTCCTGAGGCTTATGGCAAGACCATATGGTGCCGGATATTATTTAAAGAAGATAAAATTTATTATGAATTTTTTCCCTGGAATAGCCCTGACCACAGATGTAATGGTTGGCTTTCCGGGTGAGGAAGATAATGATTTTAACTGCACTGTGGATTTTGTAAAAAAAGTTGGCTTTAGCAAAATCCATGTATTCAAATTTTCCGGAAGGGAGCATACGCCCGCCTTCAGGATGGCAGGCCAGGTGGATGAGAAAGTCAAATCCCGGAGAAGTAAAATCTTAAGGGACTCAGGAAATGAATTGAGAGATAGATACCTTAAAGCCAGTATCGGTAAAACATTAAAGGTTATCTGTGAAAAAATAAGTGATGGCAATATTGTAAGCGGGACCTCGGGAAATTACATTAAGGTTTATTTAAAAATGGATGAGGCTAAATTTTTAAATCTTTCGGGAAAGATAATAGAAGTCAGAATAAATTCAGTTTATAAAAACGGACTGATGGGGGAATTTTTGCAGTCCTGAATAAAATAGACACTACAATAAAAAAATATTACTATTTTGATAATTTACAGAAAAGATTCTATTTTATTTTAGCTCTACCTGCAATATGATATAATTCTCACCTCCACCAGTTGATAAAATTTCCCTTATTCAGACAGGAATTATACCTGAATGAGCAGTGGCGGCTTAAATTTGTGAAAGTTGTAAAAATTTGAAAAAATAGTATAATCACGCACTTAGGATTGGATTGGTTATAAAAAAGTGTAAAAATATTTTATAATTATTGGGATATATAAATATATAAAAAGGTTGACTGATTTTGTAATAAGGGTATTTTATAATTGTAAAAGTTAATAAGAAAAATGGAAGATTGTCTTTTTTGTAAAATTATAAACAGGGAAATTAAAAGTAATATAGTATTTGAAAGTGATAATGTTTTAATATTTGAAGATATTTCGCCGCAGGCACCGGTGCATCTAATTGCTATACCGAAAAAGCACATTAGTTCTATTATGGAGATTAGTAAACTTGATAGCGATGAATTAAAGGAATTAATGGAAGCGATAAGCAGGGTAGCAAAAGATATGGGCATTGATAAAGACGGGTTCAGGATAGTGACCAATACCGGTAGCAATGCGGGGCAGTTTGTTAATCACCTGCATTTTCACATACTGGGAAAAAGAAAATTTGGTTGGCCTCCGGGCTAGAATTTTATTTTTTTATATTTCTTTCTATATCAGTTGCCTGTTATGTAACTTCTTGTATACTTAAAATATTACAAAAGAAATCTTCAAAAGGAGGTTGTTTTGTCTCCGGTAAAACAAAAATTAAACATTGATTTTAAGGGTACGCATTCAATGGCAGAGTTAATTGGAAGCAGGGACGAGCTGCTGCTTTTGATTGAGAGAAAATACAATGTGGAGATTTTTGTTCTTGGTAATGATATAGAAATATCGGGTAAAAGTAAGAATGTAAAAGAAGTGTCAAGATTAATAGAAGAGCTGGCGCTGCAGATAAATCTGGGACAAAAGTTAAATTCGCAGAAAGTGAGTGATTCAATAAAAATTATGGAAGGTAAATCAAATATAGAACCCCACGAGGTTTTTAAGAGCAGCATAGTGGTAAATAGTGGGAAAAAAATTAAACCACGTACTATCGGGCAAAAAAAGTATATAGAAGCGATAAAGGAAAATATAATTGTTTTTGGGATAGGGCCGGCTGGAACAGGGAAGACCTATCTTGCTCTGGCACTGGCTGTAGAGGAATTGAAGGAAAATAAAGTAGGGCGTATTATTTTAATAAAGCCGGTGGTTGAAGCAGGGGAAAAGCTTGGATTCCTGCCGGGAGATATGTATGATAAAGTAAATCCCTACCTCAGGCCCCTTTATGATGCGTTGTATGAAATGCTGGATGTAGAAAAATTTCAACAGTACAGGGATATGGGGATTATTGAGGTGGTGCCTCTTGCTTATATGAGGGGCAGGACTCTTAATGATTCTTTTATTATCCTTGACGAGGCCCAGAATACTTCTCCGGAGCAGATGAAAATGTTTCTTACCAGGCTGGGATTTGGCTCAAAGATAGTTGTGACTGGAGATATTACACAGATTGACCTGCCATATGATAGGGAATCGGGGCTGGTTATAGTGGAAAAGATTTTAAAAGGAATAAAGGGAATTGAATTTGTATATCTCAGCTCAAAAGATGTAGTAAGGCATGAATTGGTGCAGAGGATTGTTGATGCATATAAAGAATTTGGTGATAAAAGGAAAAAATAAAATAATTGATGGAAAAGGCGTCTTTGTATATATAATTTATATGTGATTAAGATGATAGAAAGAAATAATAAGAAAAAAGAATTTCAAAAAGGAGTAGAAAGCAGGCTGGAGAAAATAAGCAGTTTTGCTGTTAAATATTTTTCATTTAGAAGTATAGTTGCTCAGAGAATATATATATTTATTTTAACTCTTGCACTGATAGTAGCTATTCTTTCCTATAGCTATTCCCCTGATATAGGGGTAGAACTGGGCCAGCCCAGCCCCAGGACTATTAAAGCAAACAAAAGCATGGAATTTGAGGATGAAATAAAGACAGAAGAAGATAGGAATAAGAATGAAGCAGGAGTGGAAGATATCTATGTTTATGATATAAATATTCTGAATGGTGAGGATGGAGCCCTTTACCGGATAAAATATTTTTACCTCTTAGCAGGAATAGTCCAGGATAAGGAAGATAAAACCTTTGAAGAGAAGATTGACTATATGAATAATCTTCTTGGCAGTCAATACACAGGCTCTGTTATTTCTCTTTCCCTTAATCTTTCAGCAGATGAACTTAATTTGTTTATGAATAAAACCCAGGATATAGCAAGAGAGATAATGAAGGAGGAGATAAGACCAACTGAGGTAGATATTGCTAAAAACAGAGCTATGGAGCTTGCCAGGGCGGATGATGAGATAAAATCAGAGTACGTTTCCATAATAACCAGTGTGCTGGAAAATAATATTGAACCTACGGCAGTTTTTGATCCGGAAGCAACTGAAAAAGCAAGGCAGGAGGCCAGGTTAAATACCACACCCCATATGGTTTCCGTTCTTGAGGGCGAGACCATCGTTTTTGAGGGGGAAATTGTTGATGATAATGATATTCTTATATTGACCGAGCTGGGTTTGCTCCAGAGGGGCTTTAACTGGAAAACATTTCTATATATATTTTTTATTTCTTCAACAGCACTCCTACTGTTCGGGTTTTATATATTTAAATTTAATTTAAGTATTTTCAATAATACAAAGAAACTGATAATTAATGCATTTCTGGTAGTAATCTTTACCGCATTAATTAGAGCACTTACTATTCTTTCATCTATACATTTAAATTTCTGGAATTATTTATTTCCCGTAATTG
The DNA here is from genome assembly GCA_964601205.1 of uncultured Actinomycetota bacterium. Lineage (GTDB taxonomy): Bacteria > Actinomycetota > Humimicrobiia > Humimicrobiales > Humimicrobiaceae > JAQVEM01. The sequence goes on along the minus strand of CAZRML010000029.1, from coordinate 20,376 downwards.
CAGCGTCTCTCATCTCAACCATTCTATTTAACCCCCGTATGGGAATGATGCTGGCCGTCTGCCTGGGAATATTCGCAGGTATTGTAACTGATTTTGATTTCAGACTGGCAATTGCATACATGCTGGGGGGTATTTTATCTACGTATATGGTATCAAAAGTATCACAGCGTTCAGCGTTAATGAGGGCAGGATTTTTAAGCTCTCTGGTTCTGGCTTTTTTATTTTTAGTCATTAATCTTATTGGTGGTGAACTGGAAACAATAATACTTTATACTGCAATGGGGCTGCTTAATGGAGTAATCTGTGCGGTTATCGCCATAGGGCTGCTGCCTTTTATTGAATCCACCTTTAATGTTGTAACTGCGATGGGATTACTGGAGCTTTCAAATACTGACCAGCCCTTACTCAAGCAACTTCTTATGTCAGCGCCGGGTACCTATAATCACAGCATACTGGTAGCACACCTCGCCGAAAATGCTGCAAAATCTATTGGAGCAGATTCGTTACTGGTAAAAGTAGCAGCACTTTATCATGATGTCGGAAAGATGAAAAGGCCTGAATATTTTTATGAGAATCAGTCCAATATTGAAAATATCCATGACCGCCTGAACCCTTCAATGAGCAGGCATATAATATCAAATCATATAAAGGATGGTCTTGAGCTGGCGGCAAAAAATAAAATTCCAAAGAAGGTTTTAAATATTATTTCCCAGCATCACGGGAATTCAATAATAACTTATTTTTATGAAAAGCAGAAAGATAGAGAAATAGCTGCCAATGGCGTATCAAATGGACTAAAAGAACATTTCCGTTATCCGGCAAAGAAGCCGCAGAGCAAGGAAGCGGCGATTCTTATGCTTGCTGATTCAACCGAAGCAGCAGTGAGGTCAATTGATAAGGTAACCCCCAAAAAAATTGAACAGATGGTAAATGATATTTTTGACGATAAGCTAAAAGATGGTCAGCTGAATGAGACCAATATGACATTAAAAGAGACTGATATAGTGAAAAATACCATGATAGATGGGCTGATATCGATGTATCACTCGAGAATTTCATATGATGAGGACGGTTCCAGGGAGAAGAAGGAGCTGGAATCAAAAGCGGAGGCAAATTGAAAGTAGAAGTAATTAATGACCAGAATAAAATAAAGATAGAAATGGATTTGATGAAAAAGGTCTCCGGATACATTTCGAATAAATTTGATAAAGATCCCAAAAGCAAGTTAAATATTATTTTTTCTGATATCAGAAAAATAAGGGAATTGAATAAAAAATACAGAAAAGTAGACCGGGAAACTGATGTTTTATCTTTTTCATATATTAACGATAAAGAGAGCGTATTTCCCGGAGTCAGTGAATTCACTGTAACCATAGGGGAAATATATATATGTCCTGAAGTCGCCAGTTCCAATGTTTCGTTATGTAAGAAAAGTAACTGGAATCTTAATCTGGAAATAATACTCCTTATAATACACGGCATGCTCCACGTACATAATTATGACCATGTAGAGGAAAGAGGCAGGATGGATATGGAAAGAATCCAGGATAGTTTGATTTCCGATGTAAGAACAAATTTTAACCTATAATTTCTGTTTATAAGTTAATCAAGCATACGTTTAAAATTTCTGGCATAGCTTTTGCTGATTGTATAGCTCCCGCCTGTAGCTGTTTCTTTGGTTGTGTCCCACTACAACTTTGCTGTAAAGTCTTCAGCACCGCCATCCGTGCCGGTACACCCGGGTATATTTGCCAGCAACAGTGCTGATAATAAAGCGACAGATAAAATGAATTTTATTTTAAAAATTTTCATAATATTTAGAATATACAGGGATAAAAAAGCCAGAGAGGATATTTCTGCACATAATGGCCTGCAGAAAAAATATTTTCTTTAAATAACCTGTGAGTTTTATTAAACAATAAAGCTATTGACAGATAGTGCTAAAATTGAGATAGACATGTTTTTTTAAATTTTTCGATTAAACATTAACTTGTAGTATGGAAAATATTATTTTCCAGGAAATAAAAAATTTTGACTGGAGATTGGTTGATAGAATAGCTAAGCTGGAAGAAAGAAATCTTGGAAGAGATGCCTCAATAAACCAGTGGGCCATACCGGTAATAATAAGATATGGAAAATTTATAGCAGCCAGGTTAAGTAATAATGATTCTGATATTATCGGGGTTTGTGAAATTATTAAAAGCTGGGAAGAAAATAATACTGCTTTTATTCATTCTTTCTACATAGATAAAAAATACAGAAATAAAAGTATAGGTAAAAATCTTCTGCAAAAGGTAATTGATATATTAAAAGATGAGGGTTTTAAGTCGGTGGAATTAACTGTTAGCCCGGGTAATGAGGCAGCCAGATATTTATATAAAAAATTTGGTTTTAAGAAAATTGGCTTTAGAAAAAATGAATATGGCAGGGGAGTGGACCGGAATATAATGAGATTAGAGCTCTAATGGATAAAAGTAATTTCAAATCGGGGTTTGTCGGCCTTATAGGGAGGACAAATGTAGGAAAATCCACACTGGTTAATAAAATAATTGACAGAAAAATAGTAATAACTTCGACCAGGCCACAGACAACCCGGAATAAAATTAATTGTATTCTAAATACCAGAAATTCTCAGATAATATTTGTCGACTGCCCGGGTTTTTTTAAACCCAGAAATATACTGGGGAAGAGACTGTATAATAGTGTTATGAGTGTAATTGATGATTCAGACATAATTGTGGTAGTGGTGGATGTAGCAGGGGGTATAGGCAGCGGTGATTTTTTTGTTATTGACCATATAAAAAACAGACCAAAACCAAAGCTTCTTCTTCTAAATAAGATAGATATGGTTTCAGCAGATAAGATAAAAAAGGAGAAAGAAAAAATAAAAAATTTTGATTTTTTTGACCATACAGGTGAAATTTCTGCCAGAACCGGAGAGAATGTTGATAAGTTTTTATCATTTTTAACCGGGAAGCTGCCTGAGGGCCCCAGATATTTTGATAAAAATATTAACACCGACCAGACTGTGGAAAAAATAATATCCGAGATAGTCAGGGAAAAGTTGTTTGAAAGCTTATCACAGGAGATTCCCCATAGCATAGATGTAAATGTTGACAGGCTTGAGGAAACTAAAAATAAAAAGGGGGAGAATCTAACTATTATAGAATGTAGCATATATGCTGAAAGATTGTCACAAAAAGCTATAATAATTGGAAAGTCGGGCAGTATGCTTAAGAAAGCAGGAAGGGAAGCAAGACTGGAACTTGAAACCTTTCTAAAAAGCAGGGTCTTTTTGAAGTTATGGGTTAAAATTGAAAAGAACTGGACAAAAAATGAACTTATTCTTAACAGGTTCGGGTACTGATTATGCAGGATGTTTAGAAGTGTTATTTTAATAAGAAAATGATTAAAATAATAGCGGGATAATAAAATTTAAAATAAATATAAAAAAAGTTTATGCGATGAAAGGCTGGTGGTAAAAACGTTAACCAAAGAACAATTGGCGAAGACTATTGACCAGACATTGCTTAACCCGGTTGTGACCTCAAAAGAGATAGAGCAGTTGTGCATGAATGCGAAGAAGTATCATTTTGCTGCGGTGTGCATCAATCCAACCTTTGTGGCCCAGGCAAAAAGAATACTGGGGGGGAGTGATGTAAAAATCTGTTCCGTGGTGGGTTATCCGCTGGGAGCAAATACCACAGAAACAAAGGTGTTTGAAGCAAGAGATAATGTAAGGAAAGGCGCGGATGAACTGGACATGGTTATTAATCTGGGGGCAGTGAAAGGCGGCAATTACGAGTATGTTGAAAGGGAAATAAAAATAGTGGTAAATGTAATAAGGCGTGAGCAGATAGCAGAGTATAACAAACATATTAATATTAAAGTTATAATAGAGACTGCTATCCTGACCAGGGATGAAATAAAAAAAGTCTGCTCTATTATTGAAAGGTCCGGTGCGGATTTTATAAAGACTTCTACTGGCTTTGGCGTAAAAGGTGTTGAGCTTGATGATATAAGACTGATTCGGGAAGTAGTGACCAGAAATATAGGCGTGAAAGCATCTGGCGGAATAAGGACTTTTGGGGATGCGCAGGCTCTTATAGATGCCGGTGCTACAAGACTGGGGACGAGCAGCGGGGTCAGCATATTAAAAGAGTACAGTGCTATTTTTGATAAATAATAAAATGCCATCCTACAAAGCAAAAGCTATTATTTTAAGAACATACAAACTGGGTGAGTCGGATAAGATATTGAAAATGTACTCACTGGATGGTGGTATAATCAGTGCGGTAGCGAAGGGTTCCAGAAAAGTACGCAGCAGGTTCGGGGGCAGGCTGGAGCTTTTTAATGTGGTAGAACTTGAACTTGCCAGAGGAAGGAACCTTGATATTATAAATCAGGTAGAAATAGTAAAAAGTTTCAAAAATATTTCATCTGATTTTTATAAGTTCGTTTTCTGCGAAATATTGAGCAACATTATTTTAAAAACCCAGGCCTCGGGCGGTGAGGCATCTCCGGTTATATTTAAATTAATTTACGTTTGTTTCAATGAAATAAATAATGCCGAACCGGAAGATATTGCATCATTAAAAAAGATTATGTGCTTTTTCGGTATTAAATTTTTGAGAGTGGCGGGGTACACGCCTTTGCTTGAAAGCTGCAGTAAATGTAGCAGGCCGCTAAAAAATCTATATTCTTTTAGCGGGGATAAAATCTATTTTTCGGTAAGATATGGGGGAATTCTCTGCAGCAAGTGTGCGTCTTCTCTACCCGACGCGGAAACACTGGGTGCTTCGGATTACAGGTTTTTATATGATTTATTTAACCTCAAAGTAGAAGATTTCAGGGATATGGAAGTAAACCCATTTACTTTAAAAAAAGTATATAAGTTGATTGAGGATTATATAATTTATCATACCGAATGTAATGTGGACAGCTTTAAATATCTTAAAAAAATAGGAATATAAGAATTTTAATTATTTATCTTTGCTATAATATCCATTAATTTAACCCCCGGTTTAATTGACTATTAAAATTAATGTTATTAAAATAAGAAAACTATGAATTTTCAGGATATTATTTTTAACCTTCAGAAATACTGGGCAGATAATAACTGTGTTATAAAACAGCCTCTGGATATTGAAAAAGGTGCGGGAACTTTTAATCCCGATACTTTCCTCAGGTGCCTCGGCCCCGAGCCCTGGAATGTGGCCTATGTCGAGCCAAGCAGGAGGCCTACGGACGGGAGATACGGGGAGAATCCGTTCAGGACCCAGTTTTATTATCAATTCCAGGTTTTAATGAAACCCTCTCCGGATAATATAATAGAACTTTACCTTGGTTCACTTAAAAATCTGGGAATTGACCTGAAGCTGCATGACATACGTTTTGTTGAAGATGACTGGCAGTCTCCAACCATTGGAGCCGCAGGCCTGGGATGGGAAGTATGGGCAGATGGCATGGAAATAACACAGTTTACATATTTTCAGCAGATGGGCGGCCTGGCAGTTAAACCTGTATCTGCGGAAATAACTTATGGCCTGGAGCGTATTGCGATGTACCTGCAGGATAAAGATAGCTTCTGGGAGCTCGGGTGGTCCGATGATATAACCTATGGGGACATTCACCTTGAATCTGAGAAACAATGGTCAGTTTACAACTTTGAAATTGCATCAATTGATATGCTTCTTGATTTATTTGAAAAATATGAGAGGGAATTTCATAAGGTTTTAAAAAAAGGGTTGGTCTTCGTGGGGTGTGAATACGTACTTAAGTGCTCCCATGTTTTTAATTTACTTGATGCGAGGGAAGCTATAAGTGTAGCGGAGAGGACATCGTATATCAGCAGGGTGAGAAATCTTGCCAAAATATTATGTTCTGCTTATCTCGAGCAGAGAAAAGAACTTGGCTATCCACTTCTCAAGAAGAAATAAAAGTAAAATAACAGGTAATTACGATCAGGAAATTATGAATATTAAAGATAAGGGAAAACAGTTACTTTTTGAAATTGGGACAGAAGAGATACCCCCATCCTGTGTGGGGGAAGGAGTAAGCGGGCTAAAAAGGGTTCTTGAGGCTAAATTTACCGAGAACAGATTAGAATTCGGAAGTATTAATACCTTCAGCTCTCCCAGGAGGCTGGTATCTATAGTAGATAATTTAAGTGAGATGCAGGAGCCAGAGGAGAAGATAATCACAGGTCCTCCGGTAGGAATTGCTTTTGATGACAGTGGAGTTCCCACAGAAGCTGCAAGGGGCTTTGCGCGGAGTCTGCACCTTAAGGTAGATGAAGTTGAAAAGATAAAAATAGAAGGTAAAGGAATATATCTCGGGAAGAAAATTATAGAAGAGGGCAGAAAAACCAGAGTATTGCTCGTGGACATACTCAGGGACACAATACTTTCATTAAATTTTAGCAAACAGATGACCTGGGCCGATTATAATATAAAATTTGTCAGGCCCATAAGGTGGATAGTTGCTCTTTACGATAATGAAATAATAAAATTTAATATTGCCAATTTAAGTTCATCAAATATTACTTTCGGCCATCGCACCATTAGCCCCGGACCTATAGCAATCAGAGACAGTAAAAATTATTTAAAGCTTCTGCATGAAAAAGGAAAGGTAATAGCTGTTTCAGAAGAGAGAAGAAAATTAATATTAAACCAGATAAAGCGGCTGGAAGAAGACATATGGAAGAATAAATTTAAGGCCGTTATAAGTGAAGACCTGCTGGATGATGTTGTGAACCTGGTTGAGATACCCAATGTCATTGTGGGAAGCTTTCCGGAAGAGTATCTCTACATTCCAAAGGAACTACTGATAGAAGCTATACAATATCACCAGAAATATTTTGCAGTCCTGGATAATGAAGGAAATGTCAGCACCAGTTTTTTAATCGTCCAGAATGGGGTAAGGGATGAAGGCGGTATAGCCAGGGGGAATGAGAGAGTTCTTAAAGCAAGATTAAGCGATGCGGCATTTTTTTACGAGGAAGACAGGAAGCATGATTTTAATTACTGGACCGAGAAGCTAAAAGGAGTTATTTTTTTCTCGGGGCTCGGGAGTATGTATGATAAGGCTGAGAGACTAAAAAAAATAACAGCCTTTATTACAGGTTTATTGAAAAAAGATTCCGGGGTTAAAAATTCTGATTTACTGGATGACCTTGCAAGGGCAAGTATGCTCTGTAAGTGTGACCTTGTTACAAATATGGTAGTGGAGTTTCCTTCCCTCCAGGGCGTAGTAGGGCGGCAGTATTCGGTGGAAAGAGATGAAAAAGACGAAGTCTCAGATGCTGTATTTGAGCATTACCTTCCGAGATTTGCCGGTGACCTGTTGCCATCGCAGGATGTGGGGCTGATACTATCCATTGCTGATAAAATTGATACCATAACCGGTATGTTTATGGCGGGAGAAATACCCTCCGGTTCCCAGGACCCTTTTGCCCTCAGGAGGAAAGCGTCCGGTATTGTCCTCTCGGTGCTCAAAGGCCAATATGATTTTGAACTGAGCGATTTAATAAAATATAATCTTGGATTATATTCAGGATATGCTGGTTCCGGGGGACGGGATGAATTAGAGTTAACTGAAGAGATAAAAGATTTTATAATAGCAAGATTCAGATTCATGCTGGAAAAAGATAATAAAAGCCCGGACATCCTGGAGTCAATTCTGGGTTCGGGTTGTAGTTCAATTATGGATATCAAATTAAGATATAATGCGATTGAAGAATTTATCAAAGAGGATGATATAAAAAAATTATATTTTCCAATGGTAAGGTGTAAAAACATAATAAAAAGTGGCAGGTCTGGCGAGATAGATGTTGATTTGTTCACAGAAGAATACGAAAAAAAACTTTATTCAGCTATCGTTGAAAAGACAGATTTAATAAGAAAACTTGTCCTGGATAAGGAATATAAAAAAATTCTTAAACAGCTTTATGATTTAGGTGAGGTTGTAGATATATTTTTTGACAGAGTTCTGGTCATGGATAATAATGAAAAAGTAAGGTATAATCGTATGAATTTAATAAAAAAAGCAGTTGACCTTTACCTTACAGTAGCAGATTTTTCAAAATTGGTGGTTAGTAATAATTAATAATAAATATTCCTCTTAATTTTTTTTTGTTTTTCTGTTATCATATTTCAATTTGATTTTCCAGGATTGAAAATAATTTAGTATCTAAATATAAGAAAGGGTTTGGTAAAGATGGCTTCAAAAAAGTATGTATATTTTTTTGGTGAGGGTAAGAAAGAAATGAAAAAGCTCCTCGGAGGAAAGGGGGCTAACCTATCAGAAATGACCAACATCGGGCTGACGGTGCCTTATGGGTTTACCATAACAACAGAAGTCTGCAATCTTTTTTATGAACTGGGCAAAAGATATCCGGAAGGTCTGGACGAGCAGATTGATAAAAATCTAAAAAAACTGGAAGAAAAAATGGGTATGGGTTTTGGAGATGAAAATAATCCGCTTCTTGTTTCGGTGAGGTCAGGTGCAGCTATCTCTATGCCCGGCATGATGGACACGGTACTGAACCTCGGTTTAAATGACAGAACAATAAAAGGTTTGATTAAAAAGACAGACAATGAAAGATTCAGCTGGGACTCATACAGAAGATTTATACAGATGTTTGGTGATGTGGTAATGGGTGTTGAGCATGATAAGTTTGAGGAAGCGCTGCAGGCCAGAAAGGATAAAAAAAAGGTAAAGTATGACACTGAGCTGGATGCGGATGACCTGAAAGAGCTGATAGATGATTACAAAAAAATCATAAAAGAAGCAAGAGGCAGAAGTTTCCCCCAGGACCCGATAAAACAGCTTAAAATGTCCATTGATGCAGTATTTGGTTCATGGAACAATAAGAGAGCTATATCCTACAGGAATCTCCATGATATCCCGCATAATATCGGTACTGCTGTAAATGTACAGGCTATGGTTTTTGGTAATATGGGAAATAATTCAGCGACCGGCGTGGCCTTTACCAGGAATCCGGCGACAGGAGAGGATAAGTTTTATGGAGAGTATCTTCTCAATGCACAGGGAGAAGATGTCGTTGCAGGCATAAGAACTCCCCAGCCAATAACCAAATTAAAAGAAGAAATGCCTGAAATATATGAACAGCTAATGGATGTAAGAAAAAAACTTGAGGACCATTACAGGGATATGCAGGACTTAGAATTTACCATCCAGGAGGGGAAATTATATATTCTTCAGACAAGAACCGGTAAGAGGACGGCCGCTGCGGCGTTAAGAATTGCTGTTGATATGGTTAATAAGAAATATATTGATAAGAAGACTGCTGTAACAAGGGTTGAGCCACAGATGCTGGACCAGTTACTTCACAAGCAGCTTGATAATAAGGCAAAGGAGAAAGCAGAACTGCTTGCAAAAGGACTCCCTGCGTCTCCAGGAGCAGCACTGGGCAGAGTTGTTTTTGATGCTGACGAAGCAGTAAAAGAGGCAAAGGATGATAATGTAATTCTGGTAAGAACAGAAACATCTCCGGAAGATATTCAGGGAATGGCAGTGGCCCAGGGGATTTTAACAGCCCGGGGTGGAATGACCTCACATGCTGCAGTGGTGGCCAGAGGAATGGGTAAAAGTTGTGTTGCCGGAGCAGAAGACATAAAGGTATATGAGAATAAAAAATACTTTGAGGTAAACGGCAGCAGGATAAACGGGGGTGACTGGATTACTCTGGATGGTTCTACAGGAGAAATATTTAAAGGTAAAATTCCTGTAGTTGACCCGGTGGTAGGAGAAGATTTCAAAAAATTAATGAGCTGGGTTGATAATTTCAGAACCATAGGAGTAAGGGCAAATGCAGACACTCCGCATGATTCCAAAGTTGCCCGTGATTTTGGAGCAGAAGGCATCGGGCTCTGCAGGACAGAGCATATGTTTTTTGAAGCAGACAGGATTAAGGCAGTAAGGAAGATGATAGTAGCAAAGAGCAGGGAAGAAAGAGAAAAAGCTTTAAAGCAGATTCTGCCCATGCAGAAAAAAGATTTTATGGATATATTTAAAGTCATGAACGGGCTGCCTGTAACCATAAGGTTGCTTGACCCGCCACTTCATGAGTTTTTACCCAGTGAGGAGGAAGACATAAAAGAAATATCCGGAGAGCTGGGGATAGAATTTGATGAGCTAAAAGCAACAGTAAACTCTCTTCATGAAATGAATCCAATGCTGGGGCACAGGGGCTGCAGGCTTTCAATTAGTTATCCGGAGATTCTTGATATGCAGGTAAGGGCAATATTTGAGGCAGCTGTTGAGCTTACGAAAAAAGGGTATAAAGTAAAGCCGGAAGTGATGGTACCGCTGGTTGGAACTTTAAATGAAATCAAGATTTTAAAAGAACAGATTGTAGGGATTGCCAGTGAAATAATAAAGAAGGGGAAAAAGAAGTTTAGTTATAAAGTGGGAACCATGATAGAGGTCCCACGGGCTTGTGTAGTCGCAGATGAGATAGCAAAAGAAGCAGAGTTTTTTAGTTTCGGGACCAATGACTTAACCCAGATGACATTTGGATTTTCCAGAGATGATGCCGGGAAATTCCTTCCTGATTATATAGAAAAAGGAATACTGGAGAAGGACCCATTTGCTACCCTTGATAGAGAAGGAGTCGGGCAGCTGGTTAAGATGGGCGTTGAAAAAGGAAGGAAAACAAGAGCGGATTTAAAGATCGGTATATGTGGTGAACACGGCGGCGACCCGAGTTCGGTAGAATTCTGTCACATGCTGGGTCTGGACTATGTAAGTTGCTCACCCTACAGGGTTCCGGTTGCCAGACTGGCCGCAGCCAGAGCAGCTATAGGTGAAACTGATTAGCCGGCGGAGAAACCAGAAACAACGTAAAATTTATTGAAATATTTGGGAATAATCCTCTTATAAAAAAATATATTAGTGGTAAAATAAGTTTTAGATTTCTTAAGTTTTAAGTAATTTAAAGTGATAAATCCCGTATTTCTACTGCCAGCTTTAACGGGGATATTTTATAACTATTATATTTAAATACCGGGAAAATAATGGGCAGAAGTCTAAAAGAGGGCGAGGTAGAGGAACTAAAATCTAAAGCAGATATTTACAGTGTAATATCTAATTACGTAAAGTTAAAAAAAACTGGAAAAAATTATACCGGTCTCTGCCCTTTCCATGATGAAAAAACACCATCTTTTACTGTGGATACATCAAAGCAGCTTTACCACTGTTTTGGCTGTGGGGAAGGCGGAGATGTAATAAATTTCATTGAAAAAATTGAAAATATGGATTTTGTGGAAGCTGTTGAATTCCTGGCAAAAAAGATTGGCTACAATTTAAAGTATAATTACAGTGGTTCAAGGGAATCTTCCAATATTAGAAACAGGCTGGCGGGTCTAAATGAGCAGGCAAAAAAATATTTTAATTTTATACTTTTGAACAGTAAAAATGGGTTACCTTCCCTGAATTATTTAAAAAAAAGAGGTTTTACGGAAGATATTTTAAAAGAATTTGAGGTGGGATTCAGCCTGGATAGCTGGGACAGCTTATCAAAGTTTGCCATAAAGAGGGGATATACTGCAGAAGAGCTATTGCAGTGCGGGCTGGCTATTGAAGGCAGAAGCGGAGGTACGGGAGTATACGACAGATTCAGGGGAAGAATAATGTTTCCCATTGAGGATATCGTGGGAAAAACAATAGGTTTTGGTGGAAGGATTATTTCTGAAACCAGTAAGACCGGAGGCCAGAAAGCAAAGTATATAAATACACCCGAAACAAGGCTTTATTCAAAAAGTAAGAATATATACAGAATATATCAGGCCAAGAATCATATTGTTGAAAAAGATGAAGTACTTATAGTAGAGGGGTACACCGATGTAATGGCTCTGTTCCAATCAGGGATAAAAAATGTGGTTGCGAGCCTGGGAACCGCTCTCACTTCTGACCAGATAAAAATTCTGGGAAGATTTACCAAAAATATTGTGCTTGTTTTTGATAGCGATAAAGCAGGTATGAATGCATCGCTTAAAGGAGTTGAGCGCCTGAGAGAATATAATGAAAGGTTAGATCTATATTATGAGAATAATTTGAATATAAGGGTGGCTGTACTTGAAGAGGACTATGACCCTGCCGATTTTATATTAAAGAAGGGCAAAGAAGCTTTTATAAAAAAGATTGAAGATGCGCCGGGTATTATTGATTTTACTATTGACGTAATTATAAAAAGATATAATATAAACAATCTGGCAGGTAAACTTAAGGCAACTGATCATTTGATAAGATTTATATCCACTCTTTCCTCGGGAATTATCCAGGAAGAGTGCATAAAAAAAATATCCCGGAAGCTGAATCTAAAGGAAAGCCTCCTCTTAGAAGAGATGTTGAAAAAAAAGTATGAAAAAAGTGAAAGAGCACTGAACTGGAACAGAAATTATACAGGTAAGAAGATGGAACCCAAAGCTGATAGTATTGTCCCGTTAAAAAGGATAGAGATAGATGCCTTAAGGTTAGTAATAAACGGGATCGGGGGTAAAATTGATGAACTTTTAGAAATGGGACCCGAATATTTTAAATTTGAAGACACAAGAGAACTTTATACAATAGTAAGAAATGAAATTTTAAATAAAAGAAAGGATAATAAAAAGGTAAACTTTCCTGTAAAAATAACGTCTGGTGCAATAGAAAATGAAGAAGTAAGAAAATTGTATAACCTTATTTTATTTAGTGAATCGCACTTCATAGACCAGAATATAGACCTGGTAAGCAGTGAGATAATCAATAATCTTAAAGGCATACGTATATCAGAAAAAATTGAAGATATAAGAAAAAAGATGATAGAATATGAAAATAATAGGAACATTTCCGGCTCTTTAAAGAATGGAGATGATGCCGATGATACGTATAACCAGCTATACCAGGAATTAATAGAGCTGGAAAAGGAAAAAATGAACCTTAGAATAATTTAAGATTGAGGTGATTTAATATGAAAAGAGGGTCAGAGTTTAAATTCGAGGAAGTGAAGATGTTAATAAATAAGGGTAAGGCCGAAGGTATTCTGACCACAGAGGAAATTGCCGATACACTTTCAGATATAGAGCTATCAAAAGAGCAAATAGAAAACATCTATGATGTTATTCAGAATCTCGGAGTAGAAATTGTAAGTGAAAATGATGAAGATATTAATGATGAAACAATAGAAAAAAAAGGTGATGAGGAAATTTTGACAAAACGATTGGATTTAACTGTAAAATCTCCTACCAATGACCCGGTAAGGATGTACCTTAAGGAAATTGGGAAGGTAAGACTTCTTTCAGCTTATGAAGAAGTCAATCTTGCCAGAAGAATTGAGGCGGGCGACCAGGAAGCCAAGAGGATGCTTGTTGAGGCAAACCTCAGGCTTGTGGTAAGCATTGCAAAAAAATATGTAGGAAGGGGAATGCTTTTCCTGGACCTTATACAGGAAGGTAATCTAGGTCTTATAAGAGCGGTTGAAAAATTTGATTACAAAAAAGGTTACAAGTTCTCAACCTATGCCACATGGTGGATAAGACAGGCAATTACCAGGGCTATAGCAGACCAGGCAAGAACCATAAGGATTCCGGTGCATATGGTAGAGACTATAAACAAGCTAATAAGGGTGCAGAGGCAGCTTCTTCAAAAACTGGGCAGAGAGCCCACGCCGGAGGAAATTGCCAGGAAAATGAAATTTTCGGCCGAGAAGGTAAGAGAAATCATGAAAATATCCCAGGAGCCGGTGTCTTTAGAGACTCCCATAGGGGAAGAAGAGGACAGCCATCTGGGGGATTTTATAGAGGATTCCGAGGTTGAAGCACCTTCCGATGCTGCTTCCTTTACCATGCTTCAGGAACAGCTTCAGGAAGTTTTAAATACTTTAAATGACAGGGAAAGAAAAGTTATTCAGTTAAGATTCGGACTTCAGGATGGACACCCGAGGACACTGGAAGAAGTAGGCAGGGAGTTTGGAGTAACAAGAGAAAGAATCAGGCAGATAGAATCAAAAACACTCGGTAAATTAAGACATCCGAACAGAAGCAGTGTGCTGAGGGATTTTCTGGAGCATTAGCATTTCAGGCAGGCTTAATATTACTGCATTCTGCCGGTTTATTTATAATTATACTTTAAGGGTTAATTCACCTCTTTCAGCTAAATTGGTATTGAAATAAACTTTCTATATACTATAATAGCTTATCGTGCACTATCCCAGTTCCCCGATAGCTCAATTGGTAGAGCATTCGGCTGTTAACCGAAGGGTTGTAGGTTCGAGTCCTACTCGGGGAGCCAATTAGAACACTTATTAGCATTTAGGATAGCATCAAAGGGTTTATTTAAGGTATACTCTAGCTTTTGGCCTCTTAACTTTAAGTTCGAAAGTAAAAATTAATAAGTTGCCTTTTCTTTTTTATTTTCGAACTTTCAAATAATTCATATGCTCTTGAAGCTAAATTTAGCAAGTAATTAACTGTAATTGAGAACTTTCCATCTGCTTCTGTATGTTTCTTTAACTTTGATTCTATATCATATTGATTTTGTTTAAGTTCATAGGCTTTTTTGTCATATTCGCTTTGAGTAATATTCCATTTTATGGTCCCCAACGAGAACCAATTTGATCCAAGAACTCTATTACCTGCTGTGTTTTTACATAATCCTGTTGCTGCAAAAGCTTTAGGTATGAATCCAGTATACCTGAAAACTCGGTATCTCTATAAATCTCTAATTTTTCTTCAAAATCCTGCAGCCGCTCCGGTAGAACTTTACCATTAAAATCAAAGGCAGGGCTGTTATCTATTCCTCCCAGATAAAATCTTAATCTCAGATTGGCATATCCTTTTATTTCCGATGCTCTTGGGGAATCTGGATATTCATTTACAAAGTCCATAGCTTCTATTATCCTCTGTACATATTCATCCATAGAAACTGCTATACCTGCTTCCAATAATGCCGGGCTGTTTGATTCTTTAGCCTTAAGAGCAATATAAGAATCCATCTCATGGGTAATATAGGGGCTGTATTGCTGGTAGGCTTGATAATCTATGACCGGCTCAAAAGACCCTTCCAATGCTATCAGCCTATATTTTTTTGCTATAGCTTCCTCGATTAGTGTTCTCAGGTCTTCATCTTTAGTTGTTTTAAGTAATTCCATATCAATATTATCCAGAGATGGTAAAGCCTCAAAAATTGCCTCTTGAATATGGTTAGGGCTGAACTTAGTTAGCATATCCCCTTTATATCCCTCACAGAGACCTATGACTGTATACACCATATCTGTAGCCAGTTCAGGGCTGGCATACTCTATATTCTGGTCTATAAATTCAAAAATTCCGCCGATATTATCAGTTGTTTTGTCCAGATTATCAAACATGGACCTTAAATCTTTATCTGGCTCTTTCGACTCATAGGGGCCTCTGTTGAACCCGGTTACCAGCCATTGCCCCTCCTGGAGAGTAACGGTAAGGTCCACTGGATATTTTCCGCTGTAGCCACCCTGGCTAACTTCAACACTGGTAACCTCAATGACCTGCCCGGTTAACAAATAATGTCCCGGGCCAACTTTTTTTATCT
Source organism: uncultured Actinomycetota bacterium (assembly GCA_964601205.1). Classification (GTDB taxonomy): domain Bacteria; phylum Actinomycetota; class Humimicrobiia; order Humimicrobiales; family Humimicrobiaceae; genus JAQVEM01. The sequence continues at coordinate 4,806 of CAZRML010000029.1, read as the reverse complement.
GGTCTATCTCTATCCGGTCCGGCCAGGGGCTGGAGGTTTGCCTTCCCAGACCCTGGGAAGGATTATCGGCCCATTTCTGGATAAGCTCCCCGGATATTAAACCCTTATAATTTTCTTCCAAATGATCTTTCAGAATGTCCGGGGGAGATGACAGAGAGACATTTTTAAGTTTCTGTCCCAACTGATCAATAAGCTTTTCTATTGCCTTTAAATTTTCTTCTTCTGTGCCCGGCTCTTCAGGTTTTTCTTCGGTTACCTGAACCGATTCCTCTGCAGGCTGCGTATCAATTTCGCTGCCTGACTCTGATTTGAGGGCACAGCCGGTAAGCAATAACAATATGGTAATCAGTACCATGCTAAAACTAAAAAGCCCGGCGCCCGGGTTTATTTTCCTTTTATATTTAAAGTAAGATTTAGAAATCATAATTTATCCTCTCTATTAACATCCTGTTTGCCATGAGTATACCATAAATCTTGGACTTGTTAACTTCTCACTTTTTTAATAAATTTTCACCCTTCCACAATAGCAGGCATGGTTTACGGAACTTTACACCTATAACAAACGATAGTGAAACCGACATTTATTATTTGGCGTCTTTTTTGATTATTTTCTAAAGGCTGCCTTGATGCTGACCATTAACTTATGATTAGTGTTCTCCTGCCGCTGTATGAAGTTTTTATTTTTAGATAACGTAATAATTTTGGCTTTTTATTTCTTTGTAGATGTCAAATTCCTGCCACCAGGTTACAGTTTCGCGGTCTATGTAAGGTAACCGGAATCTGGTTAAATTTACTACAAAGCACAAAGCAGTTAACAAATAGCGGAATATATGAATTTTATGTGGACAAAAGCGTTTACATTTATTAAAATGTGTATACATTTTTGTCCAAGATATATTAATGCTATTATGAATAATATAGATGAAAAAATAAAAAAGGTTTTTAAGAAGCACGATGGTTTTGCCAGAACAGAAGATATTCTGGCTGATGGTATCCATAGCCGTGATATAAAAAGGATTCGGGATGCAGGGAAGATAACCAGAGTTAAAAAAGGACTATATAGACTTTCCGATATTCCACTTATTTCAAATCAGGGGTTTGTTGACCTTTCCCGGGCTGTTCCAGAGGGGGTTATCTGCCTTCTTTCAGCTCTATCATATTATGAACTTACCACCTTTAATCCTTCGGTTATATCAATGGCACTTTGCCGGGGGAGAAGACGCCCTAAGATTGAATACCCACCTGTAGAGTTCTACTATTTTTCTATGAAGCAGTTTGAAGCTGGTATTGATAAGATAAATATCAAAGGGCATAATATAAAAATATACTGTCCAGAAAAAACCATATGTGACTGTTTCAGGTACCGCAGCAAGCTGGGAATAGATATTGCAAAAGAGGGACTAACTGAATACCTTAAAAGAAAGGACCGTGATCTGGAGATCCTACTTAAGTATGCTGAAATCTGCAGAGTGAGATCACTTATGGAAACCTGGATTAATGCAATGATCTAAAAAATGAAAAGAGAAATTAAAAATAAAACAGCTTCAATAAGAGCAAAGCTTGTGAATATTTCAAAATCCCAGGGAATTGACTTTGACGCACTGCTTCTAAGATATTTTCAGGAAAGACTTCTTTACCGGATTGCCATTTCTGAATATTCTAAAAAATTTGTGCTTAAAGGAGGGCTCCTTCTGGTTTATTTTCAGATACCGGTAACAAGGCCGACAAAGGATATAGATTTTCTTGCCGAGGAGCTAAGTAATGACCAAACTGAACTTGAAAATATTTTTAAAGAAATTGCCAAATTACAATTTGATGATGGAGTTAAATTTGATCTTTCATCAGTAAGCTCGGAGCGGATAAAAGAAGATGCAGATTATGAGGGAATACGGATGAAAATAGAAGCAACTTTGGGACAGGCAAGAAAAAGAATGCAGATGGATATTGGCTTTGGAGATTTTGTAATTCCTAAAGCCAAAAAGATAGAGTTTCCCACCTTGCTGGAACAGTTGCCGCCGAAAATAAAAGTCTATTCACCAGAAAGTATCATTTCTGAGAAGTTTGAAGCTATGGTTAAACTGGCAATGGTTAATAGCCGGATGAAAGATTTTTATGATGTATATGCTCTTTCGACCAATTATAATTTCCAGGGGAGCAGGCTTAAAAAAGCAGTTGAGTCCACCTTTACCAGAAGAAAAACTCCACTTACTGAGAACCCATTAATATTTCAAAAAGAATTCCATAATGACAGTGGGAGACAAAGGCAATGGACTGCCTTTCTAAAAAAATCAAGAATTACTACTATAGATGTAAGTTTTAACCAAATAATGGAAAGAATTACAGGTTTTCTAAAACCTGTGGTGACTTCAATTATAAATAAAACCAAAATAGAAGAAACCTGGAATCCATCCCTTGGAGAATGGAAGAAATAGTCTATTGGATTTCCTTTTTATTTTGTTAAATTCTTTAATCTTATTTAATGGATCCATTATTGATAACAGCGGCCTCAACCTGTATTCTGAAAAGAACTTAATCATTTTCTGGTCCTCAAAACCCAGAAGTTTTTTCTGGATTTCCGGAGCCAATTTCAATAGGGACATCACCTGGCTGACCCTGGCCCTGGTTATGCCAAGATCTCTTGCAATATCGGATTGATTATTTATAAGAGGGTCATTTAACAGGTTCTGATAGCGCTTTGCTTCGATCAGTGGATTCTCATAAATCGTGTCTTTTTCAACCGGAGGTTTGCCAATTTTTATGCAAGTTTTGCGGTCTTTTGTTTCCTTGTAGATATCAAATTCCTGCCACCAGGTTACAGTTTCGCGGTCTATGTAAGGTAACCGGAGCCAGGTTTGACGGCTCCATGGTCTGGGATTTTACATTTTTTTTGTTATGTTATAATGTTTCTCAAAAGTGCTAAAAATAACATTATTAAGAAATATAATGAAATATATTGAGTTAAAAGATAGATTAAAGGATATGACTGTTTTCTCAGTCAGGGACATAGAAAAATCGACTGATGAAATATTCTATAGACGAAGACTAAATGAATGGCAGGAAAAGGATTATATAAAAAAGCTGGTAAAAGGTTATTATATCTTCTCCGATATAAAGACGGACGACTATGCCCTATATGAAATAGCTAACAGAATCTACAGTCCTTCATATGTCTCTCTTGAGGCTGCTCTCTCCTATTATGGATTAATACCCGAAAGTGTTTACTCTATTACATCTGTCTCTACCAGAAAAACCAGCTCTTTTAAGACACCTCTGGCTGTATTTAATTATAGAAAAGTAAAAAACAGTCTTTTTTTTGGGTATATCATAGAAAAGTATAGTAATGGAGTTTTTAAGATTGCATCGCCGGAAAAGGCTATACTTGATCTGTTTTATTTAAAGCCAGCTCTAAATAATACCGTTGATTTAAGCAGCCTGAGAATCAATCATAAGAATTTTAAGGGAATAATCAATAGAAAGAAATTATTTAATTATCTCAAGATATATAATAATAAAAGAATGTTAGTTGCCATTAAAAAGTTATTGGAGTATATGTAAAATGCTTGACATTGAACAGATACAGTCCTACTATCCCAAAAATCTAAAATCCTTTAAAAAGAATATCCTGCGAGAATATCTCCAGTATAAAATCCTGGAAATAATCTATACATCAATTTATGCAAAAAGACTTATTTTTATGGGTGGTACGGCTATAAGGGTGCTGCATGCAAATGAGCGGTTTTCTGAAGACCTTGATTTTGATAATAAGGGATTGAGAAAAGATGGTTTTGAGGATTTAGTAAATATAATAAGAAAAAGGATGAAACTTGAAGGATACAACATAAGCGTAAGAAATAACTTTAATGATACTTTTAGAAGTTATATCAAGATCCATGACATTATGTATGAATTCTCGTTGACCCCTCATATTAAAGAGAATGTTGATATCCGGCTTGATGCTGAATCACAGGGATATGACTATACTCCTGAAAAGCCCTTTTTAAATAAATTTGATGTCTTTACTCAGATATTCAGTGTTACGGTTGAAATACTTCTGTCTCAAAAGATATATGCTATCTTTAACCGGAAGAGAACTACGGGGAGAGACTTTTTTGATGTGGTATTCTTGATGGGGAAAGCAAAACCAGACTATGGCTATTTGAAGAATAAACTGGGTATTAGAGATAAAGAGGTACTAAAATCGAGATTGCTTGCTTTCTGTGATGATATAGACCTGAAAATGCTGGCAGAAGATGTCAGGCCTTTCCTGTTTAATCCTGAAGATTCTAAAAAGGTAAAGTTATTTTTGGACTTTATCAGGGATGTTGAGTTGTAATGGAATATTGCTAAAAGGAAAAGTCAGAATTTATAAATTCATTGAAATAAAAAGTTCGAAATATGTCTGCCAGGGGGAGCCAATCCGAACACTTATTAGCATTTAAGATGGCATCAAAGGGTTTATTAATGTCATATAGTAGGGTTTTTCCTTTTAACTGCAAGTTCGAAAGTAAAAAGTTGATTAATTGCCTTTTTTGTTCTATTTTCGAACTTTCAAATAATTCATAGGCTCTTGAGGCTAGATCTAGCAGGTAATTTACGGTAATTCCAAACTTTTCATCTGCTTTAGTATGTTGTTTTAACTTATATTCTAAATCATTTGTAATTATTTTAATTCGTATGCTTTTTTATCATACTAGCTTTGAGTAATACTTCCGGGCTCAATTAATTTATTACAATCTTTAATGATATTGTAATAACCTTATCTTATGAATTAATTAGCATGTAAAATCAGAGAGCAGCTGAGAGCCC
>CAZRML010000028.1:0-33672 GCA_964601205.1 uncultured Actinomycetota bacterium | reverse complement strand
TGATCCTGAGATATTTAAATTCTTTGATAAATTAACTTCCACATATTGCTATACCACTGTAGATGAAACACCGGCAATATTATCTGCAGTGATGTTTATTGATAATCATGTCGGAGGTAGTTTTTACACAGCAGGTTCCACTCTGTTTTTACCTGGAAAACTTGAAAAAGTTATAGAAGAGAACAATGGAGAAATGTTTTATGAGAAAGAAGTAAAAGAGATAATTATCGAAAACGGTAGAGCAAAAGGGGTATTACTTGAAAATGGAGAAATTCTATATGGGGATAATATTATATATTCAGGCACTGTCTGGAATCTCTATGGTAGACTGATACACAAAGAACATTCTTCATCTGAAAGGAGAGAATGGGCAAGAAAAATGTCTCCAACATATTCAAGTATGGTTCTATATGCTCTTGTAGATGCCAGGGTCATACCTCCCGATGCAACTCCAATTGAGATGTTTATAGGAAATCCAGATGTTATAGATGAGTCTGAAATCACAGTTTATATATTAAGTATTGATGATAAGACCCTGTGTACTGGAGACAAACATGTTGTGGTAGCAATAGGACCTTCTTTTAAATCATGGCCGGATAGTGATTTAGATGGAAAATACAGAACTAAAAAATATCTTAAGCAAAAGCAGGTTGAAGCGGAAAGAATGATAAGTATACTTGAAAAGAATTTTCCTGGCTTTAAAAAAGGATTAAAGCATTTAGAAATATCATCTCCTACAACTCTTGAAAAATATACAATGAAAAATTGGGGGTGTGTTGCTGGGCCGAAGCAATCTATTGGACAACATATGTTTAACCGTCTTCATGTAAAGAGTGACTGGGATTCTCTTTTTTGCTGTGGCGAGTCCTGTACAATGGGTACCGGTTCACCTGCTGTTACTGTATCGGGTATAAGTGCTGCTAATGCAGTGCTTAGAAAATATGGAAAAAAGGAGTTTCTAAATAGAAAAAGCAGTAAGAATTACGTAAATCTTATAGATAAGCCTGTTACTATTAATAAATTGCATATAAGTAATACAGCGGATGAAAGAAAAATCATCCTATTAGCATCAGAATGTCTTTTCTGTGAAAAACCAACATGTATGATGGAATTTGGTCTTGATATAAGAGGTATAATGCGAAGGTTAGCTGTTGGAAATTTTTATGGTTCTGTAAAGATTATAAAAAAATATATTAAAAATAACCCAATATCCAGTGATGATATCAAATCAAGTGAAAATAATTGTATAAGGTTCAAACAAACTGGTGAGGCTGTAAAGATCGAAAAAATATTAAGATTTTTAATAGATAATGCTAGTTTATACACTAAGAAAGTTATACAGACCTGAAATTTTTTAGGGTCACAATAAAAAGTCAAACTATTTTGAAGGCTGGTACTTTAAGCTAGTTGATAAAAAATCTGATAATATATAAAGCAGTTATCCCTGATATTTCTATCTCTAAAGAGAAAAACAATTCTCATGCATTCATCCAGATATTAGATGGTAAAAGTGCAACTTCTAATAATTTCAAATTTGTTTTTTCTATTTAGTACAGGAATTATTTGGTGTCTAATTCTACTTGTTTTATAATTTCCGGGATAAAAATAAACAAAAATTGTCTTATTTATCCTGACAATCATTGAATGATGCGTATAGCAGCCTATGCATTTGAAATGAATTCTTTTTTCTCTTTTTTACATATGTATTTTATGAGTCTTCTGGCCTGTGCCATACACATCGGAACTCCACCGCCTGGGAAGACCCACTGGCCGGTCATATAAAAATTCTCCAGTCCGGGAAGCTCTTTAGGTAAAAACTTCCCAAATAACTCTTTTGTGGGCAGCCATCCCTCATAAGAACCCTTCCAGTTGCCCGTATATCTTTCCCAGGTAACAGGGGTTGCAACATCTGTTTCTTCAATTTGATCGCTTATGCCCGGGAACTTCTTCTCAAGTTCTTCTATACATATTTTAAGGACTTTTTCTTTTTCTATTTTGTATTTTTGCCTGTCTTTATAAAGGGAAGCCCAGTAATCATAATCGGATTCTATCTGAATCTCTATAACACTTTTACCGGGAGGAGCAAAAGCCGGGTCATGACAAAAGTTAAAATAACCCATCCATTCACATTCTCTGCCACCAATAGATACCGGCTTATCCAGTTTGAAGGAATTAATTTCTACCTCATCTGATAGGTCTCTGCGTACGCCCAGGCTTACAGATATTATTGGCGGCCACAGTCCTGGATTTTTATACATTTTCTTTATTTGTGGAGTTGTAAACCTCCCATCCAGCATATCATATATCGTGGTTCTCCCGTCACATGCAGAAACAATAATATCAGCATATATTTTATCGCCATTTTCCGTTTCAATTCCAGCAGCCCTGCCGCTTTCCAGCAGTATTTTTTTTATTTTACGATTGTAATTAATTTTTCCCCCCAGTGATAAATATCGTTTCTCGATTGTACGGGCAAAATGAAGCGAGCCTCCCAGAGGATAGCCCCCTTCGTGATTATGGAAATATGCCAGCGGCATAATTACCATCAGCGCCGGCATTTTCTTTACGGGAAACATCTGAAAAAGCATCTCCCGTAAATCATTGCTGGTAAACATACCCAGAAAATCCTCTATGCTCGTATTCTTAAGTTTTAGAAATGATGGCATAAACGGCAGCATCTTTATAATATCGCCCGGACTAAAGCTGCCAAAATCCGAGTCCAGTGGAGGCCTGAATCTCGTATAGAAACGAACAAGACCGGTTAACTTTTTAATAGCTTTTTCTTCATCCGGAAATAATCTTAACAGTTCATTTTCTAATTTGTCTATATTTGTATAGATAATAAGAGTTTTTCCCGGAATCTCTATTTTCCGGAAACGTTCCGTATAATAAAACTCTACATTATCTGCAACACCAAGCTCCTCGAAAACGGGGTATAGCGAGCTTCCTTTATTCGACCCGAGTACCCAGTGAAGGCAATGGTCAAAGAGATACTCTCTCTGTTTCCATGAGGTACATACACCCCCGGGAATGTTATGCATCTCATAGATTTCTGTATCATATCCATTCATAAGAGCATAGCAACCTGTGGAAAGACCGGCGATGCCGGCTCCTATGATGCATATTTTTTTCATAACACAACTTATCCTTTCAGTTAAATAAAGAAAAACTCAACTTTTTTATTTTGATTCCGCGTGATAAATTATGACCTTATTCCATTATTCGGTCCGGTTCTCAACTTAAAGTTTAAGCCATTTTTAAATAGAATTATATATCTGGCAAAATAATCATTTATTATATTCCAGCCAGTAACTCCAGGGAGTTCTCTCATACCTTTTATTTTCTGTATCAACGAGCCAGAGCTCAAGCTCTGGAAAGGCCTCTGCAATTCTTTTCCAGGCAATCTTATATATCTTTGCCCTTATAGGCAGGAACTCTCTTAAACAATCTTCTATTTCTGTATTTGTTATCATGGCTTTAATATTTTCACTGATAGAAAAAATTATAATAGTTTTTTTAAAATTGTACATAAAGTAGCTTATTAACTATTCCGCTACATTTTTTGATATAATAATTTTAGAAAAAATTATTTTAAGTTCAACGTAAAATAAATCGCTATATTCAGGGGATAAATATCCATGAAATGGAAAGGTAGAAGGCAGAGTACAAACGTCGAGGATATGAGAGCTACTCCGGCAAGAGGCATTGCTATCGGTGGCGGGCCTGGAGGAGCAGGCATACTGGTAGTAGCAATATTGCTCCTTTTTACTTTCTGTTCAGGAGGGAAAATCGGTGGTGTAAGTCATGTAATCAAATTAGAAGAGACTCTGCTTTCTTGATTATCATATATTATTAAGTGAATTGATAAAAAAAAGATGGAAGTTTTTAATATTTTTTCGGCATTCGGTCTTTCGGCAAGTGCGGGTTTGAACGCATATATACCGCTACTGGTAGTTTCTCTGCTTGCAAAGTATACCGACCTGATTAAATTAAACTCTCCCTGGGACGGTATGACTTCCTGGTGGGTAATCGGTACACTTATATTTTTAACAATTATTGAAATAGTAGCCGATAAAGTTCCAGCAGCAAATCATGTTAATGATATAATACAGACCTTTATTCGTCCTGCTGCCGGTGCAATTATTTTTGCTGCCAGTGCAGGAACAATTACAAATGTAAGTACGGTCCTGGCCTTAATTGCCGGTTTGTTTGTATCAGGAAGCGTTCATGCGTTTAAATCTCTGACCATTCGTCCGGCTGTTACAGCTACCACAGGAGGAGCTGCCAATGTTCCGGTTAGTGTCGCAGAAGACGTTACTTCTACCGGTGTATCGTTGCTTTCGGTCATTGTACCGATTTTTGCTGTCTCTCTGTTGGCTATAATCATTATAGTTGTGATAATCTTATTCATAAGAAGAAAAAAAAGAAGCCCGGGGCTTCTGGATACAGAGAAATCTGCTGAGCCTAATAGCAAATGTTGAGTAATTTGTGAATCTAATCTCATGTATTTCATGTGAATCTCCTTTCATATGCTCTGGGATATTGTCCTGATATCTTATGGAAAAACCGGCCACCAGAATGGTAGGATTTATTTCTGAATTCATTCTGCCGGTCTATAAAATCTTATATTGAAGTGCAATTAAATCTTTTTCTTGTATAATGATTGATGATAAAAAAAGGCGGCAGCGCACCAAAATTCAATAGATTAAATACTGTCATATTAAGCAAAGATTAGAAGTGAAAAATAATAATTTTATAAACTATTTACTGGAATTTCCAAACTTTCTTGTCCTTTTTATCTTTTCATTTTTTATGGTACTGGCAAGTCCCATCTTAATAAATATCAGTGAATATTTTGGTGTAACACCTGGAAACATGAATATTATAACCACCTTTTTTTTGGTAGGACAGGTTCTGGGTATAATAACATTTGTATTTTTGAGCAGGAAATTTAGGAGCAGTAAAATAATAATATCTACCTATATTTTGCTTTTCCCTGCACTGGCAGGTCTTGTGCTAACACCATCCCTTATTTTTTTCTATATACTGTATCTTATTTCCGGTCTGCTTCTGGGAATAGTATTTATTAATGCAAATATAAGTATGTTTGAGGGGAAAGTTGAAAACAAAGACAGCGTTGTAAACCTGGGACATAGCTTTTTTGCAATGGGTGCTCTCGTCTCACCGATTTTTGCTTCTAATCTTGTAAACAGGGATATGAACTGGAGGATGATATACCTTGTATTTATAGGGCTGACCTTTATTTCATTTGTGGCTTTTCTACTGGCTAACTGGAGAAAAACAGGCACTCAGGATAAGAGAGAGGCTCTGCCAGTTAAGGAATTATTCAGAAACAGAAGTAAAAATATATATATAATTTTGACGGTTACACTGATGCTTCTATACATCATGGCTGAAGTAACAATTTTTTCCTGGGCACCTACTTTTTACAGGATAGAGAAACTATTTGACATCTATAGTGCCGGATTAATGGTTTCTATATTCTGGGTAGGTATACTTGCAGGGAGATTACTGATAAGCTTTCTATCATATAAGATTAAAGGGGGAACCTTATTAATTTTTCTGTCCGTTATAAGCATGGTCGGATTGATTGTCGGAATTTTTTCCGTAAATAAAATAATAATCCTTATCGGTGCAGGAATTATAGGAATTGGTTTTTCCGGTATACCGCCGCTTCTCATCTCTTCTGCCGGTAAGATTTTCAGCGCCGGGAAAGAAGTGCCACTTACAATATTATTTTCCATTGGTATCACAGGGGGGAGTCTTATACCCTTTGCCATAAAACTCATAGCCGAATACAGTTTATTATTTTCAATTGCAATATCCATAATATTTATGGCTGTCTTTACCGTATTTGTATTTATAAGGAGGACTTACAGGAAAAAATTAAGGTAAAAAGGATGATATTTCTATTATAGCTGCATAGGTTTTTATAGCCGCCGGATTTTGTATAATTATTGGTAATCATTACTTGTCATTATGGCAGGATTAATATATATTACTAAGTTGGTACAAACTATTTTATTATTTTTTAATTTGAAAGGGGAATAAGTGGGGAAATAGCCCTGAATTTACTTGTCCTTCAGAGATTATACTGGTAGAATTGCTACGGTGCTGACGTAGGTTCTGAATTTAATTTAGGGAATTTGTGGCCATTTATTAAAAGATGAAGATAATCTATAACAAAATATTCCTTGAACATGATACGGGTATGCATCCCGAGAACAAGAAAAGGCTGGAGTCTTTTGGAAAGATTCCAGAAATGGATATAATCAATGGAGAAAAATATCTTAAACTTTTTCATACAGAAAAATATATCGAGCATGTGAAGCAATACTGTTCCCTTGCTAAACCTCTGGACAGGGATACTGTTACGTCAAAGCAGAGTTATAAAGCTGCTATCTATGCTGTTGGGGCAACTATTATGGCATCTGAATCAGGTGATTTTGCCCTGGTAAGACCCCCCGGGCACCACGCACATCCGGGTAAATCAAGTGGTTTCTGCATATTCAACAATATCGCAATAGCAGTCCAGAAACTGGTAAACGAAGGCAAGAAAGTCCTTATAATGGATTTCGATTCCCATCTGGGAGATGGTACGGTAAAATTCTTTTATAACACCGATAGAGTGATGTACTGGTCCCTTCACCAGTTCCCGAGTTTTCCGGGTGGAGGAAATGTAAACGAAATAGGTGAGGGTAAGGGAGAAGGTTATACCATCTGTGTTCCACTACCTCCGGGCAGTGGAGATGAAATCTTTGTCGATGCCATAAAAAGTTTCCTTCCTGTTGCTCTGCAGTTTGAGCCCGATGTTGTTGCATGCTCTGCCGGATTTGATGGATATCAGCACGACTTACTTCTTGACCTCCGGTTTAGCTTTAATTCGTACTATAAGCTGGGGAAGATGCTGGGAAGTAACTTTGACAATGTATTTGCGACACTGGAAGGTGGCTACAATGTTGAAGTTATGCCCAAATGTCTTGAAAACTTTATGGCGGGCATAAATGGGGAACCAATACCTCATAAAGAGAGGAGTACTGATTCAAGGATAATAGCCATTGATGAATACGAGGGCAGGAGAATCCAGCTGGAAAAGAACCTTAGAAAATTTTGGAAAATTTAATTTTTTTTAAACAGGTGGAGTATGACTACATTTGAAAAGCTTAAAAAGATTTTTAATCCGCGCGTTATTGCATTGATAGGTGCAAGCAATACAAAAGGAAGTGTGGGATATGATATATTGAGGAATCTTATAGGTTCCGGTTTTGATGGAATAGTTTATCCCGTAAATAATAAAAGAAGAAGTGTCCAGGGAATAAGAGCATACTCTTCTGTATCGAAAGTACCTGATACCATAGACCTGGCAATTATAGCTACCCCTGCACCAACGGTTCCGGATGTAGTTAAAGAATGCGGAGAAGCGGGGGTTAATGGAATAGTGATTATCTCTGCTGGTTTCAGCGAGGCGGGCGAGCAGGGGAAAGAAATGGTCAGGGTGATTCTTGAGCACAAGAAAAAGTATGATATGGCAATAATCGGACCGAATTGCCTTGGCTTTATAAAGCCTTCAAATCAGCTGAATGCCAGTTTTGCAAATAAGATGGCTCTGCCCGGAAGGATAGCTTTTATTTCACAGAGCGGGGCGTTATGCACTTCAATTCTGGACTGGTCAGTACAGAACAATGTAGGCTTCAGCAATTTTGTATCTATTGGCTCTATGATAGATGTAGGTTTTCATGACCTTATTGATTATTTTGGCCAGGATCCTGAAACAAGCAGCATAATAATTTACATGGAGTCCATTACAGATGCAAGGAGATTCATGTCAGCTGCAAGGGCATTCTCAAGAAGCAAGCCTATTATCCTGCTTAAAGTCGGTAAGAGTACAGAGGGAGCAAAAGCAGCTATGTCGCACACCGGCAGCCTGACAGGAAATGATGCTGTATTCAATGCTGCATTTAAAAGAGCGGGAGTTATAAGAGTTAATACTATAGGGGAGCTTTTTGATGCTGCCCAGGCTCTGTCCATGCAGAAAAGGCCGGAAGGGAACAGACTTGCAGTAGTAACAAATGCAGGAGGCCCCGGAGTAATTGTTACTGATACGCTGATTGAGCTGGGGGGCAGGATGGCAAAGGTTTCAGATAAAACCATGGCACGTCTTAATGAAGTATTACCTCCCGCATGGAGTCATGGGAATCCTATAGATGTTCTCGGGGATGCCAGACCCCAGTTATATAAAACGGCAGTAGATTTATGCCTGGAGGATGATAATATAGACGGTATATTGCTTGTACTTACTCCACAATCAATGACAGACCTTGAAGGAATTGCCAGAGAGATTGTAGCACTTCCCAGCAGGCATAAGAAAACAATTCTTGCCTCATGGATGGGAGAAAAAGATGTAAGGGGAGGGTGTGAGATTCTTAAAAAGGGAAAAATACCCTGCTTCAGAGTTCCAGAGGATGCAGTGAAAACATTTATGAACATGTATAATTATTCAAGAAACCTGGAACTGCTATATGAAACTCCCGAAACAATACCGGCTGACTTTAATCCTGAAAGGAAAAAAGCAAAAAAAATGATCAGCGATGTTATAAAGGATAGCAGGTATGCGTTAACAGAATTTGAAGCAAAACGACTGCTGGAATATTATCAAATTCCTATAATTAAAAATGCTGTTATCTCTTCCGAGAATGAAGTTGCGGAGATTGAAGATAAGATAGGTTATCCTGTGGCAATGAAAATAATGTCCTCTGATATACTGCACAAAACAGATCTAGGGGGCGTCAGGCTTAATATAACGTCTAAAGATGAAGCAAGAGCTGCTTTCAGGGGAATAATGGAAAATGTCAGGAAAAATGCCCCTGATGCGGAGATAGAAGGTATTTTGGCCGAACAGATGATTTCTAAAAGATATGAATTAATAATTGGATCTGAAAAGGATTCATTGTTCGGGCCTTCTATTGCTTTTGGAATGGGAGGAGTCGCCGTTGAAGTTTTTAATGATATTAATATAGGCCTTCCACCGTTAAACATGGCCCTTGCCATGAGAATAATTGAAGAGACGAAAATATATGAATTGTTAAAAGGATACAGGAATATGGAGGGAGTAGACATAGAAGCCATACAGTTTTTGCTTTACAAGTTTGCCTATCTTTTAACTGATTTTCCTGAAATAAAAAGTATTGAAATAAATCCTTTTGCCATTGATTCTACGGGGGGCACGGCGCTTGATGCCAAGGTTATTCTGGATAAAGAGGTAGCAGGAAAAACCTTAGAACCATATTCTCATATGGTTATATCTCCTTACCCCAGTGAATATGTAACTACATTCACCATGAAGGATGGGCGCGAAATAGTACTGAGACCTATAAGGCCCGAGGATGAGCCGATGGAGGAGGAGATGTTTACCAACTTTTCAGAACAGACCCAGCGTTTTAGATTTTTCCAGTTAATTAAAGATACAACCCATGAACTGCTTATACGATATACTCAGATTGATTACTACAGGGAGATGGCCATAATTGCCGAGGTTAAGGAGCAGGATGGAAAAAAGATGGCAGGAGTTGTTAGATTAATATCGGATCCTTACGGTGAGAATGCCGAGTTTGCTATTGTTGTGGCAGATCCCTGGCAATTTCAGGGGCTTGGAAATAAGTTTACCGATTATATACTGGAAATAGCCAGAGAAAGAAATATAAATAGTGTGTATGCCACTGTACTGGATGAGAATGCAATAATGTTGCATATGCTTAAAAGAAGAGGCTTCAAGCTTACCAGAAACGACGGTGAATATTATTGTGAGCTGAAATTAGGGTAAAAAATTTTTTATGCTATCTTTTTTTATCTGCCTGCATCAATTAAAGATTTAATTAAAATTGGATATTATATATTTATATGTTTAAAAAAATCACTTTTTTTATTGAGTTTTAGATGAAATCTGATAGACTATGCAATGGCGCAAATGTAAAATTTGTTATAAAACAATAGAAAGAATATATTTAAATTGTTTTTTTAAGAAAGGAAGAGTTTATGACGGAAGAAACAAAAGACACCCAATCTTTAATGACCGAAACTCGTAAATTTCCACCCAAAGCTGAAATTCAGAAGAACTCGTGGATTTCATCAATGGAACAGTATCAGAAGATGTGGGAACAATCAATTAATGAACCAGATAAGTTCTGGCTGGAGCAGGCAAAAATTCTTGACTGGTCCAAGGAACCGACAAGGTCCCTGGAATATAAGTGGGACACCAGAACCCGCACTATTAAGCATACCTGGTTTGCCGATGGGGAGCTTAATGTTTCAGTTAACTGCCTTGACAGGCACCTGGGGACCCCTGTTGAAAACAAAACTGCAATCTTATGGCAGGGTGAAGAAGATAGTGCAGTAAGGAAATTTACTTATAAGGAGTTACATAAAGAGGTCTCCAAGTTTGCCAATGTTCTAAAATCCAGAGGTCTTAAAAAGGGAGACCGTGTGGCAGTTTATATGCCGATGGTGCCCGAGCTGGCGATTGTGATGCTTGCCTGTACTCGTATAGGAGTAATTCACTCGGTAATTTTTGGAGGTTTTAGTGCTGATGCAATCAAGGACCGTGTCAATGACTCGGATTGCAGAATGCTTATTACCACAAATGTGTCGGTTAGAGCAGGAAAGCATATTCCGCTAAAGTCAATTGCTGATGAAGCACTGGAAGAGTGTCCAACCATTGAATCGGTTATCGTGGTAAAAGTTAACGATCAACCGTGCAGTATGAAGGACGGTCGTGACTTCTGGTATCATGATGAGATGGACGGAGCAAGTGAAGACTGTCCGCCAGAGAAAATGAATGCTGAAGACCCGCTGTTTATTTTATATACATCAGGTTCGACCGGTAAACCCAAGGGGGTTGTACATACTACAGGCGGTTATCTGCTGCAGGTGGCAATGTCACACAAGATGGTGTTTAACATGCACGATGATGATATTTACTGGTGTACAGCAGATATTGGCTGGGTTACGGGCCATAGTTACATTGTTTATGGGCCACTGGCAAATGGAGCTACCAGTCTGATGTATGAAGGCGTACCGACATATCCCGATGCCGGGAGATTCTGGCAGATTTGCGATAAATTTAAAGTTACTGTTTTTTATACGGCACCCACTGCGATAAGAGCGCTGATGCGACTGGGTGATGAGTGGGTGGAAAAATACAGGCTGGATTCGTTAAGGATTATAGGAACAGTTGGTGAACCAATTAATCCCGAGGTATGGATCTGGTATTACGAAAAAGTTGGTCATAATAGATGTCCGGTTATGGATACCTGGTGGCAGACCGAGACAGGCGGTTTTATGATAACACCACTGCCCGGTGCGATGACACTAAAACCCGGCAGCGCATCACGGCCATTCTTCGGGGTTGACCCGGTGATATTGAGAGATGATGGAACAGAATGTGATACCAATGAAAATGGAAAGCTCTGCATTCGAAAGCCCTGGCCGGGGATGATGAGGACTATGTGGGGTGACCACGAACGCTTTGTCGACACATACTTTACGATGTTTGAGAATGTATATTTTACCGGTGATGGTTGCCGGATTGACGAAGATGGTGATTACTGGTTAATGGGCCGAATTGATGACGTAGTAAATGTTTCCGGTCACCGGATCGGTACCGCAGAGGTTGAAAGCGCACTGGTCAGCCATAGTAAAGTTGCAGAGGCTGCGGTTACGCCAATTCCGCATGATATCAAAGGACAGGCACTTTATGCTTTTGTAACACTCAAGGAAGGCGTTGATGAAAGTGATGAGCTTAAAAAGGAGTTAATTCTACATGTTCGTAAAGAAATAGGGCCAATTG
Source organism: uncultured Actinomycetota bacterium (assembly GCA_964601205.1). Classification (GTDB taxonomy): domain Bacteria; phylum Actinomycetota; class Humimicrobiia; order Humimicrobiales; family Humimicrobiaceae; genus JAQVEM01. Next base: position 21,809 of record CAZRML010000028.1, on the reverse strand, counting down.
CGACGCCCGAGGCGATCCAGTTTGCACAGGCTCTTCCAAAAACAAGGTCCGGAAAGATTATGAGACGTATACTTAGAAAAATTGCTGAAAAAAATACTGACAATCTGGGTGATATCACCACCCTGGCGGACCCGAGCGTGGTAGAAAAACTCGTAGCTGATAGGGGCAAGTAAAGACTGTGATGTAAATAAACTGGGTGTATCGTTAATCGGTGCACCCATTTTTTTATTACTACGAAAAGGAGATTTTATGAGTAATGAGAATGGTTCTAAAACTGTTGAAAACAAAGGCTGGCTGGTAACATTTGCAGGAATGGGCATAAACCTGGCACTTGGTATTCTTTATACCTGGAGCGTTATCAGTGAGGCAGTGCCGGGGGAGTGGGGCTGGTCGGAAACCGCTAAATCGCTTCCATATATGTTTGCCTGCCTGGTATTTTCAGTGGTTATGGTACTGGCAGGGAGAATGCAGGATAAGATTGGTCCGGGCATTGTTGCCGCTATTGGGGGGCTTCTGGTAGGAATCGGATTTGTGATTTCAAGCCAGACTACCTCACCGGTCGGTTATCTTATTGGATTTGGCGTGCTGGCAGGTGCCGGGATTGGTTTTGGCTATGCTGCTACTACTCCACCGGCGGTAAAATGGTTCCCGGCTAATAAAACCGGACTCATAACCGGTCTGGTGGTTTCTGGATTCGGGCTGGCATCTGTTTACGCTGCACCTCTATCAACATGGCTGATAAGCAGGTACGGAATGCAGATAGCGATGCTGGTTCTGGGCATAGGATTTTTTGTACTGATAACAGGCGTTAAATCATTGTTTACAATGGTATGGAACGGTCTGGCAGGTATTTTGCAGTCGCCTCCCGCAGGTTTTGTCCCTGCAAGGAAAGAAGCTGTTAAAAAGATTGTGGTTCATGATAAAGACAACTGGACACCGGTTGAAATGCTAAGGTCCCCTCAGTTCTATATTATATGGTTTATGTATGCCTTCGGGGCAGGGGCAGGACTGATGATTATATCAAAGCTGGCCACCATTGCAGTTACCCAGGCAAACATCCAGCTGGGATTTATCCTGGTTGCTATTCTGGCAATTGGTAATGGTGCAGGAAGGATTATTGCCGGAGTGCTGAGTGATAAAATCGGGCGTAAAGCAACAATCTTTCTGGTGTTTGCCATACAGGCTGTAGCTATTTTCCTGATATCAATTACCAGAGTAGGAACGCTGCTGGCGTCAGTTCCGGTAATGGCTGTTTTATCAGCACTGGTAGGGATGAACTATGGTGCCAATCTATCACTTTTCCCTGCAATTACTAAAGATTATTATGGATTGAAGAACTTTGGAATAAATTACGGACTGGTCTTTACTTCCTGGGGTGTTGGAGGATTCATGCTCTCATTTCTGGCAGGGAAGATGTATGATATTTACCAGACTTTTGCGGTTGCATATTACGGGGCCATAGCGCTTCTGGTTGTGGGAGCTGTTATGGTTTTTTTCCTCAGACCGCCAGAGCATGTTGCATAAAGTGTCCGGGGAGTATATCAGGATGTATCTTAAAATCAGCCCGGACGGGGTTAATAAGCAAGAACTGCAGTAAATTCTGTAGTGCAGTAAGTTTTTTTAAAACAGAGAATTATATCTGTTATCAATTATTAAACTGCGAGGGAGCAGGAAGAATATGAATCTGTCGTTTTATGGTGCTGCCAGGGAAGTAACCGGAAGCTGCTATTGTATAGAGTCGGATGAAAAAAAATTTCTGGTAGATTGCGGCCTGCAGCAGGGGCAGGATGAAAAAGATGACCAGAAGCTTCCATTTGATGCCCGGGATATTGATTTTGTCATATTGACCCATGCACACATTGACCACAGCGGGAGGCTTCCGTTACTGGTTAAGAATGGATTTAGTGGGAATATATATGCGATTGAAGCTACCTGTGACTTGATTTCACCGATGCTAAAAGATAGTGCATCCATCCAGGAGATGGATGCAATGTGGAAAAACAGAAAGGGCAGGAGAGCCGGGGAAAAGGAGGTAACCCCGCTGTATTCAACAGTAGATGTTGAGGATACCCTGAAATGTCTGGTGCCCTGCAGCTATAATGAGATTAAGAAGATTAGTGACGGAATCCGGTTTAACTTTGTGGATGCCGGGCATATCCTGGGCTCAGCGTCTGTGGAAATATTTTTAACCGGGGAGGGAACAGACAAAAAAATTGTCTTTTCTGGAGATATAGGAAATACCGGACAACCCATAATTAAGGACCCGCAGTATATAAAAGAAGCAAATATTGTAGTAATGGAGTCGACATACGGGGATAGAAATCATGAAAAAAGCGAGGATTACGCGCTTGACCTGGCAAAGATTATAGATGAAACACTATCAGGAGGTGGAAATGTTATTATTCCATCCTTTGCCCTTGGAAGAACCCAGGGACTTTTATATATAATTCGTGAGATTAAACGGAGGAAATTAGTTGGGGACTCCAATTTCCCGGTTTACGTTGATAGCCCCCTTGCATCCGGGGTAACGAAATTATATGATGATGACCTGAGAATTTACGGGGACCGGCAGACAAAAGGCATAGTAGAGAAAGGCTTAAACCCGCTAACCTTTGAAAATTTAACTTTTACTGATTCAACCGATGAGTCAAAAGCTTTAAACTCTGACCCTGTCCCGAAGGTCATTATTTCATCAAGTGGAATGTGCGAGGGAGGCAGGATAGGTCATCATTTAAAGCATAATCTCTGGAAAAAGGAATGCGCGGTAGTTTTTGCCGGTTTTCAGGCATACGGGACGCTGGGAAGAGAGCTGCTTGATGGCGCGGAAAAAGTGAAGATTTTTGGGGAAGAAATAGCGGTTATGGCAACTATTTATAATTTTACAGGATTGTCAGCACACGCAGACAGAGACGGGCTATTGAAGTGGATAAATAGTTTTGATAAGAAACCGGACAGGGTTTTTGTTACGCATGGAGAGGATTCTGTTTCTGATAAATTTGCTGAATATCTAAATGAGCTGGGATTTTCAGCTGTCGCACCTTTATATAAATCGGTCTATGATTTAAGAAACGGAGAATTAATTACTCCGGGTATTGAAATAGAAAGAGAATTACCCGGTGTTAAAGAACCCGGGGCCGTTTCATCCTCATACAGGAAATTAATTGATGCAGCCAGCAGGCTGGTGCAGATTGTCAGCCATAAAAAAAATACAAAAAACGAAGAGATAGAGAAGTTTGCTGGTGAAATTATCAGGCTGGCAAAGAAATGGGATAAGAAAAATTAACCTGCACCGGTTATAAACAGGATAGTGCTTATATCTTAATTTTATCCACCACTTAAATTATTCTTTAATTAAGTATTTAGACCTCCCGGCAATTAAAAATCTTACCTGAATATATTGGTATTGAATTCGTGCGGGGAAATAAAATTGTTATACAACAATAATAGTATTATTATATTCTTTTTCTAAATTTATAGTAAAATACTAATTAATATCAGTGGTGAAAGGAAATTAAATGGCTAATGGAACAAAAAACTACGGTGGCTCGGGAATTGCCGGCGCTGCGTACTTTATGGCTTTTGTTGGCACAGCAGTATATTTCATTCAGGGGGCAACCTCTTTCTGGATGGGGGCGCTGGGGTTCTTAAAGGCACTTGTCTGGCCGGCATTTCTGGTGTATAAACTGCTGGAGTTTTTATAAAAGTATATATTTTTCCGGCCGGGTCTTTAAATGGCCCGGAGAGACCTGCAGTAGCAGTTTGTACTGTTACCGGTTCTTAAAAGTCATTAATCAGATTTAATAACTGCGGGTTTGTTTTTGCCTGTTTTTAATGTTTGAGCGGAAATCACGGCATTTGTCATAGAGAAGTGGTGGGTGGTATTGGATTTGAACCAATGACCTCTGCGATGTCGACGCAGCGCTCTAACCGGTCTGAGCTAACCACCCGTATTTTAATTTTACCAGAGTATTTGAGTCCCCGTCAAAAGACAATTAATAAAGATTAATTTAAGAATGCCTTAATAGAGAAGTGGTTAAAAAGATTCATAAAACTAAAAGAGATGTAATAGCTTATAAAGAATATCAATATTGATGGCTGGACCGGGTTTTTATTCTGCTGTTTTTTCTTTGTCTCAGGTCCGTATTGTAAATGAAGTTATCACCAGTCCTCTTTTCCGGTTAATTATTATTTTATCTGGATTATCTCTTTCTGGTTTCCAGGTAGATAATTAACAGTATATATACCAGTGGAATCAGAAATAATCCAATCCAGAAGCCGATAGTTCCGGTGGCTTCGTGGCCCACCATACCGTTAAATTCAAAGCAGCTGTGGCATCCATCACTATTACAGCATGAGGGAATAAAAGTTGTTGACATAAGGCCAATCATAAATCCGGTAGCGGCACCCAGCGGGAATGATAAAAGGATCGTGGTGGCTAAAAATAATATTTTTTTGTTTTTGATAAATTGCGGTAAAATTTAATATATACTTCTCTTTCTTATTAGCTGAATGATTATTCCAATTAACACTACTCCGATACCGGCAATGCTGGCAATTATTACCAGGTTGCCGGGTACGTTGGTATCGGCCATTCTCTTAAGAATAATTCCTGCCAGTGCCCAGATAATAACCAGGCAGTAGAAAATGTCATTTCTGGTAAATTCAGTTGCCAGTGCAATAATCACTCCTGCCGCAATCATTATAACTGTCCACAACTGCGCGCTTATGCCAAATCCGTCCCAGTTTATTTTAACCAGATATGCAGTTACGTTTGCAATGGTTGCAATAGTGATCCACCCGAGGTAGATGCTAAATGGAATATTTACCAGGATCTTTTCAGAATTTCTTATTTCGGATCTGCCTATCCCCAGTCTTACATAAATTGATATAAGGCTTACAAGAAGTAAAATCATTATAATAAGGGACAGCCATAAAAGCTCATAGTGCCAGGCAATTATCCAGATAATGTTAAAAATACAGGAAAGGAGAAATAGTATGCCTATCTTTTCAAAAATTCCCCCTTCACCGGTGTTTTTTCTGAAAGCAACCACAAACTGGTATATGATAAACAGCGCCAGGAGTATGTAAATAACTCCCCAGATAGAAAAAGTTATGCCGGCAGGAACAAACAAATTGGGGTATTTATCAGAAATTTCCCCGGTGGTCATATTATTTATGGGCAAAATTTCTGCCAGAGCATTTACCGCAATAACTGCCAGGAATCCGATAAAATTCAAGAATGCGTAAGTTATTTTTGTACTTCTTTTTAACATCCTATCCCCCTGTGGTTATTATTGATAAATTAAAATATTAGCAGAGATAACAATATTTAATATTACAGTAAAATGGAAATTTAATAAATATATTGTTAAACGTCTTATATACCCCGGTTCTTTCAAAAAAAATTTATTATTTATTATTTTAATTAGACTTAATAGAAATATAACCATTTGTAAATCAAGTTGAAATAGTTTACGTCGTTTAATATAATGAGCTAAGATTTAAATATTATTAGAAGGAGGTACAAAAATGGCAGAAAGTTCTAAAAGTATGGTTGGCGATATAGGCAATACTCTTAAGAGCCTGGGTGAAGATAGCCCGGATTTCGCAGCTTCCTTTAGCAAATTAATAATGGAAGCAAAAAAAGATGGCAGTATCTCGCCAAAGGTAAAGGAGTTAATTGCAGTCGGGATGGCTCTTGTTCTCCGCTGTCATTATTGTATAGCTATTCATACCAAAGATGCTATAGATGCCGGTGTAACAAAAAAAGAATTAATTGAAGTCGCTAACGTAGCTGTTATGATGGGCGGGGGACCGGTTGCAACCTACTTGAGGTATTTATACGATGCCATAGAAGAATTTGGTGCAAAATAATAAATGGGTTTCCGGTGTTACCTTTTTCAAAATATCCAGTGTTAGCAAAAATGATGAAGCCATCTTCTGGCAGGGAGGTTTTATAATTTTTATTTCTGGTGTCATCAGTATAGTTTCGGTGTCTCCGATGGGCAGCTGATCCATTTAAACCACTTCTTCGGGAGCCGGGACGCCAGAGAGCTTACTCTGGAAATTGCAGAAAAAATTCAAAAAATACAATCTACCGGTTATGCATCATCTTACGTGTATAAATATTCCGTCTTTCTTCTTACACTCTAAATTAATCCGTTAAGGTCTATTTGCTCCCGGAGGAACGATCAGCTTACCGGGAATAAATATGGTGGGCGGTATTGGATTTGAACCAATGACCTCTGTGATGTGAACGCAGCGCTCTAACCAGCTGAGCTAACCGCCCGGGGTTATAAATAGATATTATAAAATAATTATACACTTTTTAGCAGGGGTTATAAATTAATATTAAATCTATATTAAAGGTTTGATGATATTGATACAACATACTGTGTGAGTGAGAAAATGAAGGAAGAATCCAAATTTTCAGTTACAGAGAAAGACAGGTCAATTGTAGAACTTGTGAGAAAAACTTCACATAAAACATTGGCCATCCGGGCATTTGATTGTGTGGGGCGTGTAATGCCATATTTTGAGAAAAAATATCCGGAAGACCGTCGTCCCCGAAAAGCCATAGAAACAATCCGGTTATGGATAAATACGGGAGAATTTAAGATGGCTAAAATACGTACCGCTGCGCTTTCATCTCATGCTGCGGCCCGTGAATAGGGGAGAATAATGCGGCCCGCTCTGCTGTACGTGCTGCAGGCCAGGCGGCGGCAACTGCACAGGTTCCGGCCCATTCTATCGGTGCTACAAATTATGCCCTGCAGGCCATACGTAGAGCTTCCGGCGCTTCTGATGCGGATGCTGCCGTAGCCAGAGAAAGGGATTGGCAGTACAGGCACTTACTCGAGCTGAGAAATAATGGGCATACCAGATAATTACATCTCTGCTCCTGGTATCAATCCGGTTGTGCCGCAAAGAGGAGTGTAATTTAAAAATATCTTATTTTAATAATCATATAAAAATATTTCTCCTATTAATAACCTTATGTGATATTATTTAATCTTATAAAAAATATTAATGGTTCTTTAATAAAATATTTTACATGTTATTGAGAAGCAAACAGGTTAATCTAAATTCCAATTTTAAGGCTATAATACGCTCATTCAACTATAGAAATTATAGGCTTTTCTTTTCAGGACAGCTGGTTTCATTGACCGGTACGTGGATACAGATAGTAGCAATGAGCTGGCTTGTTTATCGTCTGACTGATTCTGCATTCATGCTCGGCCTTGTTACATTTTTGAGTCAGGTTCCCAGTTTTTTCTTATCACCTTTTGCAGGTGTGTATATTGACAGATGGAATAAACATAGAATACTGGTGATCACTCAGACAATAGCTATGCTCCAGGCTTTTACTCTTGCAGTATTGACATTAACAGGATTTATCCAGGTATGGCATATTATGCTTCTCAGTATCATTTTAGGACTTACAAATGCTTTTGATATGCCAGTGAGACACGCATTTGTTGTTGAAATAATTGAAGACAGAAAAGACCTTGGTAACGCAATCGCATTAAATTCTTCACTTGTAAACATTACAAGGCTAATTGGTCCTGCAGTTGCTGGTATTATAATTGCAAAGTTTGGAGAGGGAATTTGTTTTATGGTAAATGGAATAACCTTTGTTGCGGTAATAATTGCACTTTTATTTATGAGAATTAAAAGAATAGAAACTACAATTGTTCGCAGGCATATTTTTTCGGAATTAAAAGATGGATTTAAATATTCCTTTGGTTTCCCGCCAATAAGGGATATGCTTATTTTGCTTGCCGTGCTTAGCTTTGCAATAATGCAGTACACTGTTTTAATGCCTGTGTTTGCAAAGGATATACTCAATGGAGGTTCAGATACACTGGGATATTTAATGGCTTCTACGGGTATTGGAGCTCTGATTGGCGGAATATATCTTGCTTCAAGGAAAAGTGTGCTTGGGCTGGGAAAAATAATGGCCATATCATCTTTTGTATTTGGTGTTGCAATTATAATATTTTCTTTTTCTAAAAACTTCATTCTTTCAATGGTTATTCTACTTTTAGCAGGAATTGGTTTCATAGCAATAATTGCGGCAAGCAATACAATAGTGCAGACAATTACTGATGATGATAAACGTGGAAGAGTAATGAGTTTTTACACAATGGCTTTTATGGGAATGGCGCCATTTGGAAGCCTTGTGGCAGGAGCAATGGCGGATAGAATTGGCGGTCCATTGACAATCATGATAAGCGGTATTATAAGTTTAATATGTGGGGTTATCCTGATATTAAGGCTCCCAAAATTAAGAAGAATAACAAGACCGGTATATATAAAAAAAGGAATAATTCCCGAAGTAGCAGAGGGTCTGCAGGTTGCAGCCGATTATGAAGGTAGCCATGAATAATATTTGATTTTTTAAGTGTTCCTCAAAGCTTTATACAAAAATATAACAATATTTTCAATTTTAGATAAACTTCTGCAAATACATGGCCTATAAGGGGCATGGCCCGTTCTTCGTTCATCTTAAAGCTCTCTATCCAGATTATACTTGAGGTTCTTACCATAACAGCGGGATAACCAATCTCTCTGGCCACTGCTGCATAGACCAGTGCGTAATCATGACAGCCGCCCAGGCTCTTTTTTCCCATAACGAATTCCCCGGCAAAATAATATATATTTGTTTTATTGTGATTATATTATCATACAAACTTTGTTTAATAATTAAAATACCTGTAGATTAATGCAGGTATACCCGGTTATTTTTAGGTTTAAAAATAAATTAAGATTTTAATGGGATGAGTAGCCGTAAATATTAGAAAATGTTAAAAAAAAGTTGCGGAGTCTGAGCGATGATATTTTTATACCTGAACCAGGTATTTAATTAAAACAATTAGATATAAAACAGTTTTATTCTAAGAGCATTTTTGTTTAAATCTACTGATAAAAATCTAAATTTTAATTTAAAAATCTTATCCCATCGGGAAAGTATAATTTTTGCCTTTTAAAAAAAATTTATTCGTAATACTATACTATTCTCAGGATATTATTAAAAAATCCGGGTTTAAATAACTTTATAAGAAATTGGTAAATTTGAAGAGAAGTAATATAAAAAATTATTTAATGGAATTTCCTTACTTTATTTCCTTATTTACTTTTAATTTTTACCTGATGCTTGCAAGCCCAATTCTTATAGATATAAGTAATTATTTTAAGGTATTGCCTGAGAACATGAATCTTATAACATCTCTGACTTTAATTGGGCAGGTCATAGGAACTATAGCTTTTATTTTCTTAAACAGAAAATTTAATGTCATAAATGTAGTTATGGGGTCATATATTATATTAATACCTATATTAATCGGTCTGATTCTGACCACGTCTTTATTTCTTTTCTATTTTCTTTATTTTTCTTCCGGCTTTTTGATAGGAATTATACTTATGGATGCAAATATTGGTATGATAGAAGGGAAAGTAAAAAACAAGGATAGCGTTGTTAATTTAGGATATAGCTTTTTTGCAATTGGAGCAGTTGTCTCACCTCTTTTTGCCTCAGGCCTGGTAGACAGACAAATAAATTGGAAATTTATTTACCTGGCTGTTATAGGCCTTGTGATGATTTCCCTGGTATCTTATATTCTTAAAAATAAAGTAAAGAAAGTTAATCAGGACCTATCAAAGGAGAAGAAAATAACTTCAATAAAAGAATTATTTAAAAATAAAAATAAAAATATATACCTGATTTTTACAGGGATTTTAATGTTTTTAGCTATGATGTCTCTGGTAACAGTTTTTTCCTGGTCGCCAACTTTTTTTAGAACAGAGAGATTGTTTGACCTCTATAGTGCAAGCCTTATTGTGTTTTTACTATGGATAGGCATACTTATTGGAAGACTGCTAATAAGTTTCTTATCATATAAATTTAAAGCTGGTAATTTATTGATAGGTTTATCTATTATCAGTATAGGAGGTCTGGTACTTTTAATTTTTCCTGCAATACGAACAATGAATCTTATTGGAGCAGTAATTACTGGCCTGGGATTTTCCGGGATAATACCGCTGTTGGTTTCTTCTACAGGTGTAATATTTGATTCTGAAAAAGATATCGCTTTTACCGTACTTTTTGTTTTGCAGTTTACTAGTGGTGGCCTGGCACCTTTTATAATTAGATTTGTAGCTAAATATAGCTTTTTTGTTTCAATGCTAATGACTATTATATTTATGGCGATACTGGCTATTTTTGTAATTATACGGAAGTATTATAGAAAAAATATAAAAAAATATGATTTTTAGAAACTTTAAAAATATCAGGAGGTAGAAAAGTGGATATCTGGAAATATTATGCTATTACACATAAGAAGCATACCATTCTTAATCCCATGAGCAAAGTCAAACTTGATGGATTGCTTTCGCTGCTTGATGTAAAAGAAGGTTCCAGAGTTCTGGATATCGGCTGTGGCAAAGGGGAGTTTCTGATAAGACTTTTTGAATTGTTTAATATTAGTGGAATTGGAGTTGATATTTCACCTTATTTTATAAAAGAATGCAAAGAGAGGAAAAACCAGAGAATCCGCGGATCGGATGTCAAATTTCTGGAAATGGATGGCGCGAAATATAAGCCAGATAAAAACCAATTATTCGATTTGACAGTATGTCTTGGTGCGAGCTTTACTTACAATGGATTTAAAGAAACAATAAAGGCATTGAAAAATATGACAGAACCGGAAGGGATGATAATTATTGGGGAGCCTTACTGGCTAAAAGAACCGGACGATGAATATCTTAAGATGATTGGAATAAAAAAAGAAGAATATAATTCCCATTACAAAAATATAGATATTGCCGAAAGAAAAGGGTTAAACTGCGTGTACACCCTGGTTAGCAATAATGACGACTGGGACCATTATGAAACACTCCAGTGGCTGTCGGTATATAATTATATAAACTCAAATCCTGACGACCCGGATAACCCTGAACTTCTAAAAAAAATAGAAAAAGCAAAAAAAGAGTATCTGCTATACGGAAGGGATACTCTAGGCTGGGCAATATATGTTTTCAAAGTACCATAGCCATAAAGAACTATCCGGTATTCTATAATTTATGTAAGAATTAATTTTAATGCTTTGGGGTAGACCCCTTACCGGGCATTAATTTTATACTTTAATTCTATAGAATCAAATTAGATAGTCTTGCCCTGTTATATCTCTGAAGTATTATGCAGGGTATATTTACCATAAGAGCGTAAGCAATCATTATTATACCGGCCCACCAGATATTCCAGAGGAAAAAAATTGGAGATGGTAGAATTGTAAGCCAGTGGGTAAGTTCGGCTCTTTTAGTTTCATATAAAAAAGTCTTAAGGTATTCAGGGTCGTTATTTTGCAGATTCCTCTTTGGGAAACCGCCCTTAAAAATCCCTCCGCCGTCAGGAACAATGCTTCTCCATTTTTTAACTTTAAATATATTCTTATATATCCTTCCCCTGTATTCCCAGTCTTTTGGCTCAAACCACCGCCATTTCTTTTTAAAGAATGATATCGGTATCTTAAAACAGAGATAAGAAATACCAAGATGAATAATTAACCACCCAAAAATGTCCAGGGTTATTATCCAGAAATGTGAAAGTTGGAATACAGGAATTTTTCCCTCCTTTTTTAGGTTTTTATTTCTCTATCTTTCCAGGTAACTCTTTTTCTAAATATAGTTAAAATAAAAGAATAAAAAAATACTATTATAAAAAAAGCCAGCGGCAACGGGTAAAGTATGGAAGCCAGGATGCTGAAATTTCCGATTCTGTAAGACATCCAGTATATCTGGGCTGCAAATGCAAGATAAAAAGCTACTCCAGCAAAAAAAATATTTGGCGTAAATGGCAGTAGCCCCCTGGCAAAAAGGTCCAGTGGAAATATAGCTCCCACAATCCAGGCAATTACCATTAAAAGTATGGGAATGGACGTTGACCTGGCGCCACTGCTGAAACTTTTGGACCAGCCTCTGACCATTTCCATAAAGCCACCCGGATACATCCTGAAATCAATAGTGCCCCTGCCTCCCATACAATGTAAGGGGATTTTTGCTTTTATGAACTTTTTACCTATTTCTATATCTTCCATGACCCTGCCTTTTATACTTTTATGCCCATCTATTTTATAGTAATCTTTTCTCCTGCATAAAAGGCATGGGCCAAAGGCGCCTATGGGTTTTATCCTGTTCTGAAGGGGAGTAAATACACCCATACCGGCAATAAGAATTATATTGAAAAACAGTGATAGATTTTCATATATTTTTTTTATTCTGTGATAGGGTTGAAGCGATATGACTCCTGGATATCTTTTCAGGCAGGCCATTATATTCTCAATACCATTATTCTTAAGCTCGGTATCAGCGTCCAGAAAGAGAAGGTAATCCCCGGCCGAAGCTCCGGTTCCATTATAACAGGCCCAGGGTTTTCCCAGCCAGCCTTCAGGAAGGCTATTCAGGCTGACTACCTTTGCATTATGCTTTTTTCCTATTTCAGGGGTTTTATCAGTGGAACTATCGTCTACCAGTATTATTTCTTTGACTCTGGCGGTCTGGTTACTTAATGAATTAAACAAATTATCCAGATTTTTTTCTTCATTTCTTGCCGGTATTATAACTGAAATAGAGCTATCTCTGGTTTTGTTTTCTAAATTATTCTCACTGCACCCCGGGATTTTCCAGAGTATAAAAAAACCAAACAACCAGAATACTGCGTGTATTATTATATTTATATAATTCATAAAATATTAATATTTTATGCAGGCTGCATAGTCCCTGCAAAAACCAGCCAGGCCAGAAGCGATTTTGCCACCAGGCTGAGGATGATGTAACCCCTCTCCCCATAAAGGTAATCGCGCCATCTTCCTATTTTTTTATACTGAAGGACCATATTAATGGGGAAGGTATTAAACAGAACAAAGTAAGTTCCGAATATGGCATATACAAACCATGGAATCCGTTCCAGTACTCCGGGACTCTTTACCGCTGATCCCAGGAAGTATAGTAGAATTACTACCCAGGGGATAACTCCCGAAAAGCTGCCAATGGTAAAAGCTGCCCAGTTGGTCTTTTCTGTAGTCTGGTTATGTAATTCCATCATAAGACCTAAAAGATTCATGGTGGCATTAAGCCCCACAATGGCAACTATGGTGCCGATATCTTTAGCTCCAAATAACATAGAGATAAGCACAATCATAACTGACGAGCTAAGGGCATATTCAAACCATCTGAAATAATTTATTCCCTTTTCCAGCCCTGCATTATAGAAATTATTTATTCCCGGGAGCACAACAAGCAGATGGGCTATGGCAGATAAAAACAAAAATAGTGATACCATCACTCCGATTGGAATGGAGCCTATTACTTCTGAATCAACGAACAGTCTCATTTTTTCGGTGTCAAAAGAGAGGAAATAGTAATCTACAGGCAGCTTAAAATCTCTGATATTTGTTATTACCAGCCCCATTACCAGCATAAAAATAGCCTGGAAAAAATGAAGCCCGGCCATAACACCATTGAATCTGCGAAGATAGGAGAAGGTTATTTTTCTTTCAGCCATTTTCGCCTCCTTATAAAAGGATAATAGCCATAATAAGATATTTTAGTAGTTTTTATGATTATATACTTTTTATGGAATTTTTAATATGCTATCTTTTGAATATACAACCCGGAGATATATACAAACCGGATATATAATATTTATATAAAAATATAAGATATTTATAAAAAAATGAGGGCTATAAATCCCGGCAGGATAAGGATTTTAAAAGAGGGCATAAGAAAGCCCGGCCCAATAGCATACTGGATGAGCAGAGACCAGAGGGTATCGGATAACTGGGCTCTGATATTTACCCGGGAACTCGCTATAAAATATAAACAACCCCCGGTTGTAGTCTTCTGTCTGGTAAATGATTTCCTGGAAGCAACAGAAAAGCATTATAATTTCATGTTACGCGGTCTTAATGAAGTCGGTAACCGGCTCAAGGAAAAAAATATAAGTTTTTTCATATTAAAGGGCTTGCCGGAAAAAGAGATACCTGAATTTATTGCAAGATATAATATCGGAACACTGGTTTCAGATTTCGACCCGTTAAAAATCAAAAGAAAATGGAAGAAAAACCTTGCAAAGAAAATCAACATTCCCTTTTATGAAGTAGACGCTCACAATATAGTCCCCTGCCGGGTTGCTTCCGGCAAGCAGGAGTATGGAGCATACACCATAAGACCCAAAATCAGCAGGCTCTTACCCGAATATTTAGACAGGTTCTCCAGTATAGAGGTAAATAAAATCAAATGGAAAGGTCCTGAACCAGTAGTTAACTGGAGCAAAATAACGGGAGATTCCAGATACGTAAATAAGAATTTTAAATCAAATAAAATAATACCGGGTGAAAATGAGGCCAAAAAGGTCCTGAAAAGATTTATGGATAATAAAATAAATACTTATAATAATTACAGGAATGACCCTACAAAAGATAACATTTCCTGCCTTTCACCATATATCCACTTCGGGCATATATCTGCCCAGCGGGTAGCCCTTGAAGTTCTTGATAGCAATATAGCAGAAGAAAATAAGAATTCTTTTCTTGATGAGTTAATAATAAGAAGAGAGCTTTCTGATAATTATTGTTTTTATAATTCAAATTATGATTCATTCAGTGGTTTTCCGGGCTGGGCACAGGAAACTTTAAACAACCACAGATTAGACCGGAGGGAGTATATATATAGCCCTGAAGAATTTGAGGAAGCCAGAACCCATGACAAATTATGGAATGCAGCCCAGCTTGAGACGATTATAAAAGGAAAAATGCATAGCTATATGAGAATGTACTGGGCTAAAAAGATTCTGGAGTGGTCTGAATCTCCAGAGGAAGCACAGGATATTGCAATATACCTCAACAATAAATATGAGCTTGATGGCAGAGACCCCAATGGCTATACAGGCATAGCCTGGAGCATGGGCGGGGTGCACGATAGAGCCTGGAAAGAAAGGCCGGTTTTTGGAAAAATTAGATATATGAGTTATGGAGGAAGCAAATCCAAATTTGATGTCAACCTATATATAAAAAGCATTTATGATATGCTGTAATTAACCTGGAAAGATTAATATGGCAGGTTGACAAATTTATCTTTAGTTCCTAAGAATATTCATAAAATACCAATACCTGATTCTTTTAAAATTACTTTCTGATATAATCACAGCATATATTAATATCCTTATGAGAGGGGGAAGATATACTATGCCGAGTATAATTGACGTTGAAGGAATTGGAAAAGAATATGCAAAAAAATTAGCTGCAATAGGTATTAAAACTACTGAAGCTCTGTTAAAGCAGGGGGCAACAGCTAAAGGAAGAAAAATAATTGAAGAGAAGGCTAAAATAGGACACAAGCTGATTCTTGAATGGGTTAATCTTGCAGACCTTTTTAGAATTAAAGGTGTTGGAGAGGAATATTCTGACCTGCTGGAAGAAGCAGGTGTCGATACTGTAGCTGAGCTTGCAAAAAGAAATGCACAGAATCTTTTTGAAAAGATAAGTGAAGTAAACAAAGCTAAAAAACTTGTAAGAAGGCCTCCGGCAATGTCAATGGTAGAGAGCTGGGTTGAGCAGGCTAAAAAACTAAAAAGAGTTGTAGAATATTAATTCATTATAAAATTTAATTTAAAAAAAGCCTGAATCCATAAATACTGGTAGCAATTTTTTTTCTGGTGTAAACTATTGCCCGGATTATACCTGTGAAACTGATAAATTTTTAAAGAAAGGATATTCAGAATATGGTTATAGGACCGGGAGGGCCTGGCCGTGGAAGATTTCATTACACTGAATCTGACCAGAGGCCTAAAATCTCCTGGCCAATGCTTAAAAGAATCGCAAAATATTTTAAACCTTACTGGAAACTTCTTATTTTACTGGCTTTTTTAATAATTATAACTTCTGTTCTCGGGTTGCTACCTGCAATTTTTACAAAAAATATTATAGATATAGCATTACCTCAAAAAAATATAAACCTCCTGCTAATTTTTATAGCTTCTGCTTTTGGGGCAGTCCTGTTAAGCGGGCTTGTTGCTGTGGGCCAGAATTATCTTAACAGCTGGATTGCAAAATATATTATGTATGATATACGAAATTCAATGTTTGACCATCTGCAAAATATGGGAATCGGCTTCTTTTCAAATGTTAAGTCCGGCGAAATTACATCACTTATGAATAATGATATTGGAGGTATTGAAAATATATTCTCCAGCACTTTTGTACAAATCCTTCAAAATGTCCTTATTTTTATAGTTACCGCAGCAACAATGTTTTATACAAACTGGAAACTTGCTCTTATAGGTATGGTGATTTTACCTCTATTTATTATTCCAACAAGAAAAGTAGGCAAAGTAAGATGGCAGCTTGCTTCACAAACTCAGGATAAATTAGCAGAATTAAATAACGTAATATATGAAACATTGAGCGTCAGCGGAACTATGCTTGTAAAAATTTTTACCAGTGAAAAATACCAGCTGGGGAGATTTAAAAATATAAACAGGGATGCAACAAAGCTTCAAATCAAAGAATCACTTGCCGGCCGCTGGTTTTTCATGACTGTTTCTACAGTTGTTGCCATAGGGCCAATGATAATATATTTATTTGGAGGGCTGATATTTATTAAATACTCTGATATTACTATAGGAAGTATAGTTATGTTTGTAGCACTACTTGCAAGACTTTATGGCCCCGTTGCCTCTTTTGCAAACATTAGCGTAGATGTGACCCGTTCAATGGCACTGTTTGAGAGAATATTTAATTATTTTGAGATGAAGAGGGAAATTAAAGATAAGCAAGATGCAATAAGCCTGAGGCATGTTGAAGGATTTATAAAATTTAATAATGTTTATTTCTCTTACAACAAGAAGAAGCATACCTTATTAAAAAATATAAATTTAGAGGCAAACCCCGGGCAGGTAATTGCTTTTGTAGGTCCAAGTGGTTCCGGAAAAACTACGATTACCTATCTTGTCCCGAGGTTTTATGATGTGAAATCAGGTTCGATAACTATCGATGGTTACGATTTAAGAGATGTTACCATAAAATCACTGCGCAGACAGATAGGTATGGTTACACAGGACACTTACCTGTTTAATGATTCTATACGTAAAAATTTATTGTTTGCAAAACCTGATGCTACAGAGGAAGAACTTTTAAATGTCTGTAAAACTGCCAACATTTACGAAATGATAACTTCATTGCCTGATGGCTTTGACACCGTTGTTGGAGACCGTGGAATAAAGCTTTCAGGGGGCGAGAAGCAGAGAATTTCCATTGCCCGTGTGCTTCTTAAAAATCCGCGGGTAGTAATTCTTGATGAGGCAACATCTGCGCTGGATTCCGTTTCCGAATCTCTTATCCAATCAGCTATCAAACCCCTGCTAAAAGGGAGGACAAGCCTGGTCATTGCCCACCGGCTTTCAACAGTTATTGCTGCAGACTGTATTTATGTCGTCAAAGAAGGCCGTATCGTTGAACAGGGGACTAACGAACAGCTCTTATTATTAAATGGAGTATATAAGGATTTGTATGATAGACAATTTAAAGATAACAAAAATGAAACTAACTAAATAAATGAAATTGCTGGAGATATCTAAGTAAATAGAAACACATTTATCCTATAAAAATTTAAATATATCTTCCAAATATTTACAGATTATAACCTGGCTTATATCATAACTACTCAAACTCATTATAAGATGTTTTTCAGACCAGCCACAGGTTCAAAGTTTCAATATATTATCAACAAATTCAACCAATTCTCAATAACAATAAAGCAATAGAAAGCATGTATTAATATTTTTAATTCTTTCTACTTCCCACCAAAGCTGTTTTTGTAAAGATAATCGCCAGTACTCATGTCTGTTTTTACATTTTTTATAAGATTTCTAAAATCTTCTGTAATCTTTACCATTTCATCTTTTGCGGCATCGGCATGTCCGGATAGTGCCACTCTGCCGAATTCTGAGCCTATTAAATCTTTTATTTTTCTTCTTAAAAAATATTCCGGTATAAATCTCATCATGTTGAATTTTTTGGGAAGTATTGGTATTCCTATCTCTATAAGAGCTTTCAAATTTTCCTTAAATGCTATAATACTCAGTTTTATTAATCTATCTTCGTCTTTAAGTTCTTTACCCTTATTTTTTGCTGCATATGATGCCATCACCAGCGCGCTTATGAAAGCAGCATGTGTTTTTAACCAGGCGTCTATGTTTTCAGGGATATTAACATTGATTCCGGATTTTATTATCAAATTTTTAAAGTTATCTACCCGCTGGCTTGATGACCCGTCAGGCTCACCTAAATATAGGACAGTATGGTCTTTTACATAAGCGGAGATCACATAATTATCCTCGCGGTATCCTCCGGGCCCTCCAAACCCCAGCAGGATTCTTTTTCTGTCAAGAAATTTAACATATTCTTCTGCTCCGGTGACATTGTTCCCGGTAAAGATATAAAAAGGAATTTTACTATTTTTGCTTAAAACCGGAAGGATACTGCTAACCTGCTGGCGTTGCATTATTATTAAGGCAGCATCATAATAATCATCGGGTTTTAATTTATCAGTAGTTTTTATCCCGGTTTCAAAATGCTCATCAACTATTACATCCTTAATTATAATTCCATATTTTCTTAGCTGTTCGAGTCTTTTGCCTCTTGCCAGAACTGTTACGTCGTTGCCGCCGGTTTTAAGTTTATATGCAAATATGCTGCCGATAACTCCTGCTCCATATATTAATATTTTCATAACTTATCCTCTGGTTAATTTAATAATTGTTAGGCTTGCCTAATATTATATTATTTAAAATATACTTATGCAATAAATTTTATTTTCTAAGGCAGGTAAGGCTTTTAAAAATGGTAAAAAATTTAAAAAAAGATTGCATATTTACAAATTGGTCCATCTATGTAAGGATAAAATTTTATTTTACAGGATTTTAATTATTTACTAATTTTTGCAAATTAGCTAAAGGGGAAATATGAAAAAGATGCCGGATGGGGTTATTAAAGCATGGGAAAACCGAAAGAGCCCGATAGTGTTTTCAACTGTTGACAGTAAAGGTATACCTAACAGTATTTTCGCCAGTTGTGTTTCAAAATATAATGACGGGACAGTTGTTGTTGCTGATAATTATTTTGAAAAAACGAAAAAAAATATTCTTTCCGGAAGCACCGGCTCTATCCTTTTTATTACCAGTGAAGATAAGTCCTACCAGCTAAAAGGGCCTATAAAATATTATACCGATGGGGAAATATTTGATGATATGAAAAAATGGAACCCGAAAGAACATCCGGGTAACGGGGCAGCGGCTCTTGAGATTGAAGAAATATATTCGGGCTCAAAGAAGATTGTCTGATAATCCGCGGATTGTTATCAATAGCCATATAAGAATTTAGATTAAAATAAGATGCTATCACCTGTATGGAACAGGAATGGATGTTATGCCCCATATTCCAGGGCTGTAATAAGTAGTTCTGGTAGTCTACCGGGTAATTCCTATAAAAACAGAAGTGCACCTTAATCATTTATATTTAAGCTGGATTAAGTTTTGAATCAAAAAAACAGCGCTATGAATAATCCTGCTACAACAGCAGGCAAATAGTCATTAATAAAAACTCTTAATCAGGGAGTCCCGGGTTCAAGTCATCCTTCATCTACCAGCAATAAGTCCCGAAATATTAAGACTTTGGGGTTTTTCTTTTTGGGCCAAATGACTCTATTAAGAGTTTGACACCAAATTTGACACCAATAGAGAAATAGAGATAAAATACCTGATAAATAGTTAGTGCGAGAGAAGTGTAGGTGATTTTATGCCTAAAATAGGAGCAAGACCCTTTCAACGAAAAGACGGTAGATGGTGTGCAAAATACGATAAGGGGATAGATGGTGCTAGCGGTAAACGTAAATGTGGATATGTTTATGGCAATTCTGCTACGGATGTTAAGGAGAAACTTAAAAAAATAGGAAGTAGTATGGCAAACGATACATTTATTGATCGTAATTCACTGATCTTAAAAAAGTGGATGAATGATTGGTTGAATGATTATAAAAAGCATTCCTTAAAGATTTCTACATATAAAAGCTATGAGTTCGTAGCAAATAAATATATAAACCCTGCACTAGGTAGGATTAGGATTCAGCAATTAAAGCCGGGACATGAAATAGGTCTAATATCGCTGATCAAAAACGTAGAGATACTTCTTGGCGATGCTTTTCATATTACAGAGGAGGAATTGCCTCCGGCTTTTATTCCAGAAGTTCATAGTTTAGCCGAAGCGGAAGCTCAGTAATTGTCAGCCAGTTGAGAAGGAGATGAGATATGTTTGTTGATGAGAATAATGTGCAGCCTTTATCAGGCGAGCGCTTTCAGGTCGTATACAGAATTCAGGGGAGCAGGGAACAAGCGTACGCTAGAGCATTGGGGATATGCATTGAGCAAACGGTTGAGTTCCCTGCGGAGTTGATACCCGAAGTCCATGTTGACGAATCTATTGTTGGTAGGATTGAACGCTTTGAAGAATGTGGCAAAGACACTTATATAGCTGCCATAAGTTATGCGTTAGAGTGTGCCTCAAATGAATTGCCTCAGCTTCTGAATGTGGTTTTTGGGAATTCAAGCATCCAGACTGGAATCAGGGTAGAGCATCTTGATTTGTCAGAATCTATCTTAAGATTATTTAAAGGGCCCCGTTTTGGTATAGACGGCATAAGAAAGCTTATCGGTGTGGAAAAAAGGCCACTGCTTTTTACGGCGTTAAAACCGATGGGATTATCCGCAGAAAATATAGCAAAGTTAGCATATCAATTCGCTTTGGGAGGAATTGATGTCATCAAGGATGATCATGGCCTCTCAAACCAGTATTTTTCACCTTACGAGGAAAGAATAAGCCTATGTGTAAAGGCTGTAGAAAAGGCTAATAAAGAAACCGGCTACAACTGTATTTATGTGCCCAATGTCTCGGCGCCTTTCGGTGAAATAGTCTCGAGGGCAAGGTTTGCTAAAAATGCCGGAGCAAAGGCGTTGATGATGCTACCTGGATTGACCGGTTTTGATGCGATGAGAGAAATCGCGGAAGATGATGACATAGCGCTCCCGATATTCAGTCATCCGGCATTTCAAGGGAGTTATGTATTGGGTAATCATGGCATATCACATTCAGTCCTGTTCGGTCAGATTGCTAGATTAGCAGGTGCCGACGCAACGATATATCCAAATTTCGGCGGCCGTTTTTCCTTTAGTGTCGATGAATGTAAGCAGATCATGAGGGGAGCTAAGGAGCCAATGGGCGCATTGAAGCCTATTTTCCCATGTCCAGCAGGCGGTATGGGGCTTGACAGCATTCCGAAATCGATGAAGGTTTACGGAAACGACGTTATGCTGCTGATCGGAGGCGGTCTATTCAAACACGGGCCTGATCTGGTTGAAAACAGCCGGTATTTCCGTGGGATTGTGGAAAATCTTAGCAGGGAATGATCTAGGGAGCCTCGCCCCGTAGCATGCCGGACGTTGAACCACTGAAAGTGGCGCTTGTATTGAATGGTGCCTTGGGAGATCCGGGCTTTTTGACAGCGTTGCGGCGGGACTATCTGCTGAGGAAGAAGAGTATGGAATTGAAGGCAAGGTTTTTGAGGCCGGATTTGATCGCATAAAATGGAAATCAACCTTAGAGGATGTGGCCGGCTGGTCTATTGTCCCCAGTGATTTTCTATCCATGTTTAAATTTACTCCTACGCCAATAACTACTCCCTGCAAAAAATAACCCTGTATA
>CAZRML010000027.1:0-12130 GCA_964601205.1 uncultured Actinomycetota bacterium | reverse complement strand
TAATCAAAAACGATCTCTTCCGCTGCTCCTGTACCGGCATTTTTCATAAGTTTTTTTGAGTCTATTCCATCGGCAATGGCTTTCCTGTCTATTTCTGCCACACGGCTACCCGCCAGGATCCTGCTCAATCCGAGTTCTTTTTCTTTTTGAGACAATTCACTCTCCGAATATATATATTAAAAATTATTATCAAGAATTTTCCATAATATAATAGAATATACAAATAAATACAGAAAAACAATCCTTAAGATTATCATTACTTTAAAGATATAGTATATGCAACCGCATAATTTTCTGTCGCTGACATCGATATCTTTATTTCTCTTATACCAAATTCCCTGCTGTACCACTCTGACCTGCCTTGAAGTATTATCCATGATGCTCCGTTTTTGTCTGTCTGAAATTCAATTTCTAAAGGGGAGATCTTTTTACCAAATCCCTCTAAAAGGGACTTTTAAACTGCCCCTTTGGCTGCAAAATGGCTGCATGGGCAGAGGATACTTGCCTCTGTTCTTCTGTTCCGGTGTGCAGCGTTTTCCTGGCATATTTCTTTCCTTTCTTTTATCTGTTTTATAAGCCAGGATACTAACTCTCAGGCTGTACTATTTTTTTTGGGTAGGTCATACAGCTATCAGCTGTATATTTTATCGATTTCTTCCTTAACCACCCTTACCCAGTTAATTACATTTAAGGGGTTATTTCCGATTGTATTATTGTCTTTCATTATAAACTCGACTATGCACCCTTTAGTTATCTCCAGCTCCCTTCTTACTTGTTTCCTTATAAAATCTTCATCGAGCACCGGTTCAGCAAGGGGGGTAGGGCTCGGTTTCCTTGCCATGACATATTTGTCCTGTAAGAATTCAGACATTTTTGGTATGTTGGCCCAGGGTGATGCTGAAACTCTCCTTAAATTTGGGATATTTTTAATTATATGCCATTTTGGATCCAGGGGCTCACAGCAACCATAATAGTTTAGTCCGAATCGCTTTTGTATTACAGTCTGATATGGAAAAATAAATTCTTCAAACATTTTAGCTGATATGCCCACTGATTCCTGGGATTCACTGAACCCCCACATGTTTTCTGGTCTAACCCTGGAATTATCAAAATCTTTTCCCGGCAGTTCATCTGTATATCCAAGCCCCCCTGATCCTATATAACCATAGTTATTGAGGGAAAGTAAATTATTCTCCTCAAGAAAATCCAGTTTTTTAAGAAATCCGTCAGAAAGAATTTTCATTATCCTGTGTACCAGTTTGGGGTTATCAATCATATCAAGCATCATCTGACTCAATCCCCTCAATAAGATGAACTCATAGGTCAGGCCAAAGGACCACCACCACCTGTTCTTTAGTTTTATATTTAATAAATCGCCAAATGTGTCATTGGCCACTTCCAGGGTCTCTTCAGTTGTTTTATAATCGATTTCTATGGTTGGAAAATGTAGCTTATCTGTATCACTGTACTCTTTTACTGGAGCTTCCCATGTTACTGCCCCTCCAGGTTTGGCCCCATACAGTTTTGTAACAAGTCCCCAGTCACTTTCGGTATGGGTGCAGGCTATTTCAAAATATGGCTCAATTACCTTATCATCCAGCATTGACTCCCCCCAGAATATTTCTTTGAGCAAAACGGTTTCCCATTTGCGGGCGAGCTCTCCCCTGCAGTCTAATTTGTCTTCTTTTATTATCTCGTTCCATCCATTTTCAGGATCACAGAAAACCAGCGGGCGGGTTGGCTTCAAGGAATTATGTTCCGTCCATAATTTACGTTTTTCCTGCTCTATGGGACGTGAGGCAAGTTCTGCTACCCTGGCTGCCAGCTTACGCAATATGTTCTTATCATGACCGGAGATAGAAACCTTGCCCTTTACTCCAGCATTGAAGTTTGGAGTTGCGCTATAGTCTGAAAGGTTCCATATACCTGTCGCAATACTTGATATGTTCTCCCCGATCCTGGTTCCAAGAAGAACTCCCTTATCTTTGCCTTTGTCCATAATTCACCTCATATAATTTTTAAATTTTTGATTAAAATAGTTTTTTATAATACCGATGGTCTTTAAATATAACATACTAAAATAGTAAAGGTCAATTTCTGTTTTTATTTTTATTTAGTTGTCGGCTGCATTTAGTAAGAGAGATTTTGTTGAAAAACAAAATTTAAGAAAGTGTTTTGAATTATATATAATCTAAGTTATTATAAACATCAAAATTAGCTTTTTGGTGAAGTATGAGCTTTCTCTGATTTGATCTATGCAATACTTTTAAATAATGTTAAAAAAAGATTCCGTTATTAACATTTTGGTAAAATAATATAGTAATACCTGTTAATACAGGCCAATTCAGAATAAGAAAAAAAGTGACGTAAACAGAGAATTAATTTTAGAAAAATATTTAGCAAATAACCCAAATTCGGAGGATTATGTGAATGTAATGGAAAGATTTTTAAAAATTTTAAACTTTGAAAAGTTGGATAGAAATATTGACTGGGAGTTTGGTTACTGGGGTGGAACGTTAAATAGATGGTATAGAGAAGGATTACCCAGGGTTAAAGGTTTCAGCAGGAGGATTGAAGAGGGTGAAAGTATTGGGGGACCCGGACTTTACTGGTCCGAGGATAATCCCTGGCCTTACGCTTATGATGTTGATAAATATTTTAACTTTGATGAGGGTATCAGACGTCCTGCTATAAATACCTGGATTTTTCCACAATATAAAGTTCAAGTACTGTCAGAAGATGAAAGGAAAAAAATAATAATAGATGTAGACGGAATTAAAAAATGTGTTATGAAAGATTTATCATCTATGCCTCATTGGTTAGAATGGCCTGTAAAAGATAGTAAATCCTGGGAAAAGCTCAGGGATGATAGGTTTAATTTAGATAAGTACAGCGTTGAAGATAGAATTTTAATAGATAAAGAAGAAATGATAAAAAATATCAAAAATAGAACTTATCCAATAGGATTATTAGGTTATCCTGCTGGATTTTTTGGCTCTTTGAGATTCTTGATAGGAGATGTAAATCTATTTGTACTATATTATGATAATCCAAAGTTGATTAAGGACATCGCTGAATTTTTAACAGATTTTTGGATAAATTGTTGTGACGAAATGCTGAGCTGGTTTGATGTAGATGTAGTGCTATTTTGGGAAGATATGGCCGGGAGAAATGGTTCACTGATTAGCCCAAAAATATTTAGAGAATTTATGACCCCATATTATAAAAGATTAATCGACCATCTTAAAAAGAAGGGGATAGAAAATTATATGGTGGATACAGACGGAAATGTTAATGAATTAATCCCACTGTTTTTAGAAGCCGGTGTTAATTTTTTATACCCTATTGAAAGGCAGGCTGGGAATGACCTGCTGGAGATCAGGAAAAAATACCCAAAATTAAAATTAATGGGCGGTTTTAATAAAAATGTATTAGCGCAATCCGCAGCACAAATTGATAAGGAGATAAATATTATAAAGGAAGTTATTAAGTATGGCGGATATATAATTATGGCAGATCACCTTATACCGCCAAATGTATCTTTTGAAAATTTCAAATATTACCGCAATAAAGTCAAGGAAATCTTGTAATTTATTAATCGAAAATAGCAGGCGAAGTAATTTTGTGTATTACATATATTATTAAAACCATAAGAAATGATTAAAATTATTAATTGTCATTTATTGGAAAGGAGCAAACCATGGAAACTTTAAAAATCGGATTTTTAGGTATTACCTCCAATTTATTATGGGATAAATCAAGTATCCAGATATACAATGATTCAAAAAAACTTTTAGAGGAAATTTCAAACCATCATCAGACCGTATTAGTTGACGAATTTTTTAAGGATTCCAGCAGCGGTTTAAAAAAAATTACAAAATTGATTGAAGAGTGGGAAGATACCAGATTTGATTTGATAATAATTCAATCAGTCGGGTTTGGTTTGGGAATAGGCCCGGTTGATTTAGCGCTGACACAGGTAAACACACCTATTATTATTTGGGCCATTCCAGAACCTGTTTTTAAAGAAGGCGGCAAACTTGAAAAAAATTCCTGGTGTGGAGTTAACATGCATACCAATCATTTATATAAGTTAGGTATTAAATATGAATATATTTACGGCACTCCCGGCGAAAAACATATTAGAGATAGCATAAAGAATATAATAAAAGCTGCAGAAGTAATAAAAAAATTGCGCCATAGCTATATTGGTATAATCAGCGGCAGAGTACCGGGTTATTTTGATAGCAATTGTGATGAGTTGGCTGTAAGAAAGTTTTTAGGGGTTAAGTTTGAATTTATAGATTTATCTGAAGTATTTGCAGAAATCGATAAAATTTCTGAGAATGAAGTAATGGAAGCAACTGATAAGTTATATTTTGGGAAGAGAATTGATATTGACAGATATATAGATAAATCAGTGAAGTTATATATTTCTCTCAAGAAAATAGTAGAAAGATATAATTTATCAGCTATTGCACTGAAATGTTGGCCTGATTTCCAAAATACACTCGATATTGCACCCTGTTCAATTATGGGAGCACTGGGTGATGAATCTATCCAGGTAAGTTGTGAAGGTGATATACTGGGTGCAGTTTCAATGATTATCATGAGTTACACAAATAATGATATATCTTCACTAATGGATATTACAGATTTTAACTTCGATAAAAATAGTTTTTATATATATCATTGCGGATCATGTCCAACAAAGATGGCAAGAAATATAAAAGATGTTGAGCATAGAACCCATTCCCTGCTTGAAAATAACCCCGGTATAGTTAATGATTTTTATCTAAAAAAAGGTGAATGTGGCGTTTTACGATTGAGTGAGGACAGGATTTATAGAAATAAATACAGGATGTTCTTTTCAGAAGGAGAAGGGATAGAAGGTAAACATATCAAAGGAAATAATTTAGAAATAAAATTAAAAAATAGCAATGTAAAAAATTTTGTTGATACGATAATTAAAAATGGTTTTGAGCACCATTTTGCATTTGGTTATAATGTAAATAAAGAAGTATTGGATATATTCTGCAGATGGTTAGATATAGAAAAATTCTTCATTTAAGAAATTTTAATAATGTTAAATTTTTTTAAAACTTTCTTCCAAAAGCCAGACTATGATTCTTGAGACAAAAGTTATGATTACTTTTAGGATTTAAATAAATTAATTACACTCTTAATTATTTTACATTATGACATTTTAATATTATGCAATTTCATTTTTATTCATTTTAAACCAGTAGACTATAATATGTGTTATAATAAGGTGTATATCCTCTATTTTTTCATAGGAATCTGATAATACATTTACATTTATATCACATATCTCTTTTAATTTACCTCCCTCGAAGCCAGTGATTCCTATAACAGTGTTGTTATTTTTCTTTGCATATTCAGCAGCTCTTATTATATTAGGAGAATTTCCACTTGCAGATATAAGTATAGTTAAATCTTCATCATCAATTAAGTTTTTTAGCTGTTCTTCGAAAATAGTTTCAAAGCCCTCATCATTCCCGTATGCTGTGATGCATGATATATTTTCACTCAAAGAAATGATTTTAAATCT
Source organism: uncultured Actinomycetota bacterium (assembly GCA_964601205.1). Taxonomy (GTDB): domain Bacteria; phylum Actinomycetota; class Humimicrobiia; order Humimicrobiales; family Humimicrobiaceae; genus JAQVEM01. Next base: position 6,558 of record CAZRML010000027.1, on the reverse strand, counting down.
ATTTTTCTCATCTTTTGTAACATTTTTTGCCAGATCGCATGCAAAGTGGTTGGCAGTTGCAGCACTACCTCCATTTCCAAGGACAAAAATTTTCTTACCCTTCTGGTGAGTCTCCTTAAAAGCATTGATTACTCTTGATATATTTTTAACTTCCAGGTCCTGTATTATTTTACCCAGGCTATTTAAATATTCCTTTACAAATTTATCCATGTTCAATTCCCTCCAATTCTTTTTTTAGCTATTGCTGCTGCGCCTATTAAGGCGGCCTCATATGATAGAGCAGTTTTTTCAATACTTAAATCTTTATTGGGATGTCTAAATATCATCCTGTTAACCACTGTTTTTATTTCCGGTAAAAAAAGGTCAATACTCATCGAAACTCCTCCTCCTATTATTACTTTTACCGGATTTAAAATATTAACTGCGTAAGAAATAGCTTTTCCAAGATAGAATCCGGTTTTTTTATAGATATACAGGGATAATTTATCACCAGCTCTGGCAGCTTCAGCTATACTTTTAGCAGTTATATCCGGAGAGTAGTTATGGCTTTTTTCCTTATACCTTCTTACAATAGCCGGTCCTGCCGCATAAACTTCGAGGCATCCCTTATTGCCACATCCACACTTTGTTCCATTTTGCACTACATTAATATGCCCTATTTCACCAGCCCCACCATATCTACCCTCATAAACTTTTCCATCTAAAACCAGAGCGCTGCCAATTCCGTTACTTACAGTAATCCAAATAAAGTCTTTTATTTCCCTGCAGGCTCCGTAAACCATTTCACCATATGCACAGGCATTAGCATCATTTTCAACAAAAACCGGGATATTTAGTCTCTCGGTTAAGATGCTGGCTATTGCAAAATCCTTTACACCAGAATATGGAGCATATACCAATATCCCTTTCTCGGTATCGGCCAACCCCGGGACCGATACTCCAATACATGAGATATCAAAACTATCTTTGTTTAATATTTTTTTTATTATATCAAAAATATTTTTAATTAAATATTCTTTCTTTATGGGCGGTTTTTTTAGTAATGTCTTTGATTTTAGAATAATCCTTCCATTATAATCTATTATGCCAACCATAATCTTAGAGCCGCCTATATCGATAGAAAGTATATTTTTTTTTGAAGAGTACACAGAACCCGGGCTTTTATATTAAATATCTAATTAAATTTTTATGCATTCAAAGCTGCTTTGAATCTTTCCAGAACTTGTTCCGGTGTTGCTGCACCTGTCGTGCCCAATTGTTGTATTGCTATAGATGAAACTATATTACCTAATAGGGCTGCATCATAGAGAGAAGAATTGCAGCAAAGTGCGCTTATGATGCCGGTAGTAGTGGCGTCACCAGCACCAACTTTATCTAAAGGACCTTCAACTGGAATTGCAGGGATTCTCTTAATTTTATTATCGTCAAATACCAGCTGCCCGTTCTCCCCGCACGTGACAAATACAGGCTTCCCGGTTTTATTGTTAAGAAAAAGCCCCGCTTTTTTTACAATCTCTTCACCGGGCTGATCTTTTATATCTGGATCGATAACTTTTGCTGCTTCGAAATTGTTGCACTTAATTATCACATTATTAAAAAGACCTACATGATTCCTGGAATCAGTAACAATTATTAAATTTTTATTAACGTTCATTAATTGAGATAATGTTTCTCTTATCATTTCAGTAATTACACCGCAATTATCCTCGGGCACCTGGTCCAATACAACTATTCCATCAGCCTTTTTTGCTAAAAGTTTCAGCCTTTCTATAATCTTATCCTCTAAAAATTTCGGTGTAGTAGAAAAATTTTTTATATCTAATCTATTTGTTTCTTTTATTATAGAATTTTCATTAAAGATAGGTTTAATATAAGTTGGTGTGAATCTTTCTTTTGTTTTTATTAAAAATTCGGTTTCAATCTTTAAATTTTCAAGACCTCTGTTCAGTTCATAGCCTTCACCGTCATCTCCGATAAAACCAAGTGCTGTTACCAGGCCGACACCCAGAACCTTAAGATCCTTGGCAACTGTTCCAGCAGCTCCCGGAACAGTTCTTTTATTTGCTATCTGATAAGCTTCCAGGCCAGTTTCAAGTGACAGTTCTTTTCTGCTTCTATCAATCTGTAAATACTTATCGAGAAAGAAATCACCTATAACCGCAATTGTTATATTTTTCAAATTTAATAAAATTTCTTTTAGGCTTTGTTCTTTCATGCTATCTAATTTTTCCATCTTTTTGAAATAAATTTTTTGCAAGATTTGTAACAGTAGCCCTATGGTTACCACGGATGTAAAAACTCTCTCCTCCGTCAGAAACAGACCTCACCAGGATGGTCTTCCATGGCCTAAAATAGTAAAAGTGGTCTTTTTTAGAAGGCTCTTTTTTAGTATTCTCATATTCAATGGGTAGCAAATCAAACACAGCAGTTGTAAAATGAGCTATCTTTTTATTTTGTTGAAATGCAACATTTCTTGCCATTGCAAGACCTTTTAAATAAACTTCCGGGCCGGTAACAGCAGAACCGAAATTCATAAATACCCCGTTCTCAAGATTACTTATGGTATTAGCATATATTAAAAAATCCTTATATGAAGTTTCACCTGTTGCTGCACCATCACAATTGGGATGCTCATGAATGATATCACAGCCTATGCCTACATGTACTGTTACTGGTACCCCTAACCTGTATCCAGCAGCTAAAAGGCTAATATTTTTATGAGGGAAATTATTTTCTTCTATCATTTTACCAACTGATTCCCCGAGGCCCAGACCCTCTTTTGAACCCTTTTTTATTGCATCATTTAATTTTCCGGTTTCTTTCCATAGCCCGAACTGCCCTTCACTAATATACTTAGACACGCTTTCCGTTGTAGCACCAATCAGGGCAAATTCAAAATCATGGATAATACAGGAACCATTTAATGCAAAATGATTTATCAAGCCTCTTTTCATGAGCTCTATTAAAAAAATAGAAACTCCTGATCTTATTACATGACCACCCATCATCATTATCACGCTGGCCCCGCTGTTTTTAGCTTTGATTATTCTTTCTACTAAAGTATTTATAGCGGAGTTTTTAAATTTTGGTATCTTATCATTCAGGTCAAGCATGATACTGAGGTCTAAATCATGTTTTCTCTCATTTAATGATTTTAGTTTTAGTTTACTCCTATCGAAATAACTAAATGGCACTTTTTATACTCCCTTATTAAAAAGATAATTATAAATAAGTTCCGCTTTCCTGAAATCTGGTATAATTATATCTGCACCCGCTTTAATCAAACGTTCCCGTTTCCATTCATTTGTACCCCTGCGCTCTGCTTCATTAGTAGCCAGACCTACAGCAAAACCTCCAGCATTTTTTATATTCTCTATTTCCACATAACCATCACCAAAGCCCAATAACTCATTATTTTTTAACATATGGGTTTTTATAATATTCTTAATTACCAGGGCTTTTGAAAATAATTTATGTTCATCTTGCGCGCCGAAAATTCTATCTTTAAAAAATTTTGTAATACCAAGCAGCTCCGCTTCATTTAAAACATAACATTCATCAGTACCACTTGCAAGATAAAGATTAATATCATACTTGCTTAAAATCTTTAGAATTTCCAATGAACCAGGGACTAACATGCTTTTGGGATTAATTTTACCATCCCTCAGGTTATCAATACGGTATTTTATTTTTTCCATTAACCTTTTGTGGTATTCTTTTTTATATATCAGGGGGTCTACAGACTTTCCGCCTCTTTTTACTATTTCTTCGTTAAGACATATACACTGGTAAATTGTTTGTTCTCCAGTATGATAATCAACAAAATCACTTACTATGGAGACTATTTTATCTTCGTCTTCAGCTTGGGGTGTTTCTTTCAATACCTCGGTGAAATAAGAAATCATTACATTTCTCCAACCCTGCCGTATAAGGCTGAGAGTACCGTCAAAATCAAAAATAGCAGATTTAAAATCACCTCTTTTTACATCATCTTTAATTACTTCTATACACCATTTGTTGTTTTTCAATTTTTTTTGATTGCTCCTATTTCCCTTAACTATTATCGATTTGCAGTAAAAGTTAAATCACCTTCAGGTCTTTGGTATGCTTATTCTATTAATGTTTATTTTAAAGATCTTAAGCAGATATAATTTCCGAAAAATCACATTAATTTTCTAACTTTTGTGTTTAATTATTTAATTTTTGAGATTATAATACATACGTTGATAAATTTCCAACTCTTTTTTATATAGCTTTTTTATAAGCAATTCGCATAATTGACAATAAAAAATATATAATTTAAAATCTAAAACTATTAAAAATATATATATATTTTAAATAGATATATCTTTCATTATCTTTAATTCTGGTATAAAAGCTAATTAGAAAATATAATAATAGTTTTAATAGTTGTTTAATAATTATAATTATACAATCAAAGGCGGTATTTTTTCTAAATTTTATTATTATATAAAGTTCAAACTTCTAAAAGGGGGCTAAATGACTAACGAAAAAACTCTTGAAGATATTATAGAAAATTCTAGCAAACATCCCATTGATAGCTTAAGGAAAGCAATTGTAACGTATGACAAAAATTTAGCGGTAGAATCGGTAAAAAAGATAATTGCAGATAAAGAAATTGATATACTTGAAGCTTTAGATGCAATAACCGGAACCTTAAGGGTTGTAGGAGATGCATTTGAAAACGATGAACTCTATCTACCCGATCTCCTGTCAGCAGCTGATGTAATGAATTCTGTTATGCCGATACTGGAAGAAGAGATAAAGAAGTCAGGGAAAGACCGGGAAATCTCAGGTAAAATTGTTCTGGGAACAGTAAAGGGAGATATCCATTCGATTGGAAAGACAATGGTCGGTTCACTACTTTCAGCAGATGGTTTTAAAGTATATGACATTGGAATAGATGTATCGTATGAAAAATTTATTAATGCAATACAAGAATATAACCCGGATGTCCTGGCAATGTCGGCGCTTCTTACTACAACTGCATATGAACAAAAAAATGTTATAGATTTTTTAATAAAAGAAGGATTAAGAGATAAGGTAAAGGTAATAGTGGGTGGAGCAGCGGTAACCAGGGAATTTGCTGATAGCATAGGGGCAGACGGGTACAATCCAAGTGCTTCTGGTGCGGTGAAATTAGTTAGGAAATTATTAAATAAATAAAATCTTTTTTAGATTGGGAGGTTAAAAATGGCTTTGAAGGGTTTTAAAAGAAAGTATAAACCTCTGGAGTTGTTGTCAGATGAAGAGGTTGAAGCTATCCACGCAGCCTCTATAGATATCCTGAAAGAAACAGGGGTTAAGTTTGAGAGTAAGTGGGCACTTAATTTTTTAAAGAAAAATGATTGCATGGTTGACGAAAATAATAGTATTGTCAGGTTCCCGGAGGGTTTAGCCGAAGAGTGTATCAGAAAAACTCCCAGTACTTTCAGAGTAAAAGCCAGAGAAGAGAAATATGATATGGTTTATAGCGCCGATACTGTATACTACCAGGACATGCCTTCTATGAATACAATAGACCTGGATACCTTTATTCCAAGGCCGCCTACAAGAAAAGAGTATGCTGATTTTGTTAAAGTTTTAGATGCTCTACCTACCGTTCATGGACTTTCATGTTATCCATATTTTGGATGTACCGATATCCCCCCAATAATGATAATGCCCGAACTTATGGCGATAAAGCTTAAGAATACAAGTAAGTTCTGTGAAAGTCCGTATTCAAACGATTCTGAAATATTTCATATTAAGATGGCTAACGCTGCCGGAGCTGAAATACTGGGGGCAGTAAGTCTTGCTTCTCCCTTAACATGGTTTGACAGCGCAATAAACCAGGTCCGAAGGTTCATAGATGCTGGTTTCCCGCTGGGTCCATGTTCGGGGAGTTTTTTTGGTGCAACGGCACCTGCTACCATTGCTGGAGCCATTGCCAAGTCTAATGCGGAACTTATATCAATGCTGGTACTGATTCAACTTATTAAGCCTGGTCACAGATGTTTGATGTGGGAGATTGATTGTCCTCAAAATATGAAAACTGGATCTCCGGCCTTTGGGCAGATTGGAGCATCAATAGGGAGCGCTTTATTTAATCAGATGTGGAGATATTATAGAGTACCAACCGCAAATGCTTATCCAGGATGCATAAACTCCAAGATTCCCGACTATCAGTCGGGTTATGAAAAAGCAATTGGCGCTTTAACCTCAGCCATGACCGGCTGCAATCTTATACAATTTCATGGCGGAATAATGGGCGAGCTTTCGGGCCACCCTGCCCAGGCTGTTTTGGATGATGACGTAGCAGGGATGATAGGCCGCTTTATACAGGGTGAACTGGTAAACGATGAAACACTGGCCGTAGATCTAATAAGGGAGATTGGTCCTATTCCAGGACATTATCTAAGTACGGAAAATACCAGAAAGTGGTGGAAGATAGAGCAGTTTATCCCAAAGGCAGCAGATAGAACAGCTAACTATGAGGACTGGTTTTCTTCAGGAAAGAAAACCGCTTTGGATTTAGCAAAAGAAAGGGTGGAAAAG
>CAZRML010000026.1:0-3966 GCA_964601205.1 uncultured Actinomycetota bacterium | reverse complement strand
CTGTTACATTTTAAACCATTTGTCTGCCAGCTGGCTGGCTCCAGGAATCCTGAATGTTTTACCGGTACAGCCCATTATGAGTGCAACAATTCCCAGAATCCAGGCAACTCCTGCCAGAAGGCTGCCAAACCAGGAAAAGAAATACCACCCCACATAGGGTATCATCCCTAAGAGAGAAGAAATTATTATGACACTGGCCACTTCAAAAACACCGAGTATTAGGGCCTGAAGGGCATGCCATTTTATGAATCTATTTTGTTTTTCAAGCAAGAATACAATTAATCCGCCGACCCAGCTGCCCAGATATGAAAGTATTATGGCAGCTTTGTTACCGCTGGTAGTCTCTTTGTAAGCCTCATCATCGTAGTTTGTTTTTGCTGTTGCTTCCTCTGATTTTGTTTCTTTTTCCAAAGTTTACCTCTCTTTTATTTTTTAAAAATTATATAGAAGGTAGTTTATATTATACAGAAAATACTAATTAAGTGAACCATTATAAATGAATCCGGGTGACCATGCCTCCTGAGGACTTTCCGTTACTTATCATACAAAAATCAACACTGGCATGGTTACGCTGCGAAAATATTTACTGTTGTGTTATACTATGTTCATTTTATAGAGGGCATTATATGAACCTAACTATAAAGCGTCTTTTAGCTTACTGGCTGGATTTTATAATTCTTTTGACTTTATTGGTAGGAAGTCAATGGATACTCTATCTTTTTAGTGATGGACTGCCATTCATATATTTTGATTCCGGTTATATAATAGAATCATGGGTTCTGCTTACCATCTCCACGCCTGTCTGGTTATATTTCATTATGTTTGAATATTATAAATCTCAAACAATCGGGAAAAGAGTATTCAAGATAAAGGTTATAGCGGACGATGGTAAGAAGATAAGCGTCAGGCAGGCTGTTATAAGAACAGCAATCAAACTGCTCCCCTGGGAATTAACTCATATAATTATTTTAATACCGGAGCCATGGTGGAATATTGAGATACCAGAATATTCCTGGCTAATATATATTCCCAATGCTTTGATGGTAATTTACATAATATTTTTGTTATGTAAAAGGGGGACCAGGTCTATTCATGATTACTGTGCTCGAACTCTGGTTAAAGAAGTTAACAGGCCGGGTGCCTGATTAATTTTTAGATATTATCAGTCCAGTATTGTTGCGCTGTGAGGATAAATCGATCAATCATGATTTTTAATTACTTTCTTATTTTAAATGAGTTTTTAATGTTTTAAGTAAAAATAATCTAATTCATAATTGATGTCCCTAAGCTTTGTAAATTGGAATTGTATTTTGGAAGATTTGGAAGATTTTAAGAAAATAATAGAATAAAGCTGATGTTCCTTTCGAACCTAAAATCTCATTTTAATTTTTTCAATTAAAGGTTTTACTGATAATAAAAATAATAAACGCTTCATAATAAGATTGACAATAATTATTATTTGTATTACATTGTTTACATGATTTATTATGAAAAAGCGGTCCAGAAGTCTTATAAAAAAGGGGAAATTCCAGAGAGGATAATGCAACTTTTTCATAATGCATTTCTGTCCATAGAAGGGACGGAAGATATGGATCTATTTGATATAAAAAGGATAAAGGGAAGCTATGATAGGACTTATTATAGGTTAAGAAAGAGTAAATTTAGGGCTTTGTTTTATTTTTCAGAAAAAGATATATATGTTATTTATATTGGTAAGAGAGATGAGGTGTATAAAAAATGGGAGTAGTATCAGTAAGATTTAATGATAAGGAAATAAAAATACTTAAAATATTGAAAAAATACTACAATTGCGATTATTCAAGCTTGCTAAAGTTATCCCTATGGGACCTTTATGAAGAAATAAAAGACAAAGAAATAATTGAAGAATTTGAAGAAAAAGAAAAGTCATCAAAGGTTGGTTTTGTAAAAATAGAAGATATCATATCCGAAGATTAAAAATAATATTTTTGACTGCCCCAAGTAATTAAATTTCGAACCAATTTTTGAAATTGATTTTTAATATAAGAGACTTAATCATTTAAAAACCTAAGACATAATCTAATTTCTTCTATTATCCAAAATTGAATACTTTTTTTAGTATTTATATTAAAATATATTCTATCACTAATATTTTTTTCGAGAAGGGATTGGTAATGAAAAAATTAATTTTATTCATTTTTATAGCCTCCTTATGTTTGGCTTTTATTTTTAGTTTTTCCTTATTTGGATGTAATTCAGACAAAGAGGAAAGGGAATACATTATTGGAGAAAAAGGCCCTGCAGGTGGCATTATATTTTATATAAATCCTAATTATCAAAATGATGATTGGCATTACCTTGAAGCTGCACCAGCTGACCAGATTGTGAGTATTATGTGGTTTAGCGAGATTATGTACAATAATGAGAATTACTTCGCTACTGGCGCAAAATCAACTGCCGTTGGAACAGGAAAATCCAATACACAGATAATAGTAAATATACAAGGTGAAGGTATCTATGCAGCACAACTATGCAATGACCTTGAACTTGGTGGTTATGATGACTGGTTTTTACCATCAAGAGATGAACTTAACCTAATGTATGAAAACCTCCATCTAAAAGGTCTTGGTGGTTTCAATCAAAACGATGGGGAAGAATATTACTGGAGTTCATCAGAGTCAGCTGATGATGACGAAGTGCTCTATGCATGGCAGCAATCCTTTGAAGATGGTGATCAAGAAGAAGATAATAAATGGTACGAATATAGAGTTAGGGCTATAAGGTCATTCCAGTAGACTGGCTGGCCACAGTGGACATAGATAGAACTAAATTGTTAAGCTTAAATAGGGATATTTTTATACCAGAATTAAGTTTATAAGCTAAATTACCCTACTGTGCAGCACCAACATTTAATTTATTGCTTACCCTAAGTAGTAAAATTTGAAACCATTTTATAAATGAATTGATTAAAATAAATAAATATCTAGAATAATTAACCCTATATTATATTGACGCCCATATTTTGTAATATATAATAAATGGTATTTACAATAACTGAATAGGCTTGAAAAGGGGTAAATGACCTTGGAAGACGATAAAACTGAAAAAGCATGGAAGCCATATGAAACTGAAGGAGAGCGATTTGCAGGTGAATGTGCTATTTGCGGCAAAACTATTTTTGGCAAAGCGTATACTCCTAAATATTATTTAGATAACATGTCCAAATTATCTACTGTAATAGATCCGAACAAAGTTAGCGGTATTTTCTGCAACAACTGTGGATATACAATATGCTGGGGTCTTGTGAATCAACATATAAATGAACTCAAGGCATATGGATTCGGTAAATTCAGGGCAGGTATATGCCCGGTTTGCGGAAAATCCTTTATAAAAGATGTTACGCAAAGGAGTGTACTCCACTCCGGGTCAGACCTTGCGTTGGAAAATGGAAGATGCATGACCTGTGGCCAAAAAAAGCCTTTACAAACAGTTACCGTGTGGTCAGGTATTCCTGTGGAAGTGAATCGGAATTCCAATTATATACAGGATTTATTGCAGGGTAGTGTGTTAGGTGATTTGCTTCCAGGCCCGAAAGCAAAAAAAATAATTGAAGTTCAGAAGAATGAATATGAGGTATGTGAAAGTTGTTCAGCGGCTAAGAAACCTGAAGAGCATACAAAAATTTCAAGGTCAATGCAAAAACAACTGCCATACGAAATTCAAAGAAAACCTTTTACAGAAGCAGAGCTGGAAGGTAAAGCTAACTGAATATATTAAGAATTAATCATATTTCCAGCTAATTGCAGGTATTGCCTTCACCATCTCCATTAATTGATAAACATATGTTTTTGGCTGGGGAGGGAGGATTCGAACTATAATTAATATCTTTATAATATTATAATGTTAAAATTAATTGATATATTAAAGTGGTGTCCCTGGGCAGATTCGAACTGCCGACACCAGGATTAGGAATCCTGTGCTCTATCC
>CAZRML010000025.1:0-17288 GCA_964601205.1 uncultured Actinomycetota bacterium | reverse complement strand
TAAAAGGTACAGAATCTTAAACAGGGTCAGGACAGTAAAAACATTATAGCTGCTGTTAAATGCAAGCCATGATATCCAGGTGTCCTCTTCAAGTAGAATCTGGGAAAACTCATTTATTACGGGGAATATAAACTTTATTATGAATAAATAAGCTGAGTGAATAATGTGAGTCAGTATCTGCTCAAAACTTGAACTAAAATCCCCTGCAAATACTGTTTCCGCCGCCCTCTGATAGGTAGACAGCAGGTCCCTCTGGAAAAAAAAGGGGATAAAAATAAATCTTACCAGAAGTCCTATTAAAAAATATTTATAAAAAGCCCTGAATAATTTCTTATCTTCAAAGATCTCTCTGGTGGCAATCAGGCTCCCGAGTTTATTTAAAAAATTTGTTTTTTTCATTTACCTCTTAAATAATTAGATACAAATCTTAAAGTCTGCCTGGGGCCGCTTCTAAATAAGTGGTAAAAAAACTTTCGCATAAGATAACACTTGCCCTTTCCAGAGGTATCATTAACCTTTTCGACCACATCAATGCTACCGCGTGTATCTATAGGAGCACCGGCATCATTTTTTCTGTATGCGCTGGTTACCGGATCCCGGCAGAAATCTATTATGGGCCTGCAAACTTTTTCCCAGGTATAATCCTGGGCAATATTTTTTATATTTTTAACGCACTGCTGGTAAAAAGCCCTGTCTTCTTTTAATTTAATAATAGCATCAACCAGATCTCCGACATTTCTATCCCGTGTTATAATGCCAAGCCCTTTCCTGTCTATTACCGTACTTAAATAATCTCCCTCGGTTGATATGACAGGCAGGCTTGCCCACAGATAGTCCATTACCCTTGTCCTGAATGAAAACCTTGTTTCTACATGATCCGGATGGGTGATAATTCCTGCATCAGCCTCCAGAAGGTAATTCTGCCTTTCATTATAGTCAACCCAGCCAAAGTTAAAAAAGACATTCTTATCATATACCTTTAATTTTTTAGCCAGGGATACTGTTTCATTTACCATTTGCAGCTCTCTTACCTCGGGGTTGGGATGTTTTACCCCCATAAAGAATAATTTAACGTCATCAGTGATTTTATCAATTTTTGCCATGGCTCTTATCAGTGTCAGCGGATCAAACCAGTTATAGATCCCCCCTCCCCATATAATTACAAAATCATTCTTCTTTATATTCCCTAAAACTCCCTTCAAAACATTTGCAGTATGAATGGGTTTACTGGAAGTAAGACCAAAGGGAACCACACCAATCATTTTATAAAGAGTAGGGTCCTGATTGTAAGAGTAGGGATTTATTCTTCCCAGCGCAGCAAGCATTCCCAGCCAGAAATCCCTCTGCCTTTCTGAAGCGCATAGGAAAAAATCACCGTAGTAAAACTGTTCATTAAACACTTCATGTATAGACCTGTGTATTTTTAATCTCTCATCCATAGGCTCAGACTCATATTCAGGAAGGGTTGCAAGATTATAGGGGTCATAAACATCAATAATTAGATATTTACCGGATTCCTTTATGCTTTTATATCTGGCAAAGGTCATCCCTATACATAAAATTATATCTGTTTTATCAATTAACTGTTTTAGCTGCCAGTCATCCCTAAACTGCATTACTTTAAAATCCTCGGGGCCCAATTCTATTTTACCCTGCACCGCCAGAGTTACATTCATATACTGCGAGAGTACTCTGGCAAAATTCAGCACTCTTATGGCAGGCCCTGCCATCTCCCCGGAAACCATTTCACTTGACACAATCAGCAAATTCCTTTTTATGCTTTTTTCAAATATCTTATAAATCCCCAGCGATTTCAGTATGTTCACCTGGTTTTTCTGATATTCGGGGTCACCGGACACCGAAAGAAACTGGCCTTTAAAATAGGAAAAAATTGCCTTATCGTCTCTCTTCCTGGCAGACTGTATTTTCTCTCTCTTTTTAATTAAAGAGGGGAGATTATCCATAAAATCTTTTACCGCCATAAGCGAGCTTAAAGGCTCATCCGATATGGCTGCTTTTTCTTTTTTTATCTTTTTCGAAATTAAACCCGAAAGGTCATAGTATTTCTTATAATCAAATTTTATATCGGTAAATACCCGATTAAAAACGCTTGAAAGGGTTGCCGACAGTATTCGTGATAAATTATTCTCATCGTAGTTTTTAAATACCGAATAAATTGAATTTCTTTCTTTTAAAAACCTGAGCCTGTCCTCGCTTACCACTCTCGAAGTACCATGATGATGGTGGTAGACTATCGATTTAGGAGAAAATATCACCCTGTAGCCAAGAACCCACAACCTCCAGCCCAGGTCTACATCCTCATAATAGGCAAAGAAGTCCTCATCAAATCCCCCGGCTTCTATAAAGACTTTTTTATTTATCATCATCGCCCCGCCATTTACGAAGGGAAGAAACCTGTATTTTTTGTAATTGTCTTCTTCTACCGGTATGCCATAATCAATCTGGAAACCCTTACCCTCAAAATTAATCATACCACCTACGAAATCAATGCTTTTCCCATCGATGGAAAGCACTTTTGATCCCGAGGCTACAATTTCCCTATCTTTATAAATTGGCCTAAGTAGCTCAATCAGCCAGTTTTTATCAACTTTTGTATCATTATTTAAAAAGGCTATATACTCACCTCTGGCTATTTGTGCCGCCTGGTTATTTGCAGCAGAAAATCCGGTATTCTTATCATTTTTAATTATTTTTACCCACGGGAAATCACTTTCTATTATATCTATTGATTTATCCGTGGATCCATTGTCCACTATTATTATTTCCAGCTTATCTTCAGGATAGTTCAGCTCTTTTAAACTCCCCAGGCATTCCTTTAAATATTTCTCTCCATTGAGATTAACAATTGATACCGAAATCTCAGGAAAAGTAAGAATTTCTTTCATAAGAGTTATTCTCCCAATAATTATCCATTAAATATGAGACAAATTATATCAAAAAATCTATTTATTACATAATATATAATGGCAGATTATACTTTAATCTGATACTATATCAGCCAGTTTAAGGATTTTAATAGAGCCATATAGGGTTATAGATAAAGGGATATTCTATATCATTAATACTTTTGTTTATAATTGGTATAATGATAGAATTTAAACTATAATTTTAACATATAAAAATTGTTTTGTTTTTTATAAACCTATACAGAGGCAGAATAACATAGCGTGAAAACAGTAAATATCGCTTTTATAACTGACAGGATGATAAAGGGACACGGGGTAGACCTAGTAGTTGACAGACTGGCTGAAGGTCTGGCGGAAATGGGGTATGTATGCAGGGTATACTGCAATTATTTTGACGAAACTTTTACCAACAGAAAGTTCTATAACATAGAGAAACTTCACTATTTCAAACCCCATATCAACCCTTTTGTCTATGAGAGAAGAATAAGAAGACTTATCCCATATCTTAACAGCAAAGATGTCGACCTTTTTATAATACAATCATTCCCCTTTTACTCTCTGATACCGGGTTTAAACAAGCCTGTTCTTGTTGTAGACCACGGGATACCAACTCCTGATGAATTTACTTTTAAAAGAAAATTAAGATATAAATATATGGAGACTACCCAGAATCTCTACTACTTTAGAAAAGCAGACAAAATAGTATCGGTGTCACAGTACCTCCTTAACTGCCTCCCCAAAAGTTTAAGGTATAAAGCTACCTTTATCTATAATGGATGCGACCATTACCGCAAACAGGTAATTACCAGAGAAGATATAAACGAATTCAGAGAAAGCCTGGGAGTAAGCAGTGAAGATATACTCCTGTTGTTTGTGGGAAGGCTAAATCTCACAAATCAGCCATACAAGGGGCTCTCGGAGCTCATAGAAATATACCGGAGAATTAGTAAAAAGAATAAAAATGTCAGATTGCTTTCCGTGGGGTATGGTTCAAAAAATGACCAAGAGCTTCTAGAAAACATGGGGATACTTTCAATTAGAAATGCTCCCGAAGAACTAATGTCGCTGATTTTTAAATCCTGCGACATCTACGCCACCTGCTCCAGATGGGAAGGATTTGATCTTCCGGTTGCTGAAGCTCACAGTTTCAGAAGGCCTTCTATATGCTACGATATTGGCGCCCACCCGGAGATTTCAATTGACGGAGAAACCGGCTTTATAGCAAAGGATAAAACTGAGTTTGAAGAAAAACTGAAAGTCCTTATTAACAACTCAAAAAAAAGAAAACAAATGGGCCAGAATGCTCGCAAATACTCTTATAAATTTAAATGGGAAACCAGTGTAATGCAATATGATGGACTCATTAAAAAAATGCTTGATCTTAAAGATGAAGATATTAAACCTGTTTCAGTTAAAAAAATTCATAAACTCGGTCCGTCCAGAAAAGTTTCGGTAATTATAGTTAACTATAACGCAACCTATACTGTTTTAAAAGAATGCCTTGATTCAATAAAGAACCAGTCTTATAAAAATACGGAGATTATAATTTTTGATAATAATTCTACCTATAATATACTTGACAATATTAAAAAAGAGTTTGCGGATATAAAGATAATCCAGCCTAAGAAGAATCTGGGTCTGGGAGAAGGAATAAACAGAGCTTTAGAATATACAGATTCAGACCTGGTGCTTATATCAAACTTTGACGTTGTATATAACCAGGATGCCATTGAGCAGATGGCTGATTCGCTAAATAATCTTGAAAGCACTTATCTGGGGGTTGCTCCAAAAATTAAATTCTATTTTCAAAAAGATTTCCTGGAAAGTGTGGGTATTTATCTGGATAACAATCTTTACATGGGCCATTATGGGCTTGGACAGCTGGATTTAAGCCAGTATAACAGGGCTGAAGACATATTTGGCGTTTCATTCGTATCCTGCATGCTAAAACGTGAAGCATTTTACGAAAATAAAGTAGGTCCTATAGACCCGACGTTTTTCTTATTTTACGAAGATGCAGATTTTTGCTACCGGGCAAACCTTCACGGATATAAATTCAGGTCATGCCCGTCTGCTATATGCTACCACCGTTATGCATATAGCTTCAGAGATGATGCAACTGCTTTTATTACAAAATATTATTATCAAAAACTCAATTTATTAAAGACCGCCTATAAAAACTGCGAGCGCGGGACTCTTCAGAAAATAATGGAAAATGAATTAAACATCCAGAAACAGAATCTAAAGGATGTAAACCTTAAAAGCACAGCAGCAAGAATAATCAGTGACTTTAGATCAAGTGTAAAATATCTTAAAGAAGACAGAAACTATATGGATTTCTCAAGACAGCTGTCTGATGCTGACATTACAAAATTCAGCTGGGGTGAGAGTATTTATTTTAACATCGCCAGTAATGAGCCTATTTACTCTGTTGAAAATCTCCATCAATCATACCGTAGGCTGTTCTCACTTCTGGGAAATGAGAAATACGAGGGTATTGTTAACTATCTGGTTAATCTGAGGGATACAAAATTCAGAATGGAGCCGTCACTTTTTAAGAACATACTTCACAATAAACTGGCATATGAACCAGCCCCTGTACATAAGTTCATAGACAAAATAAAATGAGAAAAGATACCTTAAGAATCGGAATAGATATATCCTCTCTACTAAATCACGGACCTGATATCGGCGCAGGCAGATATATATTTAACCTTATAAAAAACCTTGTCTCAATTGATAAAAAAAATACCTACATACTTACCGGAAGATGCATCTCAAGTGATTGCTTTGATATGGTGAATAAACTTAAAAAAGAATCTGCAGGCAGAAGAGTTGAATTAAAAATTTTTAATACCACACAGAAAAAGTTTGACCTGCAGAACAGGTTCGGGTTTCCGCTGCTTGAGTTATCAAAACTCAGGGTTGATATACTGCACTGCCCTGATTATCTTATCCCTCCTACTTTAAATAAAAATATAATCCTAACCATCCATGATCTTGCTTTTATCAGATATCCTGAATTTAACTTTGACTGGTTCATAAAAAAATACACCAGTCTTGTAAGAAAAAACGCGTTAAAAGCCAGGAGAATAATAGCCGACTCGCTCAGCACAAAAAATGACATTATAAAATTTTTTAATATAAATCCTGACAAAATAGAAGTTATCTACCTTGCCGCTGACAATATCTTCAGAAAATTAAATAACGGCGAGAAAGATATAAATTCACTGTTAAAATACGGGATTAATAAGAAATACATACTTTCAGTTGGCATTATAGAGCCCAGAAAGAATTTCGCGACTTTAATTAAAGCTTTTAACTATATAAGAGAAAAAGATCCCGGTTTTAGCTACAGCCTGGTAATAGCCGGAAGAACCGGCTGGAAAAGCGAGGATACTTATGCGGAAAGAGAAAGAAGCCCATACAGAGAAGACATTATATTTACCGGGAGGATTCCTGACAGCGAACTTGTACAGATATATAACAATGCTGAAATATTTGTCTGCCCTTCCATCTTTGAAGGTTTTGGAATGCCTCCCCTTGAAGCAATGAGCTGCGGACTTCCGGTAATAGCATCAGATACTTCATCGCTTAAAGAAGTGGTCGGGGATTCCGGGATACTCGTAAAAGCTGAAGATGAGCAAGAGATTGCGGGAAGGATACTTGATGTTTTAAAAAATAAAGAGTTAAAAGAGGCACTTATAAAAAAATCGCTTCTACAGGCTAAAAAATTTAGCTGGTCCAATACCGCAAAAAAAACACTTGACCTTTATTATAATACTAACTTGCATTGATAGTTGCCTTAATTAAATCATCATAGATACTCTTGATTTCATAACATGTTGTATTCATTTAAAGATAGATATCCTTAAATTTAAGAGGATATTGTAAAGAATAGCAGGATAAGAGGCAGATCACTACAAAGAAAACATACATAAGCAAAACCGCAAATTTATTAGAAATAATTGTTACAAACTAATTACTAACTTTAATTGACAAACACTATATATGATGATACTTTGTTACAAAGTAATTACAATCTTAATATAGAGTATCAATTTTAAATTTTTCAGACTCATCCACACGAAAGGAGATATAAATGGTTGGAAATAATACTGTAAAAGATAAAGAAAAAAAGAAATCAAAGAAAAGAGAAGACCTAATTGCAACTTTACAGAAAATTGTAAAGCACGAAAAATTCCTTTCTGAAGAAAGACTTGTTGAGGTTGCCAGGGAATTTGACATATCCCCTGCCGAAGTCTATGGAGTAGCAACATTCTACTCCTTTTTACCCGTAAAACCGGTAGGTGAAAATATAATAAAAGTATGCAAGACAATAGTTTGCGACATAAAGGGAAAGGATATAGTGCTAAAAGCCATTAAAGACAGATTAAATATTCTACCGGGCCAGACAAGTAAAGACGGCAAATTTAGTTTATTAACTGTAAATTGCATAGGCCAATGCGATAATGCTCCTACAATGCTTATAAATGATAAGCCCTGTATAAACCTGACATATGAAAAAGTTATTAAAATTATTGATGAATATCAATCATAAAAGTTATTCAACAGGGAGGTATCTTTATGAAAATAGATATGAAGGAAAAGAAAAATAAAATAAACTCCTGTAAAAAAAGAGTCGACATGATATTTAAGAATCAGGACATCAACAAGGCAATAGACAGGATATTGAAGATAAGCGCGGATAATATAATCAATGAAATAAAAGATTCCGGCCTCCGCGGTAGAGGAGGGGCAGGCTTTCCAGCATGGATAAAATTAAAAGGCGCAAAAGAGATAGAAAGTGACACTAAATATGTTGTGTGCAATGCTGATGAAGGTGAACCGGGAACTTTTAAAGACAGAGAAATCATTGAAAAACAACCGGATAAGATTTTAGCCGGAATGACGGCGGTCGCAAAAGCAATCGGGTCTAACAAAGGAATTATCTATTTAAGAGCAGAGTATAATTACCTGCTTGAAGACCTGCAGAAAAAGGTAGAATCAATTAACGACAGGCTCGAGAGGCTTGGATTTGATTTTACCGTGGAAATCAGATCAGGAAGTGGCGCTTATGTCTGTGGTGAAGAAACTTCCCTTCTTGAATCAATGGAAGGTAAAAGAGGCGAACCAAGAAATAAACCACCCTTCCCTTCACAATCAGGTTATCTTGGAAAACCAACAGTGATAAATAATGTTGAAACTCTTGTTTATATAGAAATAATTATTTCTGACGGTGCTGACAGTTTCCAAAAGCTTGGGACAATGGATTCGAGAGGCGCAAAGGTTTTCAGCATTTCTGGTGATACTGAAGTTCCTGGAATTTATGAGATTGAAATGGGAATGTCATTAAAAGAGTTTTCAGATCTTTTTGGGGACAGCAGCACAAAGGCAATACAGGTTGGTGGAGCTTCCGGCTTTTGCATCCCGAGAAGTAAATTTGAAAAAACAATAATAGGATTCGAAGGCGTTCCAACCGGTGGTTCCATGATTTTATTTTCCGATAAAAGATCCATGTATAATATCCTTCACAATTATCTCGAATTCTTCGTCGAAGAATCCTGCGGACAATGCACCCCATGCAGAGTTGGTTGCCAGCAGCTCTTAAAAGGCATAGAAAGCATAAAAAAAGGAACTAAGCCCAAAAACTATATTGAAGATCTTTTAAATCTAGCAAAAACCATGAAAATTACTGCAAAATGTGGCCTGGGGCAATCAGTTTGCAACCCATTTACCTCTATTGTTGAAAATTTTAGAGAAGAAATTATATATTAATTTACGAGGAGGTCTCATATATAAAATGGTTAATTTAAAAATAAACGATATCGAAGTCAGCATTGAAGAAGGTTCAACTATACTTGAGGCAGCAAAGAAGGTTAATATTGAAATCCCCACGCTATGTTACCACGAAGACATCTGTATCGCAGGTAATTGCAGAGTCTGCGTTGTCGAGCAAAAAGGAGTAAATAGCTTAAAACCGGCATGTGCAACACCTGTTGAAGAAAACATGGAAATATTTACCAGTAGTAATAGTGTTAGAAAAGCAAGAAAAACTATAATTAGCCTTTTATTATCTGAGCATAACAATGATTGTCTTCACTGTTACAAAAATGGTAATTGCGAGCTGCAGGCTCTTGCCGGAGAATATCTGGTTGATCCTGATAAGTACATCAGCATATCAAAAGATTATACAATTGACAGGTCTTCCCCCTCAATAATTAAAGACGATAGTAAGTGCATAAAATGCCAGAGGTGCGTTAGAACATGTGCCGAACTCCAGGATGTAAATGCGCTGTGCGTTTCAGGAAAGGGTTCCGGGATAAAAATTACCACTTTTTTTGAAAAACCCATGGATTCCATCTTCTGTACGAATTGCGGCCAGTGTGTTATTCACTGCCCAACCGGAGCACTTACAGAAAAAAGCTACATTGATGAAGTGTGGGAAGTTTTAAATAACCCTTCCAAACATGTCGTGGTCCAGACTGCACCTGCGGTAAGAGTGGGTCTGGGAGAAGCAGTGGGACTCGAGCCGGGTCAGAGCCTTACCGGTAAAATGGTTACAGCTCTCAAAATGCTTGGATTTGATGCAGTATTTGATACCAACTTCTCTGCAGACCTCACTATAATAGAAGAAGCGACGGAACTTCTTGCAAAACTGAAGAAAAAAATTAAAGACAACGAAAACGCGACGCTACCACAGTTTACATCATGCTCCCCTGGATGGGTAAAATACATTGAGTATGAATTTCCTGATATTCTTGAACACCTCTCAACCTGTAAATCCCCACAACAGATGCTCGGTCCCCTTGCAAAAACATATTATGCCCAGAACATGAAAATTAACCCTAAAGACATTGTGGTTGTTTCAATAATGCCCTGCACCGCAAAAAAATTTGAAGCTAACCGTCCGGAAATGTGCTCCAGCGGCTATAAAGATGTAGATTATGTTTTAACTACCAGAGAATTCGGAAAAATGATTCAACAGGCTGGAATAAATTTTGAATCACTTGAAGACTCCGAGTGTGACAGTATACTTGGTAAACATACAGGAGCAGGGGTTATTTTCGGTGCAACCGGCGGTGTTATGGAAGCTGCTCTTAGGACAGCCTATGAAATAATTACAGGAAAAGAGGTTCCATTTCCAAATCTTAATATTATACCTGTAAGAGGCTTGGAAGGAGTAAGAGAAGCAACAATTAAAATTGAAAATTACAAAGCTGAGTGGCAATTTCTTGAAAATGTTGAATTAAAAGTTGCTGTTGCCCATGGGCTTTCCAACGCAAGAAAGCTTGTAGAACAGGTAAGCGCCGGAAAATCTCCCTATCATTTTATTGAGATAATGGCCTGCCCGGGTGGTTGCCTGTCAGGTGGAGGCCAGCCCATGCCTGTAAATAATGAAATAAGGAAAAAAAGAACCGATGCAATTTATGCAGAAGATGAGTCTTTGGAATTTAGAAAATCTCATGACAATCCTGAAATAAAAAGGATTTACAAAGATTTTCTTCATGAACCCCTGGGCCACAAATCTCATGAGTTACTCCATACCAGTTATACAAAAAGAAAAAAATATTAAAAAGCAAAGAATGAAAAAAAATATTATAATTCTTTTATTCATATCAGTATTTCTCACCACCAATTTTATTTTTTCTGGATGTGAAAAAATTCAAAATTTAGTTAGAGTATCAAACCCTGCTGCAGAAGAAGCCAGCCAAGAAAGTAAGATTGCAATAGGTATTCTAAGAGGACCCAGTGCAATCGGTATGATAAAATTAATTAATGAATCTTCTACAAATAATGGAAACAGTAATTTTGCTTATGAGATAGTTGGCTCCCCTGACATTATGATAGCAAGAATTATGTCAAACGAAATTGCTATTGCGGTACTTCCAACAAATGTTGCTGCAAAATTATATAACAAGGGAGTAAACATAAAACTTATTGCAATTGTTGGAGGAGGTGTTCTTTATCTTGTTTCAGATAAAAGCCAGAACATCAAAAATGGCGAATGGGAAGATTTAAAAGGGAAAAAGATAAATATTATTTCTAAAGGTTCCACCCCGGATGTCGTTTTTAGATATCTTGCAGATAAAAATGGGATTGATACAGAAAGAGATATGACATTTGACTATTCATTTGAACAGGTAGAATTAAGTCAGCTCCTTATTGCTGGAAGGCAGGATATAGGAATACTTCCCGAACCTTATGTAACAGGCGTCCTTAAAGCAAATGATAGCCTTGAGATAGTAATGGATATCCAGGAAGAATGGGGAAAAATAAACTCATCGAATATCCTGCCCCAGACATGCCTGATTGTTTCTTCATATATAATAGAGCATAATAAAAATAATTTAGAAACATTCTTAAAGGATTATAAAGATTCTATCAACTGGGCAAACAACAATTCCGGGGAAGCAGGTAGTATGGCTGAAAAACTTAAAATAGGTATAAACGAGGAAATTGCAGAAACGGTAATACCCAGATGTAACCTTATGTACCAGGACAAAAGAAGCGCAAAAGAAATTTTAGATGAATATATGGGGATATTATATCAATTTTCA
Source organism: uncultured Actinomycetota bacterium (assembly GCA_964601205.1). Classification (GTDB taxonomy): domain Bacteria; phylum Actinomycetota; class Humimicrobiia; order Humimicrobiales; family Humimicrobiaceae; genus JAQVEM01. The sequence goes on along the minus strand of CAZRML010000025.1, from coordinate 5,800 downwards.
CCTGAAGATATAGGCGGGAAAATACCTGAAAGTCAATTTTATTATGATGGATAAAATAAATAAAAAAAAAGATTATCTCATCTTATTCGCTGCAATCTCCATTATTCTCATAATATGGAAAATAGTATCCTTTATGATAGATTCAGAGATTATTTTACCTTCACCCGAGAACACATTTGTCAGTATAATAGAAGTCGCGAGGAAGGGTGATTTTTTAAGTGCAGTATTTCATTCGATAGCCAGAGGACTTATAGGATTCGTCATTTCATTCCTATCGGGAATTGTTTTAGGGATAGCGACAGGATTTAACAAGATACTTTACAGGCTAATGGAACCTGCCCTGGTAGTTATTAAATCCATTCCTTTAATATCGATAATATTGATCTCGTTAATATGGTTTAATTCTGAAAATGTCCCTGTATTTGCAAGCTTCCTGGTATCATTTCCCATAGTTTATACAAATGTTGCAGAAGGGGTAAAAAATATTGATAAAAAAATCCTGGAAATGGCAAAATCATATAAAATAACAAAAAAGAGGATTTTAACAGAAATATATATTCCTGCGATATTGCCTTTTATAACAGCATCCGGAGTTTCCTCGGTCGGTATCGGATGGAAGGCTGTAATTGCAGCTGAAGTTTTAAGTAATCCCTTAAAAGCAATTGGTACGAACATGCAATTATCAAAAATATACCTGGAAACCGATAAAGTAATTGCATGGACTATAATAGCCATACTGATAAGTTATCTTTTTGAATTACTAATAAGAATTATTGAGAAAAAAACAGTAAAGTGGAAATATTAAATTGTACATTGAAATTAAAAATCTAACTAAAAATTTTAAAGACCTGATGGTCTTTAAAGATTTTACCATCAGGATACCCGAAAATAAAATAACCGTAATCATCGGAGAATCAGGATGTGGCAAAACCACATTGTTAAATCTTATAAGCGGAATATATCCTGCCGATAGTGGCTTATTCGAAAATCTAAAGCATAGAACGATATCATATATCTTTCAGGAACCCAGATTGCTTGGATGGAAAACCGCTAAAGGTAATATAGAATTTGTTTTAAAAGATATTTATTCAAAAAATAAAAGAAAGGAAATTACCGAAAAATTTATTAAATTAGTCAGTCTTGAAAGATTTTCTGACTATTACCCCCATCAGTTAAGTGGTGGCATGTCGCAAAGAGTCGCAGTCGCAAGAGCATTCGCATTCCCATCAGATATCCTCCTGATGGACGAACCGTTTAAACAATTAGATCTTAAATTAAAAAAAGATATTCTTTACTCATTTCTGAATCTATGGCAGATGGATAAAAGAACTGTTATATTTGTTACTCATGATATTGAAGAAGCTATTATGCTTGGCAATGAAATTTTTGTTTTAAAAGGCCTTCCAGTAAGGATTATAAACAATATTAAAATTAAACAAAGTCAACTCGAAAGAAACTTAATTAATGCCAGGTTAAATGGCCTAAAAAATGATATTGTAAAAATTATGAACTCATGACTTTTACTTAAAAATTTAATTTGCCATATTACACTTTGCTATTTTACTTTTTAGTTAAAAAGGTTATCTTTCTATATTTATTTCAGGGTCGAGGTCCGCAAGGCCTTCTGCTATATTCCTGTGGATCACATTTATGGTAAACATATCATCTACCCAGTCACAGTATGTTTTATTGTCATTGTAGCCAACGGCAGGAGATACGTAATATTCTCCGCCAATAAGGTTTACCTTAAAGGAAAAAGTTACTTTTGCCTCCTCATTCTTATTGAAGACACCTGTTTCAATCTTCTTCAGTCTTGAATTTGTACCGTAAATGATATTACCACGGTAGTCAGTTATCCTTATACCAAATATGGGTTCCTCTACTTTATTTTTAAAAAGGACATTATATGTAATTTTTACGCTGTCACCATATTCACAGTAGTCTTTTTTCCTCCCGCCTTCATCAAACATGTTTATGCCTTTAATTTCTGCATCTCCTGAGCCAAAGCGGTTTATGGTCTCCCCGTCAATGCTGAGATGCGAAAGCCTTCCTATCTCTTCACCATCAACAATTTTACGGTTGCTGTCAATCACGGTCTTAAAAATCTTTTTCCTCTCCGCTCTCTGCTGCTCTACAATTCTCTTTTTCTCAAGTTCTTCAACATAAGCCCTGTACTTTGAAACTATATCCAGCGGCTTTCCTATATCCATTATTTTCCCATCTTTTAAGAATATAACTTTGCTGCATAAATCAGAAATAGTATCAAGGTCATGAGAAACTATTATGATAGTCTTGCCGCTTTTCATAAAATCATATATTACCTTATAACACTTTGATTGAAATGCCTGGTCACCCACGGCTAAAACTTCATCTACAAGTAAAATATCGGGATTGACATTTATAGCCACCGAAAAGCCAAGCCTCATATACATACCGGAAGAGTAATTTTTTACCGGTGTATCTATAAAACGCTCCAGACCGGAAAAATCTATAATGTCATTTAATTTCCTGTCCACATCTCTCTTCCTCATCCCGAGTATCGCCGCATTTATATAGATATTTTCCCTTCCGGTCAGGTCGGGATGAAATCCGGCTCCCAGCTCCAGTAGAGCCGAAAGGGGACCATTCACAATCACCTTTCCGGAATTAGGCTGTATTATTTTTGCAAGAAGTTTGAGTATGGTGCTTTTGCCTGAACCATTTGGACCAATAATCCCGCAGGTTTCCCCGTGTTTTACGGAAAACGAGACATTATCAAGCGCAAGAAACTCTTCATATGTCGTTCGCCTCAGGGTAAGAATAGTTTGCTTCAGGCTGGGAATTTTTTCATGATAAATACGGTATCTTTTTGAAACAGATTTAACTTCAACCGCTGTATTATCACCGGAGTTCTTAATCCTGCTTTTCCTGTAACTTAGATTATTTTTCTTCATAGATAACCACCCTAAAAACCAGTTTAAATCTCCTCTGCGAACCTGTACTCCAGTTTTTTAAACACAAAATACCCCACAAAAAATATCAGGAATGTAATGCCCAGGGCAATAAGAGTATCAGTTATTGTCGGGAATCCAGCCCCCTCCGGATATTTAACATAATAGAAAATATTACGATAGTAAGCAGCATACACTGTCATCGGATTTAGCTTTATAAAAAACTGGTACTCCGGGGGAACCATGCTTAAAGGATAAATAATAGGGGTTCCAAAGAACCATACCATCATTATAATAGTTATAAGATGCTGTAGGTCCCTAAAAAACACGTTTAAAGCTGAGACCAGAAGAGTCATGCCCACAACAAGGAAAAACTGGAAAAATATTACCACCGGAAGAAGGTAAAGATAAACATAAAATTTATAACCCATTACTCCAAGTACTATAAAAAGAGCCACAAGCTCGAAAAAGAAATTAATAAGATTTGACAGAACAATAGAAAGCGGAAGAATCTCCCTAGGAAAATATATTTTATTTACAAGGTTGCTGTTTCCTATAATACTTCCTGCTCCGTAATTTACAGAATTAGAAAGAAAATTAAATGGCAGAAGGGCGCAGATTAAAAAAATCGCGAACTGCTCGATGCCTGCTTTGAGGACAATGGAAAACACAAAGGAGTAAACCAGCATGGTTAAAATAGGGTTAAGGAGTGACCAGAAAAAACCCAACGCAGAGCCCCTGTACTTTACCTTGAGCTCTTTTTTGGTCAGGCTGAAAAGTAACTCCCTGTATGAAAAAAGTTTTTTAACTCCTGAAAACATTAAAAATCCTGACTTACAAATAACCCTTTAAAAATTCAGCGACTATTATAACATTTATAAACCAAAAAATAATAAAAGCTTTTCCACTCCCATGATATTCTATAAGCAACCAAGAGTTACTGTAATTTCACTTTAGTATAAAACGCCTCAATCCTCAAAAGTAAACTTACCCATCATAACCCCCAGTTCCCTTGAGTCCATAGAAAGCCCCCTCTCCTTAGGAGTCCAGCTTCTGCTACATGCAACAGTAAACACAAATCTATCTTCAGGATAATTTGAGAGGTCTATTTCTATATCATGCCACTGCTTATCAGTGATCTTTACTATCCTTGCCAGACTATTATTTATATAAAACCTTATGAACAGAGGTAGAAGATGACCTGACGGATCGCTATCCTTTACCGGCACAATAAGACTATCTCCCTTTTTATTCATAACCTGTATGGCATCGATTGATGCCCACCTTATCTGGCGCCCATCTATAACTTCCTCATCATAGAAACCGTAATAGTTTTCCCATTTGTATAAAGTCTGCTTTGTATTTATGGAAAGATCCGTCACAGAGCTAATAAGCAATGTAACTCCAAATAAGATAATTATTGCTATAAGAACAATCCTTGAAACTAAATCAAATTTTATCTGCCTTAAACCGCCAATATGGAGGCACCTCCTAAATCTTTCTTTTTTATCTTCATCTTTCAAACCGGAAGAAATTATATCAGCGCCAGTTTTTGAATCCGGTATATTTCCGGAGCCACGATACCTGCCTCTTTCTGATCTTTCCGCCACTTCGCTCTTAAGTGCTTCTCGACTCTGCTTACCCAAAGAATTAATACTTATATACGCAAGCATAAGGCCAATAATAAGCCAGAATAAAAACTGCACCTCTATAAAATTAGTATGAGGGCCAAAAAATAGTGAGGCAAGCATTACCAAAAAGGAAACTGCAAGTCCAGAAAGCAACCAGTCCTGCCTGTTTAATTCTTTATTTCTATTTTTATTTAAAAAATATCTTACCGGGGTTTTTGCGATAAGGAAGAATATAAACAAAACCAGTATAATTCCTACAATCCCCAGCTCCGATAATATCTGAAGATAATAATTTCCGGTAAAATCAAGGATATGAAAACCTCTGTGATACCTTCTGTGATAATCAGAAAGTTCAATAAAATATGCTGCCTGCCCTACACCGGATACCGGATGGTCCCTGAACATGTACCACGCCTGCCTCCACAGTATCTCTCTGCCAGAAGATATATCTCTGTAGGCATCAATAAAGCCATTCTCTTTATATGACTGGTAAAAATCCCCCGCTGTTTCTATTAATCTGTCTACCAGTATAATTCCAGTTCCTTCAAATTCATACACCCCATTGAGTATCCTTGTTTTTATAATAATTCCCAGAAATGATGAAAAGATTATAATCATAATAAGTATAATTATCCCGGCCGAAAGCAAAGCGCTCCTGTTAGGCTTCTTTATTTTCCTTTTTAAAAAATACTTTAAAGCCATTGATAACCCTATAATTATAAATAAGCCAGAAGCAATAACAATAGCAACAAATGCGCTTCTGGAGCCGCATAAAAAACTAAAATATATAAAAACAGCCAGAAAAACTCCTGCCAGAATCTTTAGGTACCATTTCTTAAAATATATAACAAGCGAGACCAGAAGAGGAAAAAGTATAATGATATAACCCCCCAGTGAATTAGGGTCAGTAAAGGTAGCGTTTATCCTTCCTGCCTCTATCCAGAAAGTACTTGTTCCAAAATAAGGATTAATGAATTTCTGGTAAAAGCCCACAGCCACCACCACCGGACAGGTTGAAAGTAAAACAGTAAGAGAAATAATAAAATCCCTGCGGGTCTTTATTATATTAAAGATTATAAAAAGAAGACCAAAGCCAGCTGCGTAATTAAAAAAGTATTTAAGTGTCCAGAGCATTGCTTCCACGGACTTATGGCCGGCAAAATTAACCGTTAAATCATGAAATTTCGTAGTTATAAAGGGGTAAAGATTGGAGTATCTAAAAATAGTAATAACAGTTGA
>CAZRML010000024.1:0-56852 GCA_964601205.1 uncultured Actinomycetota bacterium | reverse complement strand
TTTTGTAACAAATGGGTATTTTCTATATCCAATAATCACCAATATGTCGACTGGTGGGGGATTATAGGTTGGAGATCCATAAGCAAATTCTTATAAGTTCTTTGAAACTTCGTTCATTGTTCCCTCCCGATAATGAGTTTATGTTTATTTATTTAATAATATTATATTCTTAATATCTAAACAATAAAAATTTTCCTATCTTCTAAAGCGGGTGTTTGAATTGTGATTTTCGGACTGGAATTTTAAGCAGGCCGTTTTTTGCGCGGGTATAAAATAATGGGAATAAACAAATATTTTTGGCCAGTAGTGTTATTAAATAGTGGTATTCCAAAGATTTACTGAGGCAACATTCCAGAAGAGTTATGGAGTTTGAAATATTAGTATAAACTTTATAAAATAAAAGTGTTATTAAGGTATTTATTATTTATTAAAATATATATATCAACTTGAATTGTATTAATATTTAAAAATTTAATAAAAAAATATTTGACAAAATAATAAAAAGTTAATTATAATGTTTAATCACCTATTAATGTAGATTAATGGTGACTGAAGATGTTAGATAAAATTGATTTTTTGTGGAGAAGTTATAAAGATAACGGAGACATAAGTAGTCGAAATAAATTAGTTCTGCATTACTACTCTTTTGTAAAAAACATTGTAAGAAAAATATATTACACCCTGCCAAAAACAGTCGATATATCTGATATTGAAAACTATGCCCATATAGGGCTAATGGATGCCATAAAGAAATTTAACCTTGAGAAAAATATAAAATTTGAGACCTATGCGAATTTCAGGATCAGAGGAGCTATATTCGATGGTATAAGAAAACAGGACTGGCTTCCCAAAACTTTGAGAAGCAAAATGAAAAAAATTGAAAGAGAAGAAAGCAAGAATGGCAATGGGGTAGATTCGGATACCATAAATGATGGAAGTCAGAGCAAAATCGGTAAAAAAGACATAGAAAACTACACCCTGCTATCGCTGGATAGAATAAATTATTACCAGGATGGGTCTGCACCGGGATTTAGCAATTCATTCGATAATGGTGAAGAGAGTGATATAAGTTCTCCTGATTTCGTGGAAAAAGTAGAGAATAAAATCTTCGTGAGGGAAATAATCTCCGGGCTGGATTTTAAGGAAAGAAAAATCATATATTTATATTACTTTAGAGGTAAAACTTTTAAAGAAATCGGGAAGATTATGAATGTTACCGAATCAAGAGTATCCCAGATTCACAAAAAAGCTCTGCTAACACTAAAAAGAAGCTTACTTTCCACCAGAGCCGGTAAGATGAGGTAATTTTTACCGGACTCTTTAGGATTCATTCACATGATATCCTATATGAAAATTCACGGTTATTTCAATCCCAGAAAATTATTCAAGATTTATCTTAAAAAATCCGATAATTTAAATGAAAGTTGTTTTTATTAATAAATTAATAGAAAAGTAAATAATTGATTAATGGAATCTATCTCGCTACTTCAGGGATGAATGTAGAACAAAAGAGAATGGATATCTTATCAAATAATCTGGCTAATATAAATTCTATTGGTTTTAAGAAGAAAGAAGCAGATTTTGCCGTGTTTAGTGAGAGGCTTTTCACTAATCTGTCAGGTGGTAATCCTCTTGGAATACTGACATCCGGTTCTATTACCGAGAATATATCTATTAATCTCAAGTCAGGCCCGATAAAACTTACCGATAATCCCTATGATTTTGCGATAAATGGGAAGAACTTTTTTGTAGTAGAATCAGAAGGGGAGGAGTTTTTAACCAAAAATGGTTCTTTTGGTCTGGATAGTGAGAATTTTTTGGTAAATAATGATGGGTTTTATGTAATTGGCGAAAACGGTCGAATAAATATAACTACCGATGGGAATATGTATGTTGATGAGTACGGAAATATATTTATCGAAGGTGGACAACTGGATAAATTCAAGATCGTATCTGTTGAAGACGGTCAGAGTCTTTTAACGGATAGCAGTTCCTATTTTAAATTAAAAGATGGAGTTGAAGGTGTAGAAAGTGAAAATGTGATAATAAAACAGGGATTTCTGGAAACTTCAAATGTAAATGGGATAGATGAGATGGTAGAAATTATTTCTGTAATGAGATCTTATGAAGCCAGTCAGGAAGCTATTAAGATGCAGGATGAAAGCCTATCAAAGGTAATAAATGAAACAGGCAGAGTAACTTAAAAAAAGAAAGGGGATATTAGAATATGAATTCTTTATACATAGCGTCGACGGGAATGGTAAATCAACAATTATATGTAGATGTGATTTCGAATAATCTTGCCAATATAAATACGCCCGGTTATAAAAAGAGTGAGATTAATTTTAAGGATCTTTATTATCAGGATATGGAAATTGATAATGATAAAAGTATCAGAGTTGGTATGGGCTCGGGTGTTGATGGCATAAACAAGGTATTTACCCAGGGAAGTCTCGGAGAGACAGGAAACCTTCTGGATCTGGCAATAGATGGGGAAGGATTTTTCAGGATTTTGATGCCTGATGGCAATTTTGGCTATACCAGAGATGGTTCTTTTAAGATGGATTCGGAAGGCAATATAGTTACGGTAGAAGGATATATGCTTGAACCACCGATTAGAATAGACCAATCATTCTCCGAGTTGATAGTAAGCAAAGATGGAGTAGTTTCTATAGTGCCCTTTGAGTCGGAGGAAGCGGTGGAGGTCGGACAGATAACCCTTGTTAAATTCACCAATCCCCCGGGGCTGGCCAGCGTATCGGGCAATATATATGCCGAAACGGAAGCATCAGGTGTCCCCATGGAGAATAATGGTGATGGTACATTCGGGCTTATAAGACAGGGGTTTATCGAGAAGGCCAACATTAATGTAATTGAAGAAATGGTAAATCTGATAGTTGCTCAGAGAGCATATGAAATAAACTCCAAGGCGATTAAGGCTGCCGACGATATGATGGGAATTACCAATAATATTAATCAATAAATATCAGTAATGTTTTGAATAATGGAAGTTAACGGGATAACTATATTAAATGAAAAACAGGTATCTGAGACAGATATATCGGCTGCAAAAGACGATCTCAGGCTTAAAGAGGCCTGTCGTGAATTCGAGCAGATTTTTATCAAATATCTGGTCGATAGCATGTGGTCATCCGTCGAACTTATGGGTGATGGTTTTTCCAGTGAAAGGGCTATGTGGCAGGATATGTTAAATAATGAGATAGCAAAGGAAATTTCGCTGGGCTCCGGGCTTGGAATATCGGATGTGATATATCAACAGATAAGCAGCTCTTATATCAGTAATGCGGAAGAAAGCACTATTTAAAGGGATTGGAATTAAATATTATGAAACCGGAAATGAGAATTTTTTTAAGTTGTCTTGACGATGAAATCAGGATATACCAGGAAATCCTGTTACTGGTTGAAGAAGAAAAGAAAATACTGGTAAAAAATGAAGAATTAAGTCTGGAAGAAGTAGCTAAAAAGCAGGATCGGTTGATAAAAAAAATAAGTGAAGCCGAAGAGGAAAGGAAAAAGCTATTAAAGAAATTAACCGAAAAAGAAAGAAAATCAGCCAGTGTGGAAGATAGGATAAAAAAAATAAAGGCGCTTATATCCAGGATAGGTGTAATAAACAATACCAATATTTTTTTAATAAAACAGGGAAGAGATAATGTCAGAGCATTCCTGGATTTGATTCTGGAAAAAAGTAATTTAAAATCATATTCCAGTGATGGGAAAATAAGCAATAAGCCGAAAGGTAATATTTTTATAAACAAAACTGTGTAGTATCATATCCGGATACTTTGAATTTAATATTTAAGGGGTAATAATATGAGTTCGTCTCCCTTTTTTGGTTTTTCTATAGGTGCAAAAGCCTTGAGTGCGGCTCAGAGGGCACTGGAGGTGGTCAGCCATAATATAGCAAATGTAAATACGAAAGGTTACAGCAGACAGGAATCGATAATGGAAACCACCGATCCTCAATATGTACCTTCCCTTAATAGGTCCATATCAGCCGGGCAGATAGGAACAGGTGTTAATATCAGGGAAGTAAGAAGGCTGCATGATAAGTATATTGAGAAGCAGATGATCAATGAATTACAGAATCTTGGGAAATGGGATATTAGCGTGAATGTTCTGGAACAAATAGAAGGTGTTTTTTCGGAGCCGTCTGAAAATGGTCTCCAGAATATGATGGATACCTACTGGAATTCCTGGATGAACCTGGAGAGTTCTCCCGAAGACAATGCCGTGAGAAAGAATCTGGTAGAAAATTCCAGGAGCCTGTCCAACTTTCTGCAGAGCATATATGACAGGCTGGAGTTATTGAGGGAGGATATAAATACCGAAGTTAAAAATAAAGTAGATCTGATTAATAGTTATGCGTCTCAGATCAAAGAATTAAACAATTTGATAAAAGATGTAACTACGGTAGGTGATAATGCAAATGACCTGGCTGACCGCAGAGATTTACTGATAAGGAACTTAAGCCAGACTGTAAATATCTCAATAGTTGATTCGGAACATGGGCAGAAAGATATTTTTATTGGAGGTACGGCATTGGTAAGGGGCAAGGATTCTTACCAGATTGAAAGTGACCTGAATCCTGCTACCGGATTTTATGATGTGAAATGGGAAGATGGTGGCAACGAAGTAGCAGTAAAAAACGGTGAGCTGTATTCGTTGTTGAATTTCAGGGACACTTACCTGGATGATGTTATAGATAATATGGATAACCTAGTTTCCGAGTTAATGACCCGGACCAATGAAGTTCACCAGAGTGGTTACGGGCTGGATGGAACTTCGACAGGGTATGTTTTTTTTACCGGTTCGGGAATTAAGGATATCCAGGTGAACCCGGAAATAATAGCGGACATCAGTCTTATCGCTGCTGCGAATAACCCTGACCAGCCAGGAGATAATAGCAATGTTACAGATATGTTGAATTTACGTGAGGAGCTGGTTTTAGACGGGGACACGGTAACTTTTGATGATTATTATAATAATTTGATTGTAAGTATAGGGGTTGATACCCAGCAGTGCAATAGAGAAATGGAAAATACAAATTTACTTATAGAAAAAATCAATTTGAGACGCGAAGCTGTTTCGGGAGTCTCGATAGATGAAGAGATGGTTAATATGATAAAGTACCAGCATGCTTATAATGCTGCTGCAAGAGTAATTACTACTATGGATGAGATGCTCGAGATAATTATAGAGAGCATGGGAGCTTGATTCAAATGAGAGTAACACTAAATTCATTGATAGGTACGGTCTCAGGTAGTTTACAGACAAACTTAAAAAAGCTACAGGAACTTCAGAATGAGTTATCTTCGGGAAAGACGATAAGTAAGCCATCAGATGACCCCATAAGCACCGCCAAGCTGGTTATTTTTAAAACCAAGCAGAACCAGTATGAGGAATATATAGACGTTATTGATGAATCGAAGAGCTGGTTAACCGTTACGGAAAATTCAATCAACCAGATAAATGATATAATGATCGAGGTCAGACAGGCCTGTATAGAAAGCGGGAATGCTTCAGTGCCCGAAAGTGCCAAAGAGTCATATATCCTGAAATTAGAGCAATTGAAAGAGGAACTTATAGATAGCTCTAATTCAAAATATATGAACAAGTATATATTCTCAGGACTAAATACCCTGGAAAAACCATTTACTGAAGCAGGAGGGATAGTGACCTACAATGGTGATACGGGTGTTATGCTAAGAGGGATTTCGTTCAGTTCTGAAATAAATATCAACTTTACCGGTGATGAGGTATTTAATATGTCCGGCAGTTCTATACCGGGAGATCCAAATACTTTTGAAATAATAGATAATCTGATAATCTCTATCCAGAATGGTGATATTGATACTATTTCAAATGATATTCTGGCACAGGTTGACAGAGCACACGAAAATATTGTTAATATTTACTCAGAAATAGGTTCCAGAATAAATAGGCTCGACCTTACCAGAGAACAAAATGAGAGCAATTTATTACGGGTCACGGAAATGATTTCCGTTATCGAGGATGTGGATATTGCCGAAGCAATAATGGATTTAAAAAAAACCGAAATTGTATATCAGAATTCCCTTAATGTAGCAGCGAGGATAATTCCTCTCAGTTTGCTGGACTATATGGAGTAGATTTGTATTGAGTTTTAATTCGGCTTCTGGTATAAAATATTCAAAGCTAAAGAATCGAGTTAATAGTATGAAAATAAATACCGATAGATTTGGTGAAGTTGAGTTTGACGAAAAAAAAGTAATATGCTTATTGAAAGGTATTATTGGTTTCGAGGATTACCATAGATTTATAGTCCTTGATGTTTTAAAGGATTCTCCGTTCAAATGGTTCCAATCTTTGAAGGATCCTTCCCTTGCTTTCGTGGTATGTGACCCGTGGTATTTTTTTAAGGATTATGCACCGGTGATATTGGATAGCGACAAACAGGAACTGGAAATCTACTCCGATAATGATATTATGTTAATAACCATTGCCACTGTTCCAAAAAATATAAGCAATACCACTCTTAACCTGCTCAGTCCAATTCTTATAAACTCAAAAAAAATGATAGGAAACCAGGTCATCCTGTATGAAAGTAATTACCAGTCCAGACATAAGATTTTCCGTAAGATTAAGATTAGTTCAAAGTAAATAGAGGCCAAAAAGAAAAAATATATTAACCGTAAAGAATTCTTTGACTTTTTATTTAAGTTCCATATTATTATAATATAGCAATTATACAAAGATTAACTTTATTGCATACCTTAATATGCTTGTATTGACCAGAAAAATTAATGAAAGTATAGTAATCGGAGATAATATACGCGTCCAGATCCTTGAGGTCAAAGGCGACAAAGTAAGGGTTGGAATAATTGCCCCCAAAGAATTTACCATCTTCAGAGATGAAATATATGAGGAAATCATTAAACAAAACAGGGAAGCCTCAATGGTTGATGCAGGTAATCTTACAAGACTGGAAGAAAGAATCAAGCCCACTGAATCCTCACAGGAACAAAAAAAATAAGATAATTAAAAAAATATTAAACTTATCCTAATTTATTCCCGATATTATATAGTGAAAATCGAAAAACTGCTGCATGGAAGTAGCAGGTTATATTATTAAATAGCCAGGGAGGGTGATTAAAATGTAAAAATGTGTCAGACTGTTTTTAGTGCTTGTTTCTAAAGACAGTGTTTATTATGGAAACGGAAGTGGGGTTCTGGGATACCACTATAAATATTTTTCCAGAGTAAGGCACGGATGCCGATTATCTATTATAAATTTCAAGGACGAAGGAGAAAAAAATGGCTCTTAGAATCAATCAAAACATATCTGCATTAACTGCAGGCAGAAATTTGAGACTTACTGATGAATTAAGAACTAAATCACTGGAAAAATTATCATCTGGTTTGAGAATCAATAAAGCCAGTGACGATGCTGCAGGTCTGGGCATATCTGAAAAGTTGAGAGCACAGATTGCAGGTTTATCTCAGGCACAGAGAAATGCTCAGGATGGTATATCACTGATACAGACTGCAGAAGGTGCCCTGTCTGAAAGTTCCAGCTTACTGGTAAGAATGAGGGAGCTGGCAGTTCAGGCTTCGAGCGAATCTATAACCGATGCTGACAGAGTCAACATCGGTAATGAAATTGAACAGCTAATCGATGAAATTGACAGAATCGCAGAGACTACCGAATTTAATACCAGAAAGTTGCTGGATGGAACCATGGCAGGAACGAAAGAAAAAGTTGACGCCAGTGTGGAAATAAAATCAGGAGCAGGTATATTAGACGGGGTATCCGTTGAAACAGAAGCAAGCGTAACAGATGTAACCTATCAGATTAAACTGGTTGCCAACGGGTCTTCAATCGATGCCGCTATATTTAGTTCTTCCACCGGTACCCAGATCGGTACCATCGAGAGCATAGATCTCGCAGAACAGTCGACTACTATCGATGGTGTTCAGATAACTATAGCACAGGCTACATCAGACGATGTAGGTAAGGTAGCCTATATTAAAGCATTTGCGGAAGTTGATGCTGTAAGTGAGGATAATTCGCTTGAATTCCATATTGGAGCTAACATAGGGCAAACTACAAAAATAGGTGTAGATGCCATGGGTGCAGGTGAACTTGGTGTCGAAGAAGTAAGTATTAGCACCGTTGTTCAGGCACAGAATGCCATAGGTCAGATCGACAGGGCAATAAGCCGGATAGCCGATGAAAGGTCTGCTCTTGGAGCTGTTCAAAACAGACTGGAGCATACCATCAATAACCTGAACGTGGCAAGTGAAAACCTGAGTGCATCCGAATCACGAATCAGGGACGTTGACATGGCTTCCGAGATGACCCAGTACACAAGGCATCAGATAATGATGCAGGCCGGCGTGGCAATGCTTGCCCAGGCGAATATGTCACCTCAGATAGTGCTGAGCTTACTGGAGTAGTATTTAATGCAGTAAAATAGATAATAATTATAACAGTACTTAAAAAATAGACTGTAAATAGGCGGCTTTTAAAGCCGCCTATTTATTTAGATGTGACTATGAGTTTAGCCGCTTCAAGCAGGTCTTTTCTGATGTAATCCGGTCTTATATTGTTTTTTGGTAGTATTTCCGTTGAGGTGCCGTCATAATTCATTACAGGTGTTCCGGTAAAATCTGAAATCAATATGGTTTTTATTCCCATTCTGCATCCTGTTTCAATATCGGTCATACTATCACCTATCAGATAACTCTCTTTAAGATTTATGTCAGGGAATTCCTTGATTGCCTTCTTGATCATACCGGTTGAGGGTTTTCTGCAATCACAACCATCGCTTTCCGTATGGGGACAGTAATAAATTCTCTTGATTTTGATTTCCTTTTTGGAAAGTGCTTTTTTCATATTCCCGTGAATCTTTTTCAGATCACCAGCCGTAAAAATTTTCTTGCCCACTCCCTGCTGGTTTGTGATTATGAAAAGATGGTAGCCGTTATCAAGGAGTATTTTTAATCCTTCGAATACTAAAGGCAGGAAGATAAATTCGCCCCAGCTGGTTACGTAACCGTTTTCTTTTTTTCTGTTTATTACTCCGTCTCTATCTAAAAAAACTACTTTCATAATTTAGTTTAAACATTGCTTACAGGTATTTAGCAATTCTTCTGGAAAGATTTTGCTTTCTTACACTTCGATATCTCATAAAATAATAATCGTCCTGAGTGCTGAATAACTTTAGGTTCCGTAGTGTAATTATAAGAAGTATTATTATAAACATTTCATGACCTTTCCTTAATTTCTGTATTTTATTTTAAAATTTACCCCATTTCTCGAAATTAAAAAAATATGTTGTTAAAATAATCATTTATTTTGCCGATAGAAATAATGATACATTTATTAAGGTTAAGGATTGCTGGTTAACGAAAAATATGACTATTAGAAGTAAAGCTCCTTTAAGGATTAGTTTTTGCGGTGGGGGAACAGACCTGGAGTATTATTATATCGAATATGGCGGTCTGGTTCTGAGTGCTACTATAAATAAATTTGCCTATGGCTCATTTTTTAATAGAGACGATAGCGTTCAGAGAATAAGGTCATATGATTACGATCTATTGCTGAAGTTAAAGGATAAAAAGTCTTTAGAATACAATGGGAAAATGGACCTTATTAAATCGGTGCTAAAAAACTTTCAGACTAACGGTAAAGAAATAGGTGGTTTCGATATGTATCTACACAGTGACGTACCGCCGGGGAGCGGGCTGGGTTCATCTTCGACTATGACCGTGGCGCTGGTCGGAATAATGAAAGAATACTTTTCACTTCCTTATTCGAATTATGAAATGGCAGAGCTGGCATATGAGATAGAAAGAAAAGATCTGGAGATAAAGGGAGGTAAACAGGACCAGTATGCGGCTTCATTCGGAGGATTTAACCTGATTGAATTTCTAAAAGATAAGGTGGTCGTTAATCCTTTAAGAATTCCCAGGCATATAGTAAATGAACTCGAGTATAACCTGTTGCTATGCTATACGGGGAAGACACGTCTTTCTGCAAACATTATTGATAAGCAGATTGACATGTACAGAAATAAAAGAGTGGAAACTATGAAAGCCCTTGGAGATTTAAAGGATTTGACTATTGAAATGAAGAATTTGCTCTTAAGGGGAGAACTTAATGAGTTTGCTGAAATGCTTCATGTGGCAGGTGAACATAAAAAGAAAGTAAATCCTCTGGTGTCAACCAGCTTTATGGATGAGCTATATAATGAGTCAAGAAAAAAAGGCGTTATCGGCGGTAAAGTACTGGGTGCCGGAGGAGGAGGGTATCTTTTGCTTTACTGCCCTATCCAGAAAAGAGCCGATGTGATCGAAAGACTTGAAAAAATGGGCGGTAGTATTGTTAGTTTTTCATTTGATTTTCGTGGGTTACAGGTCTGGCAGTGTTGATTTTGGGAATAGAATAATTTTTTTAGAATATGTATTTAAAGCGTCCACCGGGAAGCAGATTTATGAATATTTTATTGGTTCTGGAAGGGAATGAAATAATTGAAAAAGTCCGGAGTGTATGATTATTCGAATTCTATCATAAAGAAAATAAAAGAAAGTTATATGATAGGAAAAAAAATCATAAACAAACAGGATCTTTTAAGTAGCATAAGCAGGGCCTGTGACATAATCCTTGAATCATTAAAAAACGGCAGGAAAATTATATTTGCCGGGAATGGCGGAAGTGCCGCAGACGCCCAGCATATGGCAGCAGAGCTGGTGGGGAAATTTTATCTCGAAAGAGATCCGCTTCCTGCAGTCGCTCTTAATACCAATAGCTCGATAATCTCCGCGATCGGGAATGATTATGGGTTTGATCTGGTTTTTTCAAGACAGGTAATGGGTATCGGCAGTAGTGGTGACACCATGATTGGTATTACCACCAGTGGTAATTCTAAAAATATTGTCCTGGCTTTTATGGAAGCTAAAAGAATGGGTATCAATACCATTGGTTTTACCGGCAATAGTGGAGGTAAAGTAAGAGGAATAGTTGATGTATTGATAAATATACCTTCCGATGATACTCCAAGGATACAGGAATTTCATATTATGGTGGGACATATTATATGTGAAATCGTCGAAAGAAAGATATTCCCACGAGAAGATAAAGAATTAAACGGTATGTAAAAAGGATGGTTCCAAAGAAATGGGAAGAATTAACTGTATTGTTTGCGGCAGTCGGGATGCCGGAGTTTTATGGGAAAAAGATGGGTTCAGCTATAATATCTGTCCGGATTGCGGGCTGGTTTATTTAAATCCCCAGCCATCATCCGGGGAACTGGAAAATTTTTATAATAATAGCTACAGGGTAAATATAAGACGATATCTGGGAAGGAAGAAAAAGTGGTTTGAAATAATTAAAATGCTGGGGAAATACTCCAATGGTAAGGACATGCTGGAGATTGGCTGCTCCTACGGGCTATTTTTGAAAATAGCAAAGGACAGAGGCTTTAATGTAAAGGGCATCGAAATATCGCATGATGCTGCAGATTATGCCCGTAAGAATTATGGGATAGATGTGGAATCTGGAGATTTAAACCAGGCCATGGGAAGAATTGAGAATAATTTTGACTTTATATGTATGTGGCATACCATAGAACATCTAAAAAAGCCGGATGATACTCTGTTCCGTGTACGCCGGCTTCTTAAAGATGATGGAATCCTGGTTCTTACAACACCCAATTTCAAATCGCTGCCTGCGAGAAAAATGGGTATGTTCTGGGAATGGGTGAACCCTCCCAAACATCTTTTCCTTTTTAGCATGGAGACTATATCCGGATTATTAAAAAAGCAGGGCTATGAAGTAGTAAAGATTTTTACCAGAGGAGGCGATTATAAAGCATTTCTTTTGTCTCTTCTTACTTATCCTGTTAGAAAACGAAAATATCTCAATAAAATCAAAAGATCTTCGGCAGACAAATTTATTGATACTAAAAATACCGGTAAGGTTGAATTCCCTAAAACCCGGAGCAATTTGTCTGATTTTGGAGACTACTGGAATTTAAGACTTAAAGAGATATTTGGTATGGATTTTATTTTTTACTATCCATACTCTTTTAAAAACCTCGGACCCGAGATATTTGTTATAGCGAAAAAGAGCCGTTGATTCCTTGAGAGCTAAACAGGTCTTCTGAAAGGGTGAATTTTAGTGGGATATAAAACAGATAATAATATAAAAAGCCAGCAAGATTGCTGGGTTAAATGGATTGGGAACTTTACTTCTGCCAGTGGTTATTCTGAGGGTATCAGGGCGATGATGAAAGGATTTTTCCAGAATGGTTTTAAAATAAGTATTTCCCCTCAGATATATGGTCCCGGTACCAGAATGAGTAAAGACGTTTTTGAAATATATGAAAGTTTCAGGGAGGCAGATTTAAATAAAAGATATATAACTCTGCAGACTATGCCACCGAGCTCATTTATTAATGATACGGAATCTTATTTCAATATTGGAAGAACTGCTGATGAATCAAGCGGGATATCGGAAGAGTGGGTAAGTAAGTGCAACGAAATGGACGAGATATGGGTTCCTTCCAGTTTTAATAAATCAACTTTTATCAAATCGGGAGTAGCCGAAGAAAAAATATTTGTGATGCCTGACGCTATCGACCTGGGTTTATTTAATTCTGATGTTAAGCCGCTGGAAATAGAAGGAGAAAAGAGTTTTAATTTCTTGTCTATTTTTGACTGGAAACTGAAAAAAGGCTGGGATGTCCTTTTTGAGAGCTTTATTTCCGAGTTCTCCAGCAGTGATGACGTATCTCTTATAGTCCGAACTTTTTCTTTTCTCGGGGTTAGTTTTAAAGATATAAGAAATCATATTAATAACATTATGCGGGTGAAAGCCGGAAAAAATATCCAGGAGTCACCCAGAATCATAATTATTGAAAAAATGCTTAACCAGGAAGAAATGGCCGGACTATATAAGGCATGCGATTGTTTTGTACTGCCTACAAGAGGAGAAGGCTGGGGGCGCCCTTTCATGGAAGCAATGGCCATGGGAATTCCCGTAGTGGGGACCAGGTGGGGCGGCCATCTGGATTTTATGAACGATAGTAACTCGTATCTCATCGACTGCGATATCGTTAATATCCCCCGGGAGGGTACTTATGAAATTTCATCTTTTAAAAATAAGAAATGGGCCAATCCTTCAGTTTCTCATTTGAGAAGGTTATTGCGCCGTATTTATGAAAACAGGAGTGAAGCAAATGATACCGGTCTTAAAGGGCGTAATCATATAATTAATAATTTCGACAGCAAAATTGTTGCAAAAAAAATTATACAGAGACTCGAGGAAATCAGGGACTGGGATAAAAGAAAATTCAGGATACTGGTAGATAAAGATCAAAAAGAAGAATTTATTAGCTACTGGGGCAACGGTAAACTATCGGAAGTGTTGAACGATAACCAGCATTTCGTAATCGATTTTTTCTCCAAAGGGGAACGGTTTGATTCGGAAGAATATATTTCCGATAAGAAGAATATTATCCATTTGCAGGTGAACGATTTCAATGACTTCAAGATTCCTTTTAACTGCCATACCGTATTATTGCTTGATAACCGGTCGACGCTATGGGGTGATATACAGAACGGGAAACCCGGGGTAATGTCAGAAATGCAATATAACATTGATGATATATGGATTAAGGGTGAACAAGAACTAAAGATTCTTGCGGACGGCAGGATATTAAAGGAAGATATTTTTCTGACTGATGGGACGGATGAACCGGGAAAAGACCCTGATACCGAAATAAAAAATAGGCTGGTTCTGATAAAAAGAAAGCCCATAAAGCGCTATCTGGAAGAAAATTTTTTAAATATTATAAGGAGTCAGCCATACCTGATTGATGATTTGAAAAGAAGAAGTATTCTGACTTTCGTTGATTATGACAATCCGGGTGATTTGAAGATACTCATTGGCAATTTTATAAAAAAATTTAGTGATCGGGACAGCGTTTCGCTGGTGATTTCGACCAATACCGGTAAAGCCAGAGATGTTTACCATTATATAGATAAAGTCATAAATAAAAGCGGGCTTACAGGTGAGAGTGCCGATGATGTGCCTGATATAGTTATTTTTGATGGAGTCATAGGTCATAATGAGATAATGAGACTGATAAATCAGGTAAGTTGTTTTATTCGGTTTAAATCAACCTTGAGTGATGAATTTATTTCCGGTGCATCGAGATTTAAAAAAAGAATTATTGATTTTAATAAAAAAATTGAAATTTAGCATAATCTAAATTATGAAATGAATCAGATAAACAATAGCATAGAGAGTATCGCACAAATAAGGAGGCGTTGACAGATTGAGTAAATATACCGGAGGGAAAAAAATAAATAATGAAAATTCCAGCGTGAGGTGGACGGCGTATTTTTATGCTCCAAGTGGTTATTCCGAGTCTGCACGGAACTTCGTCAAAGGACTTTACCTGAATGATTTTTTCGTGAGTATTTCCAGTCCGCCTTTTAAAGAAAGCATACAATTATCTCCGGATATGTCAGAGATAATTGATTTTTCGAATAGCATTGACCTGGAGGAGAATTTTATAGATATCCAGCACATTATTCCGGAAAGCCTCACTATAGATAACCGTGCAGGTTACAAAATTGGTAGAATCTTCTTTGAGCTGGATGGCATACCGGAGAACTGGTCGGAAAAGGTAAAGCAGCTTGACGAGATATGGGTAGCATCCGAACATGTAAAAAAAGCATTTTTAAATAGTAAAGTAAAAGAGAGCAAAATAAAAGTCATCCCCGAATGCATAGATACCACAAAATATGATAGAAATATAAATCCGCTGGAAATAAAGGGAAAGAAGAAGTTTGCCTTTCTCTCGATTTTTGACTGGCGATTACAGAAAGGCTGGGATGTCCTTATCGAAAGTTTTGCCAGTGTATTTGATGCCCGCGATGATGTATGCCTTTTATTGAAAGTATTTTCATCGGCAGGTTTCCCGGTGGAGGAAATAAAAAGACAGGTTTATGGTTACATGACAAAAAAGATGGGTCTAAAGAAAGAAGAGATTCCTGAAATCATTTTTATAGAGGATATGCTTAGTTCGGATGATATGGTCAGGCTTATAAAAGCATGTGATGTGTTTGTGCTACCTTCCAGAGGAGAAGGCTGGGGTAGGCCATACATGGAAGCGATGCTAATGGGAAAGCCGGTTATAGGAACAAGATGGGGAGGCCATCTCGATTTTATGGATGATTCGAATTCATTTCTAATAGACTGCAGGGTAGAAAAAGTAAGCCCCGAAGGAATAATCGAAGTTCCCAATTACACAGGTCTCAACTGGGCTAATCCTTCCATAAACTCGCTGAGAGAGCTAATGCGCTACAGCTATAACAATTACGGTGAGGCATTAAAAAAAGCCGAATTGGCCTCAAGAACAATAAATAAAAGATATAATCTTGATACTGTATCGAGAGTGGTTATAGACAGGTTAAATCAAATAAAAAGCAAACTAAACAGGCCACGTAAAGTAGCTCTGGAGGGTGAATTTCTTTCTTTGAGAAGTCTTTCGCTTATGAACAGGGAAATCATGCTAAAAATAGGTGAAGATAAAAATTATGATTTTGCTATAAAGTCGGATGAAAATTTTAAAGAATACTATGAATCGGTTTTCAGAAATGGCTCAAATAGCAATGGGGCTCCTCTCAATTCTGTAAAGAATGCTTTTTTAGAAAACGCAGTAGCTCTGGTAAAGAAAGATGTGTTGAAGATAATGTCTTATGCAGAGAAAAAAGATGTGGCAGATGATGCCGATTTTTATATATGCCATAAAAGTCCACCGTCATTCAGTCCTCCGGGCAGTGGTTACTGGATGATGATGCAGCCCTGGGAGTTCGGGAGCTTACCGGTCGACTGGATCCATCCGTTTAATAATCTGATTGATCAGGTATGGGTTTACAGTAATTTTTTAAAGAACACCTACATTGATTCAGGAGTAAATCCGGAAAATATATCGGTAATACATCCCGGAGTAGACAGTAGCGTATTTAATGAAAAAGCCGGAAAATTGAACCTTAAAACCAGAAAAAAATTCAGGTTTCTTTTTGTTGGGGGTTCTATAGCGCGAAAGGGTATTGATAATCTATTGAATGCCTATATTAATGAATTTAGTGCCGATGAAGATGTCTGTCTGGTGATAAAGGATGTTATGGCCGGTTCGATTTATAAGAAACTTAACATCTCCGATGAGCTGGAAAGGGTATCGAAGAATAAGAAGTATCCCGAGGTACTATATATAAAGGAAAACTATTATAATCTGAATGAAATTGCATCTCTATATAATTCCTGTGACTGCCTTGTTCATCCCTATAAAGCAGAGGGATTCGGTTTGCCGGTGGCCGAAGCAATGTCCTGCGGTCTTCCGGTTATAGTTACCAGCTATGGGGCCTGTCTTGATTTCTGTGATAATAGCAATGCTTATCTGGTTAATTGCAACGTTGAAAAATTTAATCAGAAGAAAGTAGGAACTGTTGAGACTATAGATTATCCTTTCTGGGCTGAGGTTGATGTAAAAGATTTAAGAATGAAAATGCGTCAGGTATATGAGAATTATGATGCCGCTCTTTTAAAGGCTAAAAAAGGGCAAAAAGACATAAGAGAAAAATTTAGCTGGGAAAATACTTTAACCGAAATTAAAAATAGCTTTAAGAAAATAGAAAAAAAGGAAATTGCCAGGTTGGCGGTAACCCGGACGGAGTTATCTGAACGGAGTAGTTATTTATCTTCGGGAAAAGACGGAGAGGTTTTTTACCGGCAGGCTCAAAGGCTGATAGGCGATAATAATATTAAAGAAGGTAAAAAATTTCTGGAAAAGACTCTGGAAACAAATCCTTTCCACAGAGAAGCCTTAAAAGGATTGAGTCTTTATTATCTTAAGAAGAGGATGAACGAAAAATCTCTGCATTTGCTCTATAATTATCTGAAATATAATCCCGGGGATGACGAGATTTTAAATCTTGCAGGAGCTTATCTTGCCCGTATCGGGGAATTGAAGCTGGCTGAAATATTTTTCCAGAAGGTACTGGAAATGAATCCAGAAAACAAATCAGTGATTAATAATCTGACCACTACCAGGGAAACTTTGAAAAAAACCAGGGGAGGAAGTAAGATTTCGACAAAGTATAGATACCTTCTTTCGATACTCGAGGAAGACAAAAGTTCGGAAAGTACCATATCTCTATGCATGATCGTAAAAGATGAAGAGAATAATTTAAAAAAATGTCTGGAAAGTGTCAGAGATGTTGTCTCGGAGATAATAGTAGTGGATACAGGCTCGACCGATAATACTGTGAAAATTGCCAGAAGTCATGGGGCCAGGGTAATAGAGCATAAGTGGGAAGATGATTTTTCGAAAGCCAGAAATGAATCAATAAAAAATGCCAGCTCTGACTGGATCTTATTTCTTGATGCGGATGAAATTCTGGATAAATCCAGTTTCCTGTTTTTAAAGAGTCTTAAGAAATCCGAGGAACCTGTGGCATATTATGTAAAAATAGTTAATATATCCGATAATGTAAGCGAGGACCAGAGTTCCGAGCATTATTCTCTCAGATTGTTTAATAACCAAAAAGGATTTAAGTTTACCGGCTGTATACATGAACAGTTGAGGCTGACTGATAAGGGGCTTAAATATTCCAGAGTGCTGTCAACCGTTACCGTAAAGCATACCGGATACGCGCGAAGCGTAATGAAGCATAAGAATAAGAATAGCAGAAACTACAATTTACTTAAAAAGGCAATTTCAAGCGAGCCTGATAATGCATTTAATTATTATAATATGGGTGTTTATTATTACTCCAACCAGAAGTATGAAGAAGCTATAAAAAGTTTCGACACCATGATAGAAAAGCTGGACGGGAAAGTCACAAGCTATCTCCCTTTTGCTTACTCTTTCGAGTCATCGTCGTTGGTTAGCCTAAAGAGGTATCGAAAAGCGGTCGAATATGCAAAAAGAGCTCTGGAAATCGCCCCGGATTTAAAAGATGCTCTATACAACCTGGCAAATGCCCAGTTCTATATAGGTGAATATGAAAACGCCGTAGCTAATTTTAAAAAAGCATTCGAAGATGAAGGCGAAATTTTTTTAGGCGGAACCATGGATAGAGGAGCCCGGAGCTGGAAATCGTTAAATGGAATTGGTGTTGCCTATCTGAAAATGAAACAGTATTCCCGGGCGGCATTATTTCTGGAAAAGGCATATGGATTGGAAAAGAAGTCCCCGATGATTGTACTGAATCTGATTTTAGCTTATAAAAATCTTGAAAGGGCTGACAAAATAAAAAAATTATTGGAAGGGACCGGGGACCTGCTATTCTCGGTAACACAGATACAGCATATAGTCAATCAATTGCTGTATGTCGGTTTAAACGGTGAAGCGGTTTCTCTATTGGAGAACACCATTAATTTGTACCGGGAAAAGGGTCTGAATACCGATTGTGACGACATAGATATATCTCTTATTAAAGGAAATATAGCCGAGGTGCTTTTTGCTGGAGAAAGATATGAGGAAGCACTGAACTGGTATGAAAAATATTTGAGTTTATATAGAGAAGACGGAGAAGCTTTAAAAAAATACGGGATTGCAAATTATATTATGGGAAATAATGAAAAAGCCCAAAAAGCTTTTGAAGATTCACTCGCTTTTGACGAAGAAGACTGGGAGCTATATAACAATCTGGGTTTAGTAAAAATGAAACTTGGCAGCTATGATGAGGCGGTAGCTTATTTTAAGAAGTCGATTGATTTAAATCCATATTATCTGGAATCATATTTGAATATGGGGAAAGCTTATATTTTAACCAGGGAGTATTCGGAAGCAAGTTTAATCCTGGAGAAAGCAATCGCTCTGGATGAAAAAAATGCAATTCCGGATTTATTATTCGTTAATTCCGAGGCTCTTTTCCATCAGGGAGAGTATACCAGAGCAATAGATAATCTTCTTTTATACACTGAAATTGATAACCAAAATGCAGCGGCATTTAACCGTCTGGGATTATGCCTGTATAAGATTGGAAAATACAATGAAGCTGCAGGATTTTTTTCTCAGGCTACCGAGCTGGATAATAAAAAACCGGTTTATTTTGTAAACCTGGGCAATGCTCTGAGAGCGACAGAAAAATATGAAGATGCAAAAATGGCATTCAGGTGTGCATTGCTTCTGGATGCTAAAGATCCCGCTGCCAGGATGGGGTATGATTCGATAGTCGTTAAAGAATCTTTAGGCAGATAATTCCCTATATTATATGTGACTGGTGTTAAAGATAGAGCTGCTTCTAACCGATATAATATAAAGAATAGAAGAAGTTATGGGTAAAATCAGTCAGTCATTTTTATATTATTTTATAAGTATATCCGGAAGGAAGGAAAAACTTAATGGAGATGAATATAGACGGTATAATATCGGGATTGGATACCGAAAGTATTATATCTCAGCTTATGAGTATTGAAAGAATGCCGGTTGTGAATAAGGAATTAAAGCAGAAAATACTTATTAAAAAAGGAGAGATATATAGTGATATAAAAAGTCGTCTGACTAATTTGAGAGATTGCGCCAACGACCTCACTTATGAATCAAAATTCAATGTTTTTTCGACTTCTTACTCGGAAGAGTCCATAATCTCTGCTTCAGCTTCCGAAGGAGCGGTAAAGGGTAGTTATAATTTTGTAATAAATAATCTTGCCAGAGCACATACCGTAGGCTCAGACCAGCAGGCTGACAGCGAGACAGCCCTGGGGCTAACCGGTACAATCATAATAAATAGCATGAGTGTAAGTGTTGGCTCTGGAGATTCTCTGGAAAATATAAAAAATAATATCAATAATACTGATGATATTGGTGTAACCGCCACTATAGTGGACAATGTTTTGAGATTAAAAATGAATGAAACCGGTGCAACTGAAATAGCCCTGAGTGAGACGGGGGATGTCGCTACATCACTGGGGATTCTGGAATCCGGGAATTTTAAAAACGAGTTCGTAGCGGCTGCAGATGCTTCCTTTACAATCGATGGGCAGCAGGTATTATCATCATCGAATACTATAAGCGACCTTATAGATGGTGTGACGATTACTCTGCTGAAAGAAGACAGCGTGACTCTAAACGTAGATAGGGATAAAAGTGAAATAATAAATAATATAAGAGAATTCGTGGAACAATATAACAGTACAGTCGATCTCATATACAGTAAGGTTTCCGAAAGAAAAATCGTATCTCCGGAGACTGAAGCAGATAAGCTGGTAGGGCTTGTTTCGGGAGATATGACTCTACAGAACATAAAATTCAAGCTTAATATGCTAATGACTGATGTGGTAAATGAAATTGACGGCGAAATCAACCAGCTCTCTTTTATAGGGATAAGTAAAACTCCGTTTGCCGGCACTGGCGTAGATAATAGCGATATTATAATAGGGAAGCTTACTATAGATGAGGAAGCTCTGACCGAGGCCATTGACAGTGATATCGATAGTGTAATGGAACTCTTTGTAAAGAATTCTGATATAGGAGACTTGACCGATGAAGAGTATGGTGTAGCGGTAAGGGTTGATAATTATGTGGACAGCCTTATTAACAGTGTAGATGGCCTGATTACCGGCAGGGAGGAAAACTTTAAAAGAGAAATCGATATGATTGAAGATCAGATAGAGACTTATAATAGAAGTCTGGAATTAAGGGAGGCTAATCTGAGGAAAAAGTTCCTTTTAATGGAGAAAGCTATGGCTTCCATGGAGACACAGAGCTCCTGGCTTCAGTCACAGTTGTTATATTAATAATAATCTAATGAAAGTTAATCCATACAAACAATATCAAGAAATTAAGATAACGAGTTCCACCAGTGAGGACCTGATTGTGCTGGCTTACGAGGGGGCAATTAAGTTTATCAATATTTCTTTAAAAAATCTTGATAATGGTGAACTGGAAAAGGTGCATTTTAACAGCCTGAAAGCCCAGGCGATAATATATGAACTGATGACCAGCCTTAATATGGAGAGGGGTGGAGAAATAGCGAAAAACCTTTTTAATATTTATGATTATATAAATTATAGACTTGTGATTGGAAATGCAATGAAAAAAAAGGAGCATTTCGAAGAAGCAAGGGTTTTGCTGGGTGATCTTAAAGGCGCATGGGCAGAAGCGAGGAAGAAGGTTTCCGAGGAAGCTGGTGAGCTGGCAAATGGAAGAAAATAATAAAAATTTGATATTCCAGAAAATTAATGAACTGAAGGAATTGACTATAAATCAGAAAAAATCATTGATGGCAGGGGATATAGATATATATATTTCTATCGAAAGATTCAGGAATGATTTGAGAAAGGAAATTGATAAGATTAAATCCAAAACAACGTTTAATATGCAGGAGTACAGGGAATTTCAATTATTGATAAACGAAATGATTGAACTTGAAAATGATAATAAAAGGTTACTTTCGGATTGGAGTGAAAACCTCAAGCTTGAAAAGAACAAAGTTAGAAAATTTGGGAAAATATCATCTATCTACTTTAATAAAAACAGAGTACCATCACGGTCAAGATATATCAATAAAATAACCTGAGATACCCGGTTATAAAATAATTTCTACTATTCTATAGCATCATCCAATTAATTTATAGCTTCTTTATGACTTGTTTTACACTACCCTCACAGGCTAAAACAATAACGCAATTATTTACTTATTATTGTAACTTTATATTTAAATAAATTTATTAACTTATGTTAATTTTAACATTATTACATTATTTATATATATATTGTTAAAATTATTTAAGTTTTACCTCATACATGACGAAAATAAATAACAGATAATAAAAAAAATTAAAACTTAATATAAATTAAAGGATTGTTTGTGTTCAAGGAAGGACAAATGTCTTTACGGCATTGTCCTTTTTTATTAAAGGAGACGAAAATGATAGAGGACCCCATAATTTCGGTACTGGAGAAAGCGGTTTCCGGAGCTTATTTAAGACATGAAGCAATTTTGAATAATATCTCCAATGTAAATACCCCCAGGTATAAAAGAGTGGATATTGATTTTAAGACGGAACTTTCCAATATAGCTCAACAAATGGATGAATCCGGTAAAAAAGAAATAATTGAGAAAATTGACTCTGCAAATCCAGAGATTATCAGAGAATCAAATACTTCGGTAAGGACAGACGGGAATAACGTAGATATTGATAGAGAGATGTCATTACTTGCCGAAAATGCACTTGAGTACAATCTTTATGTTTCTTTGCTTTCCAGAAAGATGGAAGGTTTATTAAGTGTGATTAAAGAAGGCAGGAGGTGAAAGTAGAATGATACCAATGTTTAGAGTGCTTGAGATAAGTGCAAGCGGGCTTTCGGCAGAAAGAATGAGAATGGATGTCATTTCCAATAATATCGCGAACGCGAATGCCACATCATCTGCCGATGGTACTCCTTATAAAAGGAAATCCGTATTGTTAGAGAGTAAAGATACGCAGGAATTTGGGATTGATTTAAGCAGTAATATGAAACTCATGGGAGTTGAAGTAACCGGTATAACCGAAGATGAAAGCCCACCAGTTTTAAAGTTCGACCCCGATAATCCGGATGCAAATGAGGAAGGTTTTATAGAACTTCCCAATGTGAATATTTTAAATGAAATGGTTGATATGATTTCAGCCTCGAGAGCATATGAAGCAAATGTTACCGCGATTGAGTCAACCAAACAGATGATAACCAAAACAATTAATATGGGTAATTAATAAATAGTCTTTTATCCGGGGATGTGATGCTAAATGAATATTTCAGGTATTGGAAGTATTGGGAGTGTAGGTAATATAAACGGCATTTCGGATGTTAAAAAATCTGTTTCTGCAGGTAATGGTGGAGATAAAGGATTTGCGACCAGTATAAAAGAAAGCGTTGAAGCTGTTACCAAATTGCAGGACCAGGCGAATTCGGATATCAGTAAAGCTCTTTCAGGGGAAGAGGTAAGTATAGCCGAGGTGATGGTATCCACCTTAAAGGCTGAAATATCGATGCAATTGACCATGCAAATAAGAAATAAGGTCGTAGAAGCTTATAACGAAATATCGAGGATGCAAATTTAGCAATAAAAAAATCTTATTGGACTTATTATTTTTAAGATATGGTATCCAAACTAAATAATTATAACAAGAATAACCAGCCCAAAATAATTGAGTTGAAAAAACTATTCAACTCATTGACATTGATACAAAAGATCTCTATTGCTTTGATTTTTATAATAGTGATTATTTCTATTTTTATGCTGGTTCAATGGAGCAGCAAACCCCAGCACAGTGTTCTTTACAGTGGTCTGAACCCGGAAGAAGCAGCGTCTGTTGTTGAGAAACTTGATGATGCAAAAATAGATTATGAATTATCGGACGATGGAACAATTATAAAAGTTGAGAGCAACGAACTTGCAAATGCAAGGCTGACGCTGGCAGGAGAAGGGGTTCCCTATAACTCAATTGTAGGTTTCGAGCTATTTGACCAGCAATTTTTTGGGCTTACTGATTTTACCCAGCAGGTAAACTACCAGAGGGCACTCGAGGGTGAACTTTCCAGAACAATTTCAGAAATTTCTGAAGTGGATTCAGCCCGGGTTCATCTGGTATTGTCCGAGGAAGACCTGTTTACGGAAGAGAACACGGCAGCAAGTGCTTCAATTATTGTTAAGTTAAATGATGGTGCGGTGCTGAGCAGTACCAGTATCCAGGCGATAGGTAATCTGGCCGCAAATGCAGTTAAAGGACTCAAGCTGGAAAATATCTCTATTGTAGATACAAATGGGAATCTGCTCTCGGCAGGCGGTGAAGATGACGCATTGCTTGCCGAAAAACAAAAAATGGTCAGAGAAGTCGAAAAGGAGATAGAAGATAGTATAACCAATATGCTTACCAGAGTATTCGGATCAGGCAGTGTAATAGTTAGTGTAAAAGCCGATATGGATTTTAATAAAAAGCAATCGGAAACGGAAACCTATCTTACCGATGAAGATGGAAATGGTGTGGTTATGAATTCGACTACACTTAAAGAAAATTATGACAGAAGTAGTTCCGAGGATGATACAGGTGGTGAAGCGGGGACAGACTCGAATGTTCCTCAATTTGAGGATGCGGACGGAGATGAGGAGGATAGTCCTGTATATGCCGAGCTTACCGATGACCAGGAATCCGAGTCAAACTTTTATAGTAAGGAAGAGAGCCAGATAGAATACGGAGTTTCCAGAAAAATCGAAAGAATAGAATATAACGGAGGAGAAATAGAGAAACTGAGTATAGGTATTTTTTTAAATGCGGACGTCCCGGGAGATCAAATCGAAGATATAAAATCCGTAGTGGCATCAGCCGCAGGAATTGATATCGATAGGGGAGATAGTATTTCGATCAAGAAAATGAATTTTATTGATGCGGAAGAGGGATTTGCCGTTGAACCGGTGGTGGAAACATCCATATGGCAGAAGATAATGGTATTTGGCGGGAAAGCCTGGCCGGGTCTGTTGTTGATAGTCATGATTATGATGCTTACATTGAGAGCCAGAAAAAATAAAGAAAAAGATAGTTATTTCGTAGGGGAGGGCACCAGAAGAATAGGTGCGGCTATGCCGGGAAGAAAACCCCTTATCGGCAGAATGGCCAGAGGGAAGAAATACGGTAGCGAAGAATCCGGAGTCTACGAGACTGAGGACGAGTCCGAATCTGAAGATTTGAAAAATTTACTGGGTGGAAGTCAGTCGCTAAAAGAATATATTTCAACCGATGGTGCGGGACTTACCATGGAACAAAAGAGAGAAAAGCTAAAGGAACTAAGGAGAAGAGTTCTTGATAGAAAAAATAAGAATATATATCCAGAGCTCAAAGAACTCGTAGCTATCGAAGCCAATAGCAATCCGGAAATAGCGGTGAGGGTGATAGAAAATTGGCTATCTGACAGACAGTAAATGATCAGAGGATAATCTATATTTTCAGGAAGGTAATTATGCAAACGGTTATAAAAGAGGCTGGCAGAGAAAAGGGAGTTAAGCGAGTCGCTATGCTGTTAATCAGTATGGGAACAGATATAGCAGCAAAAATAATGAGCAACCTGCCGGATGAAAGAGTTGAGGAACTGGTTCTTGAAATAGCCAATTTAAAAGAAATTGGTACTGAGAAAAAGGAGGCCGTTCTTCAGGATTTTTATGAAGATTTCATTACCAGAGATAACATAGACAATGGAGGAATGGATTATGCCAATATGGTATTGAAGAAAGCTTTTGGTGAAAATAAAGCTCTTGAAGTTTACCAGAAAGTTGCTGACAGAATAAGCATCAGGCCATTTCACTTTTTAAAAAATACCGAACCGGAACAATTATTGGACATTATTAAGAATGAACATCCCCAGACCATAGCACTGGTTTTATCCTATTTGCCTTTTGATCAGGGTTCAAAGATTCTTTGCTCTCTTAAACAGGATCTTCAGGCCGAAGTAGGTATGAGGATAGCCACCATGGATAGAACTTCACCCGAGGTTGTAGCCAAAGTGGAGAGCATACTTTCCAAGAAGGTTTCAAGTTTCGCCGGGAAGGATCTCAGAGCGGTTAGCGGGATAAAGAAAATCGTAGGTATATTAAACCAGGTGGACAGGGCGACCGAGAAATCTATCATCAAATCACTTGAGAAGATGAATAAAGATCTGGCAGAAGAAGTCAAGAACCTTTTGTTTGTTTTTGAAGACATAATTAAACTTGATGACCGTGCTATTCAAAGGATTCTTAAGGAAATTGATTCAAATGTGCTGGAAAGGGCATTAAAGGGGAGCAGCAGGGAAGTCAAGGATAAAATATTCAAGAATATGAGTGAGAGGGCTTCGCTAATAATTCAGGAAGATATGGAAGCACTGGGTCCCATGAGAATTACCGAAGTCGAGATGGCTCAACAAACTATTGTAAAGAAAATAAAAGAACTCGAGGATTCGGGAGATATAATACTCGCCAGGGGTGGAACGGAAGTACTGGTTCAATAATACCGGACGAAAGTTTTATATAATATTAAGAATTAATAATTTATATCGGTGATGATAATAAAAAGTACTGGTAACCAGTATAAAAATGAAATTTATAAATTGAAACCGAGACCTGTTCCTGAAAGTTATTCTTATAATAACGAAAAGGAAAATACCGATGTATCGAATGAGAATGGGGATGAAATTAATGCCAAAGAGGGGAAGGTATTAATTGAAAAAGCTATGGAGGAAGCCAGGCAAATAAAGGCCGAAGCCTATAAGCAGGGCATGGGTGAAGGACACGGAGAAGGATACGAAAAAGGATATCAGGAAGCATTGAAAAGCTTTGAAAGAGAATTGAGTATGATGGAGAAAATAAAGGTGGAACTGGAAAATTACAGAGGAGAAATACTTAAAATGTCGGAAAGGGAAGTTGTAAGGCTTGCCATATCGATATCCGAAAAAATTGTCAGACGGAAGATAGCCGAGGACGATAAGATCGTAATAGATTCGGTAAAATTTGCTTTAAAATCAATACCACACCTGGATAAGGTGATCATTAATTTAAACCCGGAAGATTATGACTATATAACCAGCAAGAAGGATGAAATTAAGGATATCATAGCCAGATACAGGGAGATAAAGTTTGTCGATGATAGAAGAATCGAGAAGGGTGGATGTGTAATAGAAACCGAAATAGGAAATATAGATACACAGGTATCGAATCAATTAAAAAAGATTTCCAGTGAAATTATGGAAGAAGCTATAAAAAAATAAGATTAATTATGAATAAAGAGGATATTTGGAAGGATACGGGCATGAGTTCAGTCAAACCGGAATTGATGAAAAGGCAGAATGAAAATAATAAAGAGGGATTCTTATTTGATATCGAAAGGTATATGGATATAGTTGAAAAGTCAAATCTTATTCCCATGAACGGTAGAGTCACTCAGGTTATCGGTCTGGTAGTGGAATCAACCGGTCCAAAAGCTGCTATGGGAGAGATGTGCGAAATCGTGACAAGCAGGACGGAAGATCCTGTACTGGCAGAGGTAGTGGGGTTTAAGGAGAACAGAGTATTGCTGATGCCTATAGGGGATATTGGCAAAATATCACCGGGATGTCCTGTTATATCGACCGGTAAAACTTTTTCGATAAAAGTTAGTAAGGATCTGCTGGGAAGAGTATTAAATGGTTTTGGAGTGCCCATCGATAGTAAGAACAGGATAAACCCGGAATCGGTACTTTCGGTGGTTAATAAGCCGCCCCGGGCATTAGATAGAAGAAGAATCAAAGAACCTCTTAGTCTGGGGATCAGAGCAATTGATGGTCTGCTTACTATAGGAAAAGGACAGAGGGTAGGAATATTTGCCGGAAGCGGAGTTGGAAAATCTACTCTTATGGGGATGATAGCAAGGAATACCCAGGCTGATGTGAATATTATCGCTCTTATTGGTGAAAGAGGCAGAGAAGTACGGGAGTTTATAGAAAGGGATCTGGGAGAAGAAGGGCTGAAGAAGAGTGTAGTGGTTGCGGTTACTTCTGACGAACCTGCCCTGGTGAGAATCAAAGGTGCTTATGTGGCAACTACCATAGCAGAGTATTTCAGGACTTTTGGATACGATGTTAATTTAATGCTCGATTCGATTACCAGATTCTGTATGGCCAGAAGAGAAGTAGGACTCTCGGTAGGCGAGCCTCCCACAGCGAAAGGGTACCCGCCTTCGGTTTTTGCCGAATTGCCGAGAATACTGGAGAGAGCTGGTATGGGGAAGAAAGGCAGTATTACGGGATTATATACGGTGCTGGTTGAAGGAGATGATCTGAGTGAGCCTGTTTCGGATGCGGTTATGTCCATTCTCGATGGTCATATTATATTATCCAGGGATCTGGCCAATATGAATCATTATCCACCTATAGATATACTGGCCAGTGTCTCGAGATTGATGCCTGACGTAATAAGTGATGAGCACAAGGAAATTGCCAGGGAAATTATCGATATTATGGCTACTTACAGAAAGTCTTCCGATCTGATTGAGGTAGGAGCTTATGTTGACGGAGCGAATGCAAAGCTGGATCGCTCGATTAAATATATCGATAGGATAAATGATTTTCTGAAGCAGGACATAGGAGAAAGAGAAACATTCGAGTCTTGTCTTGAGAAGCTAAGAAATATAATACCCGGGTATAGCGATGCTGCTCCAGAACAGGTGGGGAAAGAGCCCGGTACCAGAAATACGGAAAAATAGAAAGGTAAATCATAGATGAAAAAGTTTAAATTTAGTTTGCAGAGTGTTCTGGATTTTAAGGAATTTAAAAGAGATCTCTTAAGGCAGGACCTGGCAAGGATTCTGAATAAACTGGAAATGGAAAAAGATAAATTGGCGTTTTTTATGGAAGAATCGGAAAGGAATAAAAGCCAGTTAATCGATGAGTTGATAAACAACAATAACAGCAAAACAATTTTTTATTATCGTGATTATATAGAACTTCTGAACAAGAAGATTAAGGATGAGAGAAGAATTATTAAGGTGATAGAGGAAGTAGTTGTAAAGAAGAGACAGGAAATAGAAAAAGCAGAAAAAGAAAAGAAGATCGTAGAGAAAATAAAGGACAAAAAATTTGAGAAATATAAAAGTGACGTGGAATTGAAGATGCAAAAGGACACCGATGAAGTTAACATACAGAGATTTAACTTCAGGAAGGGAAGCGCGGTATAAAGATGAGTATTAATAACGTCAGCAGTGCAATAAGCAAAATAGAGTCGCGGATAAGTAATATAGTAAATTATATAGACCAGCTTGTATCAGCTCCAAAGGTGGAGAATTTTAAGGCCGAGCTTGAAGAGAAATTAAGTACCGGCATAAATAAAGTAAATAACGGGATAACGAAAAATACCGCTTATACCAATAGCCCGGAGACAAAAGAAGTTGCATCTTTGACGTCAGTAAATAAAGAAAATATTTCATCGGTAAAAGAAAATAGCAGAACCGAGAATATTGTTCAGCTGGTTGATATGTTCTGTGATGAAATGGGAGTGGATCCCGATCTGATAAAAGCAATGATAAGTGTTGAATCAAATTTTAATCCGGACGCCACATCCGGGGTTGGAGCTATGGGCTTGATGCAGTTGATGCCGGATACCGCAAGAAGCCTGGGTGTAGATAATGCTTATGACATTTATCAGAATCTGAATGGTGGTATTAAGATGATAAAAAACTTAATAGACAGCTTTAATGGGAACGTAAAACTGGCGCTTGCCGCTTACAACGCAGGGTCGGGCAGAGTAAAGGAATATGGTGGAGTGCCGCCTATACCAGAGACAGTTAATTATGTAGACAGTATATTGTCTATTTATAATCCGGGTTTGTTGCAGAACAGTTAGAATATAATAGTTTGTTGAAAATTAATAACAGGTGTCTTTTTAAGAGAAAGGAGGTGTAAAAAATAAAGTAAATTTTATCTTATAAATTTTTATGAAGGGAGGTGAAATAGTGATTAATATTGCAACGTTATTGCCTAATGTTAAAGAAGGAAAAGGCCTTAAAACAAAAAAACCGGTAGCTTTAAATTTCAAGAATGTGACTGGTGAATTCAATCGTATCTTAAATAACGGTTGTCTGAAACAGAATGTTCTCGAGCTTGTTTACGGCAGAGAATCCGGTGAGAGTAATAATCCGGAAATTGGTAGTAAGATCTTCGATATGAGGGGTTTATTGGCAGGCAGCTCCGGAGAAGTAAAAAAGAATATGGAAGGTAATAAAAAAACGGAGTTTCGAATAGAGTCCTGGAATTCAGTATCTCAGTCACAGAGAGGGAAGATAAAAGATGACGATATCGATACGGAGACCGCGGATATTTTGACTATTCCGGATTTTATTGACATAGCTGATAAAAATCTGTGTGGCTTGATCGAAAGTAGCATTATAGAAGAAGCTGGTATTATATTCGGGAAAATTTCTGAATCTGCCGGTTCCCAAAAAGAATCCATAAGTTACAGGGTTTTCGATCTTAAATCATTAATTAAGGATAATATCCTTAAAATGATAAAGCCTTACGGAATAGATAGTTCCCCTGCATCCGGTACTCCGGAAGGGAATCGTGAGTTCTTAAGTGAACTATCACAGGATACTCAGGCAGAAGCTGAGAAATTAAATTACAGATTTTTACCGGAGGCCGCAATCGATAAAGCCATTGGTAAAATGGAGGATAGTAAACTTGTTGTCAGACCGGGTGATATAAGTGTAGAGAGCACAGGTTCGCTGGATAAGAAAATAGTTGTGAGTAATGGTATTTCCAGTGAAATAAAGAAGGTAACCGGAGAATTCACAAAGAGTCTGAGGGATGAGTTTTCAGGAAATATCGGTCCGGCCGGTAGAAAAATCGGTTCCGATCTCCTGAATGATACCGAGGGTGAAGAATTGAAATTAACCGGTACCGGACAAAAAAACCTGGCAGAAAAGGCCGGTTTGTATATGACGGAACATCGGGGAAGAGGAAAATCCGGGGAGACGGATTGGTCTGAAAATGTTTCCAGTACAGGCAACATTGCTGTTGATAGAAATTATCCCAATGCAGGCAGGTCCTTCTTTAGTACGAATAAGGTAAGCTCATATTCCAGAATTGAAGATGTTGCATACCAGATAACCAGGAGGATTAATATTAAGGAAGGCGAGGCTTTAAAGGAGATTGAATTAAAGCTCGAGCCGGAGTCACTGGGTACCATAAATATCAGAGTTACATCCATGGATAACAGGGTTAATGTACAGATAAAAACCTGTTCGGCTGATACCAATGAAATAATCAATGATAGTATCAGCATTTTAAAGAGTAATCTTATCGAAAAAGGGATGGATGTAAGGGAACTTTCAGTATCGGTGGATTCAAATGGTTCCGGTGGCGAGAATGATAGTACCGGAGATTTATACTCGTATCAGCATGATTTCTCCAGCGTAAATAGGAGCTGGTATCACCATAAAGACGTTCTGGAGGAAAGGTTAATGGAAACAGCGGGTATTCCTGAGAATTATCAGGGACTCGCAGCAGTTTCGGGTCATATAAATATAATTGTTTGAGAAAGGAGGTGTAAATATGAGCAGTGTTTTTCCTGTGGGCAGTGAGCAGAGTTACTGGGATTATGCGGATGTATCAGGAGTAAAAGAAGAATTAGGGAAAGATGATTTCTATAAACTCATATCCGCACAGTTAAAATACCAGAACCCGCTGGAGCCTGTGGATGATGTTGATTTTATGAGTCAGACAGCTCAGTTTAATATGCTGGAGCAGCTGATGAATTTAAACAGCAGCATACAGTCTCTTATGCAGTCCCAGAATACTTTGTATGCGAATAGCCTGATCGGTAAGGAAATAAACTGGTTGGATGAGAACCTTGAGATCAGACAGGGAATTGTAGAAAGAGTTCTATTTTCAGAGGATGGCCTTCAGCTGGTAGTTGATGGAATGGAAGTTGATATTTATTCCATAGTAAGTGTTTCGGAAGTGAGCCAGACTGAAGATCCACAAGACGGATTAACGGAGTAAACCGTTTATTAAACAAAGGAATGTGAGGTAATTATGAAAAATATAGATGCAGTAGAACACAAAAAAATAAATAGCTTTTTTAACAGCCAGGTTAAAAGAAATGTTAATTCCAGAGATACCGGACCGATAAAAGAAAGTTTTGGAAATATTCTATCTGATGAAATATCTTCGGAGAAAATCAGATTTTCCCAGCATGCTATGCAAAGAATATCTTCCAGAAATATCAATATCACCGGCAAACAGCTGGAAGATCTGGATAAAGCTGTTAGAAAAGCATCGGATAAGGGGATAAAGGATTCCCTTGTATTGCTGGAGAATACTGCACTGATCGTCAGTATTAGAAATAAGACCGTTGTTACTGCCATGGAGAGCAGTAAATTGAAGGACGGTATTGTAACTAATATTGATGGAACAATTATTATTTAAAAGGTCCGGTCCTTATTTTTAAGGGGGGCCTTCGGATGTACCTGATTGGTATATCCGAAAGATATAGGAGGTTAATTTAAAATGATGCGTTCAATGTTTTCGGGAGTTTCAGGATTAAGAATCCATCAGACAATGATGGATGTAATAGGTAATAATATTGCTAATATCAATACCATTGGTTATAAGAGTAGTACGGTAAATTTTCAGAGCATGCTCAGTCAGGTTTTAAAAGGTGCCACATCCAGTGGTGAAAATACCGGGGGTACCAACCCCATGCAGGTAGGACTGGGTTCAAAGATGTCAAGCGTTGACAGTAATTTTGCTCAGGGGAACCTGCAGTCGACCGGTAAGGTAACAGACATGGCCATCCAGGGTGAGGGATTTTTTATCCTGAGGTCAAGTGACGGTGTTTTTTATACCAGAGCCGGCAACTTCTCATTTGATTCGGATGGAAATCTGGTAAGCCCTGCGGATGGCTCTATACTGCAGGGGTGGGTAGCAGAAAGTGATGGGACCATAAATACGAATGCTTCTATCACAAATGTAAATATTCCCATCGACCAGATTATAGAACCGAAAGCGACTGACAAAGTAGAATATGGCGGGAATCTTCCTGGCGATGCTGCTGTTGGTGAGGTATGTCCTACTTCTATCGATGTTATAGATTCCCAGGGTAACAGTCACCCTCTGTTTATCGAGTTTGAAAAAACATCTGCTAACAACTGGAGTTGGACTGTAACAGCACCAACCGGAGCAGTCGGTGACGGAACCGTAACTTTTGATACCGATGGGGTACTTTCAGCATTTACTGTCGATACTGCCATATCTTATGATCCGGGTAGCGCTGATATCATCAATATAACTCCTGATTTTGGAACGGTTGGTGATATTGACGGTCTGACCCAGTTTTCATCGGACTCGACAGCAGCAGCAGTAAGCCAGAATGGTAATTTTGCAGGTTCGCTTCAATCAGTGGCTATAGGAAGCAATGGTAGCATTACGGGGGTGTTTTCGAATGGTCAGAATAAAACTATGGCTCAGATAGCTCTCGCATCGTTTAAGAATCCCAGTGGCCTGATTGATGTTGGGAGCAGCCTGTATTCACAATCCAATAACTCCGGTGTTGCTGTAGTAGGTGAATCCGATTCGGGTGGAAGAGGTCAGATTATCGCAGGTACAGTAGAAATGTCGAATGTTGATCTGGCGAGGGAATTTGCCAACATGATTATTGCCCAGAGAGGTTTTCAGGCTAATTCCAAAGTAATTAAAGCATCCGATGATATGCTGGAAGAACTGGTTAGGTTAAATGTCTAAAATATAGTAAAACTGAGTCAGGGTTCTGAATTATGAATTCTGACAATTAAGGAGGTTTAAGATGATAGAGCTTCATAGATTGGATAATTCGAAGTTGATGATAAATATAGATCAGATAGAAAGCATAGAGGAAATACCGGACACTGTGATTACTTTAAGTAATGGAAAAAAATACATAATGAAAGAAGATGTGAATGATATTATAGCCAAGATAGTAAAGTTTAAAAGCAGTATATGGGTAAAGAAGTTCGCCCGGGAATCCGGGGTTAAAAGAAGAAATAATATCAAAATCGCTGTATCAAACTAAAGGTAATGATCCGGTAAGATTATTATGGTGGTTATAAAAAAGGGAGGGATTTTAAAAAATCCCTCCCGGAAAGAAGGAAAGCTATGATTGCGCTGCACAGATTGGATGATACAAAACTACTTATAAATTTGGATCTTATAGAGAATGTAGAGGAGATGCCGGATACTGTAATAACGCTTGTAAATGGTAATAAGTATATCGTAAAAGAAAAAATAAGCGAGATCGTGGAAAAGATTCTTGAATTCAAAAGTAATGTTCAGTTTAGAAGATTTGCAGTTATAGAGGATATAAAAAGTAGCATAGTCGAGGAAATTAAAAGTGAGATGACCGGAGAAACAAAAACTAAGAATAATAAAGATCGTTGATTATTTAATGTTTAAAATTTTGTAAAGAAAGTTTTTGAAAATGGATATAGCAACATTAATAGGTTTGTTAATTTCAGTTATTTCAATATTGGTCGGCATGTTCCTTACTGGTGGGTCGTTAAGGATGTATATGCAGCTGGCTGCAGCAATAATTGTGATAGGGGGTACATTTGGCGCCACTTTTATGTGTTTCTCTTTGAGAGATAATGTAAAAATTTTGACCAAAGCAGGTCTGAAGGCGCTTTTTGTCGTTAAACACGATTTTAACAGGGAGATAAAGCGGATTGTTGCATTAGCGAAATTAGCAAGAAAGGAAGGCCTCCTATCACTTGAAAAAGAGCTTGATAATATAAAAGACCCGTTTCTTAAGAAGGGGATACAAATGATAGCGGACGGTCTGGATTCGAGCAAAATTATTACCATACTGGAAACGGAGATAGAAGAACTAGGAGCAAGGCATAATAAAGGTATAAACTGGTTTAGTACAGCTGCAGGATTCTCCCCTACTCTTGGTTTGATGGGAACTGTCCTTGGATTAATAGTTATTTTAAGTAACCTGGAAGACCCCAATAAGATAGCTACAGGTATTGGTTCTGCATTTCTTACCACTCTTTATGGTGTAATATTTGCGAATTTATTTTTTACCCCTGTATCCAATAAGCTGAAAGTTAACAGTACCGAAGAGGTTAAAATGAAACAGCTAATGTTGAAGGGTGTATTGAGTATACAGAGCGGAGTCAATCCCAGGATAATAGAGGAGGAGCTAAAAGCATTTGTCCCTCGTGATTTACTTGCGGGAAATGGTAATAAGTCTAAGAAACCGGTGATTGGGAAAAAGGGTGAGCCTGAAAGTGAAGCTAAGAAGTGATGGGAAAAAAGATGATTCGGGGCGATGGTTAACTACATATTCTGATATGATAACCCTGCTTCTGATATTTTTTATAGTACTATATACACTGTCCAGAGTAGACCTTGAGAAGTTTGAGCGGACAGCTTCAAGCATCAGAACGGAATTTGGTAGCGTGGTCTCTCTTGAAGGCAGTGGCCTGAGAATTACTTCGAGCGGGGTTAGCAATTCGGGTGACCCTCTTGTAATTTTTGACAGATTCAACCCGCCAGTAATAAAGGAAATAGAATATATTGACATGCAGTATCCCTCAGGAAAGAAGGTCCTGGAAGAATTAGAAAAGGAAAATATTCAAAAACCCGAGACTGATTCAGAGCTTCTGGGTATTGCACGGGATCTCGAGAATAAGGTAGAAAAAAAAGAAATGGGTGAATTTATAGATATTTTATTTGAAAACAATAGCTTAATTCTAAGAATAAAAACGGAAGGGGTGCTGTTTGATTCAGGCAGTGCTCAATTAAAGAAGGATATACTGCCGCTACTCGATGCTATAGCGGAAAGCCTGAAATTTTACCGCGGTCTTATCCTGGTTGAAGGGCATACGGATAATTTGCCGATTAATACACTGGCTTATCCTTCGAACTGGGAATTATCTTCTGCAAGAGCTTCGTCTGTTCTGAGGTACTGGGTCGAAAACGATAGGATACTTGGGCAGGATATCGCAGCAGCAGGCTATGCGGATACCAGGCCGATAGGCGATAATGATACTGTGGAAGGAAGGGGAAAGAACCGGCGAGTCGAGATACTGGTACTGAGCAGATATGATGCAGAAAAGCTGCTTAAATAAATTTATCTCTAAAGGAGGAATTATAGAATGAATATTAGTAATTTTAAAAGGGGGAAGGGGATTATTATTGCTGCTATGGCTGCTATTCTGGTTTTAGCCGCCCCTGCCTGCAGTAAAGAGGATGCAGTGGAAGAAGTATCGGAGGTTGAAGAATTTGGGCCTGTCCTCGATCTTGGTGAGATGATCGTCAATCTATCGGATGAAGGTCAGGCCAGATATGCAAAAATAGTTGTGGTGCTTGAATTTGATAATGGCGAAGGGCTTGAAGAGGCTAATAAAAGGGATCCTCAAATAAGGGATATTGTGGTGGAACTTTTAAGTAGCGAGAAAGCTGGAGAAATTCTTTCGCTTGACGGAAGGAAAGATTTGAAAAAAAGAATTGCCCAGAGAATAAATTCGGTAATGTGTGAAGGTATAGTAGAGGAAATATATTTTACTACCGTAGTTGTGCAATGAGAATTGTAATGGCAATTTACAGTAACAGGAACCCGGGTAATTCGTTAAAAATTGGAGTTTAAGTCAAAATGGAAGATATCGGAAATAATAAATTCGAAGATATGGATAATAATTCAGATAAGGTTAAGGTATTCACCATTAAAAAGCATACCCCTGTTATCGATGATACAGGCGAACATCTTAATATTCAGTTATTTGATTTCAGAAGGCCATCCAAATTTGCAAAGGAGCAGATAAGAATAATGGAGATAATCCATGATTCTTTTTCCAGAATTGCCGAGTCTCATGTTTCAATTCAGACGAGGACTCTGACTGAAATTAGCTGCAATCTGGTTGAACAGAAAACATTCGGAGAATACATAAGTTCACTTTCGGAACATTGCCATATAAATATTCTGGCTTCTTCGCTTTTTGAAGGGGACACTATCTTACATTTCAGAAGAGAGGCAGTATTTTTGATACTGGCCAGGATTCTGGGAGGAAAAGGGCTGGAAGAGCTTGACCGCGATTTTACTGAAATCGAAAAAAATTTAATGAATAGCGTTATACGGGATTTTTTACTTTCGCTTGAGGAAGCATGGGCAAATATCCTCAAACTGGACCTCAGTGTAAAAAGAGTAGAAACGAACCCGCAGTTTGCAAGGGTGGTCGCCAATAATGAAATGTGTCTGGTCCTAAATTTTGAAATTAAGATAGATAGTAATAAAAGTTATTTTTCATTCTGTCTTCCGTTCATATCCATTAAGTCGATTCTCGATAAGTTAAGTACCAGGAGCTGGTTTGCTTACGGCAAAACAATTAAAGATAAATATATAAAAGAATATATTATAAAGAATTTAAGTAAAGTAAAACTTCCGGTAAGCGTGATACTGGGTGAAGCAAATTTGAGTATTAGGGAGATACAGTCTCTTGAAGAAGGGGATATAATCCCTTTGAATAAAAAAACAAATAGCCTGATAAGTATGTTGGTTGGGGGAAAACCATTTTTTAAAGTCCAGCCCGGGAAAAGTTCAGGCAATATGGCTGTTCAAATCGTAAGGGGCAATTATTATGATTGAGGAGGTCGAACATTGAGCAAGAAAGTCAACAAAAATAAAAATCAGTCCGGCGGTATGAAGTCCGCAGTAAAAACTGCAGGAGTTAAGAATGAGAAAGTTGCAGATGAAGAAAAGGTAAAGAAAGTTTCCTTTCCGAATTTAAAGGATAAAGGAAATGCAAAAAGTAAAAATCCTTTGGGAATGCTGAATGATATCCCACTTAATGTTGTGGTCGAGCTGGGACGAACGGTTTTAAAGGTAAAAGATATCCTGGAACTGGGAGTAGGCTCAATCGTAGAGCTGGATAAACTATCCGGGGAACCTCTGGATATAATAGTAAATGGAGAAAAAATAGCCAGAGGAGAAGTGATAGTTATCGATGAAGATTTTGGAGTAAGAATAACAGATGTAATACTGGACAAGGTGGCCAATGAGGAAAATGAACAAAATACAAAATAATAATGAGATTATAATCCCGGAAAGAAAAAACAGTAAGAAATGGCTGAAGCCGGTCGTATTATTTATACTGGTTTTTTTCTCCGGGGTAATGTTTCTGTACTATTTCTACTGGAGAACTCCGGATGAAGCCGGTGAGAATAATATGGAGAGTAAGCTGGCGGGAGAAACTGTTAGCCAGCAATATTCGCTTGCCGAGATATCCGATGAAAGCGGCCAGGTTTACAATTCTACTGCACTGGCAGGTTCTGACGCTCAGGCAAACGGTATCGGGATGTTCGTAAAAGTCGTAGTAAGTATGGTGGTTATAATTATTCTTATTTATATAGTTGTCAGGGTACTGAAATTTTTTTACAGGAATAAAGGAGCGGGTGGAGCCGATGTTACCGGGGGAAATTCATTCATAGAAGTGCTGGAAAGTAAAAATATCGCTCCGAACAGGTCTATTCACCTGGTCAGCGTAGCCGGGAAATATATAATAATCGGTTCTTCGGAAAAGCAGGTTAATTACATTTCTTCTATTCCGCCAAAACA
The DNA here is from genome assembly GCA_964601205.1 of uncultured Actinomycetota bacterium. Lineage (GTDB taxonomy): Bacteria > Actinomycetota > Humimicrobiia > Humimicrobiales > Humimicrobiaceae > JAQVEM01. Next base: position 18,701 of record CAZRML010000024.1, on the reverse strand, counting down.
GTATAAGGAATTTAGAACTATTAATGAGAATGTAGAAGTCGAAAAGGGCAAAGAAAGAGGTTTTAGGGATATACTCCAGAGTTATTTCGGTAATATTGGCAGGTAAAGTTTAGAAGGGAAAATGTGACTTAGATGTTGGATATATTAAAAGAAACAGCCGGGGGTACGGGAGGAAGCTGGCTACAGATACTGATTTTACTAACAGTCCTGGCATTAATTCCTACCATTCTGATAATGACTACTTCTTTTACCAGAATAGTAATAGTTCTTTCTTTTATAAGAAATGCTCTGGGGACTCATCAGATGCCACCAAATCAGGTTTTGATTGGTATTGCTCTGTTTATGACTCTTTTTATCATGATGCCGGCAGTCCAGGAGATAAATCAGGAGTCTATTCAACCCTTTTTAAATGAAGAAATTACCCAGGAAGAAGCTTTCCAGAATGCCGAAAGACCACTTCGTGAATTTATGTTAAAACAGACCAGGAGCAAGGATCTGAGTCTTTTTATAAACATGGCCAGAACTGAAAAACCAAAGAGTTATGACGAGGTACCCATGACTGTGTTGATACCGGCTTTTATAGTTAGCGAACTAAGGATAGCTTTTCAAATTGGGTTTTTAGTATATGTCCCCTTTTTGTTGATTGATTTTATAGTGGCTTCGGTATTGATGTCTATGGGGATGATGATGGTTCCTCCGGTAATGATATCATTACCGTTTAAAATCTTGCTATTTGTAATGGTCGATGGATGGTATTTATTGACTAATTCACTGATGACTTCTTTTAATTAATAACTTTTAAAAATAGGGGAAATTTTGAACCAGGAATTTATTACATATTTAGGCTCGAGAGCAATACTTATCGTGGCCGAGGTGGCCGGGCCGATTCTTATTGCCAGCCTTATCGTAGGTGTTATTATAGCAATTTTTCAGTCGATAACACAGATACATGAAATGACTCTTACCTTTATTCCCAAAGTTATAGTTGTTGCAATTCTGCTGCTGGTTCTGGGGTCATGGATGGGGTCAAAGATTATAACTTTTACTGTTGAACTGTTTCAAAGCATTCCAGTTTTGATAGGCTGATTTAAATAAGGATGGGATGAGATGGGGAATATTTTTAATTTTTTGAATTTAGTTTCATATAATACATTACCTTTTGGTATGGTGGTTACCCGGATAGCTACTATCTTCTTCAGTATCCCGGCCCTTAATGCAAGGGTTATACCAAATAGTGTAAAATTATTTTTTTCTCTTTCCTTTGCACTGCTTATCTTCCCTGTGGTTGGAATTAGTATTGACATAGCGAGTCTAAATTACTATGAAATATTCAGATTCCTGGCTTCTGAACTTATAATAGGTCTTATTATCGGTTTTATCGTGACAGCAATCTTTTCTGCCATACAGATGGCAGGCAGGATAATCGACCTCAATAATGGATTCGGGTTTTCTCAGATAGTGGATCCTGTTAGCAATATTAATGCTACTCTAACTTCGAATTTCTTTGGGATAATAGCTGTGACTATTTTTTTTATCATGGGAGGGCATAGCACATTGATAGAGGCAATAGTTAAGAGTTACGAAATGCTCCCTCTGGGAAAGGTTGAGTTCAAACCCGAGGTAATTGAGATACTGGTAAGGTCTTTTGGGGATATTCTGGTAGTCGGTTTTAAGATTGCCGCACCTGTCGCATCTTCACTGGTTTTGACAGAAATCGCTCTGGCCATACTGGCACGGGTAATTCCCCAGATACCGGTATTCATAGTGGGATTTCCATTAAAAATCATGGTAGGTTTATTGGTTATAGCTCTGACCATGATTAACACCGTCCCTTATCTACAGAGCTTATTTAATGGCAGTTTTGTAGATATTAAGTACATGTTAAAGTTTCTAAGGATATAAAAGCAGAGGCTGGTAAATAGGTTATGGAACAAGAAGGAAAAACTGAAAAAGCGACTGTCAAAAAAAGGGCAGATGAAAGAAGAAAGGGGAATGTTGCAAGGTCCCAGGATATCAACTCATCATTGATAATGCTGGCCGGTTTTGTATTAATAAGCCTTATGGGTGCAGGGCTGATAAATGATATCTATGATTTCATGCTTAAGACTCTAACATCTATTCCTACCAGAAGTCTGACTTTTGAATATTTAAACGATATAGGTAAAGAAACAATCTGGTCCTATATGAAGATAACCGGTCCTTTTTTGATAGCTTCTGCGGTGATAGGCCTGGTAGCGAATGTTGCGCAGGTAAAATTGGTGGTCAGTTTTGAGCATCTAAAAAATTTTGCTTCAAGATTTAATCTGGCAAATGGGATAAAGAGACTTTTTTCATTAAATACTCTGGTATCCCTTATTAAAGATATATTAAAGATAGTCATTATATCTCTGCTATCATATAAATTACTGGAGTCCAATTTTATGCAGCTTTCGTTATTGTTGGGTAAAAGTTCTTTCTATGTGGCTGACAAGCTGATAAGTATTATATATCAGCTGGGAAGCCGGGTTGCTCTGATAATGCTGTTCATTTCTGCTTTTGATTACATGTACCAGAAAAACCGGTACGAAAAAAACATAATGATGACCAAGCAGGAAGTCAAGCAGGAATACAGGCAGCAGGAAGGCGACCCGCTAATGAAATCAAGAAGGAAAACCAGACACATCCAACTTTCAAGAGCCCGTATGATGAAGGATGTTCCCGACTCCGATGTAGTGGTTACCAACCCGACCATGTATGCGGTGGCATTGATGTATAAACCTGGGTTAAATGCTCCAAAGGTTACTGCGAAAGGGGCCAGGCTTATAGCCCAGAGGATAAGGGAGATAGCATTCGAGAATGATGTACCTGTAATCGAAAACAAATTTGTGGCACATACTCTTTATAAAACTGTTGAAATAGGACAGGAAGTACCTCCGGTTCTATATAAGGCGGTTGCAGAGATTCTTGCTTATGTTTTCAAACTCAAAAATAAGTATGTGAAAGTAGGGAGTCTATGAGAAAAAGCTTAGCTTCGTTTCCCGGTATTCTTATGAATAATCTGGATGTCTTAATAACTTTTATGATTGTTGGGGTTATATTGATGATGATTATCCCGATCCCGCCAGCTTTAATGGACGCCCTGCTGGGTATGAATATCGCTTTGAGCATGACTATATTTCTCATATCCCTATACACATTAAAACCTCTGGACTTTTCGATATTCCCCTCATTGTTACTTGTTGCAACTCTATTCAGGCTGTCATTAAACATTTCTACCACACGCCTTATTTTACTTAATGGGTACGCAGGAGGCGTGATAAATGCTTTCGGCCATTTTGTCATAGGCGGTAATTTTATCGTCGGTTTCGTGGTATTTTTGATACTGGTAATAGTAAATTTCGTGGTTATAATCCAGGGTGCCAATAGAGTAGCGGAAGTGGCGGCAAGGTTTACGCTGGACGCCCTTCCAGGAAGGCAAATGTCTATAGATGCCGACTTAAACGCGGGAGTAATCACCGAGGAGGAAGCCAAAAAGGAAAGAAGGGAAATTGGACGGCAGGCAGACTTTTATGGAGCAATGGATGGAGCGAGTAAATTTGTAAAAGGGGATGCCATAGCCGGAGTTATTATAGTATTGATTAATTTGTTTGGAGGATTTGGCATCGGTATGTTACAGCAAAATCTTACCTTCACGGAAGCATTACAAAAGTACAGTCTGCTGACTATCGGTGATGGGCTTGTTTCACAGATCCCTGCTCTTCTTATATCGGTATCTACCGGTCTGGTGGTAACAAGGGCAGTGTCGGATAGCAATATGAGCAGACAGATATTGATACAGTTCATGGCGCAGCCGAAGGCGCTGGGTATATCTGCAGCGATAATAGCTATGTTTGGTTTCATTAGCGGGATGCCAAAGATACCTTTTTTTGTCATCGGAGGCATGCTGGGGGTGTTGTCGCTATTCCAATCGAGAAGGTTAAGAAAGGAGGCTGATCAAAAGAAGCAGCTTCAGAGAGAAATGGAAATGAAAAGTATAGAAGATTCGAAAGATGAATTTGACCAGGATCTTTATCTTGATTTGATAGAGGTGGAGCTGGGTTATGGGTTGATAAGCATTGCTGGCTCCGATGACCACGAGAATCTTTCGGTAAGAATTAATTTGATAAAAAAACAGATTGTTTCCGAGACAGGGTTCATAGTTCCTCCTATAAGGATAAGGGACAATATAAGGCTCGAGGAAAACCGTTATAGGATAAAAATAAAAGGTACCGAAGTAGCTGAAAACGAACTGCATATAAATAAGTTTATGGTTCTGGATCCAAGCGGTGAAGGCTTCGATATCAAAGGTGAAGACACGGTAGAGCCGGTATTCGGTCTTCCTGCAAGATGGATAGATGCTGATAGAAAAGGGGAAGCCGAAGAAAAAGGATTAACAGTTATAGACCCTGTGTCTCTTCTGGTTACTCATTTAACTGAGGTGATAAAAGAATACGCTAACGAGATTCTTGGAGTACAGGATGTTCAAAAACTTCTTGATAAACTCTCTAAATATAATCCCGTGGTGGTTAATGAAGTTATACCAAAGGTTATAGCTCTGAGTGAACTGCATCTTATATTGAGAAATCTGCTGAAGGAAAGAATACCGATAAAGGATCTGACTACCATACTTGAAACAATCTCAACCAAAGCAAAGTTAACAAAAAATATTGATTTATTGACTGAGTTTGCCAGACAGGGTCTGGCACGCTCAATAACCAAGATGTACGAAAATCCCCCGGGGGTGTTGTCTGCAATAGTTGTCGACCCCGAAGTAGAGCAGAAGATTATGGACTCGATACAGCAGGGCGAGCAGGGGGTTAAGTGTGTTATGGATCCTGAATATATTAAAGAGCTAACTAATAAAATCAAGCTGGAATCGAAAAGAGTTTCCCTGCAGGGTCTAACTCAGATAATTATAAGTCTTGCTCCGGTAAGGCTGCAGCTAAGGCAAATTTCCGAAAGAATAAAACCGGGTGTAGTTGTTCTTTCTTATGATGAGATAATACAGGGAATAAAAATCGAACCTGTGGGTATGATAAGTTTTAAATAAAGTTTCTGGATGGTGGTTTATTTACCGGGAGGCATGAATGGTCGAAAAAGACGTTACTAATACAGATAAGATAAAAAGGGATCCTGTGAATGACATAAACGATAAAGTAGAAAAAAACGGGGCAGATCCGGCAGGGAATCAGAATAAATCAGACTTGAAAAGTAATCTAACTACCGGGAATGGCAAATCAGACAGTGCAAAGGATTACAGTAAAATAGAGCAATCGGGAGTATCAGACGCAGGAGAAGTTAAAGATTCGGAAGATGGGGATGATAGATTGGGATATGACAATATTGATGAACATAAACCGAAATACAACCTTGCCGATCTAAGAATACACTGGTTTCTTGTACTGGCAGCCATTGTTATAACGGTTTTTTTGAGTATGGCCAATAATGTTACTATCACTGAAGCTTTAAGGAGGGGGTTATATTCCGGAGCAATATTCTGGATTCTCGCGGAAGTGATAGATTATGTATTTAATAACATCAAATAGTTTCACCGGGAAGCCATAAAACTATCTTTTTTTTTACAAAAGGTCCAAACCTGCATTTGAATTTTTTATTATTTCTCTGGCGATACTGATTCTCGCCTGGTTCTTTTCTTCATCAGAGTAAAATTTTAATTCACCTATTATTCTATTATACTTGGAAATATAAATTTTTTTCCCGGGGTATTTATCTATATATCTGGTGAGATTTATCCTTAAATCTCTAATATCAGTTTGTATTATTCCTTTTTTTTTCATTTTAATACCAATCCTTTGGTTTCTAATATTTATAATTTTTATAGTAATTTAAATAAGTGATTAAAACATCCCGTCTTTACCTGAGAATTATAATAAGAATTATATTTATCAATTTATATATCGGTTAATATTTTTAGAAACTATAGAGGCAAAATGGCAATATTAATGTTTTCGCTAAATGTGGTTCCGATTCTTGAAATTTTTATTATTTTGACACGAATGTTTAGATATATTATTATAAACTTGATAATTATGATGATAAGATTATTGTATAAACGAAAGGTTTGGTATCTTAGAGGTTTGTCTGCGAGGTGGGGTTTTAGTATGATAGATTAGCGCAGGAGAATAATTGCTGATGAATTGTCTCTATGTAAAATTCAAATTAATATTATGTTATTTTAATGATTCTTGCAGGGCCATTTAGTTTTACTAGATGGCTTTTTTTATTTGTGGAGTGTTTTCGCGGAAGTGGGTGTTACTAAGTATCAGGTGATTAAAATGAATTCAGAAAAAAAGCCTGAAGAGGAATTTCTGGATGACTCAGAATCGGTAAAAAAAAATGAAGAAAAAGCTGAGGAGCTGGTAAAAGAAGGAAAAGTAAAAGTTGCCATAAAATTACTGAAAGAAAATCTAAAAATGTGTACCAGCAGTTCTTTAACATATGATTTACTTTTCTATGTCTACAGCAGGGAGAATAATTATAGTAAAGTAATAAAATTATTGAATATGGCAATCAAATACTGCAATAATAAACAAAAATATAGAAAGTTAAAAAAGGATTTCATAACCAGAAAAATAATGGATGATATCGAACGGATAAAAGACACTAAGAATTAGTGTTATCTTCGGGACTGCTAGCGGGATGGTCTTTGTTGCCGTAATTGGATTTATAGATTTCTTTTAGAATATCGCCGAATTTTCTTCTAACTTCTTCTTCGCTAAGATTGCTTAAGCTGTAAATTCTTTGTAAAGCTCTGACCATGCTGGATATACTTTTACCGGCACTCTTGAAATCAGTTTTGATTTCAAATTTATTTTCTCTTATATCCACTCCGGCATAGTTGGTAATTTTTTTTATCTGAGTATACAGTATTCCTTTTCTCTGAAAACCGGCACCACTTTTAAATAAATGTTTCAGAGCTCTTCCGAAATCAGAAATTACAAGTTTGTTTTTATCAGTGGGATATACTTCTAACTCGATAAAATCATTTTTGTCATCCAGATATGGGGTGACCAAAATATATTGATTTGTCCCGGTTTTTATCAGGGTATATTCCGAATCATTCCCAAAATATTTATTTATACTGTTTTTTATTGTTTTTTGTATATTTTTGTTTTCCACTTTTATGAATTATTCGAGTGGTATAGCTTAAGTTTAAATAACCTTTGTCTTTAATATTTTATACCTGATAAATATTCTTTACCAGTTCATTGAGTATAGTAACTTTTCTGAGTTCTCTGCAGACTTTTGCTTTATCCGGAGAATTTTTTATCGCGATATTCAACACCCTGATAATATCATTATAACTGTTTTTACCCATAAATATTTTTAATAACAGGTCATAAGTTTTGTAGCTGTTGCTTTTAAGTTTAACATTTCTTTCCAATAGCATTTCAGCTTCATTGAATTTTTTTTCTTCAATCAGCTTCTCGGCTACTATTTCGTTTTTTATAGTTGTAATTTCAATTAGTTCTTTTCTATTCATAATAAATTATTTCATCTCGATAAAAACGTCTTTGAATTTTTTTCCGGTTTCTTTAAGTTTTTCGATAAACTTCTCGATATCAGCTCTGAATTCAAGATAGCTGGTATTATTTTCCTGGCATAAACCGATATTAAATTCTATTTTCTTTTTAAATAACTCCGGTAAATACATCTCATCTACTACTTCAAATTCTGCTCTGTTCAATCTAATTTTCTTGCTCAGGTTTGAAGCATGCTCTACCTTGATTTCTTCCAAAAGTTTTGCTGCAAGGTCGAAATTTCTGTTTTTTGCTAATTCCCGGATATTGTATAATATGAAAATGTTATTTTTTAACTCGAAATAGGCACTACCGAGATTTTTTCTTCTTATCTCCTGCAGCTTCTTTCCTCTTTCCCGTATCAGGCTTAAATCCAGTCTATCTTTCTTTTTTTCTGATAAGAATGTGCCCAGAAATATCGCTCCTGCTGTAAAGGTTGCCGTTGACAGAATTGTTATTAAAATTATCCAGATCTTATCCATGTTTAAAAATCACCTGTTATAAATAACTTTGTTTTGAGATAAATTACTATTGTCGCATGGATTAAGTATTCCCTTTTTTGGAATCTTAAACATTATATCCAGAAATGCTTCTACTACCTCCGGGTCGAATTGAGATCCTGATTCATTTTTAATTATATTTATAGCGTCTATTTTGGACATCTTTTCCCGATAAGGTCTTTTACTGGTCATTGCTTCATAAGCATCGGCAACTGCTATAATCCTGGAACCTATAGGTATTTTGAGGGCAGACAATCCTATGGGATAACCATTCCCGTCATATCTCTCATGGTGGTGCATTATTATCTTACTGACATTCTTTAAGTTTTTAATACTGGCTAACAGAGAAGCCCCCTGGATGGGATGTTTTTTTATTTCCTTGAATTCTTCGATAGTAAGTTTCGATGGCTTATTTAAAATAGATTCAGGAATGGTAATCTTGCCTATATCATGAAGTGCAGCAGCATAGCATATCTCATTGATATCTTTCTCTCCCAGTTGTAACTGTTTTGCTATGAGTGTCGAAGTGTTTCTTACATTAATGGAATGACTCAGAGTATATCTGTCCTTTAATTCGATAAGTGATATCAAAAGTTCGATAATATTGGAAAAATTCGTTCTCAGAAAATTATTTACTCTAAGCAGCTTATCGAATAGCAGATAATATGCCTGGTCATTCGGTAATGACAGAGTCAATTCGTTTGAAAAGGATAGCCCTTTTTTTGTGAATGATAAATCCTTTGCCATCAGGGTTTCCAGTATATTTTTTAGCTTATCGTTTATATGAATTGGTTTTATATTTGAGGGTCTCGATTTATTTGAGGCTGTCTGTTTTTTCTTGCTATTATAAGTAAATTCTCCGAAAGCGTCTGTAGTAAGCAATAGCTCCATTTCGGGCGGGTTATTATCCTTAAGGAGGTCCACCACCCGAAGATTCAATTCATTGAAATCCTTCTTTATATTCGAGAAAGCCATATTTCCTGCTTTTGAAATATCCTCGTTTCTTAAAACCAAGGAATTTGTATGGTTTTTTATGTCCATTACTCTCCAGTGCTAAAATATTCTTTTATGCGTTTTGTTAAATATCAATGCCATAAATCCACCTATCCTATAAAAAATAGTGTCAACTAAATTATCGGTTAAAAAAAACCGATACTTAATATATATAAGTATTTAAATATATTCGAGTAATTTAAGTATAATAGGGTAAGAAATGATTTTTGGACTAAAAATATTCCATTATTTATAAAAATATTGAATAATTAAGGTTAAAGAATGAGAGAAAAAAGAAAATTTGTACGTATTGATAAAAGTGCACTGGTTGAAATCAGGGAACTTAAATTTCCTGTTAAAAAGAAGAATTATGTTTCTGTGGATATGAAAAACATAAGCGGAAGCGGTCTTCTTTTCAGGTCGGAAGAGGCCTATGGGATAGGAACCATACTCCATTTAAAAGTAGCCCTGACCGGTGCGAAAAGAAATGGAGCCAGTTTCGGAGAATACCCCGGAAAAGCTATTTTGCATCCTGTAAGCGTGATAGGTAAAGTCGTAAGAGTCGAAGAAATCGAACATGGGCTATCTTATGACATAGGGATAAAATTCTTGGATTTTTACCAGAATGATGCCGCAGCTCTTATAGATTTCATAAATAAAATTTAGACAGGCCGGAAGAATCTATAATCAGAATATATAATTTTATAAAGATTTTTATATTTCTACCTAAAATCTCTTCGGAACAAGCAAGGTTTAAATATCCAAAAGATTTGATTATACTTGAGATAGTAAATAATCCAATTAATAGAAAGAAGGTTAAAGATGAGTTTGATTGAGGTTGCAAAAACAAATGAAATAGAAGAAGGTACCATAAAGCCGGTAAATGTGGAAGAAAAAGAAATAATGATTGCAAGATACCACGGAGATTACTATGCTCTGGAAAAAAATTGCACCCACAAAGGCGGTGATTTATCGAGGGGCAAGCTTGACGGGAAGATAGTAACCTGTCCGCTGCATGCTTCCAGGTTTGACATCACCACAGGAAAAAATATTTCAGGGCCGAAGATTGGTTTCATCAAGTTAAAGACAGGTGATCTTAAAACCTATGAAGTAAAAGTTGAGGGCGACAGCATCATGGTTGATATTTGATAAAATAAGTTTACTGCCATATGGAAGTTTCCGGAGATATCGGCTATTATAATATAACCCTATTCAAGGGAAAACATACTCAAATTAGAACTTAAAAAAGGTTTTAACCCATGAAAACTGGAAATATCTATAAGTTTTATACTTCTTTAGTTGTTTTATTGTTTTTTGTTTTATTATTAATATTAACTGTCTCGTGTAGAATAACTAACACGCAATCGACTATTCAGGGAAATGAAGTAGAGGAGAATACCCCGGCTTCCGGGGAATCAAAAAGTGCTGATATCGGAGAGATAAAAAAACTTGTGGAAGATTTTGGAGGAGTGCTTGCAAACGTATCTCTGCTTAGCCCCCCTGATATACTGGAAAATGATATGGAAAAATATTACAGCCCTTTTGTCTGCAAAGATTTGATTTATGAATGGTTGGATGACCCGGCGAAAGCTCCGGGGAGACTTACATCAAGCCCCTGGCCGGATCATATTGAAATAGCCGATATAAAAATAATAACTGATAATAAATATAAAGTATCGGGTAATGTCGTAGAGGTAACCAGCGCGGAGGTATTAGAAGGTAGTTTTGCAAATAAATATGGAATAATTCTTACTGTTGAAAGAATTAGTGAAAGGTGGCTGATTACAGGGAGCCAGAAAAATATTGATTCACATATTTAAAAACCATCATAACAACAACCCGGGGATATAAAGCTTTTTTCTGTTATTATTAAAAAAATCAAGTTAAGGTTTATGTAATTTAATGAATGGTAGAATCATAACCAGGAGACAACTTATCTGCGGGTGGATTGCTGTGGCAATCGTAGCTGTTATTGCCTCCCTCTGGGCGTACTGGGGAGGAATAGAAAATTTCTATGAAGGATGGTACAGTGAGAGCATATGGGAAAATCTTTTTATGATGCTCATCCAGTACTGGATGTTTGCCATTGTATTTATGATGCTGGGTTTTGTGGGCATACGCTTTCCAAAAATATCACTTTTTTTAAACATAGCTCTCGGTGTCGGTGCTGCTGTATTCTTTTCAGGAGCAGCTTTTAGCGTACTCTGGGTTATGATTATCATCCCTCTTGCTGCCATAGGTCTTCTGTTTTTCTTTGGCGTGGTAAAGCCGAAAAAGCTGGCGTATATACTGGTAATCGGGCTTCCTGTACTTATTCTGGTGGTAACCAGTATCTTTGGTATGGTAAGGATCGGTGCCCGGGTTGACGATGAAGATTACGGGGCAAGAATGGTCGAAGGAAATGGCGGAGTCTGTCTGGTGTGGGCTCCCCGGGGCCCGGGATGGCCGGAAAGCGGGGTAAGCCACCAGGAGGCCAGAGAGATATGCGCCCATCTTAATGAGGATGGCACCGGGTTGCTTAAAGAAGAAGTAAATATCTGGAGGCTTCCCACCGTGGAGGAAGCGGTAGCTTCGCAAATGCTTCATGGTGAAAATGCCGGAGGCGTCTGGAATGAGGATAAAAATGTGGCTGAATATAAGCTCGCACCTGACAAAGAAACGCCTCTATGGGATCCTCACTCCATGATTATCTATTACTGGACAAAAACCATGGCAGAAGAAGACAGGGCCTATATTATAAGTTATAATGGAGGAGCATACCCCAGGAATATCGAAGCTCACTACGGCTATCTGGCATTCAGAGCGGTAAAGGAATGCAGGGATTAGGAATACGAAGGCTATAAAATCTCTGCAAACTCAGTTTTTAAAAAAAGGTATCATTCTTTTTTCTCTCTGAACAGATTGAAAAGCTTATCCCAGAAACTGGATTCATCATCTTTTATCTCCGATGTTTTCGTTTCGACTTCTTTTTCCTTTATCCCCTCGGTTTGCATGATAAACTGTACACTGCTGTAGATATTTTTCTGGTTATTCATGAATGAGCGGTAATTATCTGCAAGTTGTTCTGTTTTGTCGGTAAGAGCAAGGCCGAATTTTACCTCATCATAATTTTTAATTACCTCTTCTTTAATTTCTGTAATTCCTTCATTTTTTAATTCCGCAATACCTTCTCTGAAATCAGTCAGCCCTTCATATAATTCATTAATATCATCCGGCATATCTTTAGTTCCATCGTATAATTCCTGGGTTCCATTATAAAGTTCATATATGGCATGAGAGTATTCCTTCCATCCACCGTAAAGCTCTTCCTGGCCTTCATAAAGCTGGCTTATGCCATCCGGTAAATCACCTAATTTCGAAGCCATCTCACTTATGCCCTGATTGAAGTTTGAAAAGTTTGCCGCAAGAGTTTCCAGCCCGTTTTTCATATCGCTTATACCTGAAGAAAGTTCTGCCATTCCATTAACCAGCCCCGGGTTTGAGGGGCTTCCGTCACCGCTTATAATTATTTTCTCACCCTGGACACCATTTAGAACGGTAATAAGATTGTTATAAAGCACCGGGTCTGTAGTCTGAAGGGCTGCTAACTCCGGGTCCAGAAGTGCCTGTTGTGCTACCTGGCACAGGCTGTTATTTGTAGATTGTAGAGTCTGAAGGCCTCCTAAAATACCTGCTGACGCATTTTCAAGTTCGCTCATGCCCGATGCTGCCTGCTGGATACCACTCAGCATACTGAATGCACCATTATCCAGTTCTCCGACAGCACTGTTAATCTGGCCGGATTGCTCTTTTAGCCTGCCAAGGCCATCCTTGATACTGTCCATTCCCCGGGTAATACCGTCGCTTTCCTGGTTAAGAGTGTATGTACCGTGATTTATTTCTGAAATTGCATCGGTAAGCTCCTGGCTGTTTTCTTTGAATTCACCGACTCCATCTATAACTTCATCCATACCCTCGAGTAAATCGGAAGTACCCTGGTCCATATCTGTCAGCCCGTCGGCTAATTCTTTCAGGCTTTCCTCTGACTCTTCAAGATCGGTTAAAGCAGGGATTTCCTGTGGAAGTATGGTAACATTTATGGGATTTATCTCTATATTTTCTCCATACATCTCAACCTCGAACTCTTCATCGGGGTAGGGGATTGAAGAAAAGCTTATGTTCGCGGTTTTTCCTATTACGACTAAATTCCCTCCGTCACATTTGAAATCCGAAAATTTTTCCACATCCAGTTCCAGAGATATCTGTACCGCAAATGGGATATAATAATCTTGTTCTTTTTCAATTGTTTCATCATAGTATCCGGAATATTTGATGGGTTCTTTCTGAGCGGTCCTGTTTTCCAGACTGAAATATATCTTTAGATCTCCCGATTTACCTGAAAGGTCGCCGGGGTCTATTTCTTTACCTTCCAGGTAATATTTTATAGTGATCTCTAATGGAAGTTCTTTCTCGGCTATTCCGCTGTAGAAGAAGTTGGTAGCCTCGAATGCAGTCATGGGCCATATTACGGATTCATTTGTTAACTCGGATTGTTCATCACCGGTAAGATTTTTTAGTGACTTATATTTTCCGTAATCTACAAATGGTCCTTCCAGAGCTTTTTTTGAAGCTTCAAGGGAGATATGCAGCCAGTTGACAACCTCAATTTTATTGACTTCTCCGTTATTATCCAGGGAAACATATACTGTCTCATTTTTATTTATATCATTCGAAGATTCTTCGTTATTTTCCCGGGAAGTAAAAGCTGTAGTAAAGATAAATATAAAAAGCATTATAATTACAGCAAGTGCGGCCCGGGTTTTTAAGAAATATTCTCTTTTTTTTGTTATTTTCATTTATAAATCACCTCTTAAAGTTTTTTTGTATCTAAAAATTATCTTGAAACCCATTTCCATGTTGTCCATTTTATAAATTTATCAAAAATTAAAAGTATGCTGGGCAGCCCCAGGAAAATCATGGCCATGCTTATAAGCGCTCCTCTTCCAATCATAAGGGTAAATTCTCCGGTTGCCTTAACACTTGTAATCAGAGTAATCACCAGGGTTGCGGAAAATAACATCATAGCGCTGGTAAAGATAGACTGGCCGGTGTCTTTTATGGTCTGGATTATGGCGTTTTCTCTGTTTGGACTGTTTCCCAGATTCTCACGGTACTTTGAAGTAAATAGGATTGCATAGTCAATGGTTGCCCCGAGCTGAATGGCTCCTATAAAAATAGGGGTCATAAAGGAAACCGGATTTCCCGAGAAATAGGTAATTCCCAGGTTGAACCATATCGCGGCTTCTATTATGAATATAAGGAGCACCGGAATTGCAATGGATTTAAAGCCAATAGCTATTATTATGGCTACCAGAGTTATGGATAAGATATTAACGTAGAGAAGGTCCCGGTCAGTAAATTCAGAAATATCACTGGTAAGGACTGCCTCTCCTGTTACATAGTATTCCCGGTAGTTTGATGAAATAATATTTCTTATATCTTCTATGGCCTCCACAGTAACAGGGTCCTCTCTGGATGTTTCTAATTGTATTGAGGTATAGGTGTAGCCCTTATCTTTAAACTGCTCTATATATTCTTCCGGTATTAAAAATTCTGGAGTGGCCGGGTCTGCGATTTCTGCAACATTGGAAACTGTTTTTACCGGCTCTATCTCTTTGATAAGATTATTTATTTCCTTTTGCCTGACTCTATCGGTTTCGGGAGTTATAACATAAATAATTTCGCCGGTTCCGAATTCATCACTTATTTTCTCATTATCTTTTATCGACCTGGCTTCAGATGGAAGCATTTTTTCTGTGGAATAGTAGTAGTCAAGATTATTCTGGGAAAGATATGAGGGCACAATAGCCAGGATAATTATTATTAAAAAGACCCATTTATATTTTACAATCCAGCCCGAGATTAAATTAAACCGCGGCAGAAACATTCTGTGAGGAGTTTTTTCAATCCAGCGGTCAAAGGCTATAAGGAGAGCCGGCAGCAGGGTAAGGCTTGTAATAAGACTGAACAGAACCCCCTTTGCCAGGACAAATCCCAGGTCTTTTCCCAGGCCCATCCTCATTATCATAATAGCCGAGAAGCCGGCAATGGTGGTAAGGGCGCTGCCGGTAATAGGTATGCTTGCCCCTTTTATGGCATTTATCATTGCAGTGTTTTTATCAATACTGTTTTTCTTTTCCTGGTGATAGCGGTGGACCAGGAAAATTGAATAATCCATGCAGACGGCAAGCTGCATTATGGCAGCTACTGAATCGGTAACATAAGATATTTCTCCCAGAAAAATGTTGGTGCCCATATTTAATACTATGGCAAACCCTACCGAGATGAGCAGTAAAAAGGGCTCTATTATGGAAGTAGTGGCAAGAAATAATATTATTAAAATAACCGCAAAGCCTATCAGAAAATAGATATTTACCTCTCTGTCAATTATGCTCTGGAATTCTGCCAGCATTGCAGTCTGCCCGCCAAGAAAACTTTTATCCGAGGCTATCTTTCTTATATTTTCTACTGACCGGTTGGCCTGCTCTCCCTTTGTATTTTCTGTTAATTGAATCTGCAGCAGGCTGGCATTTCCGGAAATAAAGTTCTGTTTGACTTCGGAAGGGATAAAATTTTCCGGCATATAAATATCTGAATAATCATCAATCCATATAACTTTTTCAACTTCATCGATTTCAAGAATTCCCTCTTTTAGCCTGCTTACCTCTGCAGGCTCTCTGTCGTAAAGCATAAGGTAGAGCACGCTGCCTATCCCAAAATTTTCGTTTAGGATATCCTGGCCCTGTTTTGAATTAAGGTCATCAGGCATGTAGGCAAGCAGATCGTAGTTGGTGCCGGTATTAAGCATTCCGATTAGGGAAGGTATTATGATTATAATAAAAATTATTATAATCGGTATTTTATGCGATATTATAAATTTTCCCCATCTTTCCATATTGCCCTGCATTAACTCCGCTTTAATATATTGAAAACAACTGTATAAAACTTATAATTAAAACTAATATTTAAAACAATTGTTTGAATTGTAAATATAGCATATAGCTTTTTTTTGTCAATTGATTTAAAAGTAAAGTTTTAAGGTTGTAATCAGGCTTTAAGAATACTGTTTATCAATCTTTCCAGGTAAATATTCATAGTATCCGGTTCATCAAGGTTTAAATTGAAATCACTTTTAAACCCATAAAACAATATAAGGGGATTTATTATGCCTGTAATAATCTGCATACTTTTAATGGCTAAAATTTTATCATCAACTATATTAGTTGCATCTCTTATTAAATCAATTATTCTCTGGTCCTTTTTATGTATAAATTCATTAAGGAACACACCGCTTTTTTCTTTTTTTATAACCTTGTTTGAGATTATCCATATTATTCCCGGGTTTTCACTTATAAGCCCGGTAATTTCTTTGGCCCATTTTAAGATTCTTTTAAATGGGGTTTCTGATTTATCGTCAAGTATTTTATTGGCTTCAAAAACTTTCTTAAAGAAGTATTTTTCAATTTCATCAAATAGCTTTTGCTTGGTTCTGAAGTAATAATTTACAGCGGCAAGGTTTACATCGGCTCTGGCAGATATTTCTCTTACTGTTACTCTTACATCACTCTTTTGGCCAATTATATCAAGTACCGCTTTTATTATTCTTTCCCTGGCGTCGGCTTTATTTTTTTCATTTAATACCATTTAATTTCCTGTCTTAATAATCTTTAATAAAAAGTTTTTAAATAAGGTTTGTTACTATAAATTAAAACTATACATTTGTTTAAGACAATTGTTTAAATAATAGCATAAAAGATACCGGTGTCAAATACTATGCTAAATTGGATATCGGATATATCGGTAGATGTTCTAAGAAAAGGGATAATCTCTGTTTTGATACCACCTCTGTCTTTACCTGTTTTACCGCTACCTGAACCCCGTCATAGTTTTTGCTTGAAATATTCAGTATAGGATATAACCTTAAAAGGCATTGCTTTAACCAGGGTATCTTCTACATAAATCCGGTACTCATAGTCTCCGGGACTTAAGAATGTCCATTCGAGAGCCTCCATTACCATTCCGTCCGAACCTTCTGAAGATGTATAGTTTGTACACCTTTTGACAAATTCACCGTTTTTGGGATTAAAAACTGTATAAACAAATTCGAATTCTTCTTTTTTATTAAACCAGCACTCTAAATAGGTTTCACTAATTGGTAAAATATTGATATCTCCAAGCTTTAGATGCGAAAAATATTCTTTGAAAAGCTCTCTGTCAGGCTCTTCCGAAGCATCCAGGGACTTTATGATTTCTTGCTTTTCTTTAATGGCCTCATTTATAAGAAAACTTTTTAAATCTATCCTGCATCCTGATATGGCAAGAATCAATATGACTGATAGAGAAAATAAGATTAGAAATATTTTCTTCATTCCCCATCACCCTTTTAGTTGTATTTAGTTGATATGATAAGTACTAAATAATTATTTTATTAATTATACTTTAATTACTTAAATTAAGAAAGATCTTATTGATCCAAAAAACTTGTAGAAACAGCAGTAATCGAGCTGTCTTGGATGCCCTAAATGATTTAATTTCTTTAAAACTCAGGATTGCTAAATAAATATTAATAAAACATTTAATTATTTTTTTTAATAATCCGATATTAATTATTAACAATAAAGTTTTAAACAAATAAAAGGAGGGAATGGTGCCCCTGAACATCCTAGTGGTAGATGATTCTGCAGTGATACGTAAAATTATCAAAAAATCTTTAACCGACAGTAAATACTATGATTCAGAAATATCCGAAGCATCGGATGGAGTGGAAGGGCTGAAAGTATTCAATCCCAAGAAGACCGACCTTATACTGGCGGACTGGATCATGCCCAACCTGAACGGCCTGGGTTTTGTCAAAAAGGTGCGGGAAGTAAAAACTGGCAAAAAAATCGTAATTATAATGATCACCACCGAGGGCAGTGCCGCAAAAATGGAAGAGGCTCTGGACAATGGTGTTGATAATTACATAACAAAGCCGTTTACTTCCATGCAGCTGGAGCAAAAAATCGATAAATATTTTTCTTAAAAAATACCCGGGAGAATTAAATGGATAAAAAATTCATCGAATATATAAAGAAAGTGGTTAATGATATTTTTTCTACCATGGTTTTTTTAAACCCTGTGCAGGGAGAACCAATAAATAGAGAAGATAATGACAATCCGATACCAAATAAAAAGGATGTGACCGGGATTATTGGCCTGGGAGGAACAATAACCGCTTCCATTATTGTACACTTTGAAAAGAATAGCGCATTGAGAGTTACCTCCAATATGCTGGGTATACCGTACCAGGAAATAGATGGAGACGTAAGGGATGCGGTGGGGGAAATAACCAATATGATTGCCGGTGGAATAAAAGTGGAACTGGCAAGTACAGGGATTGAACTCGACCAGTCTCTTCCCGTAGTAGTCAGCGGAAGTGATTTCGATACCAGCTGTCTGAGCGGAGGAGATTCCGTGTTGATACCTTTCCATATAGAAGATGGCCAATTTTTTGTAGAGTTTAGCTTTAAGATGAAGTGAACCCCATAAACTAGACACTTTCTTAAGATATACTAGAATAGAGGAAGCAGGGAAAGAGAAAGGAGAAAGGTAATGGGGAAACATAGGAGGA